>NZ_LOJI01000001.1 GCF_001595965.1 Polynucleobacter yangtzensis
ACAAATACCCAAAATCATCCAGAATCAACCAATTTTGCTGCAATGATTTACTATAGAAAAACTCTCTCAAGTAGTGGACCTAAATTGACAGCAGTTCAGTTGAGACTCTGTCCCATGTGTTGTCATGTCGTTTAAAACGACATTGCCAGAGAGGGCTATTTGGTCTGCGAAAGAGTACTACGTCACCGTCACGTAAATAAAGCTCTGTAGGCTCTGCGTATTTAAGTTGGCCTAAGACTGTGGATTGAGATTTATGCTGAGGTGAGGGGAGAACTTCTAGATTTGTAAGTTTAGTGACTACGTCTTTAGACATCGACTTGCTGTAAAAGTTTTGAGCTCATACAGCAAGTTTATTTTCAATAAAATGTATGGGCAACCTAGTATCGGCTAGTAATTAATTTATTCCAAAACGTGTTTGAAGCTCGCCACTGAGAATATGGTCTAGCATTTCCCTCGTACATCCCGCTATCGAAAAATACATCTCCATCTTCAACTAATTTAATCCATATTTCGTATTTTATCGGCTCACCAAAAACAATTTCCGTATAAAAACCTTGTGAGTCCTGAAGACACTTGAACCATCCCTTTTGATTAAACTTTCTCTCAAGCTTGCCCTGAATAGAAATTCTTTCCCACTTAGCTATTGTTAAGTTCTCCACTTGCGCGGCAACAGGAATTAATAAGCCTTTATTTTGTCTTTTATCAGCACTAAAGAAATATTTGGCATGAATGTTTTTTTCATCATCCACAACTAATGTTTGCCCATAGTCATTAATTTTCTTGATTTTTGGAGCAGGGTCTCCAGACCAAGGACATGTGAGATTCAGCATTGAAATTGCTCCAAATGGAACTGTTACTAAAGTAGAAACGCTTTGGAAAACTTCCGATAAAGCGGAGCAATTAGCTAGAAAGGCAATGAAGTCTATGCCAGCTCTGCCACCTACACCAACAGGCAAATCACTCATCTTTGAAAGAACGATTTCATTTACGCCATTTGCTACAAATGATGCGCCAGTCTATAGAGATGATTGCCTGCCCGATACACCAGCGTTTGGCAATCCATTTGCTTGGGATGGCAAATCGCCGCAAGAAATTAAGAAGACCAAGCCTGCTGAAAAACCCAGCCCCGAAGCGTTAGCTGAATGCCTTAAGCAATTACCCCAAGACTCTATTGATGGCATCACTGCTGAAGCTCAACGGCAATTTGACATATGGAGCTCGGGAAAACTTAATCAAAGAAAGTAAGATTTCTATATATACGCATATGCGTATATATGTGTAATGTCGTTTAAAACGACATCGACTGACGCAGGGATGCGTAATTGACATGTCCTTTTAAAGGACACTTCTTAATCAGGCGCCCCATACGCAATTCTCCAAACAAAAACCACCCGAAGGTGGTTTAGGTGTTTCTTGGAGGCCCGGGGCGGAATCGACCAAGGCCCATGATGCCTAATCCTGCTTGCTACTATTACATCTTCACAATTTTCCAAGCGCCATTTAAGAAGCCATCACCAGTTTTATCTCCTGGTTTGGTATCTTTAGCCCAGAAATACAGAGGCATTCCTTTGTATGCTAATTGCTTCTTGCCATCATCACGAGTAATTACAGAATAATCGCCGGACACTGCTGGACCACCATCAACCAAGAGTGGGGGCCAGTTGGTGGCACATGGGCCATTACACATCGACTTTCCTGAACCAGCCGCATCTTTGGCAAAGGTATACAGGGTCATATTATTACTGCCTACTAACATGCCATCATTTACTTTGGTATATGGCGCCATGGCTCCGCCCGTCATCGACGCACATGCGGCCAATGTAGCAGCAGCAATCAAACCAATTAATACGCTCTTAATACGATTCATTTAGATCTCCTTTTAAAGTTACCCTAGTACTCTACTGGCAATTGATGTTTGGCGTATGGCGCGAGTAAAACTAAGGGGCTACGCATTAAAAAAACACCCGAAGGTGGTTAGTGTCTCTTCCAGCCGATAGCAATCTTGAATGGACTTTTGCTGTGACAATTCAATTTAGCTCAAACTAGGATGGAAAATACTCAGGACTAACCCTTGAGCATCAACAGAAATGTCGTTTTAAACGACATTGCAAGTATCTACCCTAGATGGTTGGCACGGTTAGGCAGAGTTAGAGCAAATAGACAGCGGTAAGCAAAGTCCGAAAGCGTCAATTACTGTAGGCAACAGTAAACACTAAGACTAGAAAAGAAAAATGGCTACCTAAGCAGTCATTTTGAAGTTCTTGGTGGTGGATAGTTGACTACTTGCGAACTTGCTATTTCGACTACTTAGTAATTAAAAGTAAATGAGAGGGAATGCGCGGTAAGAACTTAACAGCTTAATTGCACCAATATGATGCATTTACTATTTCTGGATTTGAACCCAAGTCCACTCTAACTTTTAAGGTCTGCTCCGCAGCGGTTGCTGCCGTTCGAGTTTTCAACGTGAATGCCCTTGGCGTGCCGGATTGCGATCACTCCTATTCATGCATCGTGGTAATGCGCAGAGACAGGTTTCAGGCGCGCAGTTGACATTGCTAGAGAGTTGACAACAGCGTGCAGAGATCTGCAAGCTCGACGAGCAAGACTGCAGCAGCATCAAGCATGGTGCGATCAATCACCTGGGCGTGTCGCCAGCGTTGATGGCTTACCGCGAGCACAAGGCCATGCTGGGCAAGACTTAGGCCGGCGAGAAGTTCCCGGCGGTTGTGATGATGGGGGCTGGCTGGATGGTGGTCCCCGACATCAAACCAGGCAAGTGATGGTGAGTGGCTGACCCGCCCTGGGTCAGCCACTCAGTCGGGATCGCTGTTTGCAGGTGATCCCGTCCTTTTTGTCAGTTGGCGCAACAGCGCTGTGGCCAACCAGCCATCACTTTGATCCACCCGAAGCCTTGGCCACGTAGGCCGCCAGGGCGGCAATTTGCGCATCACTGAGTTTGCCGTTGTAGGACGGCATCTGCCCAATGCCGTTGCGCAGCGCGGTGGCCACGCGCTTGGCATCGGGCTTGAGCTCGTCCAGGCTGGGGCCCACGGCGCCTTCGGCTCCCGCGTCCTTGAGCGCATGGCACAGGGCGCAGGCAGGCACCGCGCCTTGGCCGAACAACACCTTGCCTTGTTGAAGTTGCGCGGCATCGTCGGCGGCGTGCACGGGCAGCACTGTGAATGCCAACGACCACAGGGCAGCGACCAACGCGTGTTTTTGGATTGTGCGCTTCATGCCACGCTCACTTTCACGGCGTGGTCGGCCCAGCTGGTGTTGTTGTAGCCGCCCGCGTTTTCCATGCGTTGTTCGGGCTGCACGTTGCCTGCGGTGTCGGTGGCTCGGCTCGCCAGGGTGAACTGGCCCGCCGGCAGGCGCGCCGCAAAAACAAACTGCCGCCACGCAAAGCGGCCGAGGTCGGGCCCCACCATGCGCGCGAGCTGCCAGGTTTTTCCGCCGTCCAGAGAAACCTCGACCTTGGCCACCGCGTTCATGCCGCCAAACGCCACGCCATGGATCTGTGTGTCACCCGCTTTAAGCGGGGCGCCGTCCGTGCCGGGACCGTTGATCCACGACTTCACCGTCATTTCCTGCACCGATGGCTGCGACGGGTCGCCCTTCGCGCCGGGCGGTGAAATGCGGTAGCCGTGCGACATGATGCGTGCGTCGGTCTCCTGAGCGGTGAAGGCCAGGCGTTTGACGTACTTGATGTTGTTCACGCCCGTGTAACCCGGCACGATCAAGCGCAGTGGGCCGCCGTGGGCCAGCGAAATCGGCACACCGTTCATTTCCCAGGCCAGCAGGGCATCGGCGAGTGCGGCAGCAGGCACCGAGCGTTCCACGATCACGCTCTTGGGGTCCAGTCCATCGGGGAGTTTTTCGCCGCCTGTGCCGGTGAGGTAGGCCATGCCGGCCTCCACGCCGCCCAGGGCATCCACCACCCAGCGCACCGGCACACCGCTCCACACCACACAGCCTGCTGCGCCCACTTGCCAAGGCGTTCCACTGGGCTTGTTGGGGAAGTAGCCGCGTCCGTTGCCAGAGCATTGCAACACCATCGCCGTGGTCTCGATGCCTATGCGCTTGAGGTCGCCCAGCGTGAGTTTGCGCGGGTTCTTCACCCCCTCGATGTTGATCTCCCAGGCATCGCGGTTGCCCAGGATCGAGGCGTCGGGCGCGGGCAGGTTGTTGCGGATGTAGAGCTGCTCGGACGGCGTGATTACGCTGGTGCCGAACACACTGCGCTTGGTCTCAATGGTGGTGCTGCTGTGCACGATCAGGCTGGCCGGGTCCTTCCAGCCCACGTACGCTGGCAGAGGCTTGGCAGCACCGGCCAAGGCGACGGGCGCGGTCTCACCAGCAGCGGCTGCGGTGCGGCCAAAGCTGGCCAGACCAACGGCAGCCAAAGCAGCGCCGCTGCCGGCCAGCAGGTGGCGCCGGGGGAGCGAGGTGGGTTGTTGGTTCATTTCTGGGGTCTCCGGTGGTTGGGCGTCGTGCGCCGGTTGGGGTGAAAGGGGTGAGCGGTTGATTCGTTGACAGGATCGCGCCCATGCCTGGACTGGCAAAAGCGATACCAGCGAAATTAAAAATATCTTTCTCAACATAATGATTAATGTAGCACCATTTTAAACTTAATGTTTAGGCAATGCGTTGCTTAGAAGATGATAAATTTTTCGCCATTATTTACCCTAAACCATTAGGAGGCCTTGATGTCTTGGTTAATCACCAAATACTTACTGACAGCCGGAATGGTTGTATTCATTTCTGAAGTGGCAAAACGAAGCGATAAGTTGGGTGGGTTTATTGCCGCACTCCCTTTAATGACATTGCTTACTTTGACTTGGCTCTACATTGAGAATCAACCCGAAGAGAAAATAGCGAACCACGCCTATTACACTTTTTGGTATGTAATTCCTACGCTACCAATGTTTTTACTATTTCCATACTTGCTGCCTAAGTTAGGCTTTTGGTTAACCTTGGGAACCTGTGTACTGGCAACAGTAATTTGTTTTGGATTATTTGCGTTTTTAATGAAAAACTTTGGTATTAAATTGTTGTAGTTTTGTCGTTTAAAACGACAGCGACAGACAAAGTTCTAAAGCGGCGAACACTGTCACCCCAAATGAAAAAACCACCCGAAGGTGGTTTTGGTGTTTCTTGGTGGCCCGGGGCGGAATCGAACCACCGACACAAGGATTTTCAATCCTCTGCTCTACCGACTTCTATTGGCCTTGATTTCAACCCGTCGATGCAACGGTTAGGGCAAAACGTTCTGCCGGTGTTTGATAGTTTAGTGTTTTTCTAGGGCGTTCATTTAATTGCCTTGCTACGGCATTGAGTTTGGCTTGGGAGTAATTGGCTAAGCTCATTCCTTTTGGGAAGTACAGTCTTAATAGCCCATTGGTATTTTCATTGGAGCCTCGTTGCCAAGGATGCTGAGGATCACAAAAATACACTTGCACATCGGTAGCTAGAGTAAAGCGTTTGTGTTCAGACATTTCTTTACCCCGATCCCAAGTTAAGGATTTGTAGAGCTCTTGCGGTAACTTGCGGGCATGCTTGATGAGTGCATTGACCACCGTCTCACTGTCTTTACGAGCCACCTTGACTAGCATCACATAGCGAGTCTGGCGCTCTACGAGAGTTGCGATCTGACTATTGGCATCCCCATATAAAAGATCACCCTCCCAATGGCCGGGAACAGCTCTATCTTCTGCTTCGGCTGGCCGCTCTCTGATCGAGACTGCATCCTTAATTTTTCCAAGCCCTGCATCCTTCAGCGTGTGATGCCGTGAGCGGCGCATGATGCGGGTGCGTCGTAAATGCTGTGTGAGCTCTTTCTTTAAGGCTCCGCGGGCTTGGATGAAGAGGCTAAGGTAGATCGTTTCGTGTGACACCTGATGGTCCTCCTGATCTGGATAAGTCTCTTTTAGCCATCCGGCAATCTGTTGTGGTGACCAGTGGTGCTGCAGTTTATCTGCCACCAGATGCGCTAAGGTTTTATTCAAGACTAGTTTACAAGTCTGAGGGCGATGTGCCCGATCCCAAGCAGACTGGTCTGATTGATTGGCTCGATAGCTCTTTGGACCGCCATTGCGGCTAATCTCACGACTAATCGTGGAAGGTGATCTACCTAACTCAGTAGCAATTGATCTCATGGATTGTCCGCTTGCTAGGCCGCGTGAGATGGCTTCCCGTTCATCTAAGGTCAGCGCTAGTTTGGATCGAGTTCGGGGTGGCGGTCTAATGCCGCCAGTTTGCACAAAGATGCCTTGTATGGACGAATGATTGCGATCAAATAACTGGGCAATCTGCTGGAGAGAATCTCCCTTTTTCCAGCGCTCCCACATTAAATCCTTCTGGGTGGCTGTGTAATAGATTCGAGGTCGTTGTTTCATGAGCAACACTCCTTGCGCTTACGCAGTTTGTAGTGTGTTGCATCGACGGGTTGAAATCAAGGCCGATCTCTGTCGGTCAAACCCCTAAAAATAGTCTCTTTTGAATGTCCGCAATAGGTTAAGAAGAAGACGAATATGGGTTATGACACCCTACTGGATTTCAATGGGTGGCTCTTTCCACCCTAGTACGAACCTAAAACCGGTATCTGCCCGGCTTTGCAAATTGGCCATGTAATTGCCCACCTACGTTTGAAGGAGCTATCCCCCTCTTTCTGATTTTTGAGTATCTCAATATCGTCGACTTTTTTTATTAAATCCACATAACACTCCCTCCCAAAATCACCTAGCTTAAGAATTAAATATTTTTCTAGAAATTGGCTGTTAACTGGAAAAGCATCCATGGGTAGTGTGTATTTCATAGTTTTCATATGCATACCGTGAAGAAGCTCTAAATATCCCCTTGTTAGCGGAGAAATTCCTTCCATCGACCATTGAAATGTTTCATGAAAGCTCGATGAAAATCTAGTAATCATTATCGCTTGCTTATATCCAGGAATATCTTTTCCGGGCCTACGCTCTAGATCATTTTGAATAAGCACTCGATCGATGCGCTCATAAATTTGCGCTTCCGTAATGGACTTGATTTCTAACAAATCCCAGAGATCTGCATTAAAGAGATCTTCAGTACCTTGAAATTGCGAATCACTTTCAACAGCTAAAACTATTTCATTAATATCTTTCCAGCGGGGATCTAGACCCTTAGGGTATCTGTGGTACTTCCTAATATTGGCAAAGATTTTAGGCTGTAGATCTCCCTTTAAAGGAGGGGAACGCCAAACAAAGAGCTTGTCTAATCGACCATCTTTTGGATTGCCCCTACTTTTAATTTCTTCATACCAAATCTGGATGCGGGCCTTTTCATAAGAGGTTTTAGGTTGTCCACCTGCTTTTTTTGGCATTAGAAATGGGGTGACTTGAATATTTATTTAATGAACCTTTATTTCATTTTAGATCAAGGGCACACTAGCCCCAACCTAAAAGGGATTGAAATGGCGACAACTGAGCGCAATTTATTTAATGATTTAATGGATCGATACGGCTCCATGGTGGGCGGCAAAGACCTCTACCTAGCGCTGGGGTTTAAATCCTATGGCGCCTTTCGCTTAGCCAATGAAAGGAATGAAATTCCAATCAAAATCTTTAAGATCCCCAAAAGGAGGGATTGGTATGGGCTCACTAGCGATTTAGTTCAGTGGCAGATAAGCCTCACACAAAAGCCCTCAGACAACATAGAAGAGATAGGGAGCTAAAAATGTAAAAAAGCCAGAATCAACCTGAAGGTCTATCTGACTTTTTTGATGCTTGGATCTGCTGCTGTTCGAACTCACAGTATCTCCAAACCCCAAAACAAAGTCAATTTATTTGAAGCTTATTTGAGCCGACGCGGGAGAAATGCATTCAATTGATGCCTTTTGACGGTTCAGATCAATCACTGGAGATGCAATGCAGCAACACTTACCTAGATTAACCGAAGAAAATTTGGCACTAAAAACACTATGTAAAAAATTTAATAATGGGGCATTAATTATTCATGAAAACCCTATTCGACAAGTAGGCGGCAAGAAGAATGCCCCGCACTTAAAAACCACTGCATACCATTTTGATGCTCTTGATGTTGATTGGATCAATACAGAGTCAAGTTTCGAGGCTGACTTTGTTTTAGTAACCGCCCTTGATCCTAGTGTATCTGCCATATATCACCAGAGAGCGACCCTAACGCTTTCTAATGGATCAACATACACCCCTGATTTTTTAGTAATCAAGAATGGGCGACTAACAATAGTAGAGGTAAAACCCCATAAATTTACCCTTAAAGCACCTTGGCCACAATTATTTGAGCAAGCCCAATCTATTTGTGAAGCCCTAAACGTTACCTTTGAAGTTCAAACAGAACTGCAATTTCGCGCAGGAAATATGCATAAAAGGGCCGAATACATTGCATTTTGTGCTCGTCTTGAATTCAATTCAGAAGATATTTTATTGACTATAGAAGAGGTATCCAAATACACAGATGGAATTACCTTTGATTTTTTCATGAGAATTACAGGCCTTCCAAAGATATTGGTTTTAAAGCTCGTAGCAAGCCGTCACTTGCGCCTTAATGATGCGCTTGAGTATGAAGATGGCTCAATGATTTATTCGTCAGCAGCTTACTGATATGAGAAATTATTTTTCAGTTCAAAAGGGATTTTCATTTTTATTTGAAAATGCCGTCCATGAATTTAATAAAGAATTTGTTAATTCGAGCTTAGAGACTCGTGTTTATTTTACAAACATGACAACCGGAGAAATCTGGGACAGCACCCGAGAAGATGTCTATCTCAATGTGACCAATAAGTCTTACGCGGTGATACAGACAGGGCTAATCGATGACTTCACTTCAGACATACCACTTCACAATAATTACTCAACTATCGAACTAAATCCAAAGCAAAAGTTTGCTCATGAGAGGCGGTTATTTTATTGTGGTCATTTAATTGCAAAAAATATTAGCGGAAATAATTTTTCTGAATTGCGAGATGAACTCCATAGAATGAAACCCTTTCTATGTGAGCCAAAAAAACCAAGTCCATCAAGCGTCAGACTTTGGATGCTTCAATATCAACCGCGGGAAGATGCTGCTGATTTAATTTCTGGTCATGCATTACGTCCGAAAGGGCGATATCGATCACATCCTTCGTTAATAAAAATGGCATTTGAGGTCTTAAAACATCATTACTTCATTCAAAAAAATAATAAAAAAAATATAACGAGAAAAACAACGCAGGCTTGTGCCATAGAAGTAAATGTGCGCGTGAATAACTTACCGCTATCAGAATTTAAAGAAATATTTCCTGAAAAAGATCCGTTTACCTATACCGGAAATCCCCCGCTCGCGCTCTTGAGGTGCCCCTATATCAGTATCGCCACCATTAAAAGATTAATTCTAAGTTTTACACCTTATGAACGCGATCGTTTGCGCCTGCCAAAGGAATTGGTTAAGAAAAAATGGCAGCACTCAATTGGGGGCGGTTACCCAGAACATGCATTCCAATATGTTGAACTAGACCATACGGTATCGGATGTATATGTCTACGACTCGAAACATGGAAATATTATCGGCAGGCCCGTCATAACATTCTTAATTGACTCATTCTCTGGCTACATCTTGTCTACATGGGTAAGTTTTGATGGCGAAAACATTGGGCGATTCAGTAAAGTCATCGAATTTGCTTACCGAGATAAAACAAGCTTATTAAAAGAATTTAATCTTCAAAATGACTGGTTTTCTTTACCAGTTAAACCCCTCTATATGCGTATCGACAACGCGCCGTCACAACGCTCCGCAATCTTTTATGCGATATCTAAAAACTTAGGCATCAATCCAGAACGTGGCGCAGTTCGAACACCAGTAATGAAGGGTGGTGTTGAGAATTTGATGAAACGTTACTCGGACGCACTGCCTCAGCGAGGAAGACCACTTAAACCAGGTGAGGTTTCCATTCCAGGCTATAACCCCCTGAAGGATGCAACCATTGCATTTGACGATTTTATTGCCTGGGTCTTCAAATGGGTAGTTGACGTGCACAACGTTTCAATTCCTGAGCGCAGTTTAATGTCTCCAAGAGATATTCTGATAGAGGAAATGGAAAAGCTTAAAGGCACAGTTCCTGTCTACCCAATGATGACTGAAGAGTTTAGGAGAGACCTATCCGTTCCCAAGCAATGCCAGGTAGATAACAACGGCATCACCCTTCTTACAATTAACTATCGCAGCCCTGAGTTGCGCGACCTCACCTATCAAATTAGTCCGAAATTCAAAACTGAGGTTAGATTTGACCCTAATGACATGGGCAGTATTTTTGTCTTGAATAAAAAAACTCAAAATTGGATTACCGTTCCGGCAGTGCGGGAAGACCTGGCAGGAAAAAGTCTTTTCTGGGTGAAATCAGAACGTAAAGCTCGTCGCCAAACGAACATTGAAAGTGGTGCACTTCAGAGGCATCTTGAGGCGATATATGGCTTTGGCGCATGGCAAGACCAATTTCTATCTTCTAGCAAAAGAAAATTAAATGAAGCGAAAAAGGACGCTAGGCGCAGACAGGTCGATCAAGATAATCCGCACGGCAAGCCAGACACCCCTCCCATGTTGCCACCGCCTACTCAAAAAATGAATCCCATTACGGAGATTGAAGCCCTTACCGCCAATTATGCAGTCGTTAATACTGCTACAGAAACTATTGACCCCCTTATTGACGCGGTTGTGTATGCACCACTCTAAATTTATTGCCGGTATGTAAATTCCCTATGAACCCTAACAATAATTTAGCCTCACTTCAATTACGTAGCATACGATTAAGACACCCCCTGTTTGAAGAGGCCTTCCATGGCACTTTAGATATCTTAAAAAATGCTCTTGCAACTGCGCGGCCTAACAGCGGTGTCTTAATTCATGGGCATGGGGGAACGGGTAAATCTACCCTTTTAGACTCACTTAAAAATGCTATTGAAACAGGTACAAATGGTGCGCCCCTTGGAAGGGTGCTTAACATCACATTTGCCGACTCTATACCAACCCCCAAAAGTCTTTATTCATCAATTCTAAGACAAAGCAATTATGTTTTGAAGATTACCTCACGCTCAACTCGTGATGGAATTTTGGAAGATCGGGTTGTAGATCAAATTGAACGTGAAAAATACATAGCAATGTTCATAGATGAATCCCAGCAAGTAGTCAAACAGTCCAAAGATGAGCTTAGGATACGAGTGCTTGACGCTGTTAAAAATATTTCGACTAGGACGGGAATTACGACCGTGTTATCGGGGACGAAAGATATTTCGCTATTGTTTGATGGCGCTTTGGGAGATGGGCAACTAAGCACTCGGTTTGCCACTCGGTTTTATCTTGCTGAATTTCAAACAGAATCGTCCCTAATGGGATTTTTAAACGGCTATACCCAACAATGCAGCGCCATGGACATAAATATTATTCGACACAAACATAAAGAAATATTTGAAGGCATTGGAGGAAACTTACGGCGTCTAACGGATTTCATCATCATGTCCGTTGAAATGGCTGAAATTGAAAATGTAAGCGTTCTCACAGTTGAGCACCTGAAATTAGCATTTAAGAAATACTACGGAAATGCTCATGCGCGCGTTAACCCATTCTAGGTTTCCATTGCGGACAGAGTTGTTCCCGTTTGCAACCTTTCCAATTCAAGATGGACTGCTACCGGGAGAATCTGGTCCCGGTTATGTTCTGCGGATGGCCAGTAAAAATCATGTTGGCTACTATGAGTTACTACGCCACATTGATCTATACCCATATCCTTATCTCACCATAGATGCCACCACCAAGATTGCCCCTCTTTTTGGGGTAATGTCGAAAAACATAATGCGGGTGACCGCAGAAAATTACAAAATATATGGGCAATGTCACACAAAGCTAAACGGCCTAATCTTTAAAAAACCTTATCTAATAAGACAAAGATCTCCTCAAGTCTGTCACTTATGCCTTAAAGAAAACAGCTATGCACAACTAGCATGGGATTTAACACTCTATACAGCCTGCATAGCACATAAAATCAGCCTCATAGATCACTGCCCCTCCTGCAATAAACCGCTAAGCTGGGCTAGAAATGATTTATCTCTCTGCAAATGCGGGAAACCACTCTTTAGCGACAGTGTTAAAAGTATCCCCGCCAGTGAATCTCAACTTCTAGTATCTAAAGTTATCAGCCACAAGTTTGCAGGAGATATCCCTTGCTCAATTTCAAATACTTTTTTATTTCAATTATTCGATAGCCTATCTTTAGACATCTTTATGAGACTAGTTTGGAGTTTTGGGCTACATGATCAAAGTAAATTTTCAAGACGCACCCAAGGAAAGCAAATTCCATGCACTAATTCAACAATAGAATTAATTAATCACTCCATAAGCAGGATAAATTACGCGCTTAATCATAATTTCTCCAGCCCACTTGAGATTGATATTAATCAAACATCACTCAATGATGTTTTAAACGATGCAAATTACGTGGAATTTAAGAAAATCCACCATCTGCTAGACAAGGTCTCTGAGTTAGACAAGCTTCCAAGAATATTAGACTCAAACTCATCTAAACAACTCTCATTATTTGAGTAAATTTAATGGCAAAAATATCATCTGATTCACCCACTTTACTTTGGCTTCCATCCCCTCTTGAGGAAGAAGTGGCTAGCTCCTGGTTTGCAAGGATACGGCATGAACACCGCTTACCACAACATGCATTGTTCGAGGCTTTCGCAATCTTAAAGCCTGTTGATCTTGATGTATCTAACCTCCCTCTATTTTTTAAAAAGATAACTCATGGAATAGATGTGGATAAGAATAGCCTCTCAAAAATGGCAACTCAATTTATCTCCAATAGAAATAATAGGAAATTAAATTTTATTTTTAATCGAGACAATAAGTTTCAACCGTTTATCTCGTTCTGCCCTGACTGCTTGGCTGAGTCAGTGCCATATTGGAGATATTCATGGCGCCTAAAGTTTTATAGGGTCTGCCATGTTCATGGTCGACCAATGAGATTTCGTTGTCAACATTGCAATGGAAGGCAAACCTGTAACTCAACCAATTTAAAGATACCTGCAACGTTACGAAAAGTTGCTTTGAGGTTCTGCTGTCATTGCTCAGAATCACTATCAGATGAAAAGCCAATTAGGGCACATAAACCAGAAGTAATTGAAAGGCACCTTCTTATCTGGAACTTTCTCTGGGTGATACTTACTCGATCAAGCCTCTCAGACTACTTTACCCGCAAAAATATTCACTCTTCAATCCCTCATCTTCTAGACATATTCCTTGAAGACAACGGGGATACTCATATTGCCGAATATAGACTACTGAGGTTTTCACTAAATAATCTTGCCGCTCAAACGATATCCAGCCCAAACGATTACTCTTAAATTAGTCCTGCGCTTTTATTGCAATCTATAACTGTTGCACATACAACAAAAAGAGTAGCCAATGGTTTCGTGTGATTCAGATTCTTAGACCTAATTATTTGGCCGCCACAACTCAAGAACCACCGCATATCCAATTTATTTTTTAAATTAAATGAGCTTTTAAGTTATTTTTTTATATTGAACGACCATATTTATTTAAAAATAGTGGTATATATTTTTATAAGTCATTGATAAATAAACGTTTTATTTTCAACAATCACTTATCCCCTACATTTGACCTCTTTTTATAATGGGGACAGGCTGGTAGGGCGATTCCTACAGATAAATCAGCCTAAAGCCCTTACCGCTCCAATCCGTCCTGCCTAGACTGAACAGTCACCGATTGGAGAATGCTGATGAGCCCGAAATCCCGGCTGTACACGCTTGTAAAGGCATGGAAGAACAAACCCTTCCACGAAGTACGAGACGCCTGTGGCGACCCCTGGCTTGGCCTTAGTAGCCAAGCTCTCGAAGAACACCAATCCTGGTCTAAGCGACAAGCGATTAGCCATGAACCCATTTTTAACCGCAAGGGAACAAAACTGACAGGATCCTTATTTAGACCATTGCTCGTCGCATCAGATATGCAACTACTGCGCCTCTTTATGGAGGGTCTAGATACCGTTTCGTACTGGTATCGCAGCGGTCGCTTTATTCCTGGAATCTTGCCAATGCCAACCCATGCCCTAGCCTCAAGTAGCTATGTAGATGCAATGAGTGAATTGATTTTGAACTCACGTCTACCAGTTGGCTTAGTAGCGATTGGCATTCAATCCGTCCCAGACTCTGCCACTGTTGATGCTTGTAAAGAAGGCTTGCTTCGTTTACGAAGATTGGGCGTCTTGCTGCATTGCTTAAATTTCTGCGGCAGTGCTGAAGAGTTGCATTGGATCACTGATATGCAATTAGAAGGCGTGCACATTGATATGAGCACACTTCGTGAGCACAATCTAGCCAGTGATGCGCTATCCCAGTTAAGACAATCACCATATTCACCCACACAAATTTATGCGGCCAACATTGGCTTAGTACAAGATTTAAAAAATGCATCAACTCTCATTGCAGATCATGCATATGGGGGACTAATGATGGCGCCGGTCAGTCGCCATCAAATGCTTCAAATAAACGATAGCCGTATCGCTAAAGCCATTTTTTCGCTGCACCCTCATCAACACCCAAACCAAAACGGAGACAAGTAATGAGAAAACGCGTGATGTTGGTAGATGACCATCCAGCAATGCTGATGGCTCTTAAAAGTATGTTGCAAGACCAGTTGTTATTTGAGATTGCAGGGCAAGCTCAAAATGGAGAGGAGTGCCTCAGGTCAATGAAAGAAGTAAATCCCAATATGGTCATTCTAGATTTAGATATGCCCAAGACCGATGGGTTTGATGTGATCCGCCGTATCGGCCTCATGTACCCCGATGTGCGCATACTGGTTCTCTCAAGTATGGATGAAGCTGTCTATGGCGGGAGAGTGCGCTCATTAGGTGGCCATGGCTTTGTCAATAAAACAGCAGGGGCGGATGTCATTTTGGCTGCCTGCGTAGCTATATCTCAAGGATATAACTTTTTCACTCATGGCAAAAATGGTAATAGCTCATTAAGCGATAACGATAAGCTTGCATTGATTTCGGATCGCGAGCTACAGGTCATGAAATATCTGGGCAAAGGCAACACCAATCAACAGATATCTGACATGTTACATATCAGTAATAAGACAGTTGCCACTTACAAGACCAGGGTCTTTGACAAACTCGGGATTAATAATATTGCTGACCTGATCTTGTTCTGCCGCATGAACAACATCATCGAAAGCTAAAGCAATATGCGTCGATCCATTACTCGCATTGCTTTTATCCTATTCAATGGGGTCATAAGCAATTCTTATGCCACTTTGCTGAGCCCAGGCGAGCAAAGATGGGTCGATGCCCATCCTGTAGTCCGTTTTAGCATTCATGAAAAGTACGCGCCTTATCTAGAATTAAATGGGAATGGTGAGGCCGGCGTTTTTCATAGCATCTTGAGCAAGCTTAGTGATTTTACTAAGCAGGAATTTCTGCCTAAATGGCGCAAGAGCGATCAAGAAGGATTGCAACAACTCGCTAGCGGGGAAGTCGACTTCATTATTGATCCACCAACTCTAGATGATGAATACCTAAGGTTTGGCTCCCTATCAGAAGCAATTTTTTGGGGTCATGATGCAATTCTGACAAAGCGCTCAGAAAGAAATGCGCCCATCGAACCAATCAATATTGCCTACTTCGATCGTGGTTATGAAAATCCCCCATCTCCAGCCCATCCGCAATCCAGGCTTTCTAGTCACACCGAAAAATTAATCTTTGATCTACTCAAAAATGATATTGAAGCACTAGTCTTACCAGTGCGCCTTGCGCAACAAATCATTCAGAAAGTGAACGGCCAGAAATTGCAATTAAATGGCTTATATAGCAGAGAGCCATTTGAATACCGCTGGCTAATTGCCCATCAGAGCGAGGCTTTGCATGCTGTTCTTGGTGGCTTTCTGGATAACTTAGACCCCATGGAATCACGTAATATATTTGCCCTTCATACAAACGAGGCATGGGGATACAGCAGCAAGTCTAATAACCCGCAACTTAACTGGATTTCAGCGTTGGCAGCGTTGCTGGGCGGAACCTTGTTACTTTGGTACATAAAAAGAAAAAATCAACTACATACTCATCAAACTGAGAGACTCATGAATTCTAAAGAGCTTGCCGAAAAAGCGAATGCTGCGAAGTCTTCATTTCTGGCTACGATGAGCCATGAAATTCGTACCCCAATGAATGCTATCTTGGGAGTGCAGGAGCTGTTGCTAAAAAGCCCACTCCCGAATAATGAAAAAACATTACTCAAAAGTGCCCACTCATCAGCAGAGTCGCTACTAGGAATCCTTAATCAAGTTTTAGATCTTTCCAAAATTGAAGCGGGTAAGCTCACTCTCAATTTAGAGCCTTGCTGCCTCATTACCCTCATCGACGATATCGATTCCGCATTTTCAACCGTTGCTCAAATCCAAAATCTCACACTTCACACCACTAAAGACCCTCGGATTGCCCAAGTGTTGATGATTGATGCACTCCGACTGCGGCAAATCCTACAAAACCTCATTAGTAATGCCATCAAATTTACTGAGCATGGAGAGATTTATTTCTCTATTAGCGTTTTGGCAGATGACCATGCGGGACAGTTGATTGAGTTTCGAGTCATCGATACTGGCGTAGGCATGGAATCCGAAAATATTGAGCTAGCTCTACAAGCATTCGAACAAATTCCGGGTACGAGCGAGCAGCACAAGGGAACTGGTCTTGGACTCACCATTACTAATCACCTAGTTACCTCAATGGGCAGTCAACTATATTTTTGATAGCGCCCCAGGGTTTGGTAGCAATATTCATTTTTGCGTGGCATTTCCTCGCACTAGCATTGCTGCGCCTGAACAAGCGCCGACTAATGGCAAGGCGCCACAGTCAAGAAAGCTAGTGTCTAAAGGTCACAACAAATCAAATCGCACCTTACGAGCCCTAGTAGTTGAAGACCACCCAGCTAGCAGACAAATTATTTCCTTGCAACTAGAGGCACTGGGAATTGAAGTGGCAGTTTGCGATAACGCGCATACCGCTCTAGATTTGATTACCCAGACCAATTTCGATCTCTTATTAACCGATCAATCCATTCCAGGAATGCAGGGCTCAGAACTGGCTAAGCGAATTCGAGATCTAGGACATCGCGATCTCATCATCATTGGTGTCACCGCAGATATTTATGCGCTGGATTCACGCCACCAGTTTTTTGCTGCCGGTATGAATGGCGTTCTCATCAAACCACTCAGTCTCATGACCCTAGAAAACGAATTGACTCGCTATTTCTCGACTCAGGAAGTGACTGAAAAAATCATCTCGGAAGTTGGCGCCGATGAATATTCATTTGATGCATTTGCAGGCCTGCTAAGAGATAACCCAAATCATATTTTGGTGGTATTAGATGAAATCAAGAAAGTCCATGATGAGACTCTTGAGATACTAGAAAGCAATCAATGTGATGAGGACACCTTCAGCAGCCTGATTCATAAGGTAAAAGGTGGCGCCCAACTACTCAGCGCTAAGGCATTTATTCAGGCCTGTTCTGAGCTTGAGGAAAAGGGCAATTTGAGGCACAGGATCTGCGCGTTTATTCAATTATTGGTACAGGAAAATCAAGTTATTGCCCGCTACAAATCGAAATACATAGAACCCTAAATATTGAAGTTCACCCCCTTCCAATAAGGTGGGTTTATCCTATGAGGAATGCGCTCATATTTTCTTCGTTACTCGACTTTAATAGCGGCCCTCTTTTGGCTTGTCAGCCTCAGCGCCGCCGCTAATAATGCTGCTGTACTGGATATACCTAAATCGGTAACTAGCAGTCTTGAACGCAATCAAATACCCAAAGATGCCATCAGCATCTCGGTAATAGAGATTGAGCCTGGGCGCCCGGGAAAGCATGTTGCCAAAAATATATTGGGTTGGCGTCCTGAGGTAGTCATGAACCCCGCCTCAACAATGAAGCTGCTAACCACTTTGAGCGGTTTGGATATTTTGGGGCCGCAATATCGTTGGCGCACCAATATTTATACCGACGGCATTATTCGTCAGGGAGTCTTGAAGGGTAATTTGTATTTACAAGGCACAGGCGATCCAAAACTCATCCCTGAAGAGCTCGCCAAGATGATGAAAGAACTACAGAATCTTGGTATTCAAAAAATTGACGGTAATTTATTTTTTGATCGCAGTGCCTATGCTCCGAGCGTAATGGAACATAACACGATTGATGGCGAATCTTTACGTGCTTATAACGTACCGCCCGATCCATTGTTATATGCTTTTCGTACTCTTTCCTTTCAATTGGGTAAGTCACGAACTGCCGACTTTATTGACATCAGCTATACACCAGCACTATCGCAACTGAAGGTATCGAATCAAATGCAGCTGGTAGATCGTCCTTGCGATAACTGGAAAAGCAATATTGGATTTAAATTAGACCCAGAAGAAATCGGCAATACCGATCAAGCCTTAACGGCCCAGTTCTCAGGAGCTTTTCCAAGCTCTTGTAAGGGGGTGAACTTCAATATCGTTGCTTTGGATGCTAATACCTTCTTAACCCAAGGCTTTGCAGCTGCTTGGGAATTGGCTGGTGGCACTTGGGCCAAACCGCCTATTGGCAAGGATGGCAGCGTTCCGCTTGCGGCTCGTCTCTTGCTGCAATTTGAGGGTATCAAGCTAGCCGATGATGTTTTGGACATTAACAAATACTCTAACAATGTCATGGCGCGGCAAGTTCTATTAACGCTTGCTTTAGAAAAAATGGGTAAACCCGCAACGACTGCTAATGGTGATTTAGTAATTCAGAGTTGGCTCAAGCAAAACGGTTTGAATTTTACGGACCTGGTTATTGAAAATGGATCTGGGCTATCTCGCAATGAGGCCATCTCTGCAGAGCAAATGAATCAACTTCTCTTAACCGCTCGCAACCTTCCCGTAGCAGAAGTGTTCTACAACAGCCTTCCGATAGCGGGAACTGATGGCACCATGCGCAATCGTTTGTTAGGTCAACTTCGTAAGTTTTTACATCTTAAGAAAAAGCCTGAGGCCAGAATTAAAACTGGCTCACTAGCAGAGGTGCGCGCAATATCAGGTTACGTTTTGAGTAAATCAGGAAAGATGTACGCCGTGACTTCCTTCATTAACCACCCCAATGCCTGGAGAGGTCTTGAAGCGCACGATCAATTGCTGACGTGGCTACTAGAGGATGGTCCAGAACCAAAGCACGCCCGCTGAAGCCTGTCTCTCACGCCATCCCACTCCTCACCTGCTGGTGGCTCAGGAAACAAAATAAGATCCCAGCCTTGCTGATCCAAATCTCGCAAGGAACGATATAGGCGACTAGCAAATGCAGCGCTATCACTTGGTACTTCGACTTCCTCAAAGTGAGCAGATGGGTGACCGTCGTCACCCAAGCAAGAATCCGAATCCCAAACAGCTACTGCAACCCGAGATTTAATATCTGGAAATTCACTTAAGGCATCTAAGACGCGCCCTGGAGCATACAAACGCAAAGGCGTAGTTGGGGCGTAATGAGCCTTGAGACTTCCAGATACTTTAGGAAGATCTTCTGTCAATTCATTTGCTTTTACATCACCGGGCAAATACACCTTGACACCTGTCTTAGCAAAAATCTCGCTTGGTGTAATAGCACCCGGCCTGAGAAGTATCGCTTTATCACCTGAGGACAAATCAATAATGGTTGACTCGATTCCCACTTCACAATCGCCTCCATCCAAGATCATCAAATCGAGCATGCCTTCAAATTCATGACGAACATCTGAAGCGCTGGTCGGTGAAACCTTGCCGAAACGATTGGCTGATGGCGCTACAACGCCACCTTTAAATTTACGCAATAGCTCTTGAGCAATAGGATGTGACGGCGCACGAATCGCTACCGTATCTTGACCGCCAGTCAAATCCGTCAATACGCTTTTATCTTTCTTGAAGACCAGCGTTAGCGGCCCTGGCCAAAATGCATTGATTAGCTTTAAGGCCTCTTCCGATACATCTCTTGCCCAATTAGCCAGTATCGGCACCCAATCCACTTGAGCCTGATCAAACCTATCTGGTGCGGCAAGGTGAACAATTAATGGATGGTTCGAAGGACGACCCTTGGCAGTAAAGATCTTCTTAATGGCTTCAGCATTTTTAGCATCTGCGCCCAACCCATAAACGGTCTCGGTCGGAAAGGCGACTAAACCACCATCACGCAATGTTTGTACTGCTTCGTTAATTACTGCAGAAGATTGCAGGCTACTGTCGCTGGACATTTCTAGGGCTCGATGCCTAATTCAGTAGCAACGGCTGCACAGTTTTGGCGCGCTTCATTGAGAGCTTCGCCCAGGCAATTGATGTGACCCATTTTTCTACCCATGCGCGGTTCGGACTTTCCATACAAATGCAATTTAGCATCAGGATGACCTAGCACTTGATTCCAAGCAGGTTCTTTTGGTTGATCTTCGCTACCTTCAAACCAAAGATCACCCAATAAGTTCAGCATTGATACTGGCGCTAACTGACGCGTATCACCTAAAGGCAGACGAGCCATTGCTCTTACTTGCTGCTCAAATTGACTGCTAACACAAGCATCCATGGTGTAGTGGCCGGAGTTATGTGGGCGAGGAGCGATTTCATTAGCGACGATATCGCCATTCTTAAGAACAAAGAACTCCACGCAAAGTACGCCTACGTAATCAATCTTTCGTATGAGTGCCTTTGCCGCTTCTACAATTTTTTTCTCTTGTGCTGGCTTTAGGGATGGCGCTGGCACAGTAGAGGTGTGCAAAATACCATCGCGGTGAATATTTTGTGAAACTGGATAAGCAACCACGGCATCATCGTATCCGCGCACTACTAAGGCAGATACTTCAAAATCTAAATCCATGCGCTTTTCTAATACACAAGGAACTTTGCTTAATTCCGCCCAGGCTGCCGGCAAATCCGCAGCCGTGTAAACAGTAATTTGACCTTTACCGTCATAACCCATACGAGCTGTCTTCAATATTCCAGGAAACAAGTCGGCTGGAATATGAGCAATATCAGCATCATGCTCAACAACGGCGTATGGTGCTGGACCAATATTGGTTTCTGATTTCCAGGTAGCTAGAAATTTTTTCTCAGCCACCCTGTTCTGCGCCAAAGAGACGCAGCTACTACGTGGCGCAACAAATACGCCAAGAGCCTCCAACTCATCCAATGCCTGCGCAGGGACATTCTCAAACTCAGTACTTACTGATGGGCAGAGAGCGGCCATCTCTTTTAAGGCAGCTGAGTTTGTGTAGTCAGCTTGAATAAACTTTTCGGCTATAGAGCCTGCGGGACTATCAGAGCCAGGATCTAAAACGCAAACCTTATAGCCCATAGCTTGTGCAGCCTGGGTAAACATGCGCCCCAATTGACCGCCACCTAAAATTCCTAAATACGAACCCGGCAAAATGGGTTCCATACGATCTGCCATGTAATTAATATCCCGGCAAATTCATTGAACGTGCAGTATCGGACTGCTTCGCACGGAAATCTTCTAAACGCTTAGCTAAATCCGCATCATGTAAAGCTAAACCAGCAATAACGTGCAAGGCGGCATTGGCTGCACCAGCTTCACCAATTGCAAAAGTGGCAACCGGAATGCCTTTCGGCATCTGCACGATTGAATACAAAGAATCTTCGCCACGTAAATATTTGCTCGCTACTGGCACACCATAAACGGGAACAATTGTTTTGGAAGCGAGCATGCCTGGCAAATGCGCCGCACCCCCGGCACCAGCAATAATGGCTTGCAAGCCATTGGCTTGTGCTTTTTCAGCATACTGGAACATATCGTCTGGCATGCGGTGTGCGGAGAGCACTTTAGCTTCATGAGGGATGCCAAATTGCTCAAGCATTTGAGCGGCGTGCTGCATGGTGTCCCAATCTGAGTTGGACCCCATTACTATTCCGACAATTGGCTTCTTGCTCATTTACCTCTCCAAATACCTTCAATTTTTCCCAAGGATCTCATTATCCCCGAGTTAACCTTGCTCAGTAAGCCTGGTTAAGGCTTCGCGATACTTTTGCGCAGTCTTTTCAATGACATCAGCCGGCAATTGCGGTGCAGGGGCTGTTTTAGGCCACAACTTGCCGTCCACCATTGCAGTTTCTAGCCAATCTCGGACAAACTGCTTGTCGTACGAAGGTGGGTTGGAGCCTACATAGTAGGTCTCAGCCGGCCAGAATCTGGAAGAATCAGCAGTCAGAATCTCATCCATTAACACTAATTGATTGTTAGCATCTAAACCAAACTCAAACTTGGTATCAGCAATGATGATGCCGCGAGTAGCTGCGTACTCAGAAGCTTCTTTATACAAACGAACACTTACTTCGCGAATTTGATTGGCTAATTTTTCACCAATGAGTTCAACTACTTTTTCAAATGAAATATTTTCATCGTGCTCACCGACTTCAGCTTTAGCTGCTGGAGTAAAAATGGGCTCAGGTAATTTTTGAGCATTTTCTAAACCGGCTGGCAATGCAATTCCGCACACCTTGCCGGTTTCCTTGTAGTCTTTCCAACCACTACCAGCCAAATAGCCACGCACCACTGCCTCAACCAAAATGGGTTTCAAGCGTTTAGCTACAACAGCACGACCTTTAACTTGGCTTACTTCATCTGCAGCTACAACAGTAGCTGGGTCAATGCCAGTTAAATGATTAGGAATAACAGAGGCCAACTTATCAAACCAAAAATTTGCCATTTGATTCAGAACCACACCCTTCTCAGGTATAGGCTCGCCCATCACCACATCAAAAGCGGAGAGGCGATCAGTCGTAATCATTAATAACTTGTCATCATCTAGCGCATATACATCGCGTACCTTGCCTTTAGAAAGCAAAGGCAATGACTTAATAGAGGTTGCGTACAAAGCGGCCATATTTAAATCACTTCACAATTTGAGTTAATTTGCCGCTCTTATATAGCTCAGCCATCTTCTCTAAAGAGATCGGCTTAATTTTGGATGCTTGACCAGCAGAACCAAAGGCCTGGAAGCGTGCAATACAGACTTTCTTAGCGGCTTCACGGGCTGGCTTCAAATAATCACGCGGATCAAACTTAGATGGGTTCTCAATAAAGTAACGGCGGATTGCACCAGTCATTGCCAAACGAATATCCGTATCAATGTTGATCTTACGAACACCATTCTTAATGCCCTCTTGAATCTCTTCAACAGGAACACCGTAGGTTTCTTTCATGTCACCACCAAACTCACGAATCTCAGCAAGCAACTCTTGCGGAACACTAGAGGAGCCGTGCATCACCAAATGAGTATTCGGAATACGCGCATGAATTTCTTTAATACGATCGATTGCCAAAATATCGCCTGTAGGCTTTTTGCTGAACTTGTATGCGCCATGGCTGGTGCCAATCGCAATTGCCAAAGCATCGCACTGAGTTGCCTTCACAAAATCTGCTGCTTGTTCAACGTCAGTCAACAACTGTTCACGAGTCATTTTGCCGTCAGCGCCATGGCCATCTTCTTTGTCGCCCTGCATTGTCTCGAGTGAGCCCAATACACCCAACTCTGCCTCGACAGTAACTCCAATGGAGTGTGAGAACTTCACCACCTCTTTGGAGACGTCTACGTTGTATTCATAGCTAGCAACTGTTTTGCCATCAGCCTCTAATGAGCCATCCATCATCACGCTCGTAAAGCCACTCTTAATGGCTGCCATACAAACTGCCGGGCTTTGGCCGTGGTCTTGGTGCATTACTACAGGAATATGTGGATAGGCCTCAACTGCGGCAGAAATCAAGTGGCGCAAGAACGCTTCACCTGCGTATTTACGTGCGCCTGCAGATGCTTGCATGATGACTGGAGAATCAGCCTCATGTGCCGCTTCCATAATCGCTGTCACTTGCTCTAAGTTGTTGACGTTAAATGCTGGTAGGCCATAACCATTTTCAGCAGCGTGATCCAAGAGTTGTCTTAAAGATACTAAAGCCATGATGTTCTCTTAATAAATAGTAATTAGGTTTAAAAATAAATCGTTTAGTTAAAGATGCGAATTACTTCACATGAATAATTTTGAGGGTATTGGTTCCACCAGGCTCGCCCATTGGCTCACCAGAGGTCAGCACAACGGTATCGCCCTTTTTGACCGCGCCCACCTTTTTCAGACATGCCTCTACTTCTTGCAATGCAGTGTCACGATCCTTGGTGTAGTCCAAACCAATTGGGGTGACATTGCGATATGTACTTAATGCACGCTGTGTAGCAATCTTGGAGGTCAACGCAAAAATAGGCACATGAATATTGTGACGACTCATCCAGATCGCTGTTGATCCTGAATCAGTCAAAGCTGCAATGGCGTTCGCATTTAAATGATGGGCTGTGAAAAGGGCTCCAAGAGCAATTGTTTGATCAATGCGGGTGAAGGTTTGATCCAAAAAGTCGGTATCGAGTTTCACACGATCTGACTTCTCTGCTTCTACACAAATTTCAGCCATTGCTTTAATGGTCTGCACTGGATACATGCCTGCAGCTGATTCAGCAGATAACATTACCGCATCAGTACCATCCAACACTGCATTCGCAACGTCGCTTACCTCTGCGCGCGTTGGAACTGGAGCATTAATCATGGACTCCATCATCTGCGTAGCTGTAATCGTAAATTTATCCGCCTCACGCGCCCAAGCAATCATGCGTTTTTGCAGGGCAGGCACAGCAGCATTACCGACTTCAATAGCCAAGTCACCGCGCGCAACCATAATTCCGTCGCTCTCAGCAATAATGCTTTTGAGTGCTTCTGGCTCAATGGCTTCTGCACGCTCCACCTTTGCAATCGTTCTGACCTTACCAACACCATACTTGGCGCTAGCAGCATCTGCCAGCTCACGGGCATAGGCCATATCAGCACCATCTTTTGGAAAACTAATTGCCAAGAAATCTACGCCCATTGCGATAGCTGCGTCTAAGTCAGCGATATCTTTTTCAGTCAGAGCAGGAGCGGTTAAACCACCGCCAGCACGATTGATACCCTTATTGTTTGAGAGCGGTCCACCTTGTTCAACAACGGTAAAAATCTCTCCGCCTTGAACACTCTCAACGGTAAGAACAACTAAGCCGTCGTTCAATAAAAGGCGATCACCTGGCTTTACATCACCCGGTAATTCTTTGTAGTCAAGACCAACTTTGGTTTGATCACCAAGCTCACAAGCTACATCGAGAGTAAATTTGTCACCCTCTTTGAGCAAAATTTTATTTTCTACAAACTTTCCAACACGGATTTTTGGGCCTTGTAAGTCAGCCATGATGCCAACTTCTTTGCCAGCTTCTGCAGAGATGGTTCGCACTAAATCATGGCGCGCTTTATGGTCTGCAACAGTACCATGAGAGAAATTCATCCGCACCACATCGACTCCGGCACGAATCATGTCACGCAACACTTCAGGCTTTTCTGAGGCAGGCCCTAGGGTTGCAATGATCTTTGTTGCTCTCAACATATTTAGTCTTTCGCTCTTTCAGCAAGTACTGCAAAGGCTGGCAAGGTTTTGCCTTCAAGGAACTCCAAGAAGGCACCACCGCCAGTAGAGATGTAATCCACTTGATTCTCAATACCGTACTTCGCGATAGCTGCCAAAGTATCGCCACCGCCAGCAATAGAGAAAGCTGGTGAATGTGCGATAGCTGCTGCCAACATTTTGGTGCCACCACCAAACTGATCAATTTCAAAAACGCCTAATGGGCCATTCCAAACAATCGTGCCAGCATGAGCAAGCATGATTGATAAACGCGCTGCAGTCTTTGGGCCAATGTCCAAAATCATGTCATCTTCTGCAACTTGATCTGCAGGCACGCGGTTTGCACGGGCCAATGGAGAAAGTTCATTTGCGACAACAACGTCTTCCGGAATGGGAACGTGAGCGCCACGCTTTTCCATGATCTCCATGATTTCTCTGGCCTCATCAACCAAATCAGGTTCAGCAAGAGATTTACCAATAGGTAAGCCTTTGGCCAACATGAAGGTATTAGCGATACCACCACCAACAATTAACTCATCAACTTTTTCTGATAAAGCCTTAAGGATAGTGAGCTTAGAAGAAACCTTGGAGCCCGCTACGATTGCCACTAAAGGACGTTTCGGACTTGCTAATGCACGACTTAAGGCATCTAACTCAGCAGCCATCAAAGGGCCAGCGCAAGCTATAGGAGCAAACTTCGCCACACCATGAGTAGTTGCTTCAGCGCGATGAGCAGTTCCAAATGCATCATTTACGTAAACATCACACAATGCCGCAATCTTTTTTGCCAATTCGTCGTTGTTCTTTTTTTCACCAACATTCAGACGACAGTTCTCTAGTAATACCAGCTCACCTGGATTTACCTCAAAGCCGCCATTCACCCAATCGCTGATCAAAGGAACTTTGCGATTCAGCAGACTCGCAATTCGGTCAGCAACAGGAGCCAAACTATCTTCCGGTTTAAATTCACCTTCGGTTGGGCGACCTAAATGAGAAGTCACCATGACTGCTGCCCCAGCATCCAAACACATCTGTACAGCAGGCATTGATGCCCGAATTCGAGTGTCTTCAGTAATATTTCCAGCCTCATCCTGGGGGACATTCAGATCGGCACGGATAAGAACCCGCTTACCCTTTAATTGACCTGATTGGGCTAATTCGCTTAAACGCTTAACTTTAAATAAGGATTCCGGCATGAGTTTGGGTAAATTTGTGGTTTATGGGGAATGCTCCATTCTAAAGGCTCCGACCCATTTACCCTAAGGATCCAAGCCGACAGACTGCCCTGCCTGCTCTACAATAAGGACTTAAATGCATTCTGGGCTGAAAGACCAATATCTACCGGCCTGATGCCTTACTAAAACCGCTTTTATAGATACTTAATAGACACAAAAGGTAAAGAAAATGTCGATGTCCGACCGCGATGGCTTTATTTGGACTGATGGGAAGCTAATTCCTTGGCGCGAGGCCAATGTTCACGTGTTAACACACAGCCTACACTACGGAATGGGCGTATTTGAGGGCATTAGAGCCTACAAAACCCCCCAGGGAACAGCCATTTTCCGCCTTCCAGAGCACGTAAAACGCCTGTTTAACGGAACTAAGATCTTCCAAATGAACATGCCTTATAGCCCCGAAGAGGTCACCAAGGGCATTATCGATACGGTAAATAGCAACAAGCTAGAAGCCTGCTATATCCGCCCGATCATCTTTATTGGCTCCCAAAAGCTGGGAATCTCCCCAAAAGGGAACAGCATTCATACCTCAATCGCCGCCTGGGAATGGGGCGCCTATTTGGGTGAAGATGGCCTAAACAAGGGTATTCGCGTCAAAACTTCCTCTTTTACCCGCCACTTTGTTAATTCCTCCCTAGTGCGCGCCAAGGCCTCTGGCTACTACATCAACTCCATTTTAGCTAACCAAGAAGTGACTGCCAATGGATATGACGAAGCTTTATTGCTCGATACCGAAGGTTATGTTTCTGAAGGCTCTGGCGAAAACCTCTTTATGGTTCGCAATGGCATCGTATACACACCAGACTTAGCCTCTTGTTTGGATGGCATCACACGTGATTCCATTATTCAGATCGCTAAAGACCTCGGCTACGAAGTTCGTGAAAAACGCATCACTCGCGACGAAGTTTATTCTGCTGACGAAGCATTCTTCACCGGCACTGCTGCTGAAGTAACTCCAATTCGTGAACTAGACGATCGCACTATTGGTGATGGCAAACGTGGTCCGATCACTGAAAAAATTCAGAAGACGTATTTCGATGCGGTTTACGGCAGAGACGATAAATACAAATCTTGGCTCACCTACGTAAAGTAACTTCAGTAATTAGGAACAGCATATGACTCAAGCTCAAGTTGTGATGGTGAATGGCAAAGACTTGCCGTTACATTGCCCTACCAATAAAACACCTGCATGGAACTCACATCCACGCGTTTTCTTAGACATTACTAAAACCGGTGAAGCGAAGTGTCCTTATTGCGGCGCAGAGTACAAGCTCATTCCCGGCACTGAGCCACACGGTCACTAAGCCTTATCAGCGCCTCTCATTGAGGCGCTGAGTCGGGATACATTCATGCACAGTATTCTGATCATCGCCCCAAATTGGATTGGGGATGCAGTAATGACACAGCCCTTGCTGGCGTCTCTCAAAGCACAATATCCAGAATCAAAAATTGATGTACTTGCCAGCACTTGGGTTGCTCCAATCTATCGCGCCTGCTCAGAAGTACATGAAGTCATCGAAGCAAAGTTTGAGCACAAACAATTGCAATGGGGCTTGCGTAAAGAATTAGCCGGTAAGCTCGCACTAAAAAAATATCAGGCGTGTTTTGTATTGCCTAATAGCCTGAAGTCAGCGCTGATTCCATGGCTTGCTAGCATTCCTTTTCGAATTGGCTATCGCGGTGAGTTGCGTTTTGGCTTAATTAACGTAGCACTAGATAATCCAAGTAAAGTAAATCGGCCGCCGATGGTTGAGCACTATCTTGCATTGGGTCAGCTTTTAAATGGTGAGCATGCTTCACCAACCAACGTAAATATCACGCCAAAGTTAAATGTATCTAATCCAGCTCATCACTCGGTACAGGCTAAATTAAAAACTGCCCACATTGATGGGTCACATATTTACGTGATGTGCCCTGGCGCTGAGTACGGCCCAACTAAACGTTGGCCAACTGGTCATTTTGCGGAGTTGGCGCAAAGCATTGCTACCAATAACCCAAATAATCAAATCATCCTTTTGGGCAGCAAAGGCGATCACTCTCTCGCCCTAGAAATCCAATCCAAAACCAAAGGGGATGGTCATATTCATAACTGGTGTGGCGATACCTCTCTTGATGAAGCCATTGCCCTAATTAGCATGAGTAAAGCAGTCATCAGCAATGATTCCGGCTTAATGCATATTGCGGCAGCCCTCAAAACACCACAAGTTGCCATTTTTGGGTCAAGCGATCCCGCTCATACGCCACCACTGTCCGATAAAGCCAAAGTCATTTGGCTAAACCTTCCTTGCAGCCCATGCCATAAGAGAGAGTGTCCCCTAGGACACCTCAAGTGCTTAAATGACATATTGCCAGCACAGGTATTGGCTACACTAAATACCTTGCCGTCTTAACTCAGGAAAAGTAAGCTATGCCTAAACTTGCCAGACTCTTTCAAAATGCAGATGATGTTGTCGAGGCATGGCGTGATGCACTGAGCCATCGTGACGTACAAAGTGCTTTAGATATTTGGCTGGATGATGATTCCATTACCTGCGTTCTCCCTGAAGGACATCGCCTAACTGGACATGCAGAAATTCGCGAGGGCTTGGAACGACTACTTGCAAAGCAACCACTATTTCTAGAACCTATCGCATGCATTAGTCACTCAGTACTTGGCGCCGCTGTATATGACACGACTGAAGCTGTTCATTTACGAGCAGATCAAGTTGAAGCAGAATTTTTCCTCAACATCACACTGGTGCTTCTACAAGATAGTCAGGGATGGCGTATTGCGCACTTACACGCAAGTCACTCCACTGAAGACACCTTCGACGCACCCTCTACACCACACGGCTTGCACTAGACACTATGGATGATCAAGTACTTCGGTCACTGATGAAGTGGCCAAATGTGCCTGATTGCTATGGCTGGCTTGCACTAGATCGTCGTGGCCTATGGCGGATGCGCGATGAATTTTCGCAACAAAATCGTCTTCCAGGGCAAGTTATTCAACACGTTGCTCTCAATGACTTTATTGCTCGCAACTACGCATGTGATGAACTCGGAAGGTATTTTTTTCAAAACGGTCCACAGCGTGTCTTTATTTCGCTAGATGCCACCCCCTGGATTGCACGCATCATCCCCAACGATCAAGGCGAACAATTTCTTACTCAATGTCATAACGTCATTGATCCAGATTCAGCCCTAAGCGATGAAAACGGTAATATTTATATTGTTGGAAAAGTAGATCAAACAATCTGCGACAGCAGCAAGATTAGTAATGAAAGCCGGCAATTTCTTAAAAGAGAAACTCAAACAATTGCCCTTTTGCATGATCACGATCTAGATCGTTTTTCTGAGCTAGCCAAACTCCGCGAAGAAGCCTGTAGCTTTGGGGGATCCTGGTCTTGGCAAGGAAAGCAGCTTCCACTAGACCCCATACATTCCCAAGAGTTAGCTACGCGCTTTCGTTACCAAGCTACGCCGCAACCTTAACCGGGAGCTTGCTTACCCTGCTCTTTGAGCTCATCTTGATATTGCCTCTGCATTTCACGCAAACGAGCATCAATACTGGAGCCCTGGTAAAAATCGGCCCCACCAGCTGAGCGAGCAATGCGAAGTTGTTCAATTGCTGAAGGCCAAGCCCCCTCAAGGGCATATTTTTCACCAAGCGCGTAATGACGCATGGGGACATTACCAGCCTGATCATAAGACTTGGACAATAAATTCCACCACACAATTTCATTGGGCTGAGATCTTGTTCGCGCCTTTAGCCAAGTGATCGCATCATTGGTACGGCCGAGTTTTAGTTCAGCATTAATCATTGCCGCACCGGCTGCATAAGATTGTGGATATGCACGCAAAGTAGCTTGAGCAATTTGCAGGGCCTCTTCACTCTTGCCTTTGGCCAAAGCTAATTCAGAAGCGGTGATATCCAAAGACAGGCTCTGCCTTTGGATCGGCGAGCCTGGCGCACTGGCCTTCTGGGCTAAATTGCGCGCTTGCTGCAAATTGGTTTCGGCTTGATCAATTTTTCCTTGACGCTGAGCAATGAGAGCTAAGCCATAGAAACCTTCTAACTGTTTTCCAATTTGAGGTTGCTTACTCAAGCTATCAAAAGTATTTTTTAAGTCGTATAGCCCACTCGAACTACCAGCTTGTTCCATACGTGCTCGCGCCTTGATGAAATAAAACTCAACGGAACTAGGCACGTTGCGCGTTGCCACAGTCCGCGCCCGATCTTGCATATCGGCAATACGATCTGTTGTTAAGGGGTGGGTGCGTACGTAGGCAGGCACACCTTTATCCATAATACCGGTGGCCTTTTGTAAGCGCTGGAAAAAGCCTGGTGCACCATTTACATCGTAACCACTGGCCTCCAAAATCTGAAAGCCAATACGATCAGCCTCACGCTCTGCATCTCTCGAATAAGAGAGTTGATTGTTAATAGCAGCCGCTTGACCGCCCTGCATAAGGCCCGCTGCAGCTTGCGGATTACGAGACATTGCTAAGGCGCCAAGGACCATGCCGGCAATCGCAATCATCGTATTAGTGGTTTGCTTATCCAGTTGACGAGCTAGGTGCCGCTGCAATACGTGGCCCGTTTCGTGCCCCATAACTGAAGCTACCTCAGAATCGGATTCTGCGCTCACAATCAATCCCGTATGAAAACCAATAAATCCTCCGGGCAATGCAAACGCATTAATACTGCTGTCTTTTACAGCAAACACTTCGAAGTTATACGCTCCGCTACCCTGCTCGTTTGCGCCACCAAGCTGCAATTTTTTTGCAGCCTGTAGCAAGCGGCGTTCCATCTGATTCAGAAAATCATAAAGAGGCAAGTCATTTGAGTAATCAGGGTCAGGACGAATCTGGCGCATAATCATTTCGCCATATTTACGCTCATCCACTCGACTTAATGCGTCGCCTCCTGGATCACCCATGTCCGGCAAAACAATGGTTGGTTGACTGCGCAAAGCGCTTCGTGTTGGAGCATTAGCCGGACGCGCATCGGGTGACTGCATGGCCCTGCCAATATTCTGAATAGCAGCAGAATTACCTTCTACGGAGACGTCCCCTGTAGGAGTTGCAGAATAAGCAGGAAAGCCGGAGAAAGTCAGCCCCAACATGAGCCAAATGGCCAAAGTACGGCGCAAAAATATGGTTTTTGGATCTGACTTTATGTCTTGCATCCCTATATGGTAAAACTTATCCCATGAACAAACTAACTCATTTTGATGCCAGCGGGCAAGCCCACATGGTAAACGTTGGCGATAAGCCTAACACCCATCGTATCGCCATCGCTACCGGCAAGATCACTATGCTTCCCGAAACCTTCAAAATGGTCGAAGCTGGCAACCATAAAAAGGGCGATGTTCTAGGTATCGCCAGAATTGCAGGTATTCAGGCATCCAAGAGAACGTCAGACCTGATTCCTCTTTGCCACCCATTAGCCCTAACCCACGTTAGCCTAGAGTTTCGAACCAATCCCCAAGACAGCAGCATTGCCTGCCAAGTAAGAGCCGAAACTACCGGGCCAACTGGCGTAGAGATGGAAGCCCTCACCGCAGTCCAAGTCGCCTTACTCACAATCTACGATATGTGCAAAGCAGTAGACCGAGGCATGGTGATGGGTGATGTGAAACTACTTGAGAAGAGTGGCGGCAAGAGTGGGGAGTGGAAATCTAACAACCCCGCCTAATAATTACTTTGATTTTAAAAATTCAATGTAATTGGTAGCAACCTCTTTAGGGGTCTCAAGCATCAATAGGTGGCCGGCTTCATTAATAACTAAGTATCGATTTTTCGGATACTTTTGTCGCAACCTCTGAATGTCGACAACATCAAAAATCCTATCTTGTTTGCCCCACAGAATAAGAGTAGGGATAGGCGATGGTGGATTTTTTTCAATCTCGTATAAATACAGATTAACGATATCCCATACCTGCTGATAGTGGCGGTTAGACTTTTGATAATCAGCGATTAGACTCTGTTGAAGAGATTCTGGCACTACAGGCGGCTTATAAAATAAAAGTTGATTCTCTAGATTGAGTTGATCCACAGAAATAGGGATGAAGGGATTAATACCCTGATAAAGGGCGCTCTTTACCTGTGTACTCCAGCCGCTAATGCCTAATGGCGAACCAATGAAGGCAAGCGACCTTACCTGCATCGGATAGGCTCGCGCATACATACTTGCGATTGCGCCACCCATAGAACTTCCGGCAAGATCTAATTTCTGAATATTTAATGCATTTGTAAATTCATGAAGCAGCCTAACTTGATTTTCTAATTTGTAATCAACGATAGGAAAGGGAGCGCTTTTTCCATATCCAGGCAAGTCAGGCGCAACCACTAAATAACCTGCAGCAGATAAATAGCAGGCAAGCTCTGACCATTGCTCCTTTTGTGCAAAAAGCCCATGCAATAAAAGAATGGGGGCACCCTTACCTACTTTAAGGTATTCAACAGCGCCACCGCCGATGGGAATAGTTTTCACTTCGATATTGCATGTGCCAGACACAGTCTGAGCGCCGACGCTGCCGATGAATAAAAATATGGCGACAAATAAGTAGAAAAATTTCAGAAATATGCGATTCATATCTCTACTATACAAATAAGCCGCCCTAAGGCGGCTATTTAACTTATTTATTTGTAATTCTGCATTCAGAGGGCAACAACTGAGAAATCAAGTTAGTTTCCGTTGACCTACAGGACCATCCACCAGCCCAAGTTGAGCCTTCTGGCTTTGAGAGATCCAATGGCTTAGGAGAATTAGCATCAGGCTCATTTGTAGGGACTAAATGCAGGGTGTTTTTACCCTCTGGCGCAACACTCGCTTGGTAGTCGATTGCGATTGCTCCTGACGGAGTAATTTCAATCAGCTTAACACTGCGAGTTGGTGTAAATGTGAAGGATCCATGGGTTGCTTCATCCATTGGTACAGTGCCGCGACTTGCAAAGGCTTCCGTAACTGCCAGCTTGGCACTTGAGGATAAATTCATGCCTTCTACAACACGGCTTCGAGCAATGTAGTCTTGATATTGCGGTACTGCTACGGCAACCAAGATGCCAATAATGGCCACGACCACCATCACCTCAATCAAGGTAAATCCAGCATCTTCATGAATATCTGAAGTTTGCTTTTCTTGAATGCCTTTATTTTGACTCTGCATATTTTCTAGCTCCGAGGTGAAATGCCTCATGATCCAGTCTACGCCTCATGCTCACAAGGAAGTTACCAATAAAAAAGCCGGCTTTGAAGGCCGGCTTTTCTGATTCAACTGTAAGAAAATCAATGCGCTTTAGCAGCGTTCTTTTTCTTCAGATAAGTTCCCACCAAAATCACGATAGCAACACCAATTACCTCAAAAGCAAGCTTGGCGTCACCTAAAGCAGCCTGAATGCTGTCTTTGATAGCAGGATCATCGACCAACATTCCACCAGCCAACAGACCCAAAAGTCCGGCGCCCAAAGTGATGATGATTGGGAAACGCTCCATCACCTTCAGCAACATAGCGCTACCAAAAATGATCAATGGAATAGACATTCCCAAACCAATGATCAACAAAAGGAGGCGAGTCTCTTCTGGACCTTTTTGTGCTGCAGCTGCAACTGCCAATACGTTATCCAAACTCATTACTAAATCGGCGATCAAAATCGTACGAATAGCAGCCCAGATGCTGGTCTTGGCTTCCATATGCTCTTCACCACCGCTATCAGATAAAAGCTGGATACCGATGTAAAGCAATAACAAGCCACCAACAATTTTTAAGTACGGCAAAGTAAGCAATGCTACTGCTGTAATGGTGAGCACGACACGCAAAATAATTGCGGCAGCACTACCCCAGAAAATTGCTTTCTTTTGTTGTGCTGGTGGCAAATTGCGCGATGCTAAAGCGATCACAACTGCGTTATCGCCAGATAACAAAATATTTGCAACGATGATTGATAAAAGCGCCGCCCAAAAGGTAGCGTCAGAAAATGCTGAAAAATCCATGGTGTCTCCTACGTTTCTCTTATGTTTTATTTTATTTTTAACTACTGGGTACTACAGAAAAGGATGCTGTTTTAGCAGCACCCTTTTTCCAAACGCTAATTACAACATGGCCTTCAATAAAGCAGCCATTTCTGATGGGTTCTTTGTTACTTTGAAGCCACACTCTTCCATAACGGCAAGTTTGGCATCAGCAGTATCAGCACCACCAGAAATCAATGCGCCTGCATGACCCATTCGCTTGCCTGGAGGCGCTGTTACGCCGGCAATAAAGCCAACTACAGGCTTTTTCATATTGTCTTTGCACCAACGAGCAGCTTCAGCTTCGTCTGGACCGCCAATTTCGCCAATCATGATCACAGCATCAGTTTCTGGATCTTCATTGAACATTCTCATAATGTCGATGTGCTTTAGGCCATTGATTGGGTCGCCACCAATACCTACTGCTGTGGACTGACCTAAACCAATTGCTGTCAACTGACCAACCGCTTCATAAGTCAATGTACCGGAACGGCTAACAACACCAATGCGGCCTTTCTTATGAATATGTCCAGGCATGATGCCAATCTTAATTTCGTCTGGCGTGATGATGCCTGGGCAGTTAGGGCCAAGCAATAAAGTCTTCTTGCCGCCAGCAGCTTCTTTTGCATGCATCTTGTTGCGCACTTCAAGCATGTCGCGCACAGGAATACCTTCGGTAATACAGATCACAAAGTCGAGGTCAGCTTCAACCGCTTCCCAAATTGCTGCAGCCGCGCCAGGAGGCGGAACATAGATAACAGAAGTAGTTGCACCAGTTTGCTGTGCAGCCTCTTTAACCGTTCCATAGATAGGAATGTTAAAAATGGACTCGCCAGCTTTTTTAGGATTTACACCGGCAACAAAACAGTTTTTGCCGTTTGCGTATTCCTGACATTTTTCAGTATGGAACTGACCTGTCTTACCAGTAATACCTTGTGTAATGACTTTGGTGTTTTTATTGATCAAAATAGACATATTGAAATTCCTGGATTATTTGTTTTTGGCAACAGCAGCAACTACCTTAGTAGCAGCTTCAGCCATTGAATCGGCGCTAATAATTGGCAAACCAGAGTCTGCAAGAATCTTCTTGCCCAACTCTTCGTTAGTGCCCTTCATGCGCACAACCAAAGGTACTGTGAGGTTTACTGCTTTACATGCAGTAACAACACCGTCAGCGATCACGTCACAACGCATAATGCCGCCGAAAATATTTACCAAAATAGCTTCAACACTCTTGTTCTTCAACATGATCTTGAATGCTTCAGTTACTTTTTCTGCTGTAGCACCGCCGCCAACGTCCAAGAAGTTTGCTGGCTCGCCACCGAACAACTTAATGGTGTCCATGGTGGCCATTGCCAAACCTGCACCATTCACTAAACAGCCGATATTGCCATCTAAAGAAATGTAAGCAAGGTCAAATTTAGAAGCTTCAATTTCAGCAGCATCTTCTTCATCGATATCGCGATAAGCTACGATTTCTGGATGACGGAACAATGCGTTTGGATCAAAGTTGAACTTGGCATCCAAAGCCTTGATTTTGCCGTTGCCTTCAAGGATTAATGGGTTGATTTCAACCAATGATGCATCGGTATCCCAGTAAGTCTTGTAAAGGTTTTTGAATACGTCGCGTGCCATTGGGATAGACGCTTCAGGAACGCCAATACCTTTAGCAACAATATCGCAATCAGCATCTGTCAAACCAACCATCGGATCAACAAATACTTTAATAATTTTTTCTGGGTGAGATTCAGCAACTTCCTCAATATCCATACCACCTTCGCTAGAAGCCATGATCACATTCTTTTGTGTGCCACGGTCTGTAACGATACTGAAGTAGTACTCTTTTTTAATATCAGCGCCATCTTCGATTAAGAGACGATTTACTTTTTGACCCTCTGGTCCAGTTTGATGCGTCTTGAGCTGCATGCCCAAAATTTCAGAAGCATATTTCTTCACTTCGTCCATGCTTTTAGCCAATTTCACGCCGCCACCTTTACCGCGACCACCAGCATGAATCTGTGCTTTTACAACCCATACTGGGCCACCTAATTTTTCAGCAGCTTTCACTGCCTCATCAACACTAAATGCAGGAATGCCATTAGGAACAGGCACATTAAATTGGCGAAGAAGTTCTTTGCCTTGGTACTCGTGAATTTTCATATTTACTCCGAAACGGTATCTTTTTTAGCAAGCGATGAGGATTAGTAAAACCGATGTCGCCACAATCTCATACTTACTCTTGAAGCTGGCTATATTTGCCAAATTTGAATAAATGCGAACGGCTTGACCGACTCCATAAGTCTATCATGCTGCAACGCCGCAAATAGCGTTTTTCGATCCGTAATTGCCCTAATCAGGGGTTTGACCGCCTATGACCTTGGCCACAATATCGGACCCAAACCCCTTGGAAGCTAGGAATCGGTATTGTCTGGCGCGTTCCTTTTGTTCAGTGGCGCGCTGGCCATATTTACGCATCCAAAGGTCATAAGCGCGCTGGAATTCGGTCTCTTTTAAGACTCCCAGTAATTTGGCTGACTGCTTAGAATCTACCCCTGCCCTTTCGAGCTCGTCGGCGATCTTTCTCATGCCGTATCGCTCGCTGCGGCGGCGAACCAAGGCCTCAGCAAAACGCTCGTCGGACAACCAACCACGAGCCTCAAAATCATCCAAAACCGCTTCAATCTGGGTATTTCCAGATTCTGGGGTTTGTTCCACCTGATCTCCACCTAACTTACCCCACCTAGCCTCTGATTCAGCCAATTTGGTGGCTAAACCCTTGCGGCTGTATTCTCGCTGCGACAAAAGACGCAAAGCCCGAGCTTTGAGACTCGGGCTTTGTTTGGGCTTTTTATTACTACTTGATTCTGACATTGAATTATTCAACGGGATTATTCGACTTCTTCTTCCTCGGCCAATACATCAGTCACTACAGCTGAGCCGACTTTCACACCAAGCTTCTCACGAATCTTTTTCTCGATATCTTGGGCGATGGCTGGATTCTCTTTTAAGAACTCGCGCACATTGTCTTTGCCTTGACCAATGCGATCACCGTTGTAGCTATACCAAGAGCCTGACTTTTCTACGAGATCAGCCTCAACACCCATATCAATGATTTCGCCTTCTCTAGAAATACCAGCGCCGTACATGATGTCAAAAATGGCTTCACGGAATGGAGGAGAAACCTTGTTCTTCACAACCTTAACGCGAGTTTCGTTACCAACAACCTCATCGCCTTTTTTGATGCTACCGATACGGCGAATATCTAAACGCATAGAGGCATAGAACTTCAAAGCGTTACCGCCAGTAGTTGTTTCTGGTGAACCAAACATCACGCCAATCTTCATACGAATCTGGTTAATAAAGATCACAGTGGTATTGGTACGCTTGATGGCACCAGTCAATTTACGTAAAGCTTGGCTCATCAAGCGTGCTTGCAAACCTGGCAAGGAATCGCCCATGTCGCCTTCGATCTCAGCCCTTGGAACTAAGGCTGCAACCGAGTCGATCACGATTAGATCAATCGAACCTGAACGCACCAAAGCGTCTGCGATTTCTAAAGCTTGCTCACCAGTGTCTGGTTGAGAAATCAACAAATTATTTACATCAACACCGAGGCGTGATGCGTACTGCACATCAAGAGCATGTTCCGCATCAATAAATGCGCAAGTGCCACCAAGCTTTTGCATTTCTGCAATTGCATGCAATGTAAGTGTTGTTTTACCTGAAGATTCTGGACCGTAAATTTCAATTACGCGCCCACGCGCAAGACCACCAACTCCAAGAGCGATATCTAATCCGAGTGAACCGCTAGAAACTACCTGAATATCTTGACTAATTTCGGCATCGCCCAATCTCATGATTGAACCTTTGCCAAACTGTTTCTCAATTTGTGCCAGTGCTGCAGTTAATGCTTTTTGTTTGTCCCCGCTCATTCCTTCAAATTCTGAAGAGGCTGATTGCTTTTTGTTATCCAAGGCCATTTTTATTCCCTTTTCACTATGTACTGGGCTTTTTCCCGAAGTTTTATCTACTGTGTAACAACTTAGGAGTTACTGTATATAAAAACAGTAGTCTTTGCAAGCGACTTTTAAAGCGAATTTACGGATTTTTTACTAAGCTGGGCTTGATTGGCTCGATCCCAATAGAAAAAGAGGGGAATAGCTATAGCCCAGACCACCCCAACAAGGATAAATCCAGTGATTTGACCACCTGGGCCCCAACCTCCAGCACCCATCCGGATACCAGCCTCATAAGACATTGGGCCGGCAATACCGCCTAAAACAGCTCCTAAAACAGGTCTGCCTCGCAACCAGGTCAAGGATCCATTGACAGTAGTGGCCACCAAAACCCACAAGACCCACATCCACAGAGGTGACAAATACGGCGATGGCCAATCATCCTGAAAATCCAGATAGCCCAAATGCATGATGAGGGTATCAGCCACCAAACCAAAGATAAAAGCCTTAACTAGAAGGCGCACCTCTGTCTTTGGCGAAGGTGAGCGCCAAGCATGGAAGACGATATATGCGAGAGTGGCAGCTACCGCCCAAAACACTTGTTTATTGGCCGCACCTAGTACACAGGCAAACCAACCAAGCTGGAAAATAACAAAGTTCCAAAATTTAGCCATACCCAGCACCCTAAGAAAAAAGCCACTGCCGAGGGGCAATGGCTTTTAGATTTGGTGGGAATCAGGGAATCAAATTATTTATATAAGTATTTGATTTACAAAGACTATATTTATTTAATTTAAAAAAATACTCACAAAGTTACTCACACTTTGTAAAAGCACTCCCAAAAACCAAAAATAAGCGCTATGGCCACCACCCTACAGCGCAGCATTTAAAAACAGCAGAGCACGAAAGTGCTAACACCACATTTAAATATAGCTGAGCCAATAAATTGCCCCCCAAAAAAACTCTGCCAAATAATACCCTTTTTCAAATTTTACTTAGTCATTGATTTTGATACCAAAGTAATTACATCATCAGCTCGAAAGCGGATGGTTTGCCCTAGCGATTCAATATAAACGTAAGAAGATGTTTGGTGCACTAGATAGCCCTCAAAAAATTGCCTGGAAGCCCTCTCAAGCTGACCAGGAATAGATTGTTGCGCCTCCGCAGATATGCCAAGCAATACAAATTCTGGGCGAGCTCCGCCAATTTTGGAGCTCACTTGCCCATATAAAGTGGTGCCATATCCTATCGCCGCAATAAATACGCAAATAACTACATACATGCCGTTATATATCAGCCTATCAGCAGTTTTTTTGTAACGCGCAACTCCATCAATTGCAAAATTGAGAAACATAAAAATGCTAGCGTAAATAATAAATACAGTATTTGTTACGTCCGACCAATCCAGCGAAAAAAACACATACAGGGCAATAAGCTCAATAATAATTTTTACTATCGTAGTAAATCTGGGGAACTTAACGTCAAAATTTGTCACATCAAGTGTGTATGTGATGAAAAACGAGCCTATCAAAACAGCATAAAAAGATTTAAATTCGGCATTATTAATGGCTATAGAAGTAAAGAATACGGTAGATAGGCAGCAAAAGAATAATGCTGTGATCAAGGAATGAATCAAAGCAACAATAGACCAAAATGGCTTCCGCCCACTTCTATTAACCCACGCAAGATCTTCCTTAAGCCACGTTGGCGTAAATAGCACGGCACGCCCAGCGAAAAGATAAAAGCAAACGATGAAGAATAGAAAACTTAAACCTGCAAGTAGATAACGGGCATTAACAAATTCAACATCAAGAATTCCAGACCTCGCCAGATTTGAATTTAGTACGAGAAAGCCAGATGCATATAGGATTCCAACGGCAATTGCATAGATCCAAGGCCCAAATTCCTTAAGCAATATTTTGGGGTCGAGATGTTGTAAGCCAACCGCTTTCGCTTCTCGATATAGATTTTCTAGCGGGGATTTTTCCTGACTCATAAATTCTTTCAATATCCAGCCCAAGCAAGTAAATTGCTTTATGTTGATAGTACATTTGAATATCATCAAAAGATAGATTTATAGGCATCAAACAACCATTACAAAGCAATCAGCTCGAAATATTAATAAATGAATATTTCAAAGAAAGTAGCCTAAAAATTAGTTAACTCTGTAACAAACTTCTAAACGCCAATTCTGGCCAGAAAAAGGGGAACATCTTTATAACGACTCAGCGATTTCCTATGCAATGCTATCGAGAGCATCCATATTCATACTTTCCCAAAAATTGATTCCTGCCAAGAAAAAATTCGGCCAACGATTAATATCCAATCTCTTAAATCCATCTTTTACAGCGATACGCAACTCCTCAGCGCTTTTAATGCCTGTAATCATGGCCAGTTTTTGGAAGTGGCGGTGCTGCGTTGCTCGCATAAATAATGGGGCAGGCCTGGATCCAGACCAATAATATAAAGTCTGCGGGAACCACCAGTTGTCTTTTGAGACGGCCGCCATCATCAAAATCAGCAACTCAGCCTCCATAAGAGTGGGAAATATGAGCTCTTCTCTGCTGGCTTGACGTTTAATTAATTCTGCAGCCGGAGAAAGAAGTTTCTTTCCCGGAGGCGCTAATATTTGCAGGGCATCCGAACCGCCATGAAAAGCTGTGAACGGCCCAAAACCATTTGATGTTCGCATTGTTTCTGGCAGCAAATAATTGGTGGTGAGAATTAGATTTAGAGTTGAAAACGATTGAACCTTGATTAAGGCCGCGACTATATACAAAAAAGTTTCATAAACAAAAACACTGTGCGCCTCAAACCAAGACTGGTACCAGACAGACACCTCTTCTGGTCTAGACTTAAGCTCCAAAAGTCGCTCGAGCACCATGATTAGCGTCTCTTCAAACTTTTCGCGATCTGCCCCTTCGGCCTCAAGCAATATCCAATTAACGATTTGGTCTCGAATCTGCTTTAGCTTGCCGCAATCCTCCAGAACCTGCTCACCCTTAATATCTTTTTCAGCTTGCTGCCTTGTTCTCAAGGCATCTGCATATTCATAGCACGCATCAAAAAAATCTTTGCGATATAAGTCTAGTCTCGGCTTACCGTTAACGATTGCCTGCTTTAATTCATAGAACTTAAGCTCTGCTTTATTTACTGGTGAGCTTGAGTCAGTGGTTATATATAAAGGTACTTTTCCCAGTTCAGGTTTTTCATGAACTGGTTTTCCATAAATTGCACGAATTAATTTTTCCCAATTCTCATTTACTGCTTGAGAGCTTGAGAAATCGATCCAAATACGATTACGAAGAAATACAGGTAAAAGTGGCTCACCTGACCCATCAAATTCACATACTATTGGAATGAACTTAGATTGCGCTACTTTTGAATAAATTTCTCCAGAAATAATTTGTGACTCAGTTCCAACGCCGGCTTTTCGTGCATCTGCTTTAGCAGCATACTCAGCATCACAAAAAATAAGCACATGACTTACGCCTGGATCAGTAACCATTGATTCCATAAAGGCATATTTATCATGGCCTTCTTTTAGGCTCCAAACATCGAGAACTGCGTCTATCCCGTCACCTCTCAGACGTTCTGCATATTTACGAATTGATTCTTGATGGCCAGGAGAAGACCAACTGTAGGAGATAAATACTTTTGGTTCCAAGGCACATCCTCTTAGTAATTTTTACAAATGGGGATCTGAAAAATTAAGCTAGCCAATGAACATACATCATAAATGCTACTTGGCCATGTCTCATCGAAATTAGAGCCTGCCAAACCTTAATACCCGTTTTATCATACTCATTCATTTTTTTAAAATTTCCAAGATAGCTGCATATTGCCAGTGCCATGAGCACAATTACCTATTAGTAACTTGCAATACTTACTAAACCCTATTAAATCTGCCCACCCACACCTTTAAACTTCTCAACAAAAGCGGCAATCTTTTGAAACACGCTTTGCTTCTTTACCAGATATTGCGGATTAAGCGGACTCATCTTAGGCAGGATGGCATTAAGCTCGGTGCCGTTATCACTAGCAAACTCTCGCTTTAATGAAGCAGCGATATAGCGTCTAGCTGCTTCTGCATTTAAGTTCTCAGCACCTATTAGCTCTTGCGCTTCACGCTGCTGCTCCCCTTGGGCAAAAGCAAAAAAGGCATCAATCACACTAGCCTTATCGCTCATTTGATCCAAATCAGCTTGATTAATAAAGTCAATCAATAAACCCTCTTTAGCACGGTTTCCAAGGCTAGCGCGAATGACTCGGCGCACATCCTCAACAAGCGAAGCCTTGTCTTTAACCTTTTTATTATTTTCAAAGATCAGTTCTAGGATGTAGTCTAGATTGATCTCCTGTGATTTCAGCAAGTCCACCTCAAAAACCACATCATCCCAATCGACGGTAGATTCTTCCTTCTCTGAAGAAACTTTTTCACGACGTAACCAATCGCGAATATCGTTGTAAGTTGATCGATAATCTTGAATTTTTCGCTCAGCAAGCACCTTGATTAATTGAAGCGATGCAAAATCCTGATCACTCAAATAATGCTTTGCCTTGAAATCTGCAACTGCTGCTGCATCATTTTGATCAACCCCTTGTAATGCCCTTAAACTAGCAAACTCATCATAGTTTTGCAGCACATTCTCAACACGCAAATACTCTCCAAAGAGTTTTGCGAAGGCCTTCTTGTCTGACTCCTTAACAATCTCCGCAGGGTTAGGAAAACGCTGCTCAAGCTCTTTTACAATCTCCACATAGCCGCGTCGTACCTGACCAGTGAGCGCGTCGGTAAAACCCTCCATATACTCTTTGTAACTCTTCTCCAGCACCACATTTTTAGTGTTTTTATCGCCAAACAGCGTAATCGCATCAATCGTGGCTTGTTCCAAATCACGGAATGTAACGATATTCCCAAAAGTCTTAGTGGCATCAAGAATACGATTAGTGCGTGAATAGGCCTGTATCAAGCCGTGATAGCGCAAGTTTTTATCTACAAATAAAGTATTTAGAGTGGGCGCATCAAACCCGGTCAGGAACATACCCACCACAATCAACAAGTCAATTTCCTTGGACTTCACTCGCTTGGCCAAGTCACGGTAATAATCCTGAAAACCCTTGCTATCTACACTAAAACTGGCCTTAAACAGCGCGTTGTAATCCGCAATAGCCGTACTCAAAAACTCCTTCGCACTGCTATTCATGGCGGAGACATCAAAACCCTCATCCTGAATATCGCCGACTGCATCTTGTTCTTCATTAGCCGCAAATGAGAAGATGGTAGCCACTTTCAGCGGCTTATCACTATTTTTCTGAAGCTCTTTAAATGACTCGTAATACAGCTTAGCAGCATCCACGCCGCTCACAGCGAACATCGCGTTAAAACCTTTATTGCCCGCTTGGAGGCGGTGAGTCTTTTGCCTGAAGTTACTTAAAATGTACTGGGTAATCTCACGAATACGTTCAGGGTGTAACAACGCCTCCTTGTTTTCTGCCGCGCTGAGTTTTTTCTCATCCCGCTCAGATTCAATAGCCTTAAAGCGCGGACGCACATTGTTGTAGTCCACCTTAAACTTAAGGACCTTTTCATCGCGGATTGCATCAGTGATGACATACGAATGCAATTCGCGACCAAACACGCTAGCAGTAGTTTCTGCGCCAAGCGCATTCTGCGGAAATATTGGAGTTCCGGTAAATCCGAACTGATAGAACTTCTTAAACTTCTTATTCAAATTTTTCTGCGCTTCACCAAACTGGCTGCGGTGACACTCATCAAAAATAAAAACAACCTGCTTGTTATAAATCGGCAGATCGCCTTCGCTTTTCATTAGATTATTGAGTTTTTGAATAGTGGTGACAATGATCTTGTTGTCATCCTTCTCCAGGTTGCGCTTAAGCCCAGCAGTATTATCCGAGCCATTGACGCTATCGGGCGAAAATCGCTGATATTCCTTCATGGTCTGATAATCCAGATCCTTGCGATCTACTACAAAGAAAACCTTATCAATGAAATCCAACTCCGTAGCTAAACGCGCAGCCTTAAAACTCGTTAAGGTCTTGCCCGATCCAGTGGTATGCCAAACAAAACCACCGCCTTCAAGACTGCTCCAGCTCTTTGCTTGATACGCGCTCTTAATCTTCCATAGAATTCTCTCAGTAGCAGCAATCTGATAGGGGCGCATTACCAACAGGGTATCGCTAGCATCAAACACCGAATAATGTAGCAATACATTGAGTAAAGTGTTTTTTTGGAAAAAAGTGGCAGTAAAGTCTTTTAGATCTTTAATGAGGCTGTTGTCTGCCTTTGCCCAATTCATGGTGAAGTCAAAGCTATTTTTATTGCGAGCGGTGGTATTTGCAAAATAACGGCTATCCGTACCATTGGAAATCACAAATAACTGCAAATACTTGAATAAGGAATGCTCACTATTAAAGCTTTCCTTGCTATAGCGATGCACTTGATTAAACGCTTCACGAATAGCCACGCCACGCTTTTTTAACTCTACCTGTACTAGCGGTAGGCCGTTGACCAGAATTGTCACGTCATAACGATTGGCATGCGTACCTGTTTGTTCAAACTGTTTGATTACCTGACATCTGTTGCGGGCAACATTTTTCTTGTCAAGCAAATAGATATTTTGGATGCGCCCATCGTCAAAGACAAAGTCGTGAATATAGTCATCATGAATCTTGCGAGTCTTATCAACAATGCCATCGCTAGGCCTATCCAACCAGGTTTCAACAAAACGCAACCACTCGCCATCAGAAAACTGCACGTTATTGAGCGCCTGCAATTGCACGCGTACATTAGCAAGCAAGGCTTCAGGCGTATTCAGGCTGGGCAGATATTCGTAACCCTGGTTAACTAAATCCTGAATCAACTCACGCTCTAGATCGCTTTCGCTTTGGTAACTTTCGGAAACCTGCCACTCTCCGATATATTTATCTAAAACGATAAAGTTATTTGATTCAACAATAGTTTTATAGTCGCCCATATTAGCTCACTACATCTTCTGACCGGGGAAAGTTCAATAACAAATCACGGTAATACTCGAATTGCTTCTGACGCAATTCGATTTCACGTGGTAAGCCTTCACTGATGGAGTTGGTAAGGGCATCGAACTTATCGAGGATAGACGCCACGCGCTCTTGTTCAGATTTTGCGTTGGGAACCAGAAAACGATATTCCATTATTTTTTCTTTGTTTCCGCGGGGCATTTTTGCCCCTTTGGCATGCTTCATGTTGTATTCAAAAAATCCCTCATCCGCTAAAACGTGAAATAAATATCGAGTACTCAACGTCTCATCAGTTGGATGAATCACCAAAACATCACCATTTACCCCTCCGGCACGATCAGCATGCCATATCTTCTTTAGGTAAGGGCGGATATTGCCAATTAAAACATCGCCATTTTGATACCCTGTTAAATTACCTTCCGTTGGCACATAATTGGACTCGGTCTTTCCCGCTCGATTCTGCAAAAGATTATCAACACCCACATAATTCGTTGAATCTACTTGCTCAGAGCAAATACGCACTTTTGAGTATTCCGCCACTTCCCCAAGCACCCTCCATTCAGCCCCCTTCTCAAAACTCAACAACTTATCTCGATAGTAGTTATATTGTTTTTTACGAGCTGTAAGCTCCGCTGTAAGCTCCGCTGTAAGCTCTGTGAAATTGTCCAAAATACGGACAATTTCAGCTTGAATTTCAAGAGATTTTTTTGGGTCTTGTGGGCAAGGGATGGGGATTTTCTTACTAGTAAATGTGCCAATCCATTGACGCTTATGATCTCCATCGACTAACTCACTTGGCAGAGTATTTAGCCAGTAGTAAATGTATTTAAGCAATACCCTATTCTGATCGCTTGATGTGATCATCTTCATTGCTGAAGATTTAACCTTGAAATCAAAGTCAACCCATTTGTTTGCAGTAGTGAAATCATCAAAAATAATTACAGGATGTTCAGAAGCCTTATAAATTCCACTCGCTTCGTTAGTGTAGCCAAGAATAAAAGTTTTACCTGCAGTCAGAACTGGTATATTAAATTCATCGCTGTAGTTCTTTGCCGCTACTAAGTATTTAGTGGGCTGCTCATATTGAGTTACATCCCCTAGGGATAGCAACTCTACAGTAACGCCATCCAAGAGCTTTTCCATAAAGCTCAGGTCGCTCATACTCCAAACCCCTCACCTTCAATCTCCTTAACGATGACATCAATATCCTTACGAAGTTGATCAATCTTGGCCACAGTGATTTTTAGCTCAGCATTAAGCAGCGCAATATCCACCACTTCGCGACCATCCCTGGCCTCGACATAGCCACTGACCGACAGGTTGTAGTCATTGGCAGCAACCTTCTCAAGCGATGCGGACTGCGCGAAGTGCTCTACGTTCGCTTTGCTGTCAAACACCCGGATGATTTGGTTGATGTGCTCGTCCAGCAGCACGTTGTTGTTGGTTTCTTTCTTAAATAAGCCGCTAGCATCGATGAACTGGGTAGTGGTATCTAATTTGTGTTTGGATAACACCAAAATATTTACAGCGATGGTGGTGCCATAAAACAAATTGGGCGCAAGCGAAATCACCGTTTCCACATAGTTGTTATCTACCAGGTATTTTCGAATTTTTTGCTCTGCCCCACCACGGTAAAAAATACCGGGGAAGCAAACGATCGCAGCGCGGCCTTTACTGGACAGATAGCTAAGCGCGTGCAGTACAAAAGCAAAATCAGCTTTGGATTTGGGAGCCAACACGCCAGCTGGGGCAAAGCGGTCATCATTAATTAGCGTAGGGTCATCTGAACCTATCCATTTCACCGAATATGGTGGATTAGAGACAATGGCATCGAAGGGCTTGTCATCACCAAAATGGGGGTCAATTAAAGTATTGCCCAACTGAACATTGAACTTGTCATAGTTGATGTTGTGCAAGAACATATTCATCCGCGCCAAGTTGTATGTGGTGTGGTTGATCTCTTGCCCAAAAAAGCCATCTTCAATCACGTGGGTGTCGAATTGTTTTTTGGCTTGCAATAGCAACGAGCCAGAGCCACAGGCCGGATCATAAATCTTGTTGACACTAGTTTGCTTATGCATGACCAGCCGAGCAATTAACTTAGATACATGTTGTGGCGTAAAAAATTCACCACCGGATTTACCAGCATTGGCAGCATAGTTCGAAATCAGAAATTCATAAGCATCGCCAAACAAGTCGATATGACTAGCATCAAAACCACCGAAGTCCAGCTCAGCCACACCTTTGAGTACAGCGGCTAGACGTGTATTTTTATCCTTTACAGTATTGCCAAGGCGGTTACTCGTGGTATCAAAATCAGCAAAAAGGCCTTTAATATCTTGCTCAGAAGGATAACCATTAGCGGACGATTCAATCGCTGCAAAGATAGTGGCCAGATCGGTATTGAGGCTTTCATTGATATTAGCGTTAGCGGCCACATTCACAAATAGCTGACTAGGATAAATGAAATAACCCTTGGTTTTAATGGCATCGTCCTTAACCTCCGGAACAATATCCTTATCGGAAAGTGCGGCATAGTTAACACTTTCATCGCCACCTTCAATATAGTTGGCAAAGTTTTCACTGATAAAACGATAGAACAAAGCACCAAGCACATACTGCTTGAAATCCCAGCCATCTACTGCGCCTCGCACATCATTGGCAATTTGCCATATACGGCGTTGCAGTTCGGCGCGTTGTTGGGCACTAGTCATGCTGTCTTTCCTATTTTGATACGTTTTAATTGCCGCACCATAATGGGCAAATGGCTTAAATGATGCAAAGCTCGGCTAACGGCAATATATCCTGCACACCTCTGAAAGCCTCAATCAATACTACCCCACTGAATTAGCCGGCAAACCCCAGGATGACTTGACCGACTACCTAAACTTACGAGCACTCATCAATCGACCAGTGAGTCAGGATAGCCTTAATAAAAGGCCCATAAATTTACTATTTTATAGTATAAAATGATCTATATCGATTAATAAATACTCTTAAATAATGATTACTTGCCGTCTTTCGACCATTTTAGGCGCTCGCCGCATCAAGGTTTCTGATGTTTGCCGGGCTACAGGTATTGCCAGGGCTACCTTAGATCGCTATTACAACGATCGGGTTAATAGCTTTGATCGGGAGGTACTGACCAAGCTCTGTGATTACCTGCAGGTTGAACCCGGGGAGTTGATTGCCAAGGTTGAACAAGGAGATTTATTTGCGCCGCTCACTGCTAGCAATAAGGAGTCTTCATGAACGAGCGAGAGATGAAACTGCTCCTGGATAACCAAGCCTTGAAAAAAGTTCAGGTGCACTATGGAGTCATGTCCCAAGGCTACATGATTGTGGCTGATGGCAAGCCACTAGAAACCGGCAAGGGCGAGACAAGAGAATTTAAAACTTTAGATGCTGCTGCCAAGCTGTTATTCAAACTCGGTATTGCCGATTTTGCAATCAAACTCAAAACCACTGCTTAAATCTTGGGACTCGGGAGCCTAAAGGGCAATCATGACTCGCATTGGCCACTTTAATCTCTATGAATGTCCTAAGTGCGGGCAAATTCACATTAAATCCGAATACTCCTCTATTAGCCTTTATATGGGCATGCCACCGGACGCCTACTACGCCCCTACAGATTTAATGATTTGTCAGAAATGCGGAGAAAAAAGTCCTTTTTCTGAATACATCCCTGTGGGCCAAATGGAGCCCCGAGAATTCAAAGAAAAATGGATGGATCCAAGAAGTCTATTTCCATACTTTTCTGACCAACCTCACAGCACCTCCCTTCGTGATCCAATGGAAATCCTGAGCAGAATTGGTGATGAGAGCTTTTGCCAATTTGGCAGGAAAATTCCCAAATCCTGGATTTCTACTTTGATGGATAAATGCAGGAAATGCCTACGCCTTTTCTAAACTTGATTAATCTTGATTGTTTTCAAGTTGATTGAGGTCCAAATGAATATGCCCAATTTAAGACTCTTCGCTCAATAATGCTTGAGTTGAAACTTGTAATGCAGTTGCAAGTTTCACAAGCACCTCCAAAGAAGGGTTGGCAACTACACGCTCAATTTTGCTCACTAGCGTTCTATCAACCCCCGCCTCTAGCGCAAGACGCTCTTGAGCCAACCCATGCTCCAAACGAATTCTCTTGATATTTAGCGCCAGTAGATTCTTTTTTTTAGCTAATTCTCGCTCCCACATAGTGGCTCTCCCTTAATTACAAGGGTTATCACCGATCCTTGGCTATAAATCCACGGTTTGTGAGCCACGGCTTTAAAGCTACAATTTAAATATTAATTTTTAGAACTAGTGGGGGTTTCCATGCAAACCATCAGAGCTATTGTTTTAGCATTTGCTGCGCTACTATGCGTACCTGCGCTTGCCCAAAGCAATACTGAATTACTGGATAAGGAAGTAAATCGCATTAAAGAGCAAATGAGGGATAAGAAAATCAGCAGAACAATGGGGTTTAAGGAAATGCTCTCCGCTGTTAAAACTTATGTACCAAACGACAAATTATCTCTGGATCTTTTGACCTCTACTATTGAGTACTCGGAGTTATTGGATAAGAAAAAAATCTCCAAACAAGAGTACGATAATCTCAACGCCGCTAGATGGGAGCGCTATATAGCTGCCACCGCAGAATTAAAAGAAGCCAACGAGAGAGCGCAGCGTCAAGCGGATCTAGAAAATGATCGTATTAGACAAGCTCAAGCAGCCGCATATGACGAAGCCATAAGGCAGCAAAGAAACGCCATGGCTGGAGCTGCAGCATTGCAAGGCGTCGGCAGAGCATTTAATAACTCATTCGGTCAATCGATCACCCCGCCACCTCAGATCTGCAATTACTACGGCGGCACTCGGTACTGCTACTGAGAGCGACAGGGAAATAACATGCAAGAACAAAACTGGCAAACCGTTGCTGCCAACTACCGAGGGAGGGTCTTTTGGATACTGGTCATTGGGCAAATGTATGCCTTTTACTTATTCGTTGCTCCAAATCTATCATTGACGGCCTGGGCAAAAGATCAAATGGGATCCTGGTATTACGATGACTTTATTTGGATGGTAATTTGGGCCATCGTCTTCGGATGTATTTTGATAATCTCCAAAGCGCTTGAAAAGATTGCCTTTCTCAATTTAGAACAATAACAAACCATAACACCCATATCATGTCAGCCGATATGAGCAATCAAACCCTCAATGGAAAACACTGGAGAGTACCAAGGCTGGATCCCTTGGCGTAATAACGAAAGCATCAATTCCACTAGCAGACACACAACTCTAGAAGCAAGAGAATCTATTCAGCACAACCTTGATGTTCATGACGGATTAAATTTGATTAATTTCCGTCAATGTTTAGGGGGTCGACAAATTTTGACCACTCCTAAACCGCAATATTTAAATAAATATCATCTACTTTTTTATTCATATAGGTATGGTATTTGTATAAAGGTGTGCATATTTGCTACCTGAAGCAAGAAATGAATATGAATTCTAAAAGTGACATGCAACCCTTATATTCATTAGAAATTTCATCATTTTCCTGTGTTTTGGTAGGTGCCGTTTTCACACTTAATGATTTTCACAAGAGCAGATTGAGCACTTAGTTTTTTCTCTAAGGGTGCCGTTTTAGCACGTAGTAGGCGCCATATTTACACTTCCTCTTTTTTATTAGGCTGATTCTTAATCAACCTTAAGGTAGCCTTAGCCTCCCTCACCTCCCGAAAAGATTTATAAAGATGATCTGCTTTTATTGCTGAAAGCTTGTACTTGGGCAACTCATACATGTCTAAATCAGTAAAACGATAAAGGTTAGGCTTTTTGCCTCCACTAGCAATGCCCCCTTGCAGGGTGAGCCTAATAAACCCAAGGGCTTCTAGCTGTTGCCTTGCTCTCATAATGGTGTGTCGCGAACTCCACCCCCGGTGAGATAAAACAGCAAGGGCGGTGGTAGCAGCCCCATTATTGGTACTTCCCACCTGCGCCCTTAAGTCACACCATAAACCTTTTGCCGCCGGAGATAAACATCTCCAGGCTACGCTATTTAAGACAATGTCATAGAGTCGCCTATGCGCCCCATTGGGGTCTGGAGAATATGATTTTTTAGACATGATGCTCCACCCTGTAATTCATGGGATCAGCTAAAAATTTGTGAAGTTTGTGATTTGAGTAAAAGGAACAGCGCACATCCGTCTGTATTTGGTTTCGCATTAAGCCCAGTTTGCTGCTGGGCTTTTTTGTTTGATGGGTCATCTTATTGATCGCCTGCAATATAGCCAGCAGGATCAGATAACCACTTGTGCAGTTCGGCATTATCGTAAAAGGTACAGCGAACCCCTAAGCGCTCTGCCTTAGGTGCCCTACCTTGTTTGCTGAGCATAAGAAATGTTCCCAAAGAGACCGGCGAAAATATCTTAAACCCACTCCAGCGGGATTTGCCAACATGGGGAAGTGTTGGCGGCTGAGGTGTTTCTACTGCTTTTGATTTTTGAGACATCTTAGAATTCCTTATGTTACGTCTGCCGTTATTGGCAAACCATGAAGGCAATTCTGAGTCTATAAATATCTTTTTCTAAGCGTTATAAACGTTATAAATTAACCTCTAATTAATAACGCTTGATTTAATATCGGATATACCTTGGCAGGTGTTGGTTATTAAAAACAAAACAATAAATAACGCCTAATTCCACTCCTGTCTTATTAAGCTAGCGCTAACGCTATATTGATTTGCAATCATTTCAGCCGTCAATTTTGGCTGTTCTTTATGAAGTTTCTTAATTTCAGCAATTTCTTTGCCCGATAGTTTTGATGGCCTACCCTTAGGTTTTTTATCACGGTTATTTAAGAAAGCCAAAAAATCGAGTATTGAACTTTGCTTAACCACTAAGACATGATCAAACCGATCGAGACTTCCAGCAGGATAGAAGGAATTTTTTTCATCTTTATTCGGCTTATCATCCTTAAACCTTGCCTGGGGATTAGCCCATATATCCCCATTAATCAGAAATACTCCTTCCAAGTTAATGTAGTCATAACTTAATTCACTGATTTCTTGCAATAGTAAGTGCTGAATGTCTAGACGTTCTGCCCCCATCATCACCAAATCCCATAGTCCATCAATTCTGGAGACTTGCTCTTCCAACCTCAACCAGCGAGCCTCCCGAGCAGGCACATCATCATCAATGAGTAATGCGTCTGGCATATGGATTAAGGGCTTAGTCTTTTTATGGATTACATCTATCTTTCCATCAGGCCGTTTAATAAATTCAGAATCATCAAGCTCTGGAAGCTCCCTCCACTTGACCTCCTCATATTGAACGAGCCTCCCTTTTTTGGCATCCACACCGTTAGGTAAATAAGCTGAAATTATTAGATTTCCATCAAGCGCAAGTTGATATATATCCGCCTCGCTCACATCCTCATTTAGCATCGAGGTGAGCTGCCTTGCTGTATCCCTAATGGTGAGCCATTCTTTTAATTGAAATAGCTTAGTGCCTAAGGCCATGATTATTCCTTCACCCGCACCGTTAGTCTTAGACATAGCGCTGCGAAAGTGCTTTTACTCCGTCGAGCATGCCTGAGCGTCTTAATCTGAGTGCTTTAATTTTAGTTTTGATTAATTTTGATTGTTTTCCGTCAGGCACCCAGTAAAACATAACTTTTGATAACAAACCAATCATTCCAATGACAGGTTTTGTAAGGTTTCCCATGCCTCAAACCTTAACAAAAACTAACAGGTAGCAACCCAGGAATTTGAGGTTTTTTTAAGGTTTTCTGTTCCACTTTAATTACCCTGCTTTAGATTTAAACGGAATCACATCTGCCCCAGTTTTAATGGCATCTAAGTAGTTAGCCCAATCTTGAAGCATTGCCTTACGCTGGGGCAAGTACTTAGCGTGGTTATAACTTGCAGATACCTTGTTACGTTCTGAATGTGCCAATTGAATCTCTATATGCTCATGCGGATAGCCTTGCTCATGCAAAATGGTTGAGGCTATTCCCCTAAAACCATGCCCCGTCATCTTGCCGGCGTACCCCAATCGCTTTAAAGCACTTAACAAGGTGTTATTGCTCATCGTCTTTTTTGGATCTCGGACCGATGGAAAAACAAACTCCCTGCCGCCCGTAATCTCTTTTAGCCTTGTGAAAATCGCTACCACTTGATCAGGCATTAAGACGATATGAGGATCTTTCATCTTCATTCGCTCGGGCGGAATACGCCATTCTTTGGTCTTGAGGTCAATCTCTGACCACCTAGCGCCGATTAACTCCCTTGTTCTAACAAAAATATAGGCCATCAGCTGCAAACCAAGACGGGTAATCTCGTCCCCTTTTTGAGTAATGCCGTACTGATCTATATCCCTAAGCAACTGGGGAAGCTCTTTAGCATCCACCCGTTTGTAGTTTTCTTGAGTAACAGGCTTTAAGAAGTCGGCAGGCTTCACCTGGGCTACCGGATTCGTCTCGCACAAGCCGTAGGCTACCGCAAACCTAAAAACCTGTCCTGCGGTCTCATAGGCCCTTTTGGCAATATCATGTGCACCCCTGGCATCTATCTTCTTCACCACCATTAGCAGTAGCTGAATACTAATTTGATTGATAGGCCTTGAACCAATATGAGGAAATAAGTCCTTCTCCATGCGCTGATAAACCCGCTTTACATGGTCCGGGCTTTTGTTGGCCTTCCAGTTCTCATGCCAACGGATTGCCACCGCCTTAAAGGTGTTTTCCGACGTCTCCCCTTGCCTGATCTTCTTTTCTTTACGATCCAAAGAGGGATCAACCCCTGAAGCCAGCAGCTTTTTAAACTCCGAACGCCTCTCTCTAGCCGCTTTGAGACTTACATCCGGATACGTTCCAAGTGACAGCATTTTGGGCTTACCTGCAAATCTGTAACGGTAGCGCCATGCCATTGCCTTTTTTGGGTGGCATAACAACACCAGACCTTCGCCATCGGGGTGACTAGTCGTCCTCTCACCTGGATTCAAAGTCTTTAAATATGCATCGGTTAGCTTCATTTACGGGGGTCTCCAGCCAATTTCTCCAGGGTTACTCACCAAGTTACTCACATCAACTGGAGTAAGTTACTCACACCTTGGGAAAGTTACTCACAAAGTTACTCACACATTTGCAATGTTACTCACATTATCCAAGGTTATTCAACAAGCAACAAAAAACCCTGAGAGGCTTATCCTGTCAGGGTTTTTTAAACAACGTTATAACTTCTTAAAACTTAAATTGGTGGCGAATCAGGGATTTGAACCCCGGACCTGCGGATTATGATTCCGTCGCTCTAACCAGCTGAGCTAATTCGCCGAACTTGTTATTGTAAATGATCGGAGTTGATCTGTCTAAAGGAATCAGGGGTGCCAGCCTCAAAACCCAATTAGGTCATTATTTAATCTGAAATGTACTTAAAGCCTCATCCCGCCCATAACGGACATTAAATTCAATCTTTTGGGCCAAAAAGAGTTTTTTTAGTACCTCGTCCTTGTTGTCAAAAATAATGGCCGTTTGTTCTGGGAAGCGCGAAAAAGGATCGCTTGTTACATCAATCAACTGATCGTCAACTTTAATTTGCTTAATGGAGCGTTTATAAAGTCGATCTGGGCGTATAAAAATGAGGCGCTTTACATACTTATCCAACACAAGCTTTTGACCCTGCTGATTAGTCTTGTAGTAATAGATCAGCTCTTCCTTGCCATTGGTAGTCATGTCGCGCTCTTCATCCCATTTGGCATTTGCTGCTTGACTGATACATAGACCCAGAAATAGAGTGACAACAAGCTTATAAAAGTGCATCATTTACCTTCTTCAATAGATAGCTTGATCTTATCAGTCATTCTTACTTATGCGCCTTCTCACCATCTCCACAGGCAAAGTCATGCCCCTGTTCGGTAACCATCACCCCGACTACAAATCCGTTGCTTCTGCAATTCGTAAGAAAGCGGTGAGCACTTTAGACAATCCTGTTACCGTCAAGATTGCTACTCTTGGTATAGAAGGTGATGAGCAGGCAGACTTATCCGTACACGGTGGTATTGAAAAGGCCATCTATGTTTATCCAGCAGAACACTATGCGTTTTGGAACGAACTACTGACTCGTGAAACCAAACAGTCTGTTCATTTAGAGCATGGGGCTATTGGCGAAAATTTCACAATAGAGGGCCTACTAGAAACAGAGGTGTTTGTTGGTGATCGACTGCGGATTGGGGAATTGGAATTTGCAGTTGTCAAACTACGTGAACCCTGCTTTAAATTTAATGCTGCCATGCGCTACAAAGGCGCCACAAAGGCAATGCTGCAATCAGGCTTTAGTGGCTGGTATTTGCGGGTGATCAAAACCGGAGCGCTTGCTGCTGGTGCTCAAATTGAACTCATCCCAGGATCAAGAGAAACCTCTATCGCCCAGCAAAATTACAAGCTCTTAAACAATCGGAATCAAAAAGATTTGTGGGAATAAAAAAACCCGACCATTTCTGATCGGGTTTCTTATTTGTTACAGACTAAAGAAGCTTAGTCACGTGCGTAGATATCTACGTCTTTGGTTTCTTTAACAAACAGTGTACCGATTACCAATGTCATCGCAGCGATGATGATTGGGTACCAGAGACCGTAGTAAATGTTACCGTTTTGCGCAACCAAGGCGAAGGAGATCGTTGGCAATAAGCCGCCGAACCAACCGTTACCAATGTGGTATGGCAATGACATAGAGGTGTAACGAATGCGAGTTGGGAACATCTCAACCAACATTGCAGCGATTGGGCCATAAACCATGGTTACCAAGATCACCAAGAACACCAATATCGCTAACACAGCTGCGTAGTTGATCTGCGCTGGATCAGCTTTAGCTGGGTAGCCTGCAGCATTCAACGCATCACGGATTTGCTTCTTGAACTCAGCATCTTTAGCTTTCAAATCTGCTGGAGCCATGCCTTTTGCTGAGTAACCAGTGATTTCTGTATCACCAATCTTCACAACAGCTGTACCACCGGCTGGGCCAGGGATAGTTGTATAGCTTGCAGAGTTAGACGCCATCACTTGTTTTGCAATATCGCAAGAACTTGTGAACTTCGCTGTACCTGTTGGGTTGAACTGGAATGTACATTCATTGATATCAGCAGTAATCGTAGCTGGTGAAGTTGCCATCGCTTTTTCTAACGCTGGGTTAGCAAAGTGTGTCAAACCATTGAATACTGAAACTGGTGTATTTGGAATGTAAGTAATGATCGCAAGCAATAAGCCGCCCATGATGATTACTTTACGGCCGATCTTGTCAGACCATGCACCGAAGATCACGAAGAATGGTGTGCCGATTACCAATGAAGCAGCAATCAACAAGTTCGCAGTCTTAGCATCTACTTTCAACACTTGTGTGAGGTAGAACAACGCATAGAACTGACCTGTGTACCAAACCACCGCTTGACCTGCAACCAGACCAAACAATGCTAGGATAACAATCTTCAAGTTCTTCCATTGACCGAAAGACTCGGACAAAGGAGCTTTTGACAATTTGCCTTCTTCTTTCATCTTCTTGAAAGCTGGGGACTCATTCATGGACAAACGAATCCATACAGAGATCGCCAACAATGCGATAGAAGCGATGAAAGGAATACGCCAACCCCAAACATCAAAGTCTGGACCAGTGAATTCACGTGTGAACAAAATCACGAGCAAGGAGAGGAACAAACCCAAAGTAGCAGTTGTTTGAATCCAAGCTGTGTAGGCACCACGCTTACCGTGAGGGGCATGTTCTGCAACATAAGTAGCAGCACCACCGTACTCACCACCCAAAGCCAAACCTTGAAGCATACGCAATGCGATCAAGATAACTGGAGCAGCAACACCAATAGTTGCGTAGTTAGGCAGAATACCTACGATGAAGGTTGCGCCACCCATTAACAGGATGGTGACCAAGAACGTATATTTACGTCCGATCAAATCGCCTAAGCGACCAAACACCAACGCGCCGAATGGACGCACGATGAAACCAGCAGCAAACGCTAACAAAGCGAAAATGAAGGCAGAGCCAGCATCTAAGCCTGAGAAAAACTGCTTGGCAATAACGGCAGCCAAAGAACCGTAAAGATAAAAGTCGTACCACTCAAAGACTGTACCTAATGAGGATGCAAAAATAACCTTGCGCTCTTCAGGGGTCATTGGGGCTGCTTTAGTTGATGTTGACATCAGTAGCTCCTAACTATTTTTATTAAATAAAAAACAACGGGTCGATTATGCTTTGAAAAATTTCAAAGAAATCCACTAGTTAGGGTAATTCCCCATCAAATAGGATCGGGGTTTTCCCGAGAAATCAGGAAACTAGAGGCAATTTCACAACAAGTACTAGCCTAGCGTCTAATGCAAAGGCAGAAGTTTATATATTGGAGACACAATAACCATGCAACAAAAATGGGGAATTCGAGGAATGGCAGTAGCGCCACATTCTCTTGCATCTGAATCTGCGCTTGCAGTTCTTCGCGAGGGTGGCAATGCCTTAGAAGCTATGGTGGCAGCAGCAGCAACCATTGCAGTGGTGTACCCGCATATGAATTCCATAGGTGGTGACTCTTTTTGGGTCATTCACTCACCTGGCAAGGCTATGGGTGGCATCGATGCTTGCGGTGCTGCAGCTGGTTTAGCCACTAAGCAATGGTATGCGGAGCGAAGTATTACTAAAGCCATTCCTTTTAGAGGGCCCGTTGCCGCAAATACGGTTGCCGGAACTATCTCTGGCTGGGGTGCTGCTCACAAACTTTCCAAGCAAGGCCTAGGTGGGAAGATTCCCCTGTCTCGCTTATTGGCTGATGCCATTCATTACGCAGAAGCAGGTGTACCCGTTACTTATAGTCAATCAAGCTTGACTGCAAAGAAGCGGGAAGAGCTCAGCTCCATTCCTGGGTTTGCTAAAACTTTTTTAGTGGGTGGTAAAGCACCTGCGGTAGGCAGCATCTTTAAACAAGAACGTCTAGCCAAAACCTTGCGTCAAATTGCCACTAAGGGAACGGACGATTATTACCGCGGCGATCTTGCAGACCTCCTTGCAAAAGAGCTAACCGACATTGGTAGTCCATTGCGCCTCGATGACTTACATCGTCATCACGCCAAACTCATTGATCCCTTAGAGCTCAAACATAGTCTAGGTAAGGTGTACAACATGATTCCACCTACTCAAGGTGTTGTGTCATTAATGATCATCGGGATCTTGGATCAGCTGAACTTAAAACGCTTTAAGGTCGATAGTGCCGAGTACGTGCACCATTGTGTTGAAGCAACAAAACAAGCATTCAAGATTCGCGATCAGTTTGTAACAGACCCTGCGTATATGACTAGAAATGCGCAGTCTTTTTTAGCACCTGCTTTCCTCAAAAAACTTGCCAAGAATATTGACCCCAACAAAGCTTTACCTTGGGGGCAAGGCAAAGGACCGGCAGATACTATTTGGATGGGCGTCATTGACGATGATGGCAACTGCGTTTCATTCATTCAAAGTATTTATCACGAGTTTGGTGCTGGCATTGTGCTACCCAAATCTGGTGTGAACTGGCAAAACCGTGGCTGCAGTTTTTCGCTTGATCCCAATACACTCAATCATCTTGAACCCTATCGCAAACCATTCCACACATTGAATCCAGCGATGGCTTTATTCAAAGATGGTCGTTCGATGGTTTATGGAACGATGGGTGGCGATGGTCAACCGCAAACGCAATGCGCAGTATTTACTCGCACTGCCACTTACGGCTTAGACCCACAAGATGCTATTAGCCGTCCACGTTGGTTGCTCGGTCGCACTTGGGGCCAAACGAGCGATAGCTTAAAACTCGAGTCTCGCTTTAGTCCTTGGGTTGCAAAAGAACTGCATGCCTTAGGTCATGAGATAGAAATGCTCGATGCATTTGATGAAACCGTGGGGCATGCGGGTTGCATTATTCGTGACTCATCAGGTACTTTGCGAGGGGGATGGGATCCTCGCAGCGATGGTGCGGTTAGCGCGTTTTAGTAATAAACATTTTAGGCACGCGCAGATCCCAATAAATAGCAGCTGCGCGTAGCCCAAAAATTCCGAGCATACAAATCACAGAACCTTCAACCACATACTGTGGCAAGAAGTTCAGCACTAAAACATAAGCAACACAACCCAAGGTCACCGGAATTGCATAAAGCTCATGCGACATGATTAACGTTTTTCTGCCAGCAAGTACATCCCGCAACAGGCCACCACCGATCGCGGTAATTACCCCTAAGATGACTGGTGCAACAGGCAAACCAAAATTCATATTCCAAGCTTTATCGGCACCCTGAATTGCAAATAGTGCGGCACCAAATCCATCGATGTACAACATCCAACGATAAATTTGTGGTTGGGTAAAAAACGATTCTGCGAAAAATGTCAGCACACTTGCGCCTAAGGCAAGCCATACATATATTTGATTGTCCGACCAGAAAGTAGGTACTTCCAAAATAATGTCGCGAATAGTGCCCCCACCAATGGCGGTAATCAAACCTAGCACTAGAACGCCGAAAAGATCAACGCCACGATCTGCGATAGCCAAAACCCCCGTAACCGCAAAGGCCATGGTTGCAATGATGCCGATCCAGAAACTAATCTCTTCCATAGCAAAGAGTCTAAAGCACTTTGCTTACGCGCTAACTTAAATAACTATTCTGAATATACTGTTAGCCATGAACTCCGATAAGACATCAATATGACCCCCAAGCTATACAGCTTTTGGCGTAGCTCTGCAGCCTATCGGGTACGTATCGCCCTCAACCTTAAGGGTATGGACTACGAAATTATTCCAATCCACCTCAGTAAAAATGGTGGTGAGCAAATGGGAGAGGTATATAGCAGCAAAAATCCCAATCGCTTAGTACCTTTATTTGAAGATGGGCAGAAAAGCATTCATCAATCGCTGGCAATCATTGAATACCTTGAAGAAGCTCAGCCTGAGCCAGCGCTTCTTCCTAAAGTGGCAATTGATCGAGCTTGGGTGCGATCTGTTGCAATGGATATCACCAGCGATATTCATCCAATTAACAACGTTCGCGTACTGCGCTACCTCATCAAAAAACTTGGCATTAACAACGAAGCTAAAGATGAGTGGTACCAGCACTGGGTCAAAGTAGGACTGCAGAGTATTGAAAAACAATTGAGTAATGACTCTAGGGTTGGGAGGTTTGCCTACGGCGATCAACCAGGCTTAATTGATATCTGCTTAGTGCCGCAGCTATTTAATGCACTCAGTGCAAAAGTAGATGTGGAGCCCTACCCCACACTCATGAGCATTTTTCATGAGTGCATGAAGTTGCCCGCTTTTATTGATGCATCCTGGGAAAAACAAATCGATGCTGAAGGGTTAAACCCCGTTGCTCCACCAAAGAAATAATGAGAGCGTAAGCAACGAGCTCACCGTAGTAATTAATACCACTCTAGAAATAATGCTGCCATCTGCCTTGTAATACTGGGCCAACATAAAAGGCCCGGTGCCAGTGGGCAAGGCGCTCAAAATCACAATAGCGCTTACCCATAATTCAGGCAAGCCCAAAATCGGACCCGCAATCATCCAGGCAATTAAAGGTTGCAGTATTAACTTTGCCAAACTAATACCCCATGCCCTTCCTGGAGGAGCAGTACTTTTTTGAATGAGAAACAAACCGATTGAAACTAAAGCGCATGGCGTAGAAGCGGCCGCCAAAAATGAGATCACTTGTGCAATCGGATCATACAAAGTCAATTCGCTAGAAGCCCATATCAAACCAGCGACTGGAGCTATGAGTAATGGATTGGTACACAAGGATTTAATAACGCTTAAGACAATCTCATGTGACTTCTTGTGTGACAAGATGCCAATCTCTATAAATACTGTTGCTAAAGCAAACATCACAAATACTATGAAGGTTGAAATAATGGCTGGAGCCAGTCCATCTTGACCAAGGGCGAGTGCGCACAATGGAATGCCCATGTATCCAGTATTTGAATAAGATGCACTGAGCCCATCAAAGCTGGCGGCAGCTAAGTCTCGATGACGTATCCAGCTCACCAGTAACACTAAGGCAAAAACAATTAAGCAACTCAGGAAAAATGCCGTGATAAAGCCAGGCTGCCATAGTGTTTGCCATCCGCTATTGACGGCAAAGTTAAATAGTTGAGCAGGCAAAGCGAGCCAAACAACAAACCGGTTTAACTCAGTAGAGGCATTGATGCCTAACTTACCAGCGCGCCCACCAACATACCCAATCAGTATGAGCAAGAAAACAGGTAAAACTACATTGAATACGTAGAGCAAAATTTATTGAGGAGGTTAGGCAATCTTTTTCAGCGTCTTGACATAACGCTGTGCATTTTTCACGTAACGTCCAGCGATATCGTGAATCCCCGCTATTTGCTCTGCAGTTAGCTCTTTCACCGCTTTTGCTGGCGTTCCTAAAATCATAGAGCCGTCCGGAAATTCTTTTCCTTCGGTAACAAGAGCACCAGCACCCACTAGGCAATTTTTACCAATCTTGGCGCCATTCAAAATTACTGCGCCAATGCCAATCAAACTCCCGTCGCCAATCTGACAACCGTGCAGCATCACTTGATGTCCAACGGTGACACCCTTACCAATCATGAGTGGATATCCAGGATCGGTATGCAATACAGATGCGTCTTGCACATTACTACCTGCGCCAATTTGAATGAGGTCGTTATCGCCACGGATCACGACTTTGGGCCAGATGCTTGCATCTTGATGAAGCTCTACTTTGCCGATCACTTCTGCACTCTCAGCAACCCAAGCTCCCTCAGCTAAATGAGGGGCATTTCCGTCTAGTTCAAATATAGCCATGACTCATTATAGGTATGAATCAGGCTATAGATGAACAGCCTTGCACTAAAAAATCAATTACCAGTTAGGCTCGCGATCCGGTGATGAAGAAATGCGATGCACACTTAAATCAGCGCCTTCAAATTCCTCTTCTTGAGACATGCGAATACCTAAGGTCGCCTTCAGGGCTCCGTATACAACAAAACCACCGATCAGTGCGATACCTACCCCTAAGGCACTACCAATCAGCTGCCCGGTAAAAGTGATACCGCCGAGACCACCAAAAGCTTTGGTACCAAAAATACCTGCGGCTAGACCTCCCCACAAACCGCACAGACCGTGTAATGGCCAAACACCGAGAACATCATCCAACTTCCAGCGGTTTTGTACCAAGGTAAACATATATACAAACAGTCCACCAGCAACCAATCCAACAAACAAAGCGCCAAGAGGGTGCATTAAATCTGAGCCTGCACAAACTGCTACCAAGCCAGCGAGAGGGCCGTTATAGGTAAAACCTGGATCGTTTCGACCAACTACCCAAGCAGCCAATGTACCACCAACCATTGCCATTAAGGAGTTCATTGCAACCAAGCCACTGATCTTGTCGATTGTTTGAGCGCTCATCACGTTAAAGCCAAACCAACCTACCGCCAAAATCCAAGCGCCTAAGGCCAAGAAAGGAATGCTTGATGGTGGATGAGCAGAAATTTGACCTTCTTTTGTATAGCGTCCACGGCGAGCGCCTAACAGAATAACGGCCGGCAATGCAATCCAACCACCAACGGCATGCACGACAACTGAACCTGCAAAGTCATGGAACTCTTCACCTGTTAGACCTTTAATCCAAGCCTGAATACCGTAATGTTGATTCCAGGCGATACCCTCGAAGAAGGGGTAAATAAAACCCACCAAGATAAAAGTAGCAATAAGCTGAGGATTAAATTTAGCGCGCTCTGCAATACCACCAGAAATAATTGCTGGAATAGCTGCAGCAAAAGTAAGTAAGAAGAAAAACTTCACTAACTCATAGCCGTTCTTCTCAGCGAGCAACTCTGCACCAGAGAAAAAGTTCACACCATAAGCGATGCTGTAACCAATGAAAAAATACGCAATGGTTGAAACCGCAAAGTCCACCAAGATTTTTACCAAAGCATTTACCTGGTTCTTCTTGCGTACGGTACCCAGTTCTAAGAATGCAAAGCCTGCATGCATGGCAAGAACCATGATTGCACCAAGCAAGATGAATAAAGCATCACTACCTGTTTTCAAAGTTTCCATGAATTTCCCCTCTTATTTTTTGCATCATTATGGGGAATAAAGAAGTCCAAAGAAGTGCGATATGCACCCTATTAGTGCATGATTTGGGAAGTATATGGTTTATTATCGTTTTTACATACACCTAAGGGAGAACCCATGAAGAAATTCCTCATTGCATTGGCTGCTTTAGCCTCTTTTTCAGGCTTTGCACAAGCACAAGAAACCATCAAGGTTTTAAGCACACAAGAACTCGCTAATGTTTGCAAACTACCTGCAAGCCCAGAATCACGTAGTTTTTGCATTGGCTTCACTACTTCTGTTTATGAAACCTATTTAGCTACACGTCACCCACAACGTGCAAAGCCATTTATTTGCGTAAAGCAACCAGCTCCAGCACGTGATGAAGTGATTGGTGATTTTGTAAAGTTTGCACAAAGTAATCCACAAGTTGCTGACAAACCAGCAGCAGGTGTTTTCTTGGGCTTCTTAGCTTCACGCTTCCCTTGCGCCAGAAAATAATTCCAGCGACTTAGCCAAACTAATACATTTTTAAAGGATCAGTTGAGATGAAAAAAATTATCGCAATTACCGCAGCAACTTTAGCAATCGTTGGTTGCTCAAACATGAGCAACACAGAACAACGCACACTCTCAGGCGCGAGCATTGGCGCAGCAGCTGGCGCTGTTGGCACTGCAATCTTCCACGGCAATCCTATCTGGGGCGCAGTTGGTGGCGCAGCGGTTGGTGCAGCTTCTGGTTATGTATACGACGCTTACAAGAAAGATCAGGCAGCTGAATACAACTCTGGCTATAACGCTGGAAAAAATAATCAGCCTGCTAAGGCGCCTAATTAAGTCGTCTAGTTAAGCTTTCTATCCAGAGCCGTTACGGCCTGGATGCAGCAAAACAACCCAGCCTGTATTAATTTACTAGCTGGGTTTTTATTTGGATCTGCCCAGCCAGTGCTTTATGAATTGGGCACTTATCAGCGATCTCCAGTAAGCGCTCCTTTTCTTCTGCGCTTAAATTTCCCTGCAATTGAATCTCGCGAGAAAAGACTTCAACATCATTCGTTCGCTCGATATCTACAGTCACAATGGCGTTCTCTAAATTCATTGCTTTGCGACCGGAATACATTTTCAAAGTCATTGATGTACAAGCTGCCAATGCGGCACCAAGATACTCATGAGGACTAGGTCCAGCTCCCTCACCGCCTTTAGAGACTTCCGCATCCGATAAGAAATGTAAATCACCAGCAGTCAATTTTTGCTGAAGTGGACCATTGCCAAACTGTGACACGACTTTTCTCATAAAGATCCTAAATAAATAATTGATACTTGAACACGATTAACGATGACTTTAACTGGAATGGGGTTTGCTTGCTTTTTCCACCGTTGGTAATTGTGCTTTCTTCCACGCACTAAAACCGCCCTCCAAATGACAAATATTGGGCACGCCCATTCTCTGCAGCGTTTGAGTGGATAGAGCTGAACGCCAAGCGGAGGCACAATACAAAATGAGTCTCTTACCTTCGCCGAAAATTGGCTTGTAATAAGGGCTATCAGGATCAACCCAGAACTCCAACATTCCTCTGGGGGCATGAAAAGCATTGGGAATCATGCCTTCTCGCTCCAATTCACGGATATCACGAATATCCACAAACACCACGTTGGGGTCTGTAAATAGTTGCTGTGCTTTTTCCAGGGACAGAGTCTCGATTTCAGTCATCGCACTTTGAATGAGCTCTTGATATCCAATCTTTAATTTCACCAAAATCTCCTAAATTAACAATGCCTCATTTTTATTAAGTACCTGCTACCATTCTGCTATGAACTTTACCCCGACAGAACTTGGCGCAAGTATTATTTTTACAATTGCAGTTTTGCATACTTTTTGCACTGGTTATTTTGAATCTATCGCCAAAAAATCTCCACGGCACGCAGGGCTTTGGCACCTTCTCGGCGAAGTAGAAATCGTTTTTGGCTTTTGGGCCGCCATCTTGGTTATTTTCATCTCTTTAAATGATGGCCTAGCTACTGCTAAAGAATTTTTAAATAAACGCAACTTCACTGAACCGCTATTTGTTTTTGCCATCATGATTGTGGCCGGCACAAAACCTATTTTGTATTTTGCGACGAAAATTCTGCATGCTTTAGCTACAGTATTGCAATATCTATTACGCATTAAAAGTGCTCCCGCTTTATATTTTCTAACTCTGGCGATTACCCCTCTTCTAGGCTCAGTCATCACCGAACCAGCTGCGATGACCCTGGCAGCTTTTCTGCTGCGTGATTTGGTCTATCGCCATAAATGCTCAACAGCCCTCCTATTTGGAACGCTCGGGGTTCTCTTCGTTAACATCTCAATCGGTGGAACACTCACCAACTTTGCTGCGCCACCAGTACTGATGGTGGCCTCTACCTGGGGATGGAGCTCAGCATTTATGTTTGCCAACTTTGGCATCGAGTCTTGCATAGCCATTTTTATTAATGCTCTAGCAGTCACACTTTTATTCCATCGCCAACTGGTTGAGCCCAATACAGACAAGAAAGAAGTCAAGATTCCATTGGCCGTAATTTCGGTGCACCTACTCTTCTTGTGTGGAGTAGTGATCTTTGCACATGATCCGATTATTTTTACCTGGATTCTGTTGTTCTTTATCGGCTACACCACTGCTTACCCAAAACATCAAAGCCCATTAATTCTGAAAGAAGCTTTGCTAGTCGGCTTCTTCTTGGGTGGCTTAGTCGTAGTAGGCTCACTACAAGGCTGGTGGCTACAACCCATTCTTGAAAGAATGAGCCCTACCGCAGTGTTCTATGGCAGTCTGGTTCTCACCGCCTTTACTGATAATGCAGCGCTCACTTATTTAGGCTCATTGGTAACTGGAACATCACCAGAATTCAAGCTTGCTTTGGTAGGAGGTGCAGTAGCGGGTGGTGGTCTAACCGTAATTGCCAATGCACCCAACCCAGCCGGCATTGCCATCCTGCGACAGCACTTCCCAAATGGCGCGGTCTCGGCGCTCTATTTATTAATCGCCGCCATTCCACCCACAATAGTAGCCATCTTGGCTTATCGACTCATCTGAGGTCTCGACAAGACTTAGGCAGTAAAATCTGAGCTTCGCCCCCAGCTATAAACCTGAGAACGGCATATGAAAAAGCTCTATATCAAAACCTTCGGCTGTCAAATGAATGAGTATGACTCAGGCAAGATGACCGACCTATTGCATGCCGATGAAGGCATGGTCATGACAGATCGACCCGAAGATGCTGATGTTGTCATTCTCAATACTTGCTCTATTCGAGAAAAAGCTGAAGACAAAGTCTTTTCGGACCTAGGTCGACTTCGCGAGCTTAAGAAAACAAAACCCAATCTATTGATTGGTGTTGGTGGTTGTGTAGCAAGTCAAGAAGGTCAGCAAATTGTCAGTCGCGCACCATATGTTGACGTGGTGTTTGGTCCGCAAACATTACATCGCTTATCCGACCTTATTGCAGAAAGACGTAAAACAGGCGTCTCTCAAGTAGACATCTCATTTCCAGAAATTGAAAAGTTTGATCATCTGCCGGCATCACGACAAACTCGTGGCTCAGCCTATGTATCGATCATGGAAGGCTGTTCTAAATACTGTAGTTACTGCGTTGTACCTTATACACGCGGCGAAGAAGTTTCTAGGCCTTTTGACGATGTACTCACCGAAGTAGCAGGCCTTGCCAGTAAGGGTGTGAAAGAAATCGTCCTGCTAGGTCAAAATGTGAATGCCTATTTAGGTAAGATGGGCGGTACCGAAGAGATCGCAGACTTTGCTCTTCTCATCGAATACATTGCTGAAATTCCAGGGGTTGAACGAATTCGATTTACAACTAGCCACCCTAAAGAATTTACCCAACGCCTCATAGATGTCTATGCAAAAGTACCGAAGCTTGTAAGCCACTTACACCTCCCTGTCCAACATGGATCTGATGCCATGTTGTCAGCCATGAAACGTGGCTATACGGCATTAGAGTTCAAAAGCATCATTCGCAAAATGCGTGCAGTTCGTCCCGACCTCACTCTATCGAGTGACTTCATTGTGGGCTTTCCAGGAGAGACTGAAGCAGACTTTGAGAAGCTACTCAAGATGGTCAAAGAATTAAATTTTGACAATAGTTTTTGTTTTATCTTCAGCCCACGCCCAGGAACACCAGCTGCAAACTTACACGATGACACGCCTTACGAGGTCAAGCTGAAGCGCCTTCAAACATTACTAGCTCTTGTTGAGGGTCAGGCAAATCAAATTAGCCAAAAAATGTTGGGTAATACTGAACGAGTGCTGATCGAAGGTCTTGCTAAAGACGGTATTAACTTGCAAGGACGTGCCGAAAATAATCGTGTCATTCATTTCACGGCACCGGATCAAGATATTGAGAGTCTCATTGGTCAGATCGTAGACATACGCATCACCGAAGTCCTTAACTACACCCTTAGGGGTGAATTGGTAGAAGCAAATGTCAGCTAAGAACAAAGTCAATCTACCTAAATTAAAAATTGACTTGCAATACGCTAGTACTGCAATTGAATCTACTCTTAGCAAAATCGCTTCGCCCGCTTTAATAAAAAAATGGGTCAAGAATGCAATACCTCTTGGCGGTCTGATGACACTTCGCTTTGTAAATGCCACCGAAGGCAAAAGGTTAAACCTAGCTTTTCGCCAAAAAGATTACGCAACTAATGTGCTCACTTTTCCTTATGAGCTTTCAAAAAATGAATTGGTAGCAGATATCATTTTCTGTCTCCCTGTATTGCAGAAGGAAGCAAAAGAACAAGATAAATTACTGAAGGCCCATTTGGCGCATTTAGTTGTGCATGGCTGCCTTCACGCCCAAGGCTACGATCACGAAGCGGCCAAAGATGCAAAGAAAATGGAAACCCTGGAAATCCAGACTCTCCAAAAAATGGGCTTTGCTAACCCTTATCAATGATTTGACTTATTTCTACGCTATTCTTGCTATATGCCTGACCCCAATAAATCCCTTTTAGACCGTTTAGCTGATTTTTTAACCCCTCAGCCAACGGAGCCTGGCGAACGCCGTCAAGAACTGATTGAAACCCTTCGTGAGGCACAAGCCGAGGGCTTAATAGATGCAGATGCCCTCTCAATGATTGAAGGCGTCTTTCAGGTAGGTCAATTATCCGCACGTGACATTCTTGTACCGCGCGCCCAGATTGATTGGATCGACATCGGTCAGGCGCTTCCTGAGATTATTAAGAATGTGATCGAAGCGGCACACTCCCGCTTTCCAGTATTTGAAGGCAGTCGAGATAATGTCATCGGCATTTTGCTAGCCAAAGATTTATTGCGTCACGCCACAGAAAAAGATTTTCAGGTGCGCGACTGGTTGCGACCTGCCGTCTTTATTCCAGAATCCAAACGTCTTAGCGTTTTATTGCGCGACTTTAAAGATAATCGCAATCACTTAGCGATTGTGGTTGATGAATATAGCGGCGTAGCGGGAATTATTACGATCGAGGACGTCCTTGAGCAAATCGTTGGCGATATTGAAGATGAGCATGACGTTGATGAAGAGGCAGATAATCTCATTTCCCTAGATAACGGAGACATCCGCGTCAAAGGCATTACGGAGCTTGAGCAATTTAATAAAGCACTGGGCACCCACTTCGAGCTTGAAGATATCGAGACAGTGGCTGGTTTAGTTATTCAACATCTTGGCCGTGTACCTAAGATGGGTGAGCTTATTGAAATCGACGGAATTGAATTTGAGGTGCAGCGCGCCGACCCAAGACAAATTCATATTTTGCTTGCGCGAAAAACCAATAAAAAATCTGACTGAGATTTACCTTGTTTGATCAGCACCCCTATCAGCAGCACAAAAGCGTCACAATATTTTCAGTGTTTATCTTGCTGTTATTGGGGGCAGCACTTGCTCTGGCTGCAGAGCTCCCTTACGGCGGCTGGATTCAGATTCCTCTTTTAAGCATTCTCTGGTGGCGTTTTGATTCCCACCCTTCACCCTCAGTCAAAAAACAATTTGCATTAGGTCTCACATTTGGCATTGGCTATTTTGTCGTAGGTCTATGGTGGCTATACATTAGCTTGCATGACGTTGGTGGTATGAATGCACTACTTGCTTGCATGGGAGTATTTTTACTCTCGGCTTACGTAGCTATCTACTTTTCGATAGCCACATTAGCAATTCCTTTATTTAAAAAGAATCGATTCACTGGTTTGCTGCTAGCGTCAAGCTGGGTTGTTGCAGAATTTTTGCGTGGCTACATCTTTACGGGATTTCCTTGGATGGGTTTTGCCGAAACCCAATTTACTGGGCCATTCGCCCTCATTGCACCCTTCTTTGGTGGACTGACTTGCACCTTCCTAGTAATCTGGGCCTCCTGGGAGCTTTATCAAGCTCGCAAACACCCCACTTCCAGTACGCTCCTGATTGTGGCAGCTATTAGTCTGACTCAATTTGCTGGCCTATTTACTTTTACCAAGCCCATTGGAGAGCCTATTAGCGTTCGACTCATTCAGGGCAACTTTGAGCAAAGTCTGAAATTTAATCCTCAAGCGATTGGTCAACAGATTGATTTTTATGCCGGTGAAATTACCAAGAAAGCAGCCAATCTCATCATCATTCCTGAGACTGCATTCCCATGGCCTATTCCGAATTTACCAATCGGCCTACTAAATTACCTACAAGATTTCTCTAACAGCAGTGATAGCAATGTTCTTGTTGGTTTAATTGGTGAAGTGCCTGGGGAGCTTGGCATACAGTATTCCAATCGCGCTACTGGACTCTCGCCAAATACACCAGCTTATCAATACGATAAAGCGCATCTTGTTCCTTTCGGAGAATTTATTCCACCTGGATTCCAATGGTTCGTTAAAGCATTTCACGTACCAATGAGCGACTTTGCTAGAGGAAAACTAGATCAACCTCCGTTTGCGATTGTGCGCAAGGATCAAGCAGATATTCATGCGGCTATTACGATTTGCTATGAAGATGTCTTTGGTGGTGAGTTGGCCTCTCGGATTCAGCACAGCGCCCAGCCAGTGAATTTACTTATCAATATGACCAATCTTGCATGGTTTGGTGAATCTCAGGCCTCTACCCAGCAACTCAGACTATCTCAGCTACGCTCTTTAGAAACTGGGTTACCTGCTTTGCGCGCTACCAACACAGGCATTACAGCCGTCTTAGGTCCTGATGGCAAAGTATTGCAAGATCTTCCTGAATTTACCCAAGGCACCCTGAGCACCCAAGTCCAAGCCTATTCTGGAAAAACACCTTATGTCATTTGGGGCAATTTACCGATTTTGGGTCTTTCTTGCCTTCTCTTGCTCTGGGGTCTCATTCGCCATAGACGTTTTTAGGCATTTTTTAACTCTTGAGTGCCCTAGCCATGTAAAATCAATGGCTTAGCCAGGTTAATCATGCTTACTTTTCAGCAAATCATTCTCAAACTTCAAGATTATTGGGACCAACAAGGTTGTGCCCTATTGCAACCTATCGACCTCGAGGTAGGCGCCGGTACATCTCATACCGCCACTTTCTTACGCGCCATTGGTCCAGAGCCTTGGAAAGCTGCCTACGTGCAGCCATCACGTAGACCAAAAGATGGTCGTTATGGTGAAAACCCAAATCGCTTGCAGCACTACTATCAATACCAGGTAGTACTTAAGCCAGCCCCAGAAAATATTCTCGATCTTTATCTAGGATCTCTCGCTGCACTAGGTTTAGACCTTAAAGAAAATGATGTCCGCTTCGTGGAAGACGACTGGGAAAACCCAACTCTTGGTGCCTGGGGTCTCGGCTGGGAAGTTTGGCTTAACGGGATGGAGGTGACACAGTTCACCTACTTCCAACAAGTTGGTGGCTTAGATTGCAAGCCTGTACTTGGCGAAATTACTTACGGCATCGAACGTTTGGCAATGTATATCCAAAACTGCTCTAACGTATACGACTTAGTGTGGGCAGATGGCATTTCTTACGGTGATGTGTATCACCAAAATGAAGTTGAACAATCTTGCTACAACTTTGAACACTCCAACACTGATTTACTCTTTGCTAACTTCACAAACTATGAAAGCGAAGCAAAGCGTTTGATGGAAGTTCCACTTGCTCTGCCTGCTTACGAAATGGTTTTAAAAGCAGCACATACATTTAACTTGCTGGATGCTCGTGGCGCTATCTCTGTTACTGAGCGCGCAGCCTATATTGGACGCATCCGTAATCTCTCTCGTGCTGTTGCCCAAGCTTACTTTGAGTCCAGAGAAAAGCTGGGTTTCCCAATGTGTCAACGTCAAGCTAAAGCTCAGGCTTAAGCGCATCGAGATTTCTGCATTCCATCTATGAGCACATCTAATTCAAAACCACAATCAGCCACTTTATTGATTGAGGTATTTACCGAAGAATTACCTCCAAAGTCATTACGTCGTCTAGGTGACGCTTTTAGTGAAGGCATTTTCACAGCGCTCAAGTCTGCTGGCTTGGCAACAGAGGGCTCAAAAGTTACTGGCTTTGCAACACCCCGTCGCTTAGCGGTTCAAATTACGGATGTTTTAGATCAAGCGCCGGACTATCCCGTACGTGAAAAATTACTACCGACGAGCATTGCATTCGATGCTGAAGGTAAAGCAACTCCACCCCTACTTAAAAAATTAGGCGCCCTTGGATATGCAGATGTTGATCTCGCCACATTAGAAAAAGCTGGTGAAGGTAAGAATGAAGCCTTCTACCTTAACGTCATTGCCAAAGGCGCTGCACTTGAGCAAATGGCTCAAACCGCTCTTGAGCAAACCTTAAACAAGCTGCCCATCGCAAAAATGATGCACTACCAAGTGCTGCAGAAAAATGGTCAATTGGCTGACGTGCAGTTTGCCCGCCCTGCTCACCGCATCATCGCACTTCATGGGAGCACCATTCTCAATATCAGTGCTTTAGGCATTGATGCTGCCAATCAAACTGAAGGGCATCGCTTCCTGGCGCCTGGCAATGTAACGGTTTCTAGCGCAGATCAATACGAAACCGATTTGCAATCCAAAGCTAAGATTATTCCTAGCTTTAACCAGCGTCGCGCACAAATTGAAGCTGAACTTTTAAAGGCGGCTGGCGATGATTTAGTTTTGATGCCAGACAGCCTCTTGGATGAAGTAACTGCCCTTGTGGAATGGCCGGCTATCTATGAGTGCCACTTCGATCAAGAGTTCTTGGAAGTTCCGCAAGAATGCTTGATTTTGACAATGCAAACCAATCAGAAATACTTTGCATTAACCGATAAGCAAGGCAAGTTACGCAATCGCTTCCTCATTGTTTCTAATATTGAAACGAATAAGCCTCATGCGATTATTTCTGGTAACGAACGTGTTGTGCGTCCTCGTTTATCAGACGCCCGCTTCTTCTTTCAGCAAGATCAAAAACGCCCGCTAGCTTCACGCGTAGTCGATCTTGGCAAAGTGGTTTATCACAATCAATTAGGCAACCAGTTAGACCGTACCAAACGCGTTCAAGGCCTTGCTGTAGGCATCGCCAAAAAACTAAATGCCGATGAAACGCTTGCTTCACGTGCTGCTGAAATTGCTAAAACAGACTTATTGACCGATATGGTTGGGGAGTTCCCAGAGCTTCAAGGCATCATGGGTCGCTACTACGCCAATCATGATGGTGAGAATGCTGATGTTGCTAGCGCCTGCAGCGAACACTACATGCCACGCTTTGCGGGCGATGCATTGCCGCAAACCCAAACTGGAACAATTCTGGCAATTGCCGACAAATTGGAAACTCTAGTTGGTATTTGGGGCGTTGGTCTCGCACCAACGGGCGATAAAGACCCATATGCATTGCGCCGTCATGCTCTTGGTATTTGCCGTTTGCTCTTAGAAAAAAATCTTTCGCTCAATTTGCCTGAGCTCATTGAATTGGCTCGTGCGCAGTTTCCACAGGCTGATGTGCAAGAGAACGCAAAGGCTGCCGATATCTACGCTTTCATCATCGATCGCTTGCGCGCCTATCTACGAGACCAATCTGTTGCTGGCAAAGCGTTTACTAGCGCAGAAATTGATGCTGTTTTAAGCCAAGATCCAGCCCAAATTAATGATCTGATCGAACGCTTAACTGCATTGCGTGAATTTAATGCCCTTGCAGAAGCTGCTCAGCTTGCTGCCGCCAATAAGCGCATTAGCAACATCCTCAAAAAGACGACTACCGCCATCCCTTCGGCTTGTTCAGAAAAATTACTGCAAATTTCAGCAGAAGCTTCATTACATCAAGCATTGGAAGCAGTTACACCCGCAATCAATGCAGCTTATGAAAAACGTCAATTTGTAGAACTATTGAGATCTCTTGTGGCTTTAAGCGGTCCAATTGATCAATTCTTTGCTGATGTGATGGTCATGGACCCGAATCCTGAGCTGCGTGATAACCGCTTAGCTCTTCTGCAACAACTTCACCAGAAAATGAATCTCGTTGCCGATCTCGGCAAATTAGCATGAGCACCGGCTCTTCTAAACTTATTATTCTCGATCGCGATGGCGTGATCAATGAAGACAGTGATGATTATGTCAAGTCGGTGGATGAGTGGATTCCACTCCCAGGCAGTCTTGAAGCAATAGCTCTGCTAAATCAAGCAGGCTACCAAATTGCAATAGCAACAAATCAATCAGGCCTCTCCAGAGGCTACTTCACAATCAATGATTTGCATGCGATGCATAGCAAGATGGATAGCTTACTTAAGCCATTGGGTGGTCGTATCGATAGCATCTTCTTTTGTCCCCATCAGGATGCACATCAATGTGATTGTCGTAAACCTGCGCCTGGCCTGATGAAAGAAATTGCTTTGCGCTATAAAAAAACTGACAGCATCAAGCCCCTTACCGGTACCCCTATTGTGGGTGACTCTTTGCGTGATCTTCAGGCTGGAGTTGCATTAGGGGCAACGCCCCACTTGGTTCTCACCGGCAAGGGTGAAAAGACCCTGGCTAAAGGCAACCTACCAGATGGCACCCAAATACATGCCGATCTCTTGGCTTTTGCTAATGCACTTTTAGAAGATAAGGTCTAAATTCATCATGCAATTCATTCGCTCGATTCTCTTTGCCTTATTTTTAGTAGTATTCACACCCATTTGGTCTGTGTTGTGTATGTTGGCATTTCCTTTTTTAAGCCCCGAAAATCGCTATACCTTTATTGGACTCTGGAACAAAATCGTTATTGCATTGCTGAAGCCGCTGTGCGGAATTCATTATGAAATTCGCGGCATGGAAAACATGCAAGCGGTGCTCAATGAGCGCGTCATCATCCTTAGTAAACACCAGTCCGCTTACGAGACGATCGCTTATATTGCCCTACTACCGAAACAACTTTGTTTTGTGTTTAAGCGTGAGCTACTTTGGATCCCTTTCTTTGGTTGGGCATTAGCCTTGCTCAAAATGATTCACATTAATCGCTCCAATAAACAGACTGCAGCCCATTCTGTAGCTACTCAAGGGCGCAAGCGCTTAAGTGAAGGTAAATGGATCATGCTCTTTCCGGAGGGCACCAGAACAGCCACAGGCTCAACCAAGCCTTACCGCAAAGGCGGCGCACGCCTAGCCAGCGCTACTGATGCACTTGTCATCCCAATTGCACACAATGCTGGGCGCTGCTGGCCAAAAAATAGCTTTATCAAGAATCCAGGCACAGTCATTTTTTCAATAGGGCCTGCGATCAGCTCAGCCAACAAGTCAGCAGAACAGCTTCAGAAAGAAGTTGAAGGTTGGATTGAATCTGAAATGCGCGTCATTGATCCAAGCGCGTATAAACAGAATTGTTTCTAAACGATTAGTACGTCAGATACCTCTGGCGCTGACTTAAGAAGCTAAAACCCTAGCCCATTCAATATAGCGATCTACTGAAATATCTTGTGCCCTTGCTTTAAGCTCAGTTTCAGTTAGATTTAGCCTGTCAGCAAACGCTTGTAAATTGGTTCGAAGCATTTTTCTTCTTTGGGAAAAGGCTGCAGCAACTACTTTTTCCAAAGCACTCCACTGGATATCACTCAAGGTGAAATCTCTTCTGGGGATCATTCGCACTACAGCCGAATTCACTTTAGGCTGCGGATCAAAAGCCTCAGGCGGAACTTCCAGCACCAACTCCATATCGTAACGAGCTTGCAGCATGACGGAAAGACGACTGAAGTCCGAACTTCCTTCTTTGGCAACCATTCGCTCCACAACCTCTGCTTGCAACATAAATACTTGTTCATCAATTGAATTTGCAGCAGAAACCAAATGAAATAGAAGCGGTGAAGAGATGTTGTAAGGCAGGTTACCAACCACCTTACATAAACCTTTCTTACCAGCGCGATTCTGCGCCCATGACAAAAAATCAAACTTAAGGGCATCCCCCTCGATTACCGTTAAGCCTTTGAGATTTTTCTCATTCCAGAATGCGACCAAATCACGATCAATCTCTAAAAGATCTAAGTGATCAAGATTTTCTAATAGTGGCAGTGTTAGCGCCCCGAGACCTGGGCCAATCTCAATCACATGTGCATCAGCACTAGGATTAATTAGGGCAACAATGGAATAAATAATTCCGTTGTCCTGTAAAAAGTTCTGACCAAATCGTTTACGTGCACGATGCATGTATTAGGGTTGCTTTCTTTGATTGACGGCCAATTGATAAGCCAAGCGTAAAGCTTCAAGCATGCTGCCGGAATCAGCAATACCCTTGCCAGCAATGTCTAAAGCAGTTCCGTGATCTACTGAGGTGCGGATAATTGGCAATCCCAAGGTTATATTTACACCATTGCCAAAAGTTACAAACTTAAAAGGCGCTAAACCTTGGTCGTGATACATCGCAATAAACGCATCCACTGTTGCAACTGATTCAGGGTCAAACATTGTGTCGCCTGGATAAGGGCCAGATACCTGAATGCCCATTGCCTTAGCCGCTTCAATTGCAGGCGTAATGATTTCAATTTCCTCGCGCCCCAAGTAGCCAGACTCTCCAGCATGAGGATTTAAACCAGCCATACGAATAACCGGGTTTGCTATGCCAAATTTTCTCTGCAAATCTCGATTCACAATTTGAATTGTTTCCAATATCAAGTCATAACTGAGGGCCTGTGGCACATCTTTCAACGGCACATGGGTGGTCACTAAGGCTACCCTTAAATCCCTAGGGGACTTAAGCCCTAAAAATCCAGTAGGCAATGGTGCACACAACATCATGACCACATGAGAAATATTGCATCGCTGTGCAAGGTGTTCGGTATGCCCCGTAAAAGAAGTGCCGGCATCGTTAATGATGCTTTTTTGAAGTGGTGCAGTTACCATCGCATCAAAACGACCCTGCTGACAACCATTGATTGCTTGATCTAATAGGGCGATGACATATCGAGCATTTTGGGGATTCAAGACGCCTGAAACAACAGGCGCTTCAAGCTTAATGGACTCAACCTGCAATCGACTAGCTAATGCTGGATCAATATTTTTTGGCAGGGTTAGTAACTTGTCATCACCCAGCAAGGTAATGGCAACATTACTCTGTTCACGCAAGAAATTGAGAGCGGCAGCAAGAGAAACCTCAGGTCCAATACCGGCTGGCTCGCCGGTAGTCACAACCAAATTAACGTGAGGGACTACTTGCTTCATCATCCACGTTCAGAATTTTGACGGTAGCGTTATCACGCAATTCGCGCATCCACTCTTGATAGGCTTGATCAAATTTTCTTTCACGAATAGCTGCGCGCGCAAATTGACGTTGCTTCTCTACAGTCAGTTGGCCTTCACGACGATCCATTACTTGAATCAAATGCCAACCGAATTCAGATTTAACCGGATTGCTGACTTCACCAATTTGCAAACGATTCATAGCCTGTTCAAACTCTGGAACCAAGTCCCCAGGGCTCATCCAGCCTAAGTCACCGCCATTTGGCGCTGAACCATCTTCAGAGTATTTTTTAGCAAGCTCAGCAAAATCTGCCGTCTTAGCGCGCACCTGATCGCGATATCCCTGCAAGCGTCTTTCAGCATCTTGATCACTTAGACCAGGACGATTGCGCAACAAAATATGACGAGATAGGGTTTGTGTAATGGGGATATTTTGCGGAGTGGTTGAGCCAGCATCTGGGGCGACTGCCTGCTGAGCAGGGGCACTCGCTCCTGCTGCCCGGCGATCCAAAACCTTAAGGACGTGGTAACCGGCAGGGCTCTTTACAACAGTATTTGCTACTTGTCCGCCACCAGTATTTCGAATGGCCTCATAAAACAATTGCGGCAAACGATCGGGGGTACGGTACCCCAAATCTTGAAACTTAATCTTAGGATTTTCTTTTGCAGCCATAGCGCCCAGCTGCAAGAAATCAACATCGCCTCGTGCATCCCGCAACAGAGCATCCGCCTTCTTTTTGGCATCAGCTTGAGCTCCAGCTCCAGCTCCAGCATCTACGGGAATAAAGATTTGGGCAACATCAATTTCTTCTGGCTCGCCCTTAGCGACCGGCGCCGATCTTGGCGCCCCACCCGAGGTCATTGCCCGGGTACGCTCAGCAATAAAGTTATCAATTTCAGCGTCAGATATTTTGAGCTTAGTTTCCACCTCACGCTCTCGATAGCGGGTAATCATGACATCATCACGCAGTAATTGTTTATAGCGCTCGAAAGTAGAACCAGAAGCGATGACTTTTGCTTTAAATTCCGCAACAGTTAATTTATTTTTTGCCGCTATGTCGCCAATGATCCTATCCAGCTCTTTATTAGTTACAGATACACCCTCTTGCTCGGCATTTTGTAGTTGAATTTTTTCTAATATCAGTCGATCTAGAATCACTTTTCGCGCTGATCCATCCTCAGGCAACTTCACGCCCTGTTTTTTGAGTGCCGCGATTCGATCATCAATTTCTTTGCGCGTCACAAAGCCAGTATTGACTACTGCGGCTACGCCATCAATATTCCGAATCTTACTTTCAGAGGCTGCATTCGTTTTTGCTGTATCTTGCGCAAAGATAGTAGTTGCGCACAGACCGATTGCCATAATGAAGGAAAGGGCACTAATTTTTCTAACACGGTTCATACAAAGCGTCATTGATAGTTCTCGTATGTTGAGGGTGGTATAGGCTTAGAGGTAGGCATATATCCAGGTACATTGAGCTTCATGATATCAACTGGATTACTGCCGGCGCTACCAAAGCCTCTAAATTCAATCTGAAACAGCACCTGGGTAGTGGTTATTTGGGACGTATTTAAGACCTGCGAGTAAGCACCACGGAAAGTCCAGCAATCCCTGCTCCACTCCAGTGCCACCAGACTATTTAAGGTTTTCGTGGTTAAAGCATCATATCCCCAGCGACCCAAAACCGATACTTCCCTAGTGATGGGCCATTGACCCGAAATATTGTATTGATCAGTTGTCGTTGAGGCAGGTACAAAAGCTTGATTGTTTTGAAGAGATGCCTGTACTGGAGGAGACCACACATTCCGGTAACCGAAATTCAAACTTCTGCCCTGCGTAGGTCGCCAACTTCCACCCACAGTACTTTGTACAAAACGGTTCAATTGGGTGTTGTATTGACCAAATACATCCGCACTAAAATTACCGAGTAGGCGAACGGAGCCCGAGCCTAAAGTATCTGAATAGGTGGTAGGGTTGGTGATATTGCCATTCAAGCCAACTTTCTGTCCAGCGAACTGCTGCTTTTGGGCGAGCGTTACATTGGCACGCTCTGCTCCAGTATTTGCTTCAATCATTCGACTAGTTAAACCAAGAGTTGCTGCATTGCTATTAGCTATACGATCGTTACCGACGAAAGTATTTTCACTAAAAATTTGGGAGACTCCAAAGCCGGCATCTGCGGTATCGAAGATCGGGGTTTGTGCTTGATTTTGATAGGGCGTATAAACATAAAAAGCTCTTGGCTCCATCGTTAGCAACATATCTCGACCATAAAAGCCTTTTAATTCTGCGGCCTCTCTTTCGAAAGCCAAACCAGAATCCAAACTAAATGTTGGAATTGTGAAACCCTGAACTACGGGTGCGCCAGTCGAAATAAATGGAGTGGCGTTATAGGTGTTAGATTGAAAGCTGACTTTTGGAGTGACGTAATAACCCGGCGTCACCTGTGGCAAAGCCATGGCACCCTTAATTACTGTTCGATCAGCTTGGCTATAAACTCCAGGTGCAGTAGCTACCAAGTTACTACCTATGTTGTAAGAGAACCTAGTGAAGTCAGCTGAAAATGTAGTCGCTGGGCCTGTTGGTAGGGTAACGTATTTACCGCTGGTATCTGCCACTGCAGGGGTTAAACGATTGTTATATGCCGCGCTAATATTAGGCAGCACGTTATAAGGCGCTTGAACCACGGAGGTAGGATCAGGCTGCAAGGTTTGAAAGGTTAATGCTCGCGCAGAGACATTCCAGTTACTCAAACTTCCAGTCAAACCTTTTGTAGTTCCAACCTCTTGGCGAAACTGACTAGTCACCGCACCAGCAATGCTTTGTGAAAAGTCAGTTGGATAAAGGTTATCAGATACACGAGACATATTGGCATAGCCAGTCCAAGATCCAGGCAAAGGCACTCCGCCTGGAGCAACACCACCACTAAACACCTGCCGCTGTTGCCAGTCATAACGCCAGCGATCTGTACCGGTTTTATTATCATGCGCCAAATAATCGCCAACTAAGGTGCCGCTGTACTTGGTATCTAGAAAACGGTAATTTGCGCCTATCTGCAGACCACGCTCACTCATATAGCGCGGCAAGATTAACAAGTCTCTATTGGGGGCAATATTGACGTAGTAAGGCTGCGTAACATCAAAGCCATTATTTGAGTTGTAGCCAGCAACGGGAGCCAAAATACCAGTACGTCGCTGACCAGAGGTGGGAGCAGTGAAGTAAGGTATGTATGCGATAGGTACATCGAAGAAGCGCATCACACCATGTGTGCCAACCATTTCTTTCTGTTCATTATCAATTTCTAATGTACTGGCCGAAAAATACCAATCCATGTTTTGAGGGGTACATGTCGTATAAGTTGCTTTATCGAAAACAAAAATATCGGTATTTTCAATTGTCAGTTTTTTTGCGGAGCCGTTACCACGCGTATCGCGAAGTTCGTATGTAGGCGAATCCATCTCGCCCTCACGCGCATCTACTTTAAATTGAGCGGTAGGTCCTTTAAAAGAAGTATTTCCTTTTATCAGCTCAGCGTTCCCTACTAAATCTGCAATATCAGTATCTGGGTCATAAATAATTTCATCAGCTTTAATCACGCCACCATTGCGACGAATTTGTGCGCGCCCCTTCAGCTTCATCTTGCGGTCAACAACACCCTCAATTACATCGCTGGATGTAAACGTTAGCGCCTTGCTATCGTCCAAAGGAATACCAGTACGCAGCTGATCATCCAACTTTAAAACGGTGACATTTCCACGATCAGGCAATAAAACAGTATTCGAGTTAGCCTGTGCATTTGCGGGCAAAGGAGCTGGGGCCTGAGCGTATCCCTGGAGCGTAAATTGCAGCAATACAACCCCCGCCATTACGCGCAGGGATACATGCAAAAAAAGAGGGGCGCAAAGGCCGGCGCGACGGCGATAATGACTCATAGATCCAGACCCGCCTTATTATACGAATCGACCATGACTGACTCACGCCTAAACACCCTCCGCAACTGGCTAAAAGCCCTAGAAGCTAGCTGGCAATTAGATCTTGACTCTTTAGCGCCAGCCTCGGCTGATGCCAGCTTTAGACGCTATTTCCGAATTACATCTAAAAACCCCAGTTTTGGGACTTTGATCGTGATGGATGCACCACCCCAACATGAGCCTTTAGATGCCTTTATTAAGGTCGATTTATTGCTCTCAGAAGCAGGTTTAAATGTGCCAAAAATACTCGAGCAAAATATTGCTGAAGGCTTTTTGCTATTAAACGATTTGGGTATAAAAACTTACCTGGCTGAACTGAATAATGAGACTGCAGATCATCTTTATAAAGATGCAACTCATGCGCTAGTTTTAATGCAGTTGGCAAGCAAGCCTGGCGTCCTACCAAACTATGACCAGGCATTGTTACAACGAGAGCTCGATTTACTTCTTGAATGGTATTTAAAGAAACATCTCAGCATTGAACTCAGCACACAACAATCGGATCAACTAAAAAAATCATTTGAGCTCATTATTGAAAATAATTTAGCTCAAGCAAAAGTCTATGTTCATCGTGATTACCACTCGCGTAATTTAATGGTTACAGAAAAAAATAATCCTGGAGTAATTGACTTTCAGGATGCAGTTTATGGTCCCATTACTTATGACGCAGCATCTCTTTGGCGCGATGCCTATATTGCATGGCCAGAAGAGCGAGTGATTGATTGGGTTATTAAATTCTGGGAGGCAGGCCGTAAGGCAGGGTTGCCGATGCCAGACGATTTTGGTCACTTCTATCGTGATTTTGAATGGATGGGTTTACAACGCCACCTTAAGGTGCTTGGTATCTTTGCAAGGCTATATCACCGGGATGGCAAAGACGGTTATCTCAAAGATATTCCTCTCGTTCTTGAATATGCCATTGCAACAGCCAATCGTTATATTGAATTAAAGCCTTTGGCTCGCATTCTGGAATCGACTCGCACGCATAAAGACTAGTTGGATATACATGATGAATAAGAGCAATCTCATTCCTTGCTTTTTACTGGCTGCTGGCAGAGGTGAACGTATGCGCCCTCTCACAGACGTCTTACCCAAACCCCTATTAACCATTCAGAATAAATCCTTACTAGCTTGGCATTTAGAAGCTTTAGCTAAGGCAGGAATTCAGAAAGTCGTCATTAACCATGCTTGGTTGGGTGAAAAAATTGAGGCAGCTCTTGGGAACGGTCAGCAATTTGGTCTCAACATCCACTACTCCCCTGAAGGTAGCGCTCTAGAGACAGCGGGCGGTATTTGTAAGGCATTACCCATCATCGCACCAGATGATTACTTTCTGGTCATCAATGGAGATGTATTTAGCCCGAATTTACCTGTAAGCACGTTATTGGAAACAGCCTCCAGAATGCGTGCTGACCCTAGCAAGCCGTTGGCCCACTTATTCATGGTTCCCAACCCAGTGCAGCACCCTGAAGGGGATTTTTACCTGCAAGACTGCACTGTGGGAGACACTGAATCCGTAGAGAGTGAAAAGCTAACCTTCTCAGGGATTGGGATTTATCACAAAGACCTCTTTAAGGACCTGGAATTCGGAGCGCCTGCCAAGTTAGCCCCTTTGCTGAGAACCGCGATGGAGCAAAATAAAGTGACCGGTGAAAAATATACCGGTCCATGGCACGATGTAGGTACGCCACAACGCTTACAAGAGCTTAATGCAGCATATGAATAAACCAGATATTTATCAACTTCGTCGAAATGAATTAGCAAAACAAATATTTGCTAAGACTGGTGGCGGAATTGCAGTCATTTCTACAGCGCCTGAAATTGCCCGCAATCGCGATAGTGAATTTCCATATCGTCACGACAGCGACTTTTACTATCTGACAGGATTTGAAGAGCCGGGATCAACCCTTGTGATGAAAGTTGATGGTGATGGAAAAAACTTTCAACTTCAATCCCATTTATTTTGTAGACCCAAGGATCCCGAGAGAGAAATTTGGGATGGCATTCGTCTTGGCCCTGAAGCAGCGCCTGAAGTTTTAGGCATTGAATATGCGCATAGCAACCAGGAGCTCGATCGAAAACTAGGTGAGCTATTGGCAGATCAAGACGCAGTCTATATTCGTCTTGCTGAAAGTGCTGAGGCTGATAGGCGCTTGCGTCATTGGATGAAACAAGTTCGCGGGCAAGTTCGCTCAGGCGTGAATCCACCATCAGAGTTTCATGATATTGAAGCGCTGATTCATGAAATGCGTCTATTTAAAGATGTGCATGAAATTGAGATCATGCGCCGTGCTGCTGCCATCTCTGCTCGCGCACATATCCGCGCCATGCAAATCTGCACGCCTGGTATGCGTGAATACCAACTCGAAGCTGAATTGCTCCATGAGTTCCGCAATAGCGGTGCGCAAAGCGTTGCCTATAACAGCATTGTTGCTGGTGGCGCTAACTCTTGCATCCTGCACTATCGCGCAGGCTCAACAGAATTACGTAGCGGCGAACTTTGCTTAATTGATGCTGGTTGCGAACTGGATGGTTATGCATCCGACATCACTCGGACCTTTCCAGTAAATGGAAAATTTACTGGCCCACAACGTGCTCTATACGACATTACATTAGCTGCGCAAGAGGCCGCAATTGCCATGACCAAACCGGGCAATACTTTTATGCAGCCGCATGAAGCAGCACTGAAAGTACTAACCCAAGGCTTACTTGATGAGAAGTTACTCAAGCTTACCGATCTAGGCTCACTTGAAAATGCCATAGAAACAGGTGCTTACCGCCGCTTCTACATGCACCGCACATCACATTGGTTGGGCATGGATGTGCATGACGTAGGCTCCTATCGCGAGGCCAGCCATGCTTCATCTAGTGAAGATAAGCCATGGCGCGTCCTCAAGAGCGGCATGGTCATTACGATCGAGCCTGGCCTCTATGTCAGACCAGCCGATGATGTGGATGAGAAATTTTGGAATATTGGTATTCGTATTGAAGATGATGCCGTCCTTAACAACTCTGGATGTGAATTGATTTCTCGCGGCGTACCCGTCAAAGCAGATGAGATTGAAGCTCTCATGAAAAACTCTTGATCACATTTCATTGCCAATGAGCTCATCTAATTGCGATATTTTGATTCAAGGCGGTGGCCCGGTTGGGCTTGCTTGTGCCGCGTGGACCCTGCAGAAATTTCCAGACGCAAAAATCACACTACTCGATCGCAACCCAGTAAATGATGACGATTTAGCAAATGCCGATAGTCGAGGCATCGCCCTTTCACACGGCAGTAAATTATTACTAGATACCATCAACGCTTGGCCAAAAGAATCTGCCCAAATTCATCGTGTACATGTTTCACAAGCTGGACGCTTTGGCAGAGCCCTGATGACCCGCGAAGAACTCAATCAAGATGCGCTAGGGCACATCATTCGCTATCGCGACATCCACATCACACTTCGCCAGGCATTGAGGACCATTCAAGCAAAGTGCCCCAACTTTGTTTGGCGACATATCGATAAAGAAGCCGAAGAAAATAATATCCACGCCAACTGTATCGTGCATGCTGAAGGCGGCTTATTTAAAACACAAGATTGGGTTGAATCTGGTCGCGATTATGGTCAGTCAGCTTTAGTCGGATTGGTTGAGGTAGAAAATGCGGCGCCCCATCATGCTTGGGAACGTTTTACTGCTGAAGGTCCTTTAGCAGTTTTGCCAAGTCATTACGGCCCCAATATTTTGAATCTAGTTTGGTGTGGTTCACCAGAGTCGTCAGGACATCGCTTGCAACTCAGTGATGCCGATTTCTTAAACGAACTAGAAAAAGAATTTGGTTCACGCATTGGTCGCTTTCTGAAAATTCAGGATCGTCGTTTATATGAGCTGGGTTTGAACTATCGCAAAGAAATTACCAAATACAATGAAGTGTGGATTGGTAACGCTGCTCAAACTTTGCACCCGGTAGCAGGACAAGGTTTAAATCTAGGCTTAAGGGATGCCTTCTTGCTGGCGGAAAAATTAGTTGGCGTATTTTCTGGGTCAGCAGAAGATCAATCTCCAGTGGATATCCAAAATGCGCTCCAAAGCTATGCTCAAAGCCGCAAAATTGACAGAACAACGACGATTGGCCTAACGGACTTTATGGCTAGGGTGTTTACCTCCAATCTTGCCCCAGTAGTGCTAGCCAGAGGGCTAGCTTTAAGCGCCCTTCAGTGGCTTCCACCAGTAAAGACAGCCTTAGCCCGCCAGATGATGTTTGGTAGGCGCTAAAGGGCTTAAATCGCTTCTAAATATAAGTATTCCTGATTTGATCTGTAACAAGCAATCTGCCTAAAAAATAGGCAGATTTGGGGTCGACTGTGCTAAAGTGTCATGCTTTCCGCCCAAGCCCCCTTTTTGATGAACATTGGCCCTCACACACTCGCAAATAAGCTATTTGTAGCCCCCATGGCTGGGGTAACAGATCGCCCGTTTAGGCAGCTTTGCAAGAAGTTGGGTGCAGGCTATGCGGTTTCTGAAATGGTGGCATCTAATGCCCTGCTTTGGAAAAGCGAGAAAACACAACGTCGCGCCAATCATGTCGGTGAATTCAAACCTATCGCAGTGCAAATCGCTGGGGCCGATCCAGCAATGATGGCAGCTGCGGCAAAAATTAACGTAGATCATGGCGCACAAATTATTGATATCAATATGGGTTGCCCCGCGAAGAAAGTTTGCAACGTAGCTGCTGGTTCTGCGCTATTGCGCGATGAACCTTTAGTGCAGAAAATTTTAGAAGCCGTTGTGAATGCTGTCGGTGTTGGACCAGATGCAGTGCCAGTTACCTTAAAGATTCGTACTGGTTGGGATCGCGAACATAAAAATGCAATCGAGATTGCGCGTCTCGCAGAAAAGTCTGGCATCTCCATGTTGACAGTTCATGGTCGCACTAGAGCTGACCTATATCACGGTGAAGCAGAGTACGAAACCATTACTGCAGTCAAAAATAATGTAGGCATTCCGGTGGTTGCAAATGGTGACATTACTAGCCCCGAGAAAGCAGAGCAAGTTTTAAAGATCACTGGGGCTGATGCCATCATGATCGGACGTGCGGCACAAGGTCGCCCTTGGATCTTCCGCGAGATCAATCATTACCTTGAAACTGGTGGCAAATTGCCAACTCCTGAGATCAATGAGATTCAGGCGATTATGAATGTCCACCTCTTAGATCACTATGAGTTCTATGGTGAACATATCGGCCTTCGCACAGCTCGCAAGCATATCGGTTGGTATTGCAAAGGTTTGCGAGACTCACATGCATTCCGTCAGCGCATGAATACTGCTGATGATTGCAAAACCCAATTGCAAATGGTGAATGATTATTTTGATGAGATGAAATTGCATTCTGAACGCTTACTGTTTTTAGAGGCAGCTTAATTCCTGCCGAATCCCTGCTGTATTTTTTTATTTTCTTGTTTTTTGTATTGATAGACTGTTATGACCAATAAGCACCCAATTACCGAATGTATTGAAACCCAATTACAGGGTTACCTAAATGACCTCAAAGGAACGGCACCAACCGATATCTATCAAATGGTCTTGGCTGTTGTAGAAAAGCCTATGCTGGAATTAGTTATGCAGCACGCCAAACAGAATCAATCACTAGCAGCGCAATATCTTGGTATTAACCGCAACACACTTCATAAGAAGCTCGTTGAACATCAGCTGCTGAAGTAAGCATTCATCACAAAGTCATTTCTTTTAATTAAACCCTCCGAAAACTATGATCCGTACAGCCCTTCTCTCCGTATCCGATAAAAATGGCATCGTGCCTTTTGCTAAAGCCCTCCATGAGCAGGGTATTAAGCTTATTTCTACTGGCGGCACCGCAAAACTTCTAGCTGAAAATAATCTGCCAGTAGTTGAAGTTTCTTCGCTAACAAAATTCCCAGAAATGCTCGATGGTCGCGTAAAAACCCTTCACCCTATGGTGCACGGTGGCTTGTTAGCTCGTAGAGACTTCCCAGAACATATGGCTGCCTTAAAAGAGCATGGAATCGACACTATCGATATGCTCGTCATCAACCTATACCCATTTAATGAGACAGTCGCTAAAGAAAGTTGCTCATTTGAGGATGCTGTAGAGAATATTGATATTGGCGGTCCTGCTATGTTGCGAGCTGCTGCAAAGAACCATCAAGACGTTACCGTTTTAATATCACCAGAAGATTACGCCCCAGTATTGGCAGAGATGAAGTCTAACAAGAATGCTGTTTCTTATAAGACAAATTTAGCTTTAGCCAAAAAAGTATTTGCGCATACTGCTCAGTATGACGGTGCTATTGCCAACTACCTCTCTGCTTTGGGAGATGACTTGGATCACAAAGCGCGTTCTGCTTACCCAGAAACTTTGCATCTTGCTTTTGAAAAAGTACAAGAGATGCGCTACGGCGAGAACCCACACCAATCTGCCGCCTTCTATAAAGATATTTACCCTGTTAATGGCGCGCTAGCCAATTACAAGCAACTTCAAGGTAAAGAGCTTTCGTACAACAATATTGCGGATGCTGACTCTGCCTGGGAATGCGTGAAGAGCTTTACCGGTAACGCAGGAGGCGCTGCCGCATGCGTCATCATCAAACACGCCAATCCTTGTGGCGTAGCTGTTGGAGCTAGCGCTCTTGAAGCCTATCAAAAAGCATTTAAGACCGATCCAAGCTCAGCCTTTGGCGGCATTATTGCTTTTAACGTTCCTTGCGATGGCGCAGCGGCAGAGGCGATCTCCAAGCAATTCGTAGAAGTATTAATTGCCCCTAGCTTTAGCGATGAAGCAAAGGCAATCTTTGCTGCAAAACAAAATGTGCGTCTTTTAGAGATCCCATTAGGTACTGCATTTAATACGTTTGATTTCAAACGCGTTGGTGGTGGCTTGCTCGTGCAATCGCCTGATGCCAAAAACGTTCTCGAAAATGAAATGCGCGTTGTCAGCAAGCGTCTACCAACTCCAAGCGAAATGCATGACATGATGTTTGCATGGCGCGTTGCTAAATTTGTGAAGTCCAATGCCATCGTCTATTGTGCAAATGGTATGACTCTCGGTATTGGTGCAGGCCAAATGAGTCGTGTTGACTCTGCACGTATGGCCAGCATTAAAGCTGAGAACGCTGGCCTGAGCCTTAAAGGTTCTGCCGTTGCAAGCGATGCCTTCTTCCCGTTTCGTGATGGCTTGGATGTAGTCGTCAATGGCGGTGCAAGTTGCGCCATTCAGCCGGGCGGCAGTATGCGTGACGATGAAATCATTGCAGCAGCAAATGAACATGGTATTGCCATGATCTTTACTGGCACACGTCACTTCCGTCACTAAGCAAACAGGAAGTAATAAACAAACTTATGCGCTGGATAGGAATTGACCCAGGTTTGCGTACTACCGGTTTTGGTGTCATTGATGTCGACGGCCAAAAGCTGACCTACGTAGCCTCTGGGACGATTGAAAGTGGTGATCCAGCCAAAGGCTTACCTGAACGTTTGGGCGCTCTCTATGCGGGTCTTAAAGAAGTTTTAGAGACCTATCATCCTGAGTCTGCTGCGATTGAAGAGGTTTTCTTAAATGTGAATCCTCGTTCAACGCTAATGCTAGGTCAAGCAAGGGGTGCCGTGATCGCTGCGCTCGTATCTGAAAAGCTTCCCGTAGCTGAGTACAGCGCTCTGCGCGTGAAGCAAGCCATTGTTGGCACAGGTCGCGCAGCCAAGCCACAAGTGCAGGAGATGGTTAAGCGTCTTTTAAGACTAAATCGTGCCCCAGGTACTGACGCATCTGATGCATTGGGTGTTGCTATCTGCGCCGCTCATCATGCGCAAATACCAAAAGCTATAACTGCAGCTACCGCCGCATTAGCACCAAAGAAACGTAGCAAGTAAAAATACACATCACAGGTTAAGATCTCTACATGATTGGTCGCATTCAAGGTACTCTCGTTTCAGTTCATCCACCCCGTCTCTTGGTAGATTGCCAAGGTATTGGTTATGAGGTTGATGTACCTATGAGTACCCTTTATCAACTTCCTCAAGCCGGTCAAAAAATTACGCTTCTTACGCACTTTCAAGTTCGTGAAGATGCGCAGCAACTTTTTGGCTTTGCTACCGAGACTGAACGTGAAGCATTTAGACAGCTCATCAAGATTAGTGGTGTTGGTTCCCGTACCGCACTAGCAGTTCTCTCTGGTATGAGCGTCAATGAGTTAGCCCAAGCGATTGCCCTACAAGAGGCTGGACGCCTCACTCAAGTACCAGGCATTGGCAAGAAAACCGCTGAACGTCTTTGCCTAGAACTCAAAGGTAAGTTAGCCCCTGACCTGGGTATTACAGGCGGCAAATCACAGGCGATTGAAGCTAGCAGCGAAGTCTTGCAAGCTCTGTTGGCATTAGGCTACTCAGAAAAAGAAGCGCTTTTAGCGCTCAAGCAAATCCCACCAGAGACAAATGTATCGGATGGCATCCGTATGGGCTTGAAGTATTTATCTAAAGCCTAATGTCAAACGGAACTAAACTCTAAACATGGCAATTCATACAGACGACCTAAGCTCCATCCCCGAAGATTTACCGGAAGGCAATGACCGCATTGTGAGCGGCTCAGCGGGTAATTCTGAGGCCGTCTTTGAGAGAGCGCTACGGCCAAAACAACTCGATGAGTATGTTGGTCAAACTAAAGCACGCGCCCAATTAGAGATTTTCATCAGTGCCACAAGAGCACGTCAAGAAGCCTTAGATCACGTTCTCTTATTTGGGCCTCCTGGCCTTGGTAAAACTACCTTGGCCCACATCATTGCCAGGGAGCTTGGCGTTAACTTGCGCCAAACTAGCGGCCCCGTACTGGATAGGCCTGGTGATCTTGCTGCCCTACTAACTAATCTAGAAGAAAACGATGTTCTCTTTATTGATGAGATTCATCGCCTATCTCCTGTGGTTGAGGAAATTCTTTACCCAGCACTAGAAGATTACAGTCTTGACATCATGATTGGCGAAGGCCCTGCAGCACGCAGCGTAAAAATTGATCTCAAGCCATTCACATTGATTGGTGCCACCACCCGTGCTGGCATGCTGACCAATCCATTACGTGATCGCTTTGGCATTGTGGCAAGACTGGAGTTCTACACCACCGAAGAACTGACCAAAATTATTAATCGCTCAGCCAGTCTGCTCAAGGCCGATATTGATCCAGAGGGATCAGTAGAAATTGCTAAGCGTGCACGTGGCACTCCACGTATCGCAAACCGATTACTACGTCGTGTACGTGACTACGCAGAAGTCAAAGGCACGGGAACCATTACTAAAGCTATGGCTGATGCAGCCTTGAAGATGCTAGATGTCGATCCAAGCGGCTTTGACGTAATGGATAGAAAATTACTAGAAGCCATCTTGCACAAGTTTGATGGTGGCCCAGTGGGTATCGATAACTTGGCAGCAGCTATTGGCGAAGAACGCGACACCATTGAAGATGTGCTTGAGCCATATCTGATTCAGCAGGGCTACTTACAGAGAACCTCGCGTGGACGAGTAGCAACACGCCAGTCTTATGAGCATTTTGGATTAACGCCGCCTAGCGGCAGCGCTAGTCTAGATATTTAAGCTAGCGTCACTTTCGCAAACTTACGTTTGCCTACTTGTACAACATAAGTTCCCGCTTCAACTTTCAGCTGTTTATCAGTGATCGTTGCGCCATCAATCTTCACACCGTTTTGCTCGATATTGCGATTAGCCTCTGATGTGGATGGGGCTAAACCAGCAGCTTTCAAAAGATTGGCGATTTGCATTGGGGCTCCGGAGAGATTGACCTCTGGAATATCATCCGGTACACCACCTTTAGCGCGGTGATTGAAGTCTTCTAATGCTTTTTCTGCCGCAGCCTGTGAATGAAAGCGTGCAACAATTTCTTGCGCGAGCAGTACTTTGCAGTCTTTCGGATTTCTACCGGCGGCAACTTCTTGCTTCATCAAGTCGATTTCAGCCATTGGGCGGAAAGAAAGCAATGTGAAGTAATCCCACATCAATTCATCGGAGATACTCAAAAGCTTGCCAAACATTTCTCCCGCAGGCTCGCTAATGCCAATGTAATTGCCTTTGGACTTACTCATCTTGTCCACACCATCTAGACCAACTAGTAGTGGCATTGTCAAAATACATTGAGGCTCTTGGCCATACTCACGTTGAAGCTCGCGCCCAACCAGGAGATTAAATTTCTGATCAGTACCACCGAGCTCTAAGTCGCTCTTCAAGGCAACAGAGTCGTAGCCTTGCATCAATGGATACAGAAACTCATGTACAGAGATAGGTACACCACTACGGTAGCGCTTTGTAAAGTCATCGCGCTCTAACATCTGTGCAACGGTATATCGCGCTGCTAACTGAATCATGCCACGCGCGCCTAATGGATCACACCATTCACTGTTGTAACGCACTTCAGTTTTAGAAGGATCGAGCACCATACTCGCTTGACGATAGTAAGTCTCGGCATTAACCGCAATTTCTTCTGCAGTTAATGGTGGGCGAGTAGCGTTACGTCCAGATGGGTCACCAATCATGCTGGTGAAGTCACCGATCAAGAAAATAACGGTATGACCGATGTCTTGCAATTGACGCAATTTGTTTAAAACAACCGTATGCCCCAAATGAATATCAGGAGCCGTTGGATCTAAGCCTAATTTAATTCTGAGTGGGATCTTGGTAGCCTGACTGCGCGCCAGTTTCTGAACCCAATCAGCCTCAACTAATAACTCATCACAGCCACGCTTAGTGACCTCGAGTGCTGCATAGACTTCAGGAGTCAAAGGGTATTTTTGTTCTGGTTTAGCCGTCATGCTGATTCGGATTGCTGATTCAGTTAAATTAGTAGTTAAATTGCTAAAGCATAATTGTCGCATTCCTGAGAGCACCATGAACAAACCCCATTCCCTCTATATCGGACTAATGTCTGGCACCAGCCTGGATGGGATAGATGCTGTCCTTGCAAAGATTGGACCCAACGGGGAAGCAAGCGCCCTGGATGCAGTGAGCACCTCCTTTAGCCCTGAACTACGCAAAGCCCTATTTGAGCTTCAAAGCCCTGGGCCTAATGAGCTGCACCGGGAGAAACAGGCTGGAAATGCCCTAGCCTTGGCTTACGCAGAAGCAGTAAATCAATTGCTTCAAAAGACAAAATTGCAGGCGTCTGATATCACTGCTATTGGCGCTCATGGGCAGACCATTCGTCACCAACCGCATCTTGGCGATATGGCCTATACCCACCAAACGCTCAATCCTGCCCTCTTGGCAGAAAAAACAGGCATCGATGTCATTGCTGATTTTAGAAGCCGAGATTTGGCTGCTGGTGGGCATGGCGCCCCTTTAGTCCCAGCGTTTCATGCGCAGCAATTTGTAGAAAATAAAAATTTAGCCATTCTCAATATTGGCGGCATTGCTAACTTCACGCTACTTCCCAAGGATGGGCAAGTGACCGGTTTTGATTGCGGTCCAGGAAACATGTTGATGGATGCCTGGATACACGAACATCAAGGTAATGCATTTGATGAGAATGGCAACTGGGCATTACAAGGCAAAGTTAATGAAGTATTGCTTGCAAGAATGCTGACTGATCCATTTTTTACAAAAGCGCCGCCTAAGAGTACAGGCAGAGATGACTTTCATCTTGGTTGGTTACAAGAAAAATTGAATGGTGAAAATTTTCTTTGTGAAGACGTGCAAGCAACCTTACTTCATCTAACAGCCCACTCGGCCCTAGAGGCTCTAGCGCGTCATGCCCCGCAGACCCAGAAGCTGATTATCTGCGGAGGTGGTGCCAGAAATCATGCGCTGATGAATTTATTCAAAGTGAAGTCGCAACACTTCTTTAAACAACCCTTAGAGATTACAACTAGTGATTCTGCCGGGATCGATCCACAACTAGTTGAAGGTCTCGCTTTTGCATGGCTTGCATGGGCCCATAAAGAAAAAAGGCCAGCAAATTTGCCAGCCGTTACGGGAGCGAAGGGCTCTAGAATTCTAGGCGCTTGCTATCCCGCTTAAATAATTAAACTTTTTCTTAAGCAGAGAAAGAAGATCCGCAGCCACAAGTTGTTTGCGCATTTGGATTCTTAATCACAAACTGTGAGCCGTTGATGTCTTCTTTGTAGTCGATCTCAGCACCAACCAAATATTGGAAGCTCATTGAGTCTACTAACAAAGTAACGCCATTCTTTTCAAAGAGTGTGTCGTCTTCATTTACGGCATCATCAAATGTGAAGCCATACTGAAAGCCTGAGCAACCACCACCTTGTACGAATACGCGCAACTTCAATTCTGGATTACCTTCTTCAGCAATCAAGTCAGCCACTTTTGCAGCAGCGCTATCGGTGAACACCAATGGGGTTGGTGGCTCAGCTAAATCTTGTGCAGGTTGTGTAGCTAATTCAGTCATGATTTACTCCTAATTCAAAAGGCAATGTCTCATTTTAGGCTTTTAATGCCCAGTTTGCTGAAGGGTCATTACGGGGATACAGCTATCTGGGTGAGCCCCGTAGTCTCTGGCAAGCCAAACATGAGGTTTAAACACTGAACCCCCTGTCCTGAGGCCCCTTTTACTAAATTGTCCTCAACCACCAAAATGACCAAAGTATCACCGCCGCCTGGACGATGGATCGCAATCCGAATGCCGTTGCTACCACGTACTGAACGTGTTTCTGGATGACTGCCTGCAGGCATCACATCGACAAATGGCTCATCTTTATAGAAAGTCTCATAAAGTTTTTGGTAGTCAATATCTTTACCAGCATCAGTCAAACGCACATATAGCGTTGAATGGATACCTCTAATCATCGGCGTTAAATGTGGCACAAAGGTCAGGCCAATTTGATCGTGACCAGCAATTGCTTTTAAGCCTTGCTCAATTTCCGGAAGATGACGATGTCCTTTAACGCTATATGCCTTGAAGTTATCGCTAGCTTCAGACAATAAGGTGCCGATCTCTGCTTTACGGCCAGCACCAGAGGTGCCTGACTTGGAATCCGAGATGATGTGCGTACCATCAATCAAGTGCTTACCGCCAGTCGATTTTGGTGACAACAAAGGCGCGAGGCCAAGCTGGACTGATGTTGGGTAGCAGCCTGCCAAACCCACTACGCGTGCTTTTTTAATTGCTTCGCGATTAATCTCTGGCAAACCGTAAACCGCTTCCGCCAAAATTTCTGGGCAGCCGTGCTCCATGCCGTACCACTTAGAAAATTCTTTAACATCCTTTAAACGGAAGTCTGCAGCAAGATCCAAAACCTTGACATTGTTAGCAAGCAATTCTTTTGCTTGCGCCATCGCAACACCATGTGGAGTTGCAAAGAACACTGCATCGCATTCGTTTAATTTAGCTTCATCAGGTGTTGTGAATTTCAGATCAACACGACCACGTAAAGATGGGAACATCTCAGCCACAGGCATACCCGCTTCTGTACGAGAAGTAATTGCAGTCAGCTTTACCTCGGGATGCTGCGCCAATAAACGCAATAACTCCACTCCGGTATAACCAGTGCCACCTACGATGCCAACTTTAATCATGCCATTCTCCAAAATACCGACTGATGAATTTTATTTCTTTAATACCTAGATTGTAGAAACAAAAAGGGCCGCTTGCGCGACCCTTTCGATAAAACTTGAGCGACTGAAAGAATTAGCGCTTGCTGAACTGCTTACGACGACGCGCGCCGTGCAGACCAACTTTTTTACGCTCAACTTCACGAGCATCGCGAGTTACCAAGCCTGCCTTAGACAGAGTTGGCTTCAAGGCGTTGTCGTAGTCGATCAATGCACGAGTAACACCGTGACGAACTGCACCAGCTTGGCCAGTTTCACCGCCACCAGAAACGTTTACTTTGATATCAAAGGTCGTTAAGTGAGCTGTGAGAGCCAAAGGCTGACGAGCGATCATGCGTGATGTTTCACGAGCAAAATATGCATCGATAGGCTTACCATTAACAATGATGTCGCCTTTGCCAGATTTAATGAATACGCGCGCAACAGAACTCTTGCGGCGACCAGTACCGTAATTCCAATTTCCGTAATTAATAGCCATTTGGTTTCCTTAAATCTCTAACGCTTTTGGCTGTTGAGCCGCATGCGGATGATTGGCGTCGCCGTAGACTTTTAATTTCTTAATCATGGCATAGCCTAGTGGGCCTTTTGGCAACATACCCTTCACAGCCTTCTCCAAAGCGCGACCTGGGAAACGGTCTTGCATCTTGTCGAAGTTAGTTGAGCTAATACCACCTGGGTATCCGCTGTGACGGTAATAAATTTTGTTCAAGCCTTTTGTGCCTGTGACACGGAGCTTTGAAGAATTGATAACGACAATAAAGTCGCCAGTATCAACGTGTGGAGTGTATTCAGGCTTGTGCTTGCCGCGTAGACGGAGTGCCACTTCACTGGCGACACGACCGAGGACTTTGTCCGTAGCGTCAATCACGAACCATTCATGCACTACCTCATGGGATTTTGCAGAAAAAGTTTTCATGATTTCTCAAATTGTTATGGTCAAAAAAATTACCCCAACCAAACTACGTCCACCTTGGCCCTGCTTATGTTTGCAAGCTCGCAGATTCTGCAATTTAACTGGTACAACAAATTACCGCTGACCGGCTCGGTAATTCAGTAAAGCCTTGAATTATAACCTAAAAAAAACCCAGGAACGAGTCCTGGGTTGGAATCCACCTATGTTTGGGTGGAGGAGACACTGGAAGGTAAGTCGCAGTCTTATACAAGACTGACTACCAATATGGTTATTCTACACAAACAATATGGTGCAACGCAAGAATATTGACCAAAATCAATTTTTTGATGCTTTTTGGCTATTTTGAGCAGCAAACGGCATGCCATAAATATTGGTAAACTATTGATAATATTAGTTAATTTAGTAAGTTAGGGGTCACTACAATGGATTGTCGAGTATCTTGGTTGGGTAATGGCGGTATGGCTTTTTCAGCCGAAACTGGCAGTGGCCACCTCGTCAACATGGATGGAGCCCCAGAAGCGGGTGGCAGAAACCTAGCTCCAAGGCCAATGGAGCTCCTTTTAGCCGGTGCGGGCGGCTGCTCTGCATTTGATGTGGTTTTAATCCTACAAAGGGCCCGTCAGGCCATTAGCGGCTGTGAAGTGAACCTCCAAGCAGAACGCGCCACAGAAGACCCCAAAGTCTTCACCAAGATCAATCTGCACTTTACGGTCAAAGGAAAAGACCTTGATCAGGCTAAAGTGGATCGCGCTGTAAAACTTTCTCATGAGAAGTACTGCTCCGCCACCACCATGTTGGCCAAAACCGCAGAATTAACTTACAGCGTAGAAATCGTTTCAGAATAAGTGCAGAGTCAATCGATAAGCCGGATTCTGTCGCCTAGATTTGCATCTAGGGGCAATCATTCCTCTAGGCCGTTAGTTACCTAACGGCTCAAGCTCCCTACCCGCAGACTCAGCGGGACGCCTCATCGCCTGCTTACTTGGGATTGCTCCAGGTGGAGGTTACCGCGTTTCACCGTAACTAAATACGCTCGTCTCTGTGGCCCTATTCCTCACGTCGCCGTGGATGGCCGTTAGCCATCACCCTTCCCTATGGAGTCCGGACTTTCCTCCCCCTCAATAAAGAGGCGGCGATTGCCCAATTGACTCTGCGCCTGCAGTCTAACGCAGTCAGAGCAATTTGGCTAAGAAACTAATGATTTGAGTTTTTTAAACGAGTGACCAAGCAATCGTTTCGCCGGCGCGCAGCGGAACGATGGTGGCATCACCCAAAGGCAATTCCATAGGAATGCTTTGCGCGTGTTTTACCAAAGTAATCTTTTTACTATTGCGTGGCAAAGAATAAAAATCGGGGCCAAAGAAACTAGCAAAGCCTTCTAATTTATCCAACTTACCAACACTCTCAAATGCTTCGGCATATAAACCTAGTGCGTTAAATGCGCTGTAGCATCCCGCACAACCACATGCCGCCTCCTTAGCACCCTTGGCATGCGGCGCACTATCAGTTCCCAAGAAGAAGCGAGAGTTACCACTTGTAGCAGCCTGCAAAAGCGCAACTCGATGCTCCTCACGCTTAAGAACCGGCAAGCAATAATTGTGTGGACGAATCCCACCCGCAAAAATCGCATTACGATTCATAAGCAAATGCTGAGGCGTAATCGTGGCCGCAATCGTATTTTTCCCACCAGTCACTGCATCACGAACATAGTGAGCGGCTTGCTTGGTAGTGATGTGTTCAAACACAATCTTGAGTTCAGGTAACTTTTTACGTAACGGCTCTAATATCGTATCAATAAATACCGCCTCACGATCAAAGATATCAATATCTGCATGTGTTACTTCGCCGTGCACAAGCAAGGGCATACCAACAGCCTGCATTGCCTCTAAAGCAGCATGGCAATGTTTAAGGTCACTCACACCAGCGTCGCTATTAGTGGTTGCTCCTGCGGGATACAACTTGAATGCAGCAATACCTGCATCCTTAGCCTTACGAACTTCATCTGCAGAAGTGTTATCAGTAAGATAGAGAGTCATCAAAGGCATAAATTCAGTGACGCCCAATAATTTCAAATTCGATTCAATGCGTGACTGATAAGCTTTTGCCAAATCCACAGTGGTGACTGGTGGCTTTAAGTTTGGCATGATGATGGCACGTGCAAATTGACGCGCAGTATCTGCTAATACATCTTTCATTACTTCGCCATCGCGAATATGTAAATGCCAATCGTCCGGCTGAGTTAATTCAATTTTTGTAGGGCTATTGGACATATTATTTATTAAGCAAGATGATGCGGAAGTCATTCACATTCGTAAGTGTAGGGCCAGTTTCCACTAAAGCATCCATTTCTGCAAAGAAGCCGTAGCAATCATGTGCCAATAAGAATTTTTCTGGCGCAAATTCTGCTGTTTGACTAGCTTGACGTACGGAACCATCAAACCAAGCGCCAGCATTCTTCTCGCTACCATCAATCCCATCGGTATCAGCAGCCAAGGCAGCCAATTGAGGTAAATCGCTTGATGCCGCAAAGAGTGAGAGCAAATACTCGCTGCAACGACCACCACGGCCTTTGACTCCAGCTGGGATGGTGACAGTGCATTCACCCCCAGAAATTAAGGCTAGCGGCTTATCAAATCCCTTAGCCACATAGTCTCGCACTAAAGCGGCCTGCTCTAAACCAACCTCCTGTGCCTCGCCGGTAATTGTGTCACCCAAAATAATTGGCTCATAGCCTTGGTGACGGACATACTCAGCAGCAGCTTCTAGGCTTTTATAGGCAGTTGCAATAACATGATTCGAAACTTGGCTATCAACCAAATCAATATCTTTTAAGGTCTCAGGGATTTCTCCTGCTAAACCTCGCTTGAGATGATCAAGAACAGATGCCGGAATAGTAGATGCATCTAAATCGTATTTTTGCAAAATATTGAGCGCATCTAAATACGTAGAGTAATCCGCAGCACAAGGACCACTAGCAATATCTGCAGGTGAGTCACCTGTGACGTCAGAAATCAATAAAGCTTCCACTCTTGCGCCACGTGCAATCGCAACTCTGGCCAAGTTACCACCCAAAATTGCAGATAGGTGTTTGCGTACCACATTCATCTCTTCAATCGGGGCGCCACTTCGCAAAAGCGCTTCTGTGGTCTTGCGCATGTCATCAATAGAAATGCCTTCTTGAGGCAAAGTCAGAAGGCTTGAGCCTCCCCCAGATACCAAAGCGATCAATACATCGCCTTGCTCTAATTGCTTTGTTAGCGCCAATACTTCCTTGGCCCCATCCATGCCGGCTTGGTCAGGCACCGGATGCCCAGCCTCAACAATCTTAATATGGCTTGTTGGTGAGTTATGGCCGTAACGCGTCAGTACAACGCCTTCTAATTTTGCCTGCGGCCAATTAGCTTTTGCGTAAGCTTCAAATGCGCTAGCCATAGATGCACTAGCTTTACCGGCACCCACAACTAAACAGCGCCCTTTAGGTTCTTGACCCTTTGGAAATATCTGCGCTAAATACTGCGGAACAATCACTTGTGGATCAGCAACTGCGACGGCAGCGGCAAAAGCATTTTTTAAGATTGCTTCTGTACTGTTGGCTGCCGAGCTTGGAGAGACGCTTTTGGTCATAAAGCTATTTTAATCAAGAGTGGCGCGCTCTTGCATCTGCCACATCTCGGCATATTTACCCTTTACCGCAAGCAACTCCTCATGGGTTCCATGCTCCACAATTTGTCCATGATCCATTACCAAAATTTGATCTGCATGAATGATGGTTGAAAGACGATGGGCAATGATGAGTGTTGTTCGGTTCTTAGCTAAGCTGAGAAGCTCTTCTTGAAAAGCACGTTCGGTTTTAGAGTCGAGCGCTGAAGTAGCTTCATCAAAAATAAGCATGGCAGGTTTCTTTAAGAGTGTTCTCGCAATAGCAACCCTTTGCTTCTCACCCCCGGATAGCTTGAGACCCCGCTCGCCAACTTGAGTGTCATAACCCTCAGGCAAGCGCTTAATAAAGCTATCAATTTGCGCGGCTCTGGCCGCCTCCTGCACCTCTTCAATAGTTGCAGAGGGATTGCCATAGGCTATGTTGTATCCAATCGTGTCATTAAATAAGACTGTATCTTGTGGCACGATACCAATAGCTTTGCGCAAACTAGCCTGAGTGACATCCTGAATATTTTGACCATCAATCAAAATCTTTCCTGATTGAACATCATAAAAACGGAACAATAATCTTGCGAGGGTACTTTTACCAGCGCCACTTTGACCAACCACCGCTGTAATCGTCCCAGCAGGAATATTGAAGCTCACATCGCGGAGAATTTCACGCTTAGCATCATAGTGAAACGATACGTGCTCAAATCGCACATCTGGGCCACGATCATGATTTTCAATTTGAAGTGTCTTAGCATCCGGTGAATCCGCTATCTCTTTCTCAGTATTGAGTAAAGAAAACATGCGATCCATGTCAGTCAATGATTGCTTAATCTCTCGATAAATCACGCCCAAGAAGTTCAGGGGGATATAGAGCTGAATCATTAAGGTGTTAACCAAGACCAAATCGCCCAAAGTCATGGTGCCATTGACTACACCAACCGTGGCGCGCCAAAGAATCAGCATTAAGCCAACTGCAATAATGATTTGCTGACCAAGATTCAATACCGCCAAAGTCTTTTGGGACTTCACCGCAGCCGATTGATAGCGCAGAAGATTTTCATCGTAACGACTGGCTTCAAATGCCTCGTTACCAAAGTACTTCACTGTCTCGAAATTTAATAAGGAATCAATCGCCTTTTGATTGGCTTTCGAATCCATATCATTCATCGTGCGGCGAAAATGTGTACGCCACTCTGTAACTACGACTGTGAAAACAATGTAAAGAACCAAGGCGACTAAAGTAATCGTAGCAAACCAAATATCGTAGGAGTAAGCAAGGTAGCCTAAAACCAAACAGAATTCAATCAGTGTGGGCAGAATGCTATAGAGAGAATAAGAAATCAGTGACTGTATGCCACGTGTGCCACGCTCAATATCTCGACTTACGCCACCAGTTTGACGAGCAAGGTGAAAGCTCAGCGCTAAGGAGTGCAAGTGCTCAAAAACTTGAAGCGCTACTTTACGAACTGCGTTCTGTGTGACCTTAGCAAACAATGCTTCGCGAAGCTCTGTAAATACGGATGCAAAAATTCTTAAAAGGCCATAAGCAACAATAATTCCTAAGGGAACGACCAAAAGCGCTTGTGGCGAATTGACATTGATATTTAAAGAATCAATTAAGTCTTTCAAGACAATTGGTATGCCAAGATTGGTAACCTTGGCGGCAATTAAACAGCTTAGGGCAATCAAGACCCTAAAGCGATATTCCAATAGATAAGGAAGTAGGTCGCGAATAACGCGCCAGTCACCGCGCCCCGCTGTTTTTGAATCTGCGCTACCGTGATGATGCCCCGATGAATGTCTCATCGCTCTATCTTATTCCTTATTCAAGCTGGCTTTTGTCTGCTGAAAATAATTTGAGAATCGCCTCTCCATTACTAGGAGAAAAACATTTTTTAGCGGCCTCTTGGTATGGGAGCCATTCATAGGCCACATGCTCCCTGGGGGCTAGCGTAATAGGGGTGTTATCGGGAACCTCTAATGAGAACCAGTGTTCAGTATTGCGCGTGACGCCAGGCGCATAACGAGACCGCCAGGCAGGATAGATTTCATATTCGATCTGGTGGTGCATATTTTTCAAAGCATCTTTTGGCAACCCCTCTACCGCAATACCCGTCTCTTCAAATACTTCACGGGCTGCCGCCAAAGCAAGATCTTCGTCGCTAGCATCAAGGCTACCAGTGACGGACTGCCAAAAGCTCGCGCGATCTGCACGCTCTATCAATAAAACATCCCTATTCGATTTATAGATAACTACTAAAACCGAAATAGGGATTTTCAAGGTGGATCTAAAACGCTACTTAAGTTGTTTTAAGCAGCAGGTGCTGCTTGACGCAAACGAATATGTAACTCACGCAATTGACGCTCATCCACTGGGCTAGGAGCCTGAGTTAATAAACATTGCGCACGCTGTGTTTTAGGGAAGGCGATTACATCTCGAATTGATTCGGCACCAGTCATCATGGTGACGATACGGTCCAAACCAAATGCAATACCGCCATGTGGAGGCGCACCATATTGGAGTGCATCCAACAAGAAGCCAAACTTAGCTTGAGCTTCTTCCGCATCAATCTTCAATGCACGGAATACTTGGCTTTGAACTGCTTCTTGGTGAATACGAACAGAACCACCACCAATTTCACTACCGTTCAACACCATGTCATAAGCCTTGGCTAAGCACTTGCCTGGATCAGACTCCAAGTACTGCATATGCTCATCTTTAGGGCTGGTGAACGGATGATGGCAAGCAACCCAGCGCGCTTCGCCTTCATCGTAATCAAACATTGGGAAGTCAACTATCCATAATGGCTTCCAGCCTTCTGTAAACAGTCCATGCTCTTTACCCCAAGCAGATTGACCGATACGTAGACGTAAATTACCGATTGCATCGTTTACTACTTTTTCTTTATCAGCGCCAAAGAAAATGATGTCGCCATCTTTTGCACCAGTGCGCTTCAAGATACCTTCAATCGCAGCGTCATGCAAATTCTTCACGATTGGTGACTGCAAACCATTGCGGCCTTCAGCCACAGAGTTGACCTTAATCCACGCCAAACCTTTAGCACCATAGATGCTAACGAACTGGGTGTAGTCATCGATTTCGCTACGGCTAATTTCAGCACCGCCAGGCACACACAAGCCCACTACGCGGCCGCCAACTTGGTTCGCTGCACCTGAGAACACTTTGAAATCAACGTCTTTCATCAAATCTGTCAATTCAGTGAACTCAAAGTTCACGCGCAAATCTGGCTTATCGGAGCCAAAACGCGCCATACCTTCTGAATAAGGCATTGTTGGGAATGGGTTCGGCAACTCGACATTCATTGTCTTCTTGAAAATATGACGAATCATGTTTTCAAACAAATCACGAATTTCTAACTCGCTCAAGAAAGCAGTTTCACAGTCGATCTGAGTAAATTCAGGCTGACGATCTGCGCGTAAGTCTTCATCACGGAAGCACTTTGTAATTTGATAGTAACGATCAAAGCCGGCCACCATTAACAACTGCTTAAACAATTGAGGAGACTGTGGCAATGCAAAGAACTGACCGTCATGTACACGTGATGGAACTAAATAATCACGCGCGCCTTCTGGTGTGCTCTTAGTAAGCATTGGTGTTTCAATATCGATAAATCCTGCGTCATCTAAATAACGACGGCACTCCATCGCAACGTTGTAACGCAAGCGCAAATTCTTTTGCATTTGTGGACGACGTAAATCTAATACACGATGGGTCAAACGGGTGGTCTCGGATAAATTCTCATCGTCAATTTGGAATGGTGGTGTTACAGACGCATTCAAGATCACTAAGCTATGGCAAAGAATTTCTACTTTTCCACTAACTAAATCTACATTCTCAGTACCAGCAGGACGGGCACGCACGAGACCTTTAATCTGTATGCAGAACTCGCTACGCACTTGCTCAGCCAAGGCAAACATCTCTGGGCGATCTGGATCGCAAACTACTTGCACGAAACCTTCGCGGTCACGCAAGTCAATAAAGATAACGCCTCCGTGGTCACGGCGACGATTCACCCAACCAGAGAGAGTGACTTCTTGACCAATCAGTGAATCGGTTACCTGGCCGCAGGTATGGCTTCGCATCGACATAACAATTTCCTATAAATCAAAAATGGTGTGGTAACTGCGTTGCAGTTATGCCACTAGAACTATTGGGAGGTACAGAGCCCATGGAAACAATATGTTTCAGAGCCTCTTCCACGCTCATCTCTAATTCAATCGTTTGTGCGCGGGGCACAATCATGAAAAAACCAGAGGTAGGGTTTGGGGTTGTTGGTAAAAATACGTTAACGTAATCCTCACCTAATTTGGCAGTCACTTCTTTTGCAGGAGTACCTGTTTGAAAAGCAATCACCCATGAATCAGCATGGGGGTAGCGAATTAACAATGCTTTGCTAAAAGCTTGGCCGCTTCCGGAAAATAAGGTGGAAGAAACCTGCTGAACACTTGAATAAATAGATCGAACGATTGGAATACGATTGATCTGTTTATTCCACATCCGGATCCACCACTGACCAGCAAAACTAATTGCTAACAAACCAGTGGCCATGATCACACCAATCACAATCAAAATGCCAACGCCAGGCAATTCACGGAAATGCTGCAAATCTCCAGCAAATTGACGCGGGAAGACTGCAATGATGGCGTGCATTACAGAACCGAATACGCCATCGAGCAAACCCAAGCCCCAGGCAATCACCCAGATGGTGATCGACAATGGTGCCCATACGAGGATGCCAGCGATAAAGTATTTTTTCATGTGTTCTGCCTAACCCGCTATTTTAGCGGGTTAGCAGCCAATCAGGGAGAGACTAATAAAAGCCCAGGCTGATGATCAAAATTCCCGCCAAAAACCCACCTGCAAAGAGCAAAGCACCGGCCAGTAGGCGGTGAGTACGTCTTTCTTCGAGCAAAAGGGCCTTTAGGACCTCAATTTCGCCGTTTTGGTCTTTTGCGGGATTTCGGCCTTTAGCCATACTATCCACTATCAAACGAGGCAAAGTGGGCAGAATCTTGGCCCAAGTAGGCGCCTCTTCCTTTAAGCCATCCAATAAACCACGCCATCCTAATTGCTTACTTACCCATCTCTCCAAAATCGGCTTAGCTGTTTTCCAAAGATCCAGATCGGGATCAAGTTGACGGGCCAGACCCTCTACATTCAAGAGTGTTTTTTGCAATAAGGTCAGTTGTGGCTGAATTTCCACTTTAAAGCGGCGTGACGTCTGGAATAAACGCATCAACACAATACCCAGAGAAATTTCTTTTAGCGGGCGATCAAAGTACGGCTCACAAACAGAGCGCACTGCACCCTCTAATTCCTCAACACGAGTATTGGCTGGGACCCAGCCTGACTCGATATGCAACTCAGCAACGCGTCGGTAATCACGATTAAAGAATGCCAAGAAATTCAGCGCCAAATAGTTTTTATCAGTCTCACTTAATGCGCCAACGATTCCAAAATCAAGTGAAATGAAACGGCCAAATGTTTCTGGCTCTAAGCTAATCATGATGTTGCCAGGATGCATATCTGCATGGAAGAACCCATACTCAAATACTTGAGTAAAGAATATCTCTACGCCATCAGCAGCCAGCTTTTTAAAGTCAACTCCAGCCTCTCGTAGTGCATCAGTTTTTCCAATAGAGATGCCATACATTCTCTCCATCACAATCACATTGGTATGACAAAGATCCCAATACATTTCAGGAATCATGAGTTTCTGAGAATCAGCAAACTGCCTGCGTAATTGGCTTGCATTGGCAGCCTCGCGCATGAGATCCAGCTCATCATGCAAATACGTATCAAACTCTGCTACGTTCTCACGCGGCTTTAAACGTCGACCATCTTCGGAGCTTTTCTCAATCACCTTGGCAAGGTCATACATCAATGCCAGATCACCGTTAATCACCGGCAAAATGCCGGGACGTAGAACTTTGATAGCTACTGCACGACCTTCCCACTCAGGACGTTTATCTGTTCCACGCAATACACCAAAGTGCACCTGCGCCACTGAGGCGCTAGCAACAGGAGTTGCATCAAAACTAATAAATACATCCTCAATCGACTGCCCTAGATCTTTCTCAATTAAGCGACGAGATTCTTCATTTGAGAATGGTGGTACTTGATCCTGTAGCTTGGCCAACTCATTGGCAATGTCTTCTGGCAACAAGTCGCGACGTGTAGAAAGAACCTGTCCAAACTTTACAAATATCGGACCAAGTGCTTCTAGTGTTAATCGAATGCGTTCACCTCTGGGCAAATGTGTGCCAGGAGAAACCCAACAAAGCATCGTTAAGAATCCACGGCGAATGCCTGGTTTTAAAAGATCGCGAAGCAAAGGCAATAAGCCATAACGCCAAGCAGTAAAAAAGATGAAGTAAAGACGAGCAATGCGACGCACGATTATTTAGCCTTTTGCTCTAGAAGTTGAATGCGCTTTTCCATGCGATCCACCGATTCGCGCAATTCGCTTAATTCAGATTTACGAACTATGAAATCTCGTTTATTCAAAAGCACTTTTCTCTCTTCGCTGACATACTCCACTACATTGTCCAGTAAATCACTAGCAGCAGAGCGAGTAGCAAAGACAAACTTTTTCCCTTGTCTTACCGCAAAGTTTGCTGGTGCATCACCCACTAAACGTGCTAAATCTTCCTCGTACTCCCAACGTAGCTGCCCAGCAAGACGACCCAATAGTTGAGCCAAATCTGCATCACCAGTAATTTTTACCGCTTTGAAGGCTTGCTCGCGCAATGAACCAGCGCTGCCAGCCAAATCACTCAGCGCTCTTGAGGAAACCTCTAAAGTAAGTACAGGAGTCTCAATCTCTTTTAGGCTAGCCAGTAAACCATCAGGCTTTATCTCAAAACATAGGTTGCCCAGCGGAAGCTGTAACAAAATGGTTTTATTAGCATGGCGAGCCAACTCAGTACATGCCCATGGCTCACTAGCTAAAACATGGTTGATCCCCCGGCAGGCAGCGCTGGAGGCAATGGTATGGGTAGTTGAGGAATGTGTGTTCATAAGTGTAAAAAACCCGCACAAGTGCGGGTTTTCCGACGGCAAGTACCTAAAGCTTAAACCAACTGGGTAATACCCGCCAGTACCCAGCCACCAGGACCCTCTACTGGCTTACTTAGATTCCAAATTTCAGAGAAGTCACTCGCTGGCGCGCCCTGCTGCTCACGAATCATGCCGCTGAACTGAACACTACAGAAATAATGACCATCAGCAGTCTCAATTCCCAAAAGCTGAGCATTGATAGTGACAACATCGGTTTGATTACTTGCATCAGTACGGCCCGCTAAATCCTGTTGGATCGTGGCAAACATTTCTGGAGTTGTAAATTCTCGCAAAGAAGCAAGATCACCCTGATCCCATGCTTTTTGCAAGGTTGCAAAATATTGCTTTGCATTCTCAAGGAATGTTTGCTGATCAAAACCAGGGGGCAAGGTTGATTGAAACGGCTCTGGCTCTGCGCTGACTCCACCAAATGCGTTTGCAGCAGGAGTAAAAGCCGGCTCCTGTCTTGGTGTCCGATCCAAGCCAGTGCGCTGCATTCCACTAGAGGAAAGATTAGGGCTTTGACCTGCACTAGACATTTTTGGCATGAGCTTGCGCATTACAAACATAATCGCAAAGCCTGCCAAAACAGCAATCAGCAAACCAGTGATCAAAGAAGAGGCTGCCTCACCCAAACCAAAATGGGACAAGAGGTAACCAATACCCAAGCCTGCAGCTAAGCCACCCAAAATGCCACCCATGCCGCCAAAACGACTAGGTGCAGGAGCTTGTGGAGCTGGAGCGGGTGCAGCAGGCTGTGCTTGCTGTGCAGGTTTTTGTACTGGCGCAGCTTGCTTTTGAATTGGCGCACTTGGGGCTCTGCCTACGCTCTTGCCACCACCTAAACGAGCTGCATCAACATGGCCCACTGTTGCAAAAATTAAAGTAAGACTTAAGAGTGTTGCTTTAAAAAAATGTTTATTCATAAACCCGTACCCCTTCTTATAACTGCTGAATTTCTTTAGTTTTTAAGACTTTAAAACTATACAACCATCAGTATTTAATACCAATATGTAGGGCAACGATACCCCCAGTCATCCTATGGGTTTCCACTTCATCAAAACCCACTCCTAACATCATTTCTTTGAGGGTTTGGGCATCTGGATGCATACGAATGGATTCCGCCAAATAGCGATAGCTCTCTGAATCTTGGGCAATCTTCTCACCCAACCATGGCAAAACTTTAAAAGAATAGGTGTCATATACCGGCTGCAAAAAGGCATCTGGCTTCGAAAACTCCAATACCAATACACGGCCACCCGGCTTTATTACCCGACGCATTTCACCTAAAGCCACCTCTTTGTGCGTCATATTGCGCAAACCAAAGGCAACCGTAACTACGTCAAAATGATTATTAGGAAATGGAATCTTTTCTGCATCAAACTGCACACAAGGCAAAGCCATTCCGCGATCCAAGAGTCGATCGCGACCAACTCCCAGCATAGAGGCATTAATGTCGCTTAACCAAACTTGAGCGTCGGGGTTGCGACCCCAGTCAGCCGCTTTTGCAAATGCTGCAGCTAAGTCTCCAGTTCCACCGGCAATATCTAAAACCTTTTGACCTGGGCGAACATTTGCGCGCGCAATCGTAATTTTTTTCCAAACACGGTGTAAGCCAAATGACATGAGGTCATTCATCACGTCATATTTACTAGCTACCGAGTGAAATACTTCAGCGACCTTACCAGCCTTCTCGGCCTCATCAACGCTTTGATAACCAAAATGCGTTTTACTCATTAGTGACTTCCACAAGAATGACCGCCCGACTGTCCTGCCTGCGCCATAGGCGCATCACGATCAAGACCTGCAGCAGCCAATTTACTCAAATGCTCTTTCCATAATTGCTCTTGGTTTTCGCATAAGAAATATAAAAAATCCCAAGAGTACAAACCTGAATCGTGTCCATCAGAAAAACTTGGCTTGAGGGCGTAGTGGCCAACAGGCTCAATATTTGCGATCAAGACATCGCGCTTACCAGTTTGTAATGTTTCTTGCCCAGGTCCATGACCTTGAACTTCAGCGGAGGGAGATAGAACTCTTAGAAACTCAAAGGGCAATTTATAAGTCTGGCCATTCTCGTACGAGAGCTCTAGAACCTTGGACTGTTGATGCACAACGATATTGCTTGGAATCATTAAACAAGAACCCTCTCAATACCGCCTTGGTTTGCTTTAGCAACGTAGTCCTGCATCCAGTCTTTGCCTAACAACTTCTGCGCCATCTCCACCACAATGTAATCCGCTGTTGTATCGCTATCAGCATCAAAACGTGTCAGGCCTTGCAAACAGGATGGACAGCTTGTCAACACTTTGACTTCGCCAGTGAAATCACCTTGACGCAATTCATTGGCAGCTTTTTCCATTTCAATCTGCTTACGGAAACGAACTTGTGTAGAGATATCAGGACGAGTTACAGCCAGAGTTCCAGACTCGCCACAGCAACGATCATTTTTAGCAATAGCTTTACCATCTTCGAGTTGGATTAACTCGTTGACTGTCTTCAATGGATCCTGCAACTTCATTGGTGAGTGGCAAGGATCGTGATACATATATTTCACGCCAGTGACGCCAGAGAGCTTCACACCCTTTTCAGCCAAGAACTCATGAATATCAATAATTCGGCAGCCGGGGAAAATCTGCTCAAACTGATAGCCAGCCAACTGGTCATAACAAGTACCGCATGAAACTACAACGGTCTTGATATCCAAGTAATTCAGAGTATTGGCAACGCGGTGGAATAAGACACGGTTATCCGTGATCATCTTCTCAGCTTTATCAAAGTCGCCATTGCCGCGCTGTGGATAGCCGCAGCAAAGGTAGCCTGGAGGTAATACCGTTTGCACACCCACATTCCACAACATAGCCTGAGTAGCCAAGCCTACCTGTGAGAACAAACGCTCAGAGCCACAGCCCGGGAAATAAAACACTGCTTCAGTATCAGCAGAAGTCGTTTTAGGGTCCCGAATAATTGGTACGTAGTTAGCGTCTTCAATATCCAATAAAGCGCGAGCGGTTTTCTTGGGTAAATTGCCTGGCATCTTCTTGTTAACAAAGAAGATCACCTGCTCTTTAACGCTCGGCTTACCTACCGTTGCAGGAGGGTGTGCTGTTTGTTGTTTGGCGAACTTGCGCAGAACATCATTACCCAAGCGCTGTAGCTTGTAACCCCAACCAATCATCGTCTTGCGGGCAAGATGGATGCTTTCTGGGCTAGTCGCATTAAGGAAAAACATCGACGCAGCAGTACCAGGATTAAAACGTTGCTGACCCATCTTGCGCAATAAATTACGCATATTCATAGTCACGTCACCAAAGTCAATCTTGACCGGGCAAGGCGTCAAACACTTGTGACATACGGTGCAATGCGCAGCTACATCGTCAAACATTTCCCAGTGACGAATCGAAACACCACGACGCGTCTGCTCTTCGTACAAGAAGGCTTCAATCAGTAATGAGGTTGCCAGAATCTTATCGCGTGGGCTGTAAAGCAAGTTTGCACGCGGCACATGTGTAGAGCACACTGGCTTACATTTACCGCAACGCAAGCAATCTTTCACGCTATCAGCAATCGCGCCAATATCACTTTGTTGCATGATGATTGACTCATGACCCATCAAACCAAAGCTTGGTGTGTAAGCCATGCTCAGATCTGCATGCGGCATTAATTTGCCTTTGTTAAAGCGGCCCTCTGGATCAACGCGATTCTTATAACTACGGAAATCTTTAAGCTCGGCTTCAGTAAGGTACTCTAATTTGGTGATACCAATACCATGCTCGCCAGAAATCACACCGTCCAAAGAGCGCGCTAACTTCATGATGCGGTCTACAGCACGATGGGCATCTTGCAACATCTCATAGTCATCAGAGTTCACAGGAATATTGGTGTGAACGTTACCGTCACCCGCATGCATGTGCAAAGCTACGAAGACACGTTTACGCAAAATGTTTTTATGAATGGCTTCCAACTCAGTGAGGATAGGCTCAAACGCCAGACCACCAAAGATGATGCGCAACTCTGAACGTACTTCCTCTTTCCAGGAAGCACGCAAGCTGTAATTTTGTAGTTGCGGGAAATGCACATCCATCTGTGTGAGCCAATCAGCCCAACGAGTACGCACCTTAGCAATTAACTCCAAAGCTTGTTGAACACGATCGCCCAAGATTTCTGCTGTTGGAATCTCGTACTCAGCATCACTCTTACCAAGTGGCAGAGCACTCTTCTTCAAGAAAGCCTCTAGACCATCGAGCACTTTGAGCTTATTTTTGAGAGAAAGCTCAATATTGATGCGATCAATGCCATCGGTGTACTCGCCCATACGTGGCAAAGGAATTACGACGTCTTCATTGATCTTAAATGCGTTGGTATGACGGGCAATCGCGGCCGTACGAGCGCGATCTAGCCAAAACTTCTTCCGTGCTTCTGCGCTAACGGCAACAAAGCCTTCGCCAACCCGTAAATTGGCCATACGCACTACTTCACTAGTTGCAGCGGCAACGGCCTCTTCATCATCGCCTGCAATATCGCCAATCAACACCATCTTCGGCAAGCTATTGCGCTTAGATTTTGTTGAGTAACCAACTGCTCTTAGGTAACGATCATCTAAATGCTCAAGACCAGCCAAAATTGGACCGCCTTGCTTGCTTAATCCATCTAGGTAAGCCTTGATTTCTACAATGCTCGGAATAGCTTCGCGTGCTTGACCAAAAAACTCTAAACAAACAGTGCGCATGAATTTAGGCATGCGATGCAAAACCCAAGTTGCACTGGTAATCAAACCATCGCAACCTTCTTTTTGCACGCCAGGTAATCCTGATAAAAATTTATCAGTAACGTCTTTTCCCAAACCCTCTTTACGGAAACGTTTACCTTCAACTTCTAATAATTCTGTTTTGAGAATGCGCTGACCAGGTTCGCTATTTCCATCAGACCAAGTTAACTGAAAACGTACCATTGCCACATCATGAATCTTGCCCATGTTGTGATCAAGACGTTCCACATCTAACCAATTGCCTTCTGGATCAACCATGCGCCAGCTAGCGAGATTATCTAAAGCCGTTCCCCAGAGAACTGCTTTTTTACCACCAGCATTCATCGCAATATTGCCGCCAATACAGCTGGCATCAGCAGAGGTCGGATCAACTGCAAACACAAGCCCAGCATGCTCTGCAGCATCCGATACGCGGCGGGTTACAACACCTGCACCTGTAAAGATGGTTGACACTTCGCGGTCAAGGCCAGGAAGTTTTTTAGCTTTGACGCTACCAATATCTTGCAACTTCTCAGTGTTAATAACTGCGGACATTGCATAAAGCGGAATTGCACCACCGGTATAGCCAGTGCCGCCTCCACGAGGAATAATTGTCAAACCTAATTCAACACAAGCTTTCACTAAACCCGGAATTTCGGATTCGTAGTCAGGCTTGAGAACGACGAGTGGAAACTCAACACGCCAGTCTGTTGCATCAGTAACGTGCGCAGCACGAGACACACCATCAAAACAAATATTGTCAGAAGCGGTATGACGGCCCAACTCTTTTCGAGCACGCTTACGAATGACTTCAACTTCTTTAAATCCATTTTCAAAATTTTCAATTGCGCGATAGGCAGCGCTTAATAAAATTTCGACTTGATCTGCAGAGTCGCCATTATTGCGCTTCTTGACTTCGCCCAAGCGATGCCAGAGAGCATCAATTAATTGCTTGCGACGATTTGGACTATCAAGTAAGTCATCTTGCAAGAAAGGGTTACGTTGAACAACCCAGATATCACCGAGAATCTCAAACAACATCCGGGCAGAACGGCCAGTACGGCGAACGCCACGCAAGTTATTTAGTACGCGCCATGACTCCTCACCCAATAGGCGAATAACAATCTCTCGATCTGAAAAGGAGGTGTAGTTGTAGGGAATTTCACGCAGACGGGGGGAACCCGCCTCAGCGTTCAACAACTGGTTCAAAGCTAGTGGGGCGTTCATAGCGACATATTTGATAAATAAGCATTTTAATAGAGCAATCCTGATACTGGCAGTATTCCGAGAAAGCTGCTCCCAAATTAGATAAACCCTTGCAAATCTAAGGGCTTAGGAGCCATCCGTGGTACGCTCATTGGATGGCAACGAACTATTTAAAGAAAATTTTATCGGCTCGCGTCTATGACGTAGCCAGAGAAACCGAGCTTCAGCCCGCCCCCGAGCTGACAAAGCGTTTGGGCAACCAGGTACTTCTAAAAAGGGAAGATAACCAGCCGGTTTTCTCCTTCAAACTGCGTGGCGCCTATAACAAAATGGCCCATTTACCCCCGGAAGCCTTAAAACGCGGGGTTATTGCAGCCTCCGCAGGCAATCATGCCCAAGGCGTTGCCCTATCGGCAGCCAAAATGAAGTGCAAAGCTGTAATCGTGATGCCGGTAACCACTCCTAGCGTCAAAATTGATGCAGTTAAGGCTCGAGGCGGATCTTGGGTCGAAATCATCCTTCATGGCGAATCCTATAGTGATGCCTTCAAGCATTCTGAGGTTTTAGGCAAAAAACGGGGTCTCACTTTTGTTCATCCATTCGACGATCCGGATGTCATTGCAGGCCAGGGAACTATCGCCCATGAAATTTTTACCCAATATGAAAAACCAATCGATGCAGTATTTGTAGCTATTGGTGGTGGCGGCCTGATTGCAGGCATTGGCGAATACATCAAAGCAGTTAGTCCAAAGACAAAAGTAATTGGCGTTCAAGCGTCAGACTCAGATGCCATGAATCAATCGCTCAAAGCGAATAAGCGCATTGAGATGAAAGATGTTGGTTTGTTCTCAGACGGCACTGCTGTGAAACTCGTCGGCAAAGAAACATTCCGCATTTGCAAAAAAGTAGTTGATGAAATTATCACTGTCGATACAGATGAAATCTGTGCAGCGATTAATGATGTCTTTACCGATACTCGCAGCATTCTTGAACCCGCTGGCGCACTAGCCATTGCCGGGATGAAGAAGTACGTTGAGAAAAAACGGATCAAGAAGAAAACCTTAGTGGCTGTGGCTTGCGGGGCTAATATGAACTTTAGCCGCCTGCGCTTTGTAGCCGAACGCGCAGACGTTGGCGAGTTCCGTGAAGCCGTATTTGCAGTGACAATTCCTGAGGAGCGCGGCTCATTCAAACGCTTCTGCGAATTGCTTGGCAAACGCAATGTAACTGAATTTAACTATCGCATTGGTGATCAAAGCGAAGCACATATTTTTGTAGGCATCAGCACACAAAAGTCTGGTGATAGCGAAACAATTGCAAAGCATTTCCGCAAAGCAAAGTTTGCAACGATTGACCTGACTCACGATGAATTAGCGAAGTCACATTTACGCCACATGGTGGGCGGACATTCTGCGCTTGCTAAAGATGAATTGCTCTATCGCTTTGAATTTCCAGAGCGTCCAGGTGCTTTGATGAAGTTCCTCACCAGCATGGCGCCGAACTGGAACATCAGCTTGTTCCACTATCGTAATCATGGCGCTGACTATGGACGTATTTTGGTTGGTCTACAGGTCCCCAAGAATGAGCAGAAGAAATTCCAAAGCTTTTTGGCTGGCCTAGGCTACCCACACTGGGATGAGAGCAATAACCCTGCTTATCGTTTGTTTCTTAAATAATGTCATACACACTCACCGGGAAACTCGTCGTCGCGATCTCCTCGCGCGCCCTGTTTGATTTCGAAGAAGAAAACCGCATCTTTGAATCAACCGATGACAGCGCGTATATGAAATTGCAGCTTGAGCGTTTGAGTGAAGCAGCCCAAAAAGGGGTGGCTTTTCCATTGGTCAAGAAACTACTCGCCTTTAATGAAGAGGGTGAGCAGCGCGTTGAAGTGGTAATTCTTTCTCGCAACGATCCCGTAAGCGGCCTACGCGTCTTCCGCTCTGCAGAGCATCACGGCTTGCATCTTGAACGTGGCGTATTCACGAGAGGTCGCCCACCGTACCATTACCTACGCTCACTGCATGCCAACCTCTTTTTATCTGCAAATGAAGATGATGTACGCGCAACGATTGATGCTGGATTTCCTGCGGCGCGTGTCTTTCCGGAATCCAGCAAAACAGCAGAGTCTCACCCGAATGAAATCCGTATTGCCTTTGACGGTGACGCGGTACTCTTTTCAGATGAAGCTGAACAAGTGTTTCAGAAAAAAGGACTTGAGGCCTTTGTTGATCATGAGAGCAAAAAGGTCGATATTCCCTTGCCTCCAGGCCCATTTAAACCCTTGCTCGAAGCGCTCCACAGACTGCAGCGCTCCACTAGTGAAAATGGCATGCGCATTCGTACTGCACTAGTGACAGCGCGCTCTGCGCCTGCACACGAGCGTGCCATTCGTACTCTGATGGCATGGGGTATTGATGTTGATGAAGCAATGTTTTTAGGTGGCCTCTCGAAGAGTGAGTTTTTAAGAGAATTTGAGCCGGACTTCTTCTTTGACGATCAAACTGGTCACTGCCAATCTGCAGCATCTGTTGCGCCAACAGGGCATGTAGTATCAGGCGTATCTAACAAGCCTAAGAAATAAAACAATTCATGGCAACACTTCCGCTCGGACAATCCACGCAATATCCAGATCAATACGATCCAAGCTTGTTATTTCCCATTCCAAGAATAGAAAATCGCAAGAAACTTGGCATCAAAGAAAATCAGGCGCTGCCATTCGTTGGGGTGGATATTTGGAATGCATTTGAGCTGAGTTGGCTCAACAAAAAAGGAAAGCCGCAAATTGCCTTAGCGGAGTTTCAAATTCCGGCTGACTCGCCCAACATGATTGAGTCCAAATCCTTTAAGTTGTATCTCAACAGCCTCAACAGCGCACGCTTTGAAGATGATAATGAAGTTAAAGACAGACTGATTACAGACCTATCAGCAGTTGCTGGCAGCAAAATTACTACTCGCATCAACCCTACGGAAGCTATCTCTAAAAAAGGGATGCAAGAAATGGGTGGCATCTTGATGGATCGCCTGGATATTGAAGTTGATCCAAACCTACCTGCAAACCCAAGCCTGCTGGGTGTGAATGAATCCTTTGGCCCAATTGAGCAGTGTCTGGTTTCTCACCTGCTCAAATCTAATTGCCCTGTGACAGGTCAACCAGATTGGGCAAGCGTACAAATTCGCTATCAAGGCAGACCAATTCTGGAAGAAGGTTTATTGCGTTATCTCATCGGCTTTAGACAATTAGGTGAGTTTCATGAACATTGCGTAGAAACTATCTTTACGGATATCAAGCGCCAATGCAAACCAGAGAAGTTGTCTGTGTATGCGCGTTACACACGACGCGGCGGCCTAGATATCAACCCTTTCCGTACCGACCACAACTCTCCGTGGCCTGAAAATATTCGTCACGCAAGACAGTAGATAAATAAAAACCCCTTATAGGAAATCCTAGAAGGGGTTTTTGCTATTGCGGCATTCACCGCATTAGTTAGTCTTGTTTAAAACGGAATATCGTCGTCCATTGCACCTAGTGATGCAGCGTTGGAGGCTGCTGGAGCAGACTGCTCAGCCGGCTTTGAGCGGCTGTAGCTTTCGCCGCCATCACCACTGCCACCAACTGGCTTGCCACCGAGCATTTGCATAGTTTCTGCAACGATCTCTGTGGAATACTTTTCTTGGCCGCTAGCGTCAGTCCATTTGCGAGTACGCAGACGACCTTCAACATAAACCTGTGAACCTTTTTTGAGGTACTGACCAGCGATTTCTGCAAGCTTACCGAAGAATGCAACACGGTGCCATTCTGTGGTTTCTTTCATTTCGCCAGTTTGTTTGTCTTTGTAGCGATCAGATGTTGCTACTGAAATGTTTGTAACGGCGTCGCCGCTTGGCATGTAACGAGTTTCTGGATCGCGTCCTACGTTACCTACGATGATGACCTTATTTACCGAAGCCATGTTGTCTCCCGAAGAAAAATACTACTGTTATTACTGCTAAAAAATAAACTGCTCGCTTTAATTTAATCTATGAAGCTGCGGTTATGTCTTTGTGGTTGCATCCTTTGATTCTGTTGCTCTCGTTGGCATTTCACCCATCGACCAAGCAATTATAAGCCAGCAAACCAAGAGCACTGCCCCCATTGCAAAGACCGATAAATCACCATGGCTATCCATTAAATAACCTCCAATTACAGCCCCAGAGAACAAGCCAATCGATTGCGTAGTGTTATAAACACCTAGGGCGGTGCCCTTAGATTCTTTTGCAAAACGCGACACTAGGGATGGCTGCAAAGCCTCCAGCAAATTAAAGCCAACAAAATAAATTAGTAGCGCAGTCGCTATAGACATGACTGAATTAGCTTGGGTGAATAGTGTTTCAGCAATCAATAACAAAACAATCGCTACTAACAATACCGTTCTTAATTTCTGCTTCTTCTCGCCATAAATAATTGCAGGCGCCATGAAGACAAATGAGAGCAGCACTACAGGAAGATAAATTTCCCAATGCGAAGAAAGTGGTAAACCTGCTTGTACCAAAAGCCTTGGCACTACCAAGAACATAGCAACTTGAGTTGCATGCAATACAAATACGCCGAGATTTAAACGCATCAACTCTGGACGAAAGAAAACTTCTTTCAATGAAGCTTGTTGAACTTTTGCTTCTGGTTTACTTGTTGGCAACATGTAATAAGTGACAAACATCGCAATGACACCCAACACCGCCAGAACAATAAAAATTCCACTGAGGCTAATCGCGCGATAAATCGGAGCAGCAATCACCAAAGAAAGAGCAAATGAGAGGGCAATACTGCCACCAACCAAGGCCATAGCTCGGGTGCGAACTTGTTCACGGGTTAAATCAGCAACCCAGGCTGAAATGGCAGCTGAAACTGCTCCAGCACCCATAATTCCGCGACCAATTGCAATCCATAACAAATCATCTTTAGCGGCACAAATCAGAGCGCCAGCTACAAATAAGGACAGTCCCCATAAAACGACTGGTTTACGCCCAATTCGGTCCGATAAACGACCCAAAGGGATATAAAAACAGGCCTGAACAATATTGAATATCCCAAGCGCCAAACCAACCCAAAGGGCATGCTCACCACCCGGCAAGCCTCGTGCATGAATGCTGAAGATGGGCAATAGCAGAAATAAGCCCAACATGCGGAGGCCAAAGATGCCTGCTAAGGCCAGAGTGGAGCGAAGTTCAGAAGAATTCATGGGAAAGAGCTATATTAACAAGTTACGCTAAAAAATCATGAATAACGAAATCAAGATCCGCGGTGCCCGCACCCACAACCTCAAAAACATCAATCTAGACATCCCTAGAGAGAAATTAGTCGTCCTCACTGGTTTATCCGGTTCAGGCAAAAGCTCATTGGCTTTCGACACTCTTTATGCAGAAGGCCAGCGCCGATATGTTGAGTCCCTCTCTGCATACGCACGTCAGTTTTTACAACTCATGGAAAAACCAGACGTTGACACGATTGAGGGGTTATCGCCAGCGATTTCGATCGAGCAAAAAGCTACTAGCCATAACCCTCGATCAACCGTAGGTACCGTTACTGAAATTCATGATTACTTGCGTTTGCTATTTGCACGTGCCGGAACGCCGCATTGTCCAGATCACGATCTTCCATTAGAAGCGCAAAGCGTTTCTCAAATGGTCGACACTGTATTGTCGATGCCCGAAGATACGAAGTTGATGATTTTGGCTCCTGTTATCAGCGAGCGAAAAGGCGAATTCGTTGACCTCTTCCAAGACCTACAGGCACAAGGCTTTGTGCGCTTCCGGGTACGCTCTGGCGGCGGCACAGCTAATACTGCTAAGGCGGAGATCTTTGAAGTTGATCAACTACCAACGCTGAAGAAAAACGATAAGCACTCGATTGAAGTGGTTGTCGATCGCATTAAAGTTCGACCTGATATTCAGCAACGTTTAGCGGAATCTTTTGAAACTGCTTTACGCCTTGCTGATGGTAAAGCCATGATCGTTGATATGGATACCGGCAAAGAGATGATCTTCTCAAGCAAGTTTGCTTGCCCAGTGTGTTCATACTCATTACAAGAATTAGAGCCTCGCCTCTTCTCCTTCAATAATCCAATGGGCGCTTGCCCATCCTGCGATGGTCTAGGCCACCAGTCCTTCTTTGATCCCAAACGAATTGTTGCTCATCCAGATTTATCGCTGGCATCAGGAGCCATTAAAGGCTGGGATCGTCGTAATCAGTTCTATTTCAAGTTACTGCAGACCTTAGCCAAGCATGGCGGCTTCGACGTAGAAAAACCATTTGAGACACTCAACAAGAAACAGCAGGACCTGATTTTATTGGGCTCTGGCGATGTCACCATTCCATTTGAGTACATCAACGAGCGTGGCAAGAACAGCATTCGTGAGCATGCTTTTGAAGGCATTGTTGCGAACTTTGAAAGACGCTATCGCGAAACCGACTCAATGACAGTGCGTGAAGAATTATCGCGCTATCAAAACGTACAAACATGTCCTGAATGCAACGGCAGTCGTTTACGCAAAGAAGCCCGCTTTGTCAAAGTGGGTGAGAAAAAACAATCGCGCGCTATTTATGAAATCAGCGCCCTACCTCTAAAAGAGGCAAAAGAATATTTTGAAACGCTTGAGCTCAAAGGTGCTAAACGAGAAATCGCCGACAAGATTGTTAAAGAGATTGGTGCACGTCTACGCTTTTTAAATGACGTAGGTCTTGATTACCTTTCTCTCGAGCGTAGTGCAGATACTCTTTCAGGTGGTGAAGCACAGCGTATCCGCCTGGCAAGCCAGATTGGCTCTGGCTTAACCGGCGTCATGTACGTCTTAGATGAACCATCGATTGGCCTGCATCAACGTGATAATGACCGCCTCATTGGCACGCTAAAACACTTACGTGATTTGGGTAATAGCGTTTTAGTAGTTGAGCATGATGAAGATATGATTCGTGCATCTGACTGGGTGATCGACATTGGTCCTGGTGCTGGCGTTCATGGTGGTGAGGTGGTTGCTCAAGGCACCCCAGTAGAAGTAGAAGCCAATCCGAACTCTTTAACTGGCGCTTACCTTGCTGGACGCGAGGCGATCGCTGTTCCAGAAAATCGCATTCCAGTAAACGATCGTTTCTTAGAAATCATTGGTGCACGCGGCAATAATTTGCAATCAGTGCACGCCAAGATTCCAGTTGGATTGTTAACCTGCGTTACTGGCGTTTCAGGCTCCGGTAAATCGACTCTCATTAATGACACCCTGCATCATGCTGTAGCCCAGCATCTATATGGCTCTAATGCAGAACCAGCAGCGCACGATGCAATTAAAGGTTTAGAGCATTTTGACAAAGTCATTAGCGTTGACCAGTCACCGATTGGCAGAACACCACGCTCTAACCCAGCCACTTATACAGGGCTCTTTACTCCAATCAGAGAACTTTTTGCAGGCGTTCCAGCTTCACGCGAACGTGGCTATGAGGCAGGTCGTTTCTCTTTTAACGTTAAAGGTGGTCGCTGCGATTCTTGTGAAGGCGACGGCGTTCTCAAGGTAGAAATGCATTTCTTGCCAGACGTCTATGTTCCTTGCGATGTTTGTCACGGTAAACGCTATAACCGCGAGACTTTAGATATTCGCTACAAAGGTAAGAATATTCATGAAGTGCTATCGATGACCATCGAACAAGCCCATGAATTCTTTGAAGCAGTTCCTGTAGTAAAGCGCAAACTCAAAACATTGCTTGATGTTGGCTTGGGTTATGTGAAGCTTGGACAAAGCGCAACCACTTTATCTGGCGGCGAAGCGCAACGCGTAAAGCTCTCTCTAGAACTTTCCAAACGTGACACCGGCAGAACCTTGTACATCCTCGATGAACCGACTACTGGCTTACATTTCCATGACATCCAGTTATTGCTGACAGTCATTCAGACACTCAAGAAACAGGGCAACACGATTGTCATCATTGAGCACAATCTCGATGTCATTAAGACGGCAGATTGGATTATTGATCTAGGTCCTAAGGGTGGTGCTGGTGGTGGACAGATTATTGCTACTGGTACACCGGAAGATGTGGCTAAGAATGAAGTGAGTTTTACAGGTCACTACTTGGCACCATTACTAACTCGCAAAGCGCCGACCCCTGTAGCAAGCAAAAAGAAAAAGTAAGGCGCTATCAGATCTCAGAGCAATTTGGCTTCAGCCAAATCGGTTGCTTCTGAATTGCCTGAGATCACCAAAATATCGTTAGCTTCTAGCTGCAGATCTAGAGTGGGGTCCAACTTCACATAATCAGCGTTACGGCTCTTACGACGAACCGCCTGAACGTTAACGCCCTCTTTCTCTAGGTCAAGCTCACCTAGCGTTTTACCAATTGCCTGTGAATTAGGTAAAAGCGTGATGGCATGCAAGCGCCAAGATTCATTGGATCCAAAGTCATCGTCGGCCGATCCGCGGAAGTAACCCCTCAACAAGCTATAGCGCTCTTCCCGTGCAGTAGTAATGCGGCGGACCACCTTGCGCATCGGCACACCCATAATTAACAAGACGTGTGAGGCAATCATCAAACTGCCTTCGATTAACTCAGGGACAACCTCGGTAGCACCCGCAGCCTGTAACTTCGCAATATCCGCATCATCTCTGGTGCGCACTAATACAGTCATGCCTGGACGCAAATGCTCAACTTGACGGAGAACACGCATGCTTGCAGCGGTATCAGCATAGGTAATTACTACCGCCTTTGCCCTCGAGAGGCCGGCAGCAACTAAATAGTTTTCACGACTTGCATCGCCATAAACCACATTGTCGCCAGCAGCTGCAGCTTCTTTGACGCGATCTGGATCTAAATCCAAGGCAATGTACGGAATTTTTTCTTGATCAAGCATGCGTGCCAAACTTTGGCCTGAACGACCAAAGCCACAAATAACGACATGGTTTTCATTGCGCACACTCTTGGCAGCAACACGTGTTAATGCAAGAGATTGCAATAGCCATTCATTACTAGAGAAGCGCATTGCAATACGATCGCTATATTCAATTAGGAATGGCGCGCAGAACATGGAGATCAACATGGCTGCTAATACCGCTTGACTCAAAGTGGGATCAATCAAATCCAAACCATCAATCTGATTGAGCAACACAAAGCCGAATTCACCTGCCTGAGCTAGACACAGGCCAGTTCTAATGGAGATGCCGGGGCTTGAGCCAAAGACTCTAGACAACAAAGCGATAAGGCCAAACTTAAAGATAAGTGGCCCGATTAACAAAGCGAGAACAAGCACCCACTGCTCGCGAATGACATTGAAATCAAGCAACATGCCAATCGTAATAAAGAAGAGGCCGAGCAAGACATCACGGAATGGTTTGACGTCTTCTTCCACCTGATGGCGATAAGGGGTTTCAGAAATCAACATACCGGCCAAGAAAGCGCCAAGCGCTAGCGACAAACCAAAATGCTCTGTGAGCCCCGCCATGCCGAGCACAATCAACAAAAGGTTCAGCATGAACAACTCTTGTGAGCGCAACTTAGCAACCAACCTAAACCAATGACTCATCAAGCTTTGGCCAATAAAGAAAATCAATACCAAGGCCATCGTGATTTTGATCGATGCTGCAGTCAATGCAACAAATAAGTCAGAAGGATTTTTTCCGAGAGATGGCAATAAGATCAAAAGGAATACAACCGCCAAATCCTGGAATAGCAAAATACCCACAACGTTACGACCATGTTCGGTTTCTAATTCAGCGCGATCCGAAATCAATTTAGTCACAATTGCTGTGGATGACATTGCCAATGCGCCACCTAAAGCAATGGCGGCATGCCACGATATGGGGTAAATCCAATTCATTAATAAGCTAGCGGGAATCGCCAACAGCATTGTCAGAATGACTTGACTACCGCCTAGGCCAAATACGATAGATCGCATTGCCCGCAGCTTGTGGAGGTTAAATTCCAGACCGATCGAGAACATCAAGAAAACTACGCCAAATTCGGCTAAATACTTAACGGTGGCTGAGTCATTGGCCAAACCCAAGGCATGGGGGCCAATCAGCACGCCGATGGCCAAATAGCCCAAAATAGGGGGCAAGCCAAAATAGCGGAAAATAACTACTCCGGCCACACCTGAGGCCAGGAGAATGAGGGTTAATTGAAGGACTGACGGCATATACTTACTCGATGATAGCTAAGACTCGTGAACGTACCCTAAAGCTTGCGCGCGACACCCTCACTATTGAGGCTGCTGCACTGCAAACAATGCGTGATCGCCTAGAAGGCGTCAATGCTGACGCCCTTGTGCTGGCGGTTGAACTTCTGCATGGCTGCAAAGGCCGAATCGTGGTTTCCGGAATAGGCAAATCTGGTCATATTGCTCGCAAAATTGCCGCCACCTTTGCATCTACCGGCTCCCCTGCCTTTTTTGTTCACCCTGCTGAGGCTAGCCATGGTGATTTAGGCATGGTTACTAGAGACGATGTTTTTGTAGCACTATCTAATTCCGGTGAAACGGATGAGCTTTTGACCATCGTACCTATTGTGAAGCGCACTGGCGCCAAACTCATTGCGCTAACCGGCGCACCAAATTCTTCTCTTGCCAAATTAGCGGATGCTCATCTGGATACCAGCGTAGAAAAAGAAGCTTGTCCATTAAATCTCGCGCCCACTACCAGCACTACTGCTGCATTAGCAATGGGTGATGCCTTGGCTGTTGCATTGCTTGACGCCAGAGGATTTAAAGCTGAAGACTTTATTCGCTCTCATCCTGGTGGCAGACTGGGTCGCAAGCAACTGATGCATGTCAGCGAAGTGATGCGCAGTTTTGCAGACACCCCAAAGATCTCGATCGATGCATCTCTGCAAGACGCCTTATTAGAGATGACTTCAAAACGTATGGGCATGGTGGTAATTCTGGATGCCAACAAAAAAGTGTTTGGCATATTGACCGATGGTGACTTACGTCGCCTGCTAGAAAAAACTACCAACCTAGATGGCATCAAACTCGAGAGCGCAACTACTGCCGATCCTCGCACCATCCCGGCTGAACTACTGGCTGAAGAGGCGATTGAGATGATGGAGAAGCATCGCATCAATCATCTAGTGGTGACTGATGACAAAGGTCGTTTATTGGGTGCCCTAAATCTGCATGATTTATTTGCAGCCAAAGTTATTTAATTTCCTTAGCAATCGATCTATTCATGCCCAGCGCCTTTAGTACTCATAACACCAACCCATTAGCCCAATATCCTCAAGCCTGGGAGCGCGCAGGCAAGGTAAAGCTCTTAGTGCTAGATGTAGATGGCGTCTTAACGAATGGTCAAGTTTGGATTGGCGCCGATGGCAAAGAATCTTTAAAAGCTTTTGATATTCAAGACGGTTTGGGTATAAAGCTATTAGAGCAATGTGGCATTCCTACTGCAATCATCACCGGCAGAAATTCAAAAATGGTTTTGGCACGCTGTGAAGAGCTTGGAATTAAACATGTCCACATGGGCGTTGAAAACAAAGCTATTGCATTAGCAGAAGTCATCAAATCCCTAGGACTCACTTCAGCAGATTGTGCCGTTATGGGTGACGACTGGCCAGACATGCAAATGATGAAACGGGCTGGTTTAAGAATTTGTCCAGCACAAGGTCATGAAGCTGTTAAAGAATTTGCTCACTTAGTAACTACCCGTAACGGCGGCAATAGTGCTGTACGCGAAGTGTGTGATCTCATTCTCAAAGCACAGAATCGCTATGAAGAATTACTAGCCAAGGCTCGTATCTAAGCAATGCAACTGAATCCCCAACAAATTAGGCTTGGTATTGGTCGCACATTGTTGCGCCTGATGCCGTTGCTTTTGATGGGCGTCCTGACTCTATCCACTTTTTGGTTAGTGCAAAAAACTACTCCACCAGAAAAATCTCCTCTAGAGCGAGTACGCCTTCATGAGCCTGATTACACTATTAAAGATGGCGCGCTATCTGCGCTAAATGAATTAGGAAACACTAAATATCGAATTCTGGGTGTGAAGGTAACTCACTATGATGATGACGCATCCATCGATATTCTGACGCCCCGCATGCGTTTGTTTCAAGCTGATAAGGCGCCGGTAACAGTCAAGTCCGATACTGGGCATCTTGATGGCGATCTCACCATTTTGGATTTATACGATAACGCTAGCATTTACCGACCTGCTCAAGAGGCCACAGCAACCCAGCCAGCCACTTTAAGAATGTTGGCTAGCTCTAGTTATTTCAAAGTTTTAATTAACGACGACATTATTGAAACGAATCGACCCATTACCCTGGAACAGGGAATGTCAATCATGAACTCCACAGATGGCGGAGTATTTAATAATATTGAACAAAGTATGGTGCTCAGCGGTCAAGTTAAGGGACGTATTGAACGCGCGCCCCGGAGAAATCCATAATGCGCATCATTCATTGGCAGCAGGCTCGAATCCTTCTTGGCTTCCTTGTATTAGGGCTCTCTATAGCGAGTCCAGCGCACGCTGAAAAAGCAGATCAAGACAAGCCCGTTATTTTGGAAGCAGAGAAAGTTTCCGTAAACGACGTTAAACAAATTTATGACCTTAACGGTCAAGTTCTCCTTATCAAAGGCAGCATTATTGTTACCGGTGAAGATGGGCACATTACAGTCGATCCTCAAGGTTATGAATTTGTTGATGTCATCGGTAATCCCAATGAGGTAGCCAGCTTCAGGCAACGTCGCGAAGGACCCGCAGATGAATTTATGCAAGGGCGTGGCGCCCAGGTTACATATGATGCCAAAACAGAGTTCCTAACAATCACTGGAGACGCCAGCCTGAAACGCTTACTCAATATGCAAATGCTCGATCAATTAAAGGGCTGGAAAATTGAGTACGATGATGTAAAGCAGTACTATCGTGTCATCCCTCCAAAGGATGCAAAGCCAGAAGACCTACCATTAGCAAGAGCCATCCTTTCACCAAGACGAAAAGCAACATTAGAGAAATGACAGCGGATTTAACTCAAGCCAGCGATGCGCCCACACTCAGCGCCCATAACCTACAAAAACGTTATGGCTCAAGGACTGTGGTTCGTGACGTATCCGTTCAAGTGCGATGTGGAGAGGTAGTAGGTTTGTTAGGCCCCAATGGAGCGGGTAAAACAACCTCCTTCTACATGATTGTTGGCCTTGTTCCTCTCGATGGTGGAAACATTGTTTTAGACGGCGCAGATATTACGCATTTGCCAATTCACGAAAGAGCCCGCATGGGCCTTTCTTATTTACCGCAAGAAGCGTCTGTATTTCGAAAGCTCAACGTAGCTGAAAATATCCAAGCCGTACTTGAGCTCCAAGTTCAGGGTGGCAAACCTCTCAGTAAAGCTGAGATTGCCAATCGCCTAGATGAGCTCTTGGGCGAACTCCAGATTAGCCATCTGCGCAATAATCCAGCACTCTCCCTGTCGGGTGGCGAGCGCAGGCGCGTTGAGATTGCAAGAGCCCTTGCTTCCCAGCCTAAATTTATTCTGTTAGATGAACCCTTTGCCGGCGTTGACCCTATTGCCGTTGGGGAAATTCAGCGGATCGTACGCTTTTTGCGAGACCGTCAAATTGGGGTTCTGATTACCGACCACAATGTCCGCGAAACCCTAGGCATCTGCGACCACGCTTACATCATCAGCGAGGGCAGCGTGCTAGCCGAAGGGAAACCAGATCAGATTATTCAAAACGATGCTGTTAGAAGAGTCTATCTGGGTGAAAACTTCCGGATGTAAGCCCAGCAAGGCTTCCGACCTTTTTAGTAATAAAAATCGCTTCACCCTCTTGGTTTTCAGCAAATTCGCTGATACGCTGGAGTCTCATGGTTTATTTTTCCAAAAAAAACAGCTCAAAAAATTTCAGGGGCCTGCTGCGCACCCTAAGCATCACTATGCGCACGCATTAATAGTATCTATACAAGGAGTTGCTAATGAATTTAAAAATTAATAGCCGTCATGTAGAAGTTACACCCGCAATGCGCTCACACCTTGAGGCGGGGCTAGCCAAAATTCGTAAGCACTTTGACCACGTGATTGATGCGTCCGCCTTTCTGATAGTGGATAAGGCCAAGGAAAAGGATCTTCGCCAAAGCGCTGAGATCACTATTCACCTTAAGGGGAAGGACTTGTTCGCTGAAGCACATAACGCCGACCTCTATCATGCGATGGATGCGGTAGTGGATAAACTGGAGCGTCAAGTTGTCAAACACAAGGAAAAGATCCAAGATCATCACCACGAAAAGCATTTTGAGTGATCTCTTGCGTCAGGACACCTATAATCAATTCACATGAATGCCCTGACCCAACTTTTTACTCCCGACTGCATTGCATTGGACGTACCTGCCAAAAGTAGGGCCGATGCATTTGCAGCCGCTGGAGAGCTATTTGCCAAACAAACTGGGATCGACAAAAGTTCTGTAGTCGAGTTCCTCAATGCACGCGAAGATTTAGGCTCTACCGCCCTTGGTGCTGGGGTAGCTATTCCTCACGGTCGAGTTAAAGGGCTTAAGCAACCAAACGCAGCCTATATGCGACTCCAAAGTCCTATTGAGTTTGCAGCTCCCGACGGTGAACCGGTATCCATTCTGATTTTCTTATTGGTACCTGAAAAAGCTACACAACAACATTTAGAAATCCTATCTTCAATTGCTCAACTGCTATCAGACGCAGATGCGCGCCAAACTTTACTTTCATCTACAGACCCCTCAAAAGTTTGTGACCTCCTACAACGCTGGGGTACAGCAAAATGACTCAGCCATTACTCCTAGACGGAGTAACTGCTCAGCAGATTTTTGATGACAATGTTTCAGAATTAAAACTTTCTTGGATTGGTGGCCTCGAAGGCGCTGATCGCACATTTCCACCTGAGGCTGTAAAAGCCGCTGCTGCCAGCTCGGACTTGGTGGGGCACTTAAATCTAATCCACCCGAGCCGTATACAAATCTTCGGCGAGCAAGAGGTCGACTATCACGCTGCTCTGGAGCCAAAACAAAAACAAGAGCAAATTGCGAGTTTGATTTCTAAAACTCCACCATGTGTGATTGTGGCCGACGGCAAGAGTGCAGACCCTGATTTACAACTTTTCTGCCAACGTTCTTCAACACCTTTATTTACTACTGCGATTTCTGCTGCAGAGGTAATTGATCATTTACGTACCTACCTAACCAAAATTGGCGCGCCTCAAATCACAATGCATGGTGTCTTTATGGACATCTTGGGTCTTGGCGTCCTACTCACTGGCGAATCTGGTCTTGGCAAGAGTGAATTGGGTCTTGAGTTGATCTCGCGTGGCCACGGCCTGGTTGCGGATGATGCAGTTGACTTTGCACGGCTTGGACCTGATTACATTGAGGGTCGCTGCCCTGTTATCTTGCGTAACTTACTCGAAGTTCGTGGATTGGGATTATTGGATATCCGGACGATCTTCGGTGAAACAGCTGTTCGTCGCAAATTAAAACTGCGCCTAATTGTTCAGCTTGTACGCAGAACTGATGGTGAGTTTGAGCGCTTGCCGCTTGAAGCTCAGCACATTGATGTATTGGGCATTCCAATCCGTACGGTCAAAATTCAGGTTGCTGCTGGTCGCAACTTAGCCGTTCTAGTTGAGGCAGCGGTCCGCAATACGATTTTGCAATTGCGCGGCATTGACACCCTGAAGGAATTCATTGAGCGCCAACGTCTGCAAATGAATGCAGAGGCAGACTCCATTAAGTCACAGGGTCGCTTACTTTAAGTTATGCAAATTAATCTGATTACCGGAATCTCAGGCTCAGGTAAATCAGTAGCCCTGAGGGCTTTTGAAGATGCAGGCTATGACTGCGTTGATAACCTTCCTGTTTCTCTTTTAGAAAATCTCATCTCCACTCTAGAGCAAGAGCAATGCGAGCGAGTTGCGGTTGCCATCGATGCTCGTCGAGGACAATCCATTGCAGAGCTGCCATCTATTCTTGAGAACTTACGCAAAAATCATCAGGTCCGAGTTGTATTCTTAAATGCCGATACCAATACTTTGGTGCAACGCTTTTCAGAAACACGTCGTCGCCACCCCTTATCTACCAATGCCAAGCAGTCCCAATCAGCAACGCTCATTGAGGCCATTGATAAAGAACGTAACCTGCTAGAGCCCTTACGCGCCCAAGCGCACAGCATTGATACCAGCAACATTCCCGCTCATGCGCTGCGCTCTTGGATTCAGGATCTTCTCAAAGATAAGCCTGTTGGCTTGACTGTGGTATTTGAATCGTTTGGATTTAAAAAAGGAGTGCCAAGCGAGGCAGATCTCGTTTTTGATGTGCGCTGCCTACCCAACCCTCACTACGACAAAATCCTAAGACCACTTACCGGCAACGACAAACCTGTCAAAGAGTTCTTAGAAAAAATTCCTGAGGTAGTGAATATGGAGGCGGACATTACGCAATTCATTCATCGCTGGCTGCCGCATTACATTGCCGATGGACGCAGTTATCTAACGGTGGCTATCGGCTGTACTGGTGGTCAACATCGCTCGGTTTATTTAGTTAATCGCTTAAGTGAATACTTTCGCAGCCAAAAAGACTTCAGCAACTTACAGCTTAATTTTTTAGACCGTCACCGCGAACTAGACTCAATCCCTGTAGCAAAATCTTAATCGGTTGCGGTAGGCCGTAGCGCCCCAACTGATTCAAGGGCACCCACTTTAAATCCGGGTTTGAAAGCGTCAACTCCTTTGAGCAATTTGATTGCCATATATGCATCCATAGACGTCTATGAGTAAATACATGCTTAATTTCATTTGCCTTCTGGAAAGGCTTACAAGCCTTTGCAAGGGCCACCGTCTTTACTTGTGGCATCGCAGCTTCAAACAATTCCTGTGAGCTTAAATCAGCCTCTTTAGAGCCCAGCACCCTGGGCTTCCAGGTTGATTCAGGCAGAGACCAGAGGCCGCCCCAAATCGCTTTGCTGGGGCGCTTTTGCAGCAAAACAGAATTACCTGAACGGATCAACAACATATTGCAGTCGAATTCAGGAGATTTCGTTTTCTTGGTTTTTTGCGGAAGCAGAAGTACTTGATCGCTCAAATTAGCCTGGCAGTCTTTTGCAAAGGGGCATTTTCTTTCAGATCCCAAACAAACCGGTTTGCGTGATGTGCACCAGGTTGCACCAAAGTCCATCAAGGCTTGCGTATATACCGGCATATCAACCGATTTTTTTGGCAGCATATCGGTTGCCAAATTCCAAAGTTGATCATTCACGGCCTTGTCTTGAATGCTACCCTCAACCGCAAATAAACGAGCCAAGATGCGCTTCACATTGGCATCCAAAATGGGCGCACGTTCATGAAATGCAAAGGCAGCGACTGCACCCGCAGTAGAGCGACCAATACCTTTTAATTGCTCTAGCAAAACGGGATCACTTGGAAACTTCCCCGCAAATTCTGTCATTACTTGCTTGGCACATGAATGCAAATTTCTAGCGCGAGAGTAGTAGCCTAAGCCAGCCCATTCTGCCAACACTTCATCAATATCTGCAGCAGCTAATTTTTTAACCGTTGGGAAGCGCTTCATAAAGCGTGGGTAGCGCTCAAGCACAGTGGCCACCTGGGTTTGTTGCAGCATGATTTCAGACACCCATACCGCGTACGGATCTCGATTGCCTTGCCAAGGCAAGCCAGAGCGACCGCTGATGCCATGCCAAGCAATTAACTTTGGCGCAAAGGTGTTAATCAGCGTTTTTGACATTGTGGGCAAAAGTAGGTGGAGCGCTGACCCTGCACTATCTGGCTAATGGGCGTTTTACATACCTTGCATGGCAACCCCTTGCGATCGTAGACCTTGGTTTGGACCATGAAATGTCCTGGATCGCCATCACTATTCACAAAATCTTTTAGTGAGCTACCACCGGCATCAATTGCTTTTTTTAGTATCAACCTGACAGCCTGTGCAAGGCGCGAACATTGTGGTCGAGTTAACTTTCCGGCCGCCTTAGCAGGATGAATGCCTGCCTCAAATAAACTTTCAGAACAATAAATATTACCAACACCGACAACTGCTTGGCCTGCCAAAAGAAATTGTTTAACTGCAACACTACGCTTGCGCGAAGATTGATACAAAACCTCTGCACCTAATTCTCCCGAAAACTCTGGAGAGAATGGCTCTACTCCCAGCTTTTGCAAAAGCGTAAATTTTTCAATAGGGCCCTTAGATTTAGGGTGCCACAAAACGGCGCCAAATTTTCTAGGGTCATGCAAACGCAAACTCAACTTCCCAAATTCAAACGTTACTCGATCATGGGTCTTCAGGGGATCCGAGCTTGGTAAAACTCGCAAGGTTCCCGTCATCCCCAAATGAATGAGCAAATAACCCGTATCCATTTCCAATAAGAGGTACTTGCCGCGACGCTCTATGGTGCTGACCTTTTGCCCCGGCAAGGATTTGCTTAGACTTACAGGGACGGGCCAACGCAAGCGCCCATCAATGATTTTGACGGCGGTGACTTTGCGTCCCTCAAGGTGAGGCGCAATTCCTAATCGTGTGACCTCTACTTCTGGAAGTTCTGGCATAAATGGATTGTAGATTCGCGGATTAGAATGTGCTTATGAGTAAATTCGTACTGAAACCTCTATTACCGGCTTTATTCCTGGCAACCTTGGCTGGTGGAGTCCTTTCACACGCCCAAGCGCAGCCGCAGGCAAATGGATTACAAACCGGTGAAGCCATCTTTGAGGTGCTTGCCTCCGAAATCGCGCTCCAACGTGGCGAGGCTGGCTTGGCCTACAACACCTACCTGGAGATGGCGCGTCAATACAAAGATCCTAGGTTGGCCCAAAGAGCGATGGAAATAGCGATTGCGGGCGGCTCACCAGACCTAGCCATGCAAGCCGCTAAGACTTGGGATGAACTATCTCCAGCTTCAGATTCAAAGCCGAAAGAAGTTTTAGTGACCCTGTTGATTCTGAGCAATCGCTGGTCTGATGCAGTTAAGCCAGCCATCGCATTGCTGCGACAACAAACTCCGGCACAACAAGTAAACACTCTTTTGCAATTACAAGCACTGCTTGCCAAAGCAAAAGATGAATCGGATGCACTGCGTGCGTTTTATGAAATCGCATCAACCGTCAAAATTGCCCCCAAAGATCCTGGCTTGCTCTACACCTATGCAATGTCTGCCGAAAAAGTCGGCCGCATCGATGTCATGGAAAAAACCTTGCGCGATATTTTGCGGAAATACCCAAATGATGTGAACTCTTTAAATGCTCTTGGCTACTCTCTGGCTGATCGAAATGTACAGTTACCAGAAGCATTTGCACTAATCACCAAAGCACATCAACTATCACCAAAAGACAGTTTCATTTTGGATAGCTTGGGTTGGGTGAATTTTCGTCTTGGAAAAAACGCTCTCGCCTTAGAGCAACTGCAACAAGCATTTGCCATGAAACCAGAAGCAGATATTGCTGCCCATGTTGGAGAGGTTTTGTGGGTCATGAATCGCCAGAGCGAAGCAGAAGCAATCTGGCGAAAAGGCCAGAAGTTGGATGCCAATAACCCAACGCTTAAGGAAACACTTAAACGCTTTAAGCCTGATTGGACAAGAGATGATCAAACAGCTAAAGGTTCTTGGGATGGTCGTTTCGCAGTCAAAGTTATTGGCTTAACTGAAACACAAAACCAAGGTGGCTCAGGCGGATTTACCTTAACGCAAGAATCGTTAAAAGATGTACTAGAGATACGCAATCCCATGGGTGGATCAATTGCAAAAATTACCATCACACCAGGTGAAGCAACTCTGGAGAGCGATGGTAAGGTTGTAACGGCAGTAGACGCTGACACCTTAGTACAAAATACCTTAGGACTCCCCCTGCCAGCAAGAGGTCTATCAAACTGGTTAAGAGGTGAGGTTCGTGCCGGTAGTGAAGCGAGCGTTGATAGAAATGCTAATGGCCAGGTGAACAAAATTAGTCAAGATGGCTGGGACCTTCTCTATACGTGGAGCAATACCGGTCGTCTAGAGAAACTCACTATGACACGCAGCTCGAATATTGGTTCAATTGATATTCGTCTTGTATTTGACAGACCGAATGATTAAGCAAGAAGAATATGGTGAGTCTCGATTCTTTATCTCTTCGCTCGCCAGCTAAGCTCAATCTTTTTTTACATATTGTTGGGCGCAGAGAAGATGGTTATCACCTACTTCAATCCGTCTTTCAACTCATCGACTGGTGTGACACGCTCCACTTAAAACGCATTCCTGAAAATGAAGTGCGCCGAGTAAATCCCATTCCTGGAGTTGCACCTGAACAAGATTTAGTAGTACGCGCCGCAAATCTGTTGAAAGATTTTTGCAAGCTTGAGGCTGGTGTTGAAATTGATCTGCAAAAACAAATTCCGATGGGCGCAGGAATGGGTGGCGGATCCTCGGATGCAGCAAGCACATTGATTGGCCTCAACACTCTTTGGAATCTCAATCTACCCAATGAAACTCTTTGTAACTTGGGTTTAAAGCTAGGGGCTGATGTCCCATTCTTTATTTTTGGCAAAAATGCCTTTGTTGAAGGTATTGGGGAGAAAATTCAAGAAATTTCTCTTGAAACTCCTCATTTTTTGGTCATCTTCCCCAACCAGGCTATTGCAACCGCTAGTATTTTTCAAGACCCGGAATTGACCCGAGATCACGCTCAGATTACAATAGATGGCTTTCTTGCATCGCCATTGTTATTTCAATCAAATGATTGTCAGGCTGTAGCGATGCGGATTTGCCCAGAAGTGAAGCAAGCTTTGGATTGGATTACCCAGGCAGTACCGGGCTCTCAGCCCCGTATGTCCGGATCTGGAAGTAGCGTTTTTGCAGTCTTAGACCCTAAGACTGACTTCGCAAAACTAGAAAATCTGCTTCAAAATCTTCCTAAAGGGTGGGTAGGTCGGGTTGTTCGGGGGCTAAATAAAAATCCCGCTTACAATTTGATTTCTTCAGATTGACCTGTAGGGGAATCGCCAAGCTGGTTAAGGCACTGGATTTTGATTCCAGCATGCGAAGGTTCGAATCCTTCTTCCCCTGCCAAAGACTGTAGAAACGACAAAGAAAACCTTTTGACCCCACAAAACCCTTAAGACTATGTCCTCCATAAACGCAGATTTATTGACTCTTTTCACAGGCAACGCAAATCCCGTTTTGGCTGAGGCTGTAGCCAAAGAACTCAATCTCCCGATGGGAAAAGCCTTTGTTGGCCGCTTCTCAGACGGTGAGATCCAAGTAGAAATTCAAGAAAACGTTCGCGGCAAAAATGTCGTAGTGATCCAATCAACCTGTGCACCTACAAACGACAGCTTGATGGAGCTCATGATCATGATTGATGCCCTGAAACGAGCATCTGCAAGCCGCATAACCGCAGTGATTCCTTACTTCGGCTATGCCCGTCAGGACCGTCGCCCCCGTTCAGCGCGTGTTGCGATCTCTGCACGTATCGTGGCAAACATGCTCCAGTCTGTTGCTGGCATTGAGCGGGTTTTGACAATGGACTTGCATGCCGACCAGATTCAAGGCTTTTTTGATATCCCAGTAGATAACATCTACGCCTCTCCAGTCCTTTTAGCCGATTTAGAAGCGCAGAAAACCAAAAAAGACCTCATCATTGTGTCTCCAGACATAGGCGGCGTAGTTCGCGCCCGCGCGATGGCTAAGCAATTAGGTACTGATTTGGCGATTATTGATAAACGTCGCCCTAAAGCAAACGTATCTGAAGTAATGCACCTAATCGGCGAAGTAGAAGGCCGCCACTGCGTAATCATGGACGACATCATTGATACTGGCGGAACCCTCTGTAAAGCCGCTGAGGCGCTTAAAGAGCGTGGTGCTAAGGGTGTTACCGCCTACTGTACTCACGCCGTGCTATCAGGCGGTGCTGTGGCCCGTATTGCAGCTTCTGAGCTAGACGAATTGGTTGTTACCGATACCATTCCCCTCACTCCTGAAGCCATGAAAGTAGCAAAAATTCGCCAATTAAGCGTTGCCCCCATCCTTGCTGAAACCCTTTCCCGCATTAGTAAAGGTGATTCAGTGATGTCGATGTTTGCCGAATAAGCCAAAAATCACAGTTTTACCCCGGTTTTTGGCAGTTTTAAGCATTTTGTAGGCAAAAACGTCCTTTCCCACGATATAATCGAAGGCTTTTCTGTTTGGTCGCGAACGGAAATTAACCTTAACTAGGGAATTAAATATGAAAGTTGTTGCCTTTGAAAGAAGCGTACAGGGAACGGGTGCGAGCCGCCGTCTGCGCAATTCCGGAAAAACTCCGGGAATCGTTTACGGTAGTAAAGATCCAGCCTTGGTCATTGAGTTAGACCACAACGCGTTGTTCCATGCTCTCCGTAAAGAAGCATTTCACTCATCTATTTTGGATTTGGAAATTGGTGGCAAGACACAGAAAGTGTTGTTGCGCGATTACCAAATGCATCCATTTAAACCATTGGTATTGCACATTGACTTCCAGCGCGTATCCGCGTCTGAGAAAGTTCATATGCGCGTTCCATTGCACTTCACAAATGCTGACACTTCAGCTGCTGTGAAATTGCAAGGCGCTGTTATCAGCCACATCATGACTGAGCTCGAAGTTTCTTGCTTACCAGCAGACTTGCCAGAGTTCATCGAAGTGGACTTGGCTAAGATTGAAGTTGGTCATGGTATTCATGCTAAAGACATCGCATTGCCAAAAGGCGTTACCTTGGTATTGCATGTTGAGCAAGAGAACCCAGTGCTTGCTAATGCACGTATCCCAGCAGTTAAAGCTGCTGAGCCTACCGATGCGCCTGCAGCACCAGCTGCAGCAGCTCCGGCTGCTGATGCGGCAAAGGATAAAGCTTAATTCATTAGCTAAATCACTTGTACTGGAAGGCCTGCGCAAGCGGGCCTTTTTTATTGTCCCAAGTTTTCATTCTTTTTTGGCGAAATACTTTTATATCTTTAAACTCTCAACATGACTAAATTAATTGTTGGCTTAGGCAACCCTGGAGATGAACATGAAGAAGATCGGCATAACGCTGGCTTCTGGTTTGTCGACGCCTTAGCAAAACAATTGGGCGTTCGTTTTGAATCAGAGAAACGCTTTCATGGAAAAGTAGCTAAAGCAAAATGGGAAGGTGAAGACCTCTTTCTACTAAAACCGAGCACTTACATGAATCTGAGTGGTCAGTCTGTTGGCGCGCTTTGTCGTTTTCATAAAATGACACCTGCAGATATTTTGGTAGTGCAAGATGAACTGGATCTCAAGCCGGGCACTGCACGCTTAAAACTAGGCGGGGGCACAGGTGGTCACAACGGCTTAAAAGATATTCAGGCGCATTTAAGTACCCCAGAGTATTGGCGCTTGCGCCTAGGTATTGGTCACCCCAGAGATTTAGCAGGCGATGGCCGCCCTATGGACGTTGCAGATTATGTATTGCGCAGACCGCAATTAGCCGAGCAAAAACTTATCGATGCCAGCATTGAAAATGGCTTACAAATTTTGTCACTTTTTTTGAAAGGCGATACCCAAACCGCCATGATGGAGCTCCACTCGAAGGGCTGACCGTATATGCCGCCCAGTTAGGCTGGGTTGGCTTTCTTATTGGCAGTTAATAGCTTGAACTTCACCATCAACTGCTCTTGAGATTCAACAACTTCAGGATTAAACGGAATGCAATCTACTGGGCAGACTTGGCGGCATTGAGGGGCATCGTAGTGCCCCACACATTCAGTGCACTTACTGGGATCAATTTCATAAATCTCTAGACCCATATAAATCGCATCATTCGGACATTCTGGCTCACATACATCACAGTTGATGCATTCGTCCGTAATCATTAAAGCCATGATTTAGTCGCCAAATTTCATTTGGTCACTCTTTATTCTGAGCACCAGAAGCAATTTTTTTCACAAGCCATTTTTCCACTGATGGGAAAACAAACTTGCTCACATCACCACCCATCGATGCAATTTCACGCACGAAGGTTCCGGAGATAAATTGATATTGATCTGATGGAGTTAAAAACAGTGTTTCAACATCCGGCAATAAATAGCGATTCATACCCGCCATTTGGAACTCGTATTCGAAGTCAGAGACAGCTCGTAAACCACGCACAATCACGCGCGCATTATGTTCACGCGCAAAATCTTTTAACAGACCAGTAAAGCCCACAACTTTGACATTGGGATAATGTCCCAGCACTTCCTTGGCGATATCAATACGCTCTTGCAGTGTAAAGAATGGGCGCTTGCTACGGCTATCGGCGACACCCACAATTAGCTCTGTGAAAATGCTTGATGCACGACGCACCAAGTCCTCGTGACCACGAGTAAATGGATCAAATGTTCCAGGGTATACAGCAACAGTCATATTATTCCTAAGGCTTTATCGGCTACAGGCAAGAGTTTAGCCTCTTCCACCCCGAAATAGACAGGCTTTTACCTGTCCTGCCTCTAAGTATTTTCCACAATGCCAGTCCGGCAATAGGGCCTCTATCTCTTCGCGAGGACGGGTAGATGGGAATTCGACATAAATACCACCTCCAGAGGCGTCATCACACACTCTTCCCGCCTCAATCACAGCTCGATCTAGTAAGCTCGAATCCTGAAATGGGGGATCAATAAAAATTAAGTTACTGGAGCGATCCGCTTGTTGCTTCAAAAACTCCAGGCTATCTCGTTGCAATATTTCTACAACCCCATCAGCGGGAGATGACTGCAATAAAGCAAAGTTAGCGTTTAAGTTTGCGTGAGCCTTCTTATCCTTCTCCAGCAAGATCACTAATTGCGCCCCTCTCGAAGCCGCCTCAAAACCTAGAGCGCCAGTACCGGCAAAAAGATCTAAACAGCGTAAGCCTGATAAATCCTGCCCCAACCAATTAAATAGCGTCTCTCGGATTCGGTCAGTTGTGGGACGCAAGCCCGGCAAATCTAAAACCGTTAGCAGACGACTCCTCCAGTTACCCCCAATAATTCGAACCTTCTTGGGCGGTTCAGTCTTCAAAGGCTTATTCGCTTTATTGGGCTTATTTATTTTTTGCTCCCAATACAACAATCTTCATACGATCCATTGCCAGATATTTTTGGAACGAAGCTTTAACTTGTTCTAATGTCACTGCCTCAACTTGCTTGGTCCAAACATCCATAGTGTCGAGAGGTAAATCATTCCAGGCAATGGAAGAAACGTTATCCAATAATTTACGGTTGTTATCAATCCGTAGTGGATAGCCATTGATTAAGTTTAATTTAGCTGCTTCGAGTTCTGATGGAGTGGGGCCATCGGCAATAAATTGAGCGATAGTGGTGCTCATCACATCTAAAGCTAGAGCGGCTTGATCATTCTTGGTTTGTAGACCGGCTTGAAAAATACCATTTTCTTTTCCAGGGGCAAAGTAGCTAAACACGCTATATGCCAAGCCACGCTTCTCACGCACTTCAGACATTAGACGAGATACAAAACCACCGCCGCCCAAAATGTAGTTACCAACGAGCAACGGGAAATAATCAGGATTGTTGCGTGCTACGGCCGTCATTCCCATGGCTATATGGGCTTGCTGGGAGTCAAACGGAATTTGAATCTCTCGTTGAGCTAAGGTCTCTACTGGGGAACGCTGCAGATCTGGCAACTTCGCGATAGGTTGGCCGGATTGAGGAATCTGCTTTAACAAAGTCTGTACGATTTCGGCAGCTTGAGAACGATCCACATCTCCCACAATGCTCACAATCATGCGATCACCGCGATAAAACTGCTTATGAAATTGTTTGAGGTCATTCACGTTTACAGAACCAACTGACTGCACCGATGGTGAGTCTGCTAAAGGATAATTTCCATAAACTGATTTTTTAAAACGTCGCTCTAAAACAAATTCTGGCTTTGTTTCAGCTTCACGCAAACTCGTGATTGTTCTTTGCTTCTCACGCTCAACTATTTTCGGATCATAGCTTGGCGCACTCAACATGGCTGCCGCCAATTGCACCGCCCTGTCGCGCAAATCTTTTCTGCTGAGACTGCGAATACGCAGAATTGCTCTCTCACCACCCACTGATAAACCAATATTGGCACCTAAATCAGCAATTTCATCGGCTATTTGAGCCTCTGTTAACAAACCCTTATCGCCCCTAGCACCATAATTCATCAGGCCTGCAACCATATCAGCCACGCCGCTTTTACCAGAAGGGTCATAGCGGTCACCCGCATCAATACTGACCTCAATATCGACCATGGGCAACGCTTTGGTCTGGACTAAATAGGCTTGGGCGCCCTTATAGGAATCCAATTTCTCAATCGGCAATATTGCGTAAGCATTACTCAGCACACCCAAACCTAATAGACAAGCTGAAATTATTCTGAAGAAGGCATTCATTATTTAACCCCCTTGTCAGCAGACTTACGAGTCTGTGGATCCAAAACAGCAATCGTCAAACCCTCGTCAACCAAATATTTTTTTGCAACTGCTTGGACTTGTTCTGGAGTAATGGTCTGCATTTTCTCCAACATATAGTTGATATCCTTCCAAGAGAAGCCTGCCATTTCAGTGCTACCAATTTCCATTGCCTGACCAAAGATGGAATCACGCTTATAAATTTGGTCAGACAAAATGCGCACCTTAATTCTTTTGAGCTCGGACTCTAATATTCCTTTTTGCTTTACCTCTTCAAGCGCCTTCCGAATGCTCCCCTGAGCCTGGTCAACTGTCTTACCCTTGGCCATAGTTGCGCCAATTAAAAATAACTCTGGTCCGCGAGAGACCATGTCGTAACCCACGCCAACATCATTAACCACTTTTTCTTGCTTAACGAGAGTGCGATTTAGACGGGCATTGTCATAACCATCCAGAACAGCCGTCAGCAGCTCTAATGCATATGGCTCAACATCATCAAGCTTCCCAGGCTCAAGGCGGGGCACCTTCCAGGCCATAGCTAGCTGAGCATTATCCGCCGGTGCTTTTACCTGAACCTGCTTAATCCCTTTTTGGGGTGGCTCAATTTGTGGTTTACGAACTGGCAGTTCGTGAGTAGCAGCTGCGCCGTAATATTTTTCCACCATGGCCAGAACTTGTTTTGCGTCCACATCACCAGCCACAACTACGGTTGCATTGTTTGGCGCGTACCAGCTGCGATACCAATCTCGTGCATCTACTGGCTTCATATTTTGTAAATCATTCATCCAACCAATCACAGGGTGACGATATGGCGAACTCATGTAAGCGGTTGCCATCAGAGCTTCATTGAGCAAGCTACTTGGATTATCTTCAGTACGTAAGCGACGCTCTTCCATGACGACTTGAATTTCTTTAAAAAACTCTGCATCGTCAAAATTCAAATTAGACATGCGATCAGCCTCAAGCTTTATCACGTTTTCTAGCTTTGATTTTTCAACTTGCTGAAAGTATGCGGTGTAGTCACGGGATGTAAATGCATTTTCGCGCCCACCTACAGCAGCTACCAAGCGTGAAAACTCTCCGGACTTCACCTTATGAGTACCTTTAAACATCATGTGTTCAAGCACGTGGGCAACACCAGTCTTTCCATTGACCTCATCCATAGAGCCAGCTCGATACCAGACCATATGCGCGACTGTTGGCGCGCGATGATCTTCTCTGACAATCAATTTCAGGCCATTGCTTAGCTGATATTCATGCGTATCAGCAGGTTGAGCACCAGTAGCCCAACTAATTTGAGTAAATAGGATGAATACAAAGGAAATTCGAAGTAAATTGGAAAGCATCTGCTAAATCACCATACCTTAAGAATTAAATTGATAAGATGCATGTTTTAAATTGTATCGATTATGTTCGGCTTACGTAAAACCCTCGGATCCCTTTTCAAATCAAACAAGATTGATGAATCTTGGTTTGACACTTTGGAAGAATCGCTAATACAAAGTGATGTGGGCCTTTCTACGACCGAACAACTCATCAGCAAACTTCGTAAAGCAGCAAAATCAGAGAAAGCCTCCAGCCCCGAAGAGTTACAAGCGCTACTTATTCAAGAAGTTAGCTCATTACTCACTGCTATTGAGCCTTCACCAAACCCACTCTTTACTAGTGATAAGCCTAACACTCCAGAGGTATGGTTAGTTGTAGGGGTAAACGGCGCCGGCAAGACTACAACTATTGGCAAACTCTGCCGACTCTTTCAGTCTCAAGGTAAATCAGTTCTCCTGGCTGCTGGCGACACCTTCAGAGCCGCCGCACGTAACCAGCTTCAAGAGTGGGGTGGACGCAATCAAGTAGATGTCATCACCCAGGAAGGTGGTGACGCTGCCGCTGTTGCGCATGACGCAATTCATGCTGCCATATCTCGCAAGAATGACATTCTCATTATTGATACCGCAGGTCGTCTGGCAACCCAGGACAATCTGATGGAAGAACTCAAGAAGGTGAAACGTGTCATTGGCAAAGCACTCCCTGGAGCGCCTCACCACACACTACTCGTTTTGGACGGCAATACCGGGCAGAACGGCTTAAGCCAGGTAAAGGCATTTCATGCCGCCTTGGGGCTGACTGGAATCATCGTGACCAAGCTAGATGGCACCGCTAAAGGTGGCGTGATCTGCGCCCTTGCCCACACCCTACAAGAAGGCCCAAAACCCGCTGTTCTAGCCCTAGGCAAAGGTGAGGGAATTGATGATTTAGCCCCCTTTACAGCAGGGCAATATTCTTCTGAATTATTAAATTAAATCAGCAACTTATAGAGCTTAAAAACGATTAGCACTCTCTTGACAAGAGTGCTAAAATAGAACTCTATTAACACCTCATATTTATAAGAAAAAATGGTTCAAAAGAAATCTGACAAACCGAATTTGCAAACGCTGCCCGTCGCGCAGACTGCGGCGGCGTCTGCATTTCCAATGCTGCCAACTCTTGGGGTTGGCACTCTCGATTCATACATTGCGTACGTTAATCGCGTACCGATGCTCAGTGCTGCGGAAGAATTGCATCTTGCGCAGGAATTTCGTCGCACAGAAAATGTTGATGCCGCTAAAACTTTAGTACTGTCACATTTGCGTTTAGTGGTTTCTGTTGCTCGTCAATATCTTGGCTACGGTATTCCACACGCAGACTTAATTCAAGAAGGCAACATTGGCTTGATGAAAGCGGTAAAACGCTACGACCCAAACAATGGTGCTCGCTTAGTGTCTTACGCTATTCACTGGATCAAAGCAGAAATTCATGAGTACATTCTCAAGAACTGGCGCCTGGTTAAAACTGCAACCACTAAAGCACAACGTAAATTGTTCTTTAACTTGCGAAGCAATAAACCTACCTTAAGCGCACTAACTCCTAGCGAAGTAGATGCTTTAGCTAAAGCGCTTGATGTCAAAGGCTCTGACGTTAAAGAAATGGAAATGCGTCTTGCTGGTGGAGATGTTGCGCTTGAAGGCGATGACAGCGATGAAGAGTCTGCATATGCGCCTATTCAATGGCTAGCAGACAGCTCACAAGAGCCTACCGCCCGCATTGCCAGCGCTGAAGCGGATGCCTTGCAGGGTCCTAAATTAGATCAAGCACTGATGGCTTTAGATGAGCGTAGTCGCAATATTGTGCAATCTCGTTGGTTGGCGATGGATGCTGAAGGCAATGGCACCAAGACTTTGCATGATCTTGCTGATGAGTACGGCATCTCTGCTGAACGCGTGCGCCAAATCGAAACTGCTGCACTCAAAAAGATGCGTGGATTACTCCAGGCAGCCTAAATAAAAAGGGTTCGATTAAGAACCCTTTTTTATTTTACTTCAGCAGTTCTTTCAAATCATGCGCCAAGGTCTCTGGACCTTGTGCATGTTTGATATATAAGCGTAAACGACCCTCTGGATCAAATGCATAGCTACCTGCTGTGTGATCCATGGTGTACGAGCCCGGCTTGGTACCCGGCACCTTTTTGTAATAAATCTTGAAGTCTTTGGTAACCCTCTCTAAAGCAGCTTCATCCGCTGGACGCAAGCCCAAGAAACGCGGATCAAATGCAGGAACATACTGTTTCAAAATCTCCGCTGTATCTCGCTCTGGATCCACAGTCACAAAAAGCACTTGAACCTTATCTGACTGGGGTCCCAGCAGAGTCATGACTTGCTGCATCTCGGTCAAGGTCGTTGGGCAGACATCAGGACACTGGGTATAGCCAAAAAACATCACAACTACTTTGCCCTTAAAGTCAGCTAAGGTTCTCACCTTCCCATCTGGATCCAACAAACTAAAGTCTTTACCAAATGCAGTGCTACCGGTGATATCAATGTTTTTGAACTCTGGCTTTGGGCTACATGCAGTCAATACAACGCAAAGAATTGCTAAAAAGCAAATGCGTAAAAAATTCATATGGATCTCAGAGGAAATAGTGGTCTATTAAAAGTGCTGCAAAGAGTAGCGATAGATAGGTAATGGAAAAGCGGAATGTTTTCTTAGCTAAAGCATCACTATAAGAAATAAATAGCGCAACTACATAAGCCAAGAACAATAAACCGAGAATAATGGCTGATATCAAATACACCATGCCACTCATGCCATAGATATAAGGCAACATTGTGGCGGCAATCAAGATCAGGGTATAGAGCACGATATTCAAAAGCGTAAAGCGTTCACCATGAGTCACCGGTAGCATTGGTAAGCCCGACTGTACATAGTCATCGCGGCGATACAAAGCCAAGGCCCAGAAATGTGGGGGCGTCCATACAAAGATGATCAGAACTAGGAGCCACGCCTCTGCTGAAAGGGTATTGGTTACCGCCGCCCAGCCCAATGCTGGTGGCATTGCACCGGACAAGCCTCCAATCACAATATTTTGCGGTGTCGCAGGCTTCAGCAGCCAGGTATAGATCACTGCATATCCAACGAAAGTGGCAAGTGTTAGCCACATTGTTAAGGGGTTACAGAAGGTCCACAAAATAACCATTCCGAGCGAACCCAGAATGATGGAAAAAATAATGATGTGAAATGGCGTTACTTCGCCAGTAGCAGATGGACGCCAAGAGGTTCGCTTCATCTTGGCATCAACAGCTTGCTCAATTAAACAATTCACTGCAAACGCTGCACCGGCTAAAAGCCAGATACCCACAATGCCGCCAAAGAGAACTGGATAAGGCACCATCCCAGGGGTTGCTAAGAACATGCCGATAACAGCACAAAATACGGCGAGCTGAGTCACTCTAGGTTTAGTTAGAACCCAATATTGACGCCAACGTGGCATAACCACTGATGCGTTTGTTTTAGAGTCACTCATATTTATGCCATCTTCTTTTGAATGAAAGGCTTCCAAGAGGCCCAATAACTCATTCTGACTAAACAGAATACCAAAGCAGCAGAGCCAGCGGTATGTAATAGAGCGGCTAATAAAGGCCACTGAAATATCACATTCGAAATACCGGTCACGATCTGTAGCAGAAGTACAACCAATAACAACTTAGCTACCAAACCCAGACCAGATAAGACTGAGGTTGCCAAATGAAGTGCTTTAAAGCCTAAGGTGCCCAACACCACCAATACCAATATGGCAAAGAGGCGATGCGCCCAATGAATGGTTTGCAAGGCTACAGGGGAGATAAATTCGCCTTGGGCATTTAAGCCCAATTGGCGCCAAAGGGTAAAGCCTTCGCTCCAATTAGTTTCTGGCCATACGCTACCCATGCAGGTCGGAAAATCTGGACATGCTAAGACGGCGTAATTGGTACTCACCCAAGCACCCAAAAAAATCTGAATAAAGAGAACTACAAAAGAAAGAGTGAGAAGCTGCGCTGAAATGGGTCGAATACGAAGAACGCGTACTGCAGAAAGCTTTTCTTCCCAAGAATGTTGTGCATACAGAGTTAAGCAAGACAATAAAACTAAGGCCAACATCAAATGAATGGTGACAATAATGGGTTGTAACTTGAGGGTCACGGTCCAAGCACCAAAAGCGCCTTGCACGCAAACCAATATAAGTAAACCGAGGCTGCCAAGTAAAGGATTTTTTCCTAAGGACTTCAGCTTAGTAAAAGCGATTCCTACTTGTACCAAAATGAGTGCGCCTACAGTCATCGCTAAATAGCGATGAATCATTTCGATCCAAGCTTTGATAACCGTCACAGGCCCGGTGGGCATTGCGCTCTCAGCCTGCTGAATCTCACTGAGCGCATGAAATGGATTAGAGGTGCCATAACATCCAGGCCAGTCAGGACAGCCTAAACCTGAGTCAGTAAGCCGTGTAAACGCACCAAACACAATCAGATCAAAGGTCATAAAGACCAATACCCAATTGAGTTTTTGGAAAAAACTATAGCCTGGCTTTCTCCAAAGATAGAGCAGCGGCAGGCCGGCAAAAATAATTGCGATAGCCGCTAACTCTAAAAATAAAATCAAACTCGGCATTACAAATTCTCGCCCTTATGATTTAGCTTCAGGAGCTTTTCTAGATCTTTCTTCATGCCAGCGAACTCTTTAGGAGAATTTGTCACTGGGAAATACATCATCTTTGCAGGAGTTGGATCTATTAATTGAATCTGCTGACCCGCACCCTCTTTATTAAGCCATGTCTCAAAGTCAGAGCGAAGTTTAGTATCCGACGGAAGGGAAACAATTTTGAAGCCCGCAGCTTTTTCGTCATATGCTTTAATAACTTCTGGATCAACAGGATGACCATCTGTGTTAACCCATAGGAGTTGGAGACGACCACCCTCTCTCCCCATAGCAACCTTTACTTGACGCATCAAAAATAATGCTTCAATACATTTTTCATCCTTAACCTTGCATTCACCAGCAGGGCGAGCAATTAAGAGACTCCATTTGCCTTTTGTGGGTGTATCAAGCCATGCTGTATTGAAATCTTGAGCTGGGTAAATAAGGGTTCCTAAATTAGTTTTACCGCCTGTAGGTTTAATCACGTAATACGTAAAATACGATGCGATTACTGGAGAGGCACAAGCTAGCAATAGCAATAGCATCTGAATGCGACCACGACGGGTGCGCGCATTAATAGCAGCCGAATCTACCTGTGATGCTGGAATTAATAACTCTTTATCACTCACCCTTGATCCCCTCGATGCCCATGACCAAAACCCTGACGTTTATATTGCTGCAAACCTGTAGCCAACCAAAATACGAAACCAGCAAAAGCTAAAGCAAACCACTGGAATGCATAAGCATAATGGCGATCGACTCCACTTGTCAGAGGCGGCCACTCACGTAGCAAACCATCATCCGAACCGGTCTCAACCTCACGCAAAATAAACGGAGCTTGCGCCCAACTATGCCACTTACCTTCAGACACCAAGTCAAAATTTTGCTTAATCCTAGGCTTACTAGGATCAATGTCATTCTTGCCGCTACCTAACTCATAAACCTTACCAGGCTGCGCAAAAACGATGCCTTCTACATTGACTATCCGATTTGGCGTTTGTACTGGCGGCAAGGTCTCACGATTTTCATTGTTGCGTGGCGCCCAACCCCTATTAACCCAAAGAATCTCATCCTTGCCCTCTAGCCTTAAAGGCATCATCAGATAGAAACCCGATTGCGAAGTAGTACTGCCGGCAGGAGGAATGGGTCTAGGCCGGTTATCCAGCCAAATGGCCGCTTCGGGAAGGTATTGCCCCCTTGCAATCATGCGGCGCTCACGAGCCTCCTCTAAAGCCCAAGGACCGGCATTCGCACTCAAGATAGGCATTTGTTGGCGGACCAACAAATTGGCGGCCAAGGCAATTTTGGTATCCGCTCTACTCAGCTGCCAAATACCTGCTCCACAGCCAATCGCAATCACGATCAAGGCTGATACAGTAGCAACTATGCGCTTTGTTATGAGAGCGGTAAAAAGACTATTCAAGAGATTTAATAATAAGGATTTGTAATGAAGTGGATTATTCCAATTGTCCTACTAATGATTGTTTTTAGCTTAGGATCGGCTTTGTATTACATGATGAAAGATAGGGGCAATAGCTCACGCATGGTCCACTCACTCATGCTGCGTATCGGACTATCAATCGTACTGTTTGCAGGAATTCTACTGGCCCACTACTTTGGACTCATTGAGGCCACTGGAATTAAAGTAGGCACCAATTAAACGGCACCTTTCTTGAAGGCTTATAAACAAATCGGGGCTTTAGGCCCCGATTTTTATTAAATTACATCCAGTAAACAGCGATGTACAGGCCGAGCCAGACTACGTCAACGAAGTGCCAGTACCAAGCAGCACCTTCAAATGCGAAATGATGCTTAGAAGTAAAGTCGCCACGAATCATACGACGCAAGACAATCGCTAACATCGTGCCGCCAAGGAAAACGTGGAATCCATGGAAACCGGTCAACATGAAGAATGTAGAGCCGTAGATGCCTGAAGTCAGCTTCAAGTTCAACTCATGATATGCATGGTAGTACTCATAAACCTGGAAACCCAAGAAAACGATACCTAAACCAACAGTTGCAGCCAAGCTAATGATGGCTTTCTTCATATGGTTTTCTACTAACGCATGGTGAGCGATAGTGATCGTTACGCCTGAGCTCAAGAGCAACAATGTGTTGATTGTTGGAATTGGCCAAGGACCCATAGTGGTGAATTTCTCAACCAAACCAGCAGGACCATCATTTGGCCAAACAGCTTGGAAATTAGGCCAAAGCAATTTGCTTTCTACATCGCCCATCCAAGGCATCGCAATATTGCGTGCATAGAACAAAGCTGCAAAGAATGCACCGAAGAACATGATTTCAGAGAAGATGAACCAAGCCATCGACCAGCGATAGGAGATGTCAACGTTGACACCGTTCTTACCAGCATTAGATTCTGCAATCGTGTCACCGAACCAGTTATAGAGAACGTAGAGAACAAACGCAACGCCTGCGAGGGTCAAAGGTCCGCCCCAAGAGGCATGATTTACCCATCCAGAAATACCAAAGCCAAAAGCAATTAAGCCGAAAGCGGCCATTGCTGGATGTCTAGATAGTCCAGGGACGAAATAGTATGGGGTTGAATTGGATGACATCTTATTCTCTCTATTCAATCAAAAAATAATCAATGGGACACAACTACTTTCACTATCAACAGGAGGACACCCATAAAAATCAAGGCGCCAATTACACCTGCAATGATAATGTGCACAAAACTCAATGAAGCAACATCTTCCTGCAAACCAGACTTCTTACGCACTCCTAAAAAGCCCCACATCACGGCTTTCATAGACTGCATAAAACTACTTTTCTTTTTCATGAAGCCAACCTTGATTTGGGGGCTGGCGGCGTACCGCCTAAACCCAACTCAAAGAAGGTATATGACAAAGTAATTGTTTTTACATCATCCGGCAAACCTGCATCGATCACAAAGACTACCGGCATCTTTTTTGTTTCTTTTGCTGCTAGTGTTTGCTCCTGAAAGCAAAAGCACTCTAATTTCGTAAAAAACTCAGTTGCACTTTTAGGTGCATAACTCGGTATTGCTTGAGCACGCACTGGGCGATTTTGATTGTTAGTTACTTCATAAACAATCTCTGTCATTTCACCAGGGTGTACTTCTAAAAAATTCTTTACAGGTTTGAAGGTAAACGGACCGCGGCTATTCGAATCAAACTCAATGGTTACTGTACGAGCATAGTTAACTTGGGTATTGCCAACCTTATTAGGACTGAAGGCTCTGACACCATAATCATTCTTGCTTGTTACTACGTTAATTCCGGTGACCTCACACAAGGCCTTGTACATCGGAACTAAGGCATAACCAAAACCAAACATCATCACAGCTGCAATTAAGAGCTTCAACAAAATTTGGCGGTTGAGTGCTTGATCTATAACCATGTCTACAAGGGGTTAACCCAACAAGCTCCGTTTAATCACAATGCCAATAAAAAAGGCTGCTACAACGCTCAACAGGATGAAGCCCATCCTGCGATTATTCGCAGCAAGGGCTTGCTTACCTGATGAATTAAATTCCTGCTTCACGCATCTGCTCTGCGCTAGGCGGAGTTTCAAAAGTATGGTGTGGTGCTGGTGACGGTACTGTCCACTCAAGACCCTTAGCTCCATCCCATGGCTTCATTGGAGCTTTTTCGCCTTGGCCCCGATACGCTGGCATCACAACGAAGAGTAAGAAATAAACCTGTGCTAAACCGAAGCCCAATGCGCCGATCGATGCAATGGCATTGAAGTCAGCAAACTGAGTTGGGTAGTCAGCATAGCGACGTGGCATACCTGCTAAGCCCAAGAAGTGCATTGGGAAGAAGGTAATGTTGAAGAAAATCATGGAAGCCCAGAAATGGATCTTGCCGCGAGTTTCACTAGCCATGTAGCCAGTCCACTTTGGACACCAGTAGTAGAAGCCAGCAAACATTGCGAACAATGAACCTGCAACTAATACATAGTGGAAGTGAGCAACAACGTAGTAAGTATCTTGTACGCCGATATCAATTGGCGCCATCGCCAAGATCAAACCAGTAAAGCCGCCCATCGTGAAAACGAAGATAAAGCCGATAGCCCACAACATTGGAGTTTCAAAGGTCATTGAACCTTTCCACATGGTTGCTACCCAGTTGAAAATCTTCACGCCAGTTGGAACTGCGATCAACATGGTTGCGTACATAAAGAACAACTGACCAGTTACTGGCATACCAGTTGCAAACATGTGGTGAGCCCAAACGATGAATGACAAGATCGCGATCGATGCAGTTGCATAAACCATTGAGCTGTAACCAAACAATGTCTTTCTGGAGAAAGCAGGTACGATTTCACTAATGATTCCGAATGCTGGAAGAATCATGATGTAAACCTCTGGGTGACCGAAGAACCAGAAAATATGCTGGAACATGATTGGATCGCCACCGCCAACTGCGGAGAAGAATGAAGTGCCGAAATGACGGTCAGTCAGAACCATCGTAATTGCGCCAGCCAATACAGGCATCACAGCGATCAACAAGTAAGCAGTAATCAACCATGTCCAGCAGAACATTGGCATCTTCATTAATGTCATGCCAGGAGCGCGCATGTTCAAAATAGTTACGATGATGTTAATCGAACCCATGATCGATGAAGCACCCAATAAGTGGAGTGCAAAAATCGCCATGTCCATGCCAGGGCCCATTTGTGAAGTCAATGGAGCATAGATAGTCCAACCACCTGATGGAGCGCCGCCAGGAACTAAGAATGAACTCAACAACAGTGTTGCCGCTACCGGAAGAATCCAGAAGCTAAAGTTGTTCATACGGGCAAATGCCATATCAGATGCGCCGATTTGCAAAGGCACCATCCAGTTAGCAAAACCAACGAAGGCCGGCATAATCGCACCGAACACCATCACCAAACCGTGCATGGTTGTCAGCTGATTAAAGAACTCTGGGCGCAGAAACTGCAAACCAGGTTGGAACAATTCCAAACGAATTCCCAAAGCCATCACACCGCCAGCTAGCAAGCTAACGAATGAGAAGATCAAATACATCGTACCGATGTCTTTGTGGTTGGTTGCGAACAACCAACGACGCCAGCCATGTGGCGTGTGATCGTCGTGCGCGTGGTCGTGTGCGTGATCGTGGGTAGTAGAGACTGTGCTCATGAATTACTCCGGTTTCGTTTTTATCTGTATTTGTTAATCTGAATTAATTGCCGCGCGCAGTAATAATGTCTTGGGTCTGAATCACTTCACCCGTCTTATTACCCCATGCGTTACGTGTATAAGTCATCACTGCAGCGATATCGCCATCAGAAATCACGCCAGCCCATTTCGGCATTGCGCCTTTACCATTAATCAGGATGTTGTACTGAGCAGCTTTAGGGCCCAATACCATCTTGCTACCATCCAATGCAGGGAAAGCGCCCGCACCTTTGCCGTTAGGCTGATGACAAGCTGCGCAGTTTGCTGCGTAAACTTTTGCACCACGCTCTTTTTGCTCATCCAAGGTGTAAACCTTAGATGGATCATCACCGGCAGCGCCCATTTCTTTTTTCTTCTGAGCAACCCAAGCGGTGTAGTCATCCTGTGAAACTACACGCACAACGATTGGCATGAATGCATGCTCAGCACCGCAAAGCTCAGAGCACTGACCGCGGAAAGTGCCAATAGTTTCAGCTCTGAACCAGGTGTCACGAACGAAGCCTGGAATCGCATCTTGCTTTACGCCAAACGCTGGGATAGCCCAAGCGTGAATCACGTCATTAGCAGTAGTGATCAAACGAATTTTCTTGCCTACTGGCACAACCATTTCATTGTCAACTTCCATCAAATAGGTATTTGATTTTGGTGCTAAATTATTAATTGCTTCGCGTGAAGTAGACAAAGTGGATAAGAAGCTAATGCCTTCACCTTCACCTTTGATGTAGTCGTAACCCCACTTCCACTGATAACCAGTGGTTTTAATAGTGATGTCAGAGTTGGTGGTGTCTTTCATTGCTACAACTGTTTTTGTTGCAGGCAATGCCATACCAATAACGATGAGCAATGGAATCACTGTCCAAATAATTTCAACAGTGGTGCTTTCATGGAAAGACGCTGATTTGTGACCTAATGATTTACGGTGCTTCAAGATGGAATAGAACATCACTCCAAATACACCGACAAAAATTAGGGCGCAAATTACCAACATCATCCAATGTAACCAGTGGATCTCTTGCATGATTTTGGTAGCAGGAGCTGCAAAATTTAGCTGATTAACAGCTGGGCCACCAGGCATATTCTCTGCTGCATATGCAAATGCAGTGCCAAAAGCAGCTACGAAATAGAGCGAAGCCCTAGTGACTTTTCCAAATAAATTCATCTTATTCTCTGTTTATTGTCGTGAGCAAAGCGACAAAAATGCCGCAAATTGCCCAAAAAACGGTCTCAAGCCAATACATCCTGCCGTGATTATAGGGTTAATTAGGCGTAACAACAAACCAGGATAACCCAGCCTGATCCAATCTTGACCAAGGTTAAAATGATAGTGAGCACTTACACTTAAGCAGAATCTGGTCTAGTCTTGCGTCCAATTTGATTTAGATCAATATAGGCCACGCTGTCTTTGGCCTTCGCTAGGTGCTTTCCAATGACCCAGGCATGCCCATAAACCACCTCTAAAGTGAGTTTTTGCGGCAAAGAACTCAATTCTGAAGTCTCTATGGGGGTGGAATGGATCAACTTGAGAGCGTTGATATCACCCAACAATAAGGCACTGTTTTCATAGTCTAGGGTTAGGTACTCCATATCCATTACCGGATCTGAAAACCGCTCAGCAAGCAACGCATCGCCCATGTCATGCATGTCCCAAGGGCTTAATAGATTTTTCAGCTTTAACTCTGAAAGGGATATTGAGCGCAACTCTTTCCCGGTATCGGGGCCCAGATAGCTAAATGCAATTAATCCACCCTCACGCAGGACGCGCCAACACTCGTGTAGAAATTCTTTTGGGTCTGCCAGATCGTGCAATAGAAGATCACTAAAAATCAAATCAACAGAATTATCAGAAAGATCAAATTTTCCCGACGATGTGTAATCGGCTAAAGAGCTAGTGCTAGCTCCAAATAGTGAGCGCCAATGTGTGACTGCTTTAGCGCGCCACATTGCAAAACCAGAAACACTCTCATCTACGAGGCTTATTAGGCGCGCCCTTGGGTAGCGCTTGGCAAATGTATTCAAATGCTTTCCGGGAAAGTCCGGCACTATCAAAATATCTTTTACATCGAGCTTAACTATGTCTAACTTCTGCAGCATGCGATCTGCAATTTCGTCTTGTAACCATTTGATGGGCTGGGTCATCGGCTCAGTATACTCAGCGCCCCATGCAATTTCCAGAGAACATTTTTGAAGCGATTTGTGACCGGCTTTTACCAACGGCTTGCATTGCTTGTCATCAGTTTCAGCATCGTTCGATTTGCAATAACTGTTTAGGCGCTTTGCGATATGAAGGCTTGTTTAACTATCAGTGCTGCTATCAATGCGGCGTCACACTTCAGCCCGAAGAAATTGCCCAGCAATATTGCGCACCCTGCCAAATATCTGAACCCTATTTTGATGAAACTTATTGCTTAGATCGCTACACAGGCATTCTTCAATCGCCATTGCATGAGTTTAAGTATCAAAAACGCATTGCTTATGGCCATGCACTCAGCAGCGCCTGGAACATGCTTATCTCTTCGCAACTTGAACACATTGACTCAAGTTATTTGCTACCTGTTCCATTAAGCATCCAAAATTTGGCGCAACGTGGCTTTAATCAAAGCTGGGAAATTGCTAAACGAATTAAATGTGGGCGGCATATTCAGAAATCACCCTACATACTGAAGCGTCACCATTATTCCGAACACCAGGCTGGAAGCAATCTTGAAGACCGACATCTATCCATTAAAGGAATGTTTTATGTTGAAGCAAAATATATCGAACAAATTCAAGATAAAACGGTCATCATCTTTGATGATGTTATGACTAGCGGAGCAACCCTAAATGAAATTTCCCGCATTCTGAAGGACAATGGCGTATATCGCGTAATCAATTGGGTACTTCTCAGGGCTGCGCGACCAATCGAAAGAGTGCAACATGTTTAATATCGTTTTATTCGAACCAGAAATTCCTCCCAATACCGGGAACATCATTCGCCTCTGTGCAAACACTGGTGCGAAATTACATCTAATAGAGCCTCTTGGTTTTCCGATGGAGGATGCAAAGCTTCGCAGAGCTGGCTTGGACTATCACGAATTTGCAAGAGTCAAAGTTCATCAAAATTGGGCTGAGTTTTTACAAAATGAGAAACCCAATCCTGAACATCTTTTTGCATTGACCACCAAAGGGTCAGGAAAATTTCATGAGGGCAAATATTCACCCAATGATTACTTTGTCTTTGGTTCTGAAACCAAAGGTATTACAGATGAAGTAAGAAATTCCATCCCGGAAACTAATCGCATGCGTCTTGCAATGCAAGATAGTAGCCGTAGCTTAAATCTATCTAATACAGTGGCAATCGTTGTGTATGAAGCATGGCGCCAAAATGGCCTTGCTGGTGGTCAATAACAAGCTGACCTAGGAACCGCGCTTAAGATTCGATTTTGGGATCGCGCCCCATGAGCTTCTTAACGGCATCATGTGGTTTTAATTTTCCAGACAATACTTCGCCCATCATGGCAGTAATAGGCATCTCTACATCAAGACGTTTGGCTAAGTCTCCAACAGCTTGAGCGCACAGCACACCCTCAGCAACATGGCCAAGACTAGCAAGTATTTCGGACAATGATTTTCCAGCGGCAAGCTCAAGACCAACGCGACGATTACGAGACAGATCTCCTGTTGCGGTCAAAATTAAATCACCGACTCCAGTTAAACCCATACAAGTTTCAGACTTGCCACCTGCAGCCTTTACTAGACGCATCATTTCAGCCAAACCGCGTGTCAACACTGCGGCGCGAGCATTCAGACCTAAATCTAAACCATCGCCAATACCTGCGGCGATAGCCAAGACGTTCTTAATGGCGCCACCCAATTCAACGCCGATCAAATCATCACTTGAGTAAACGCGCATATTACCGTGATGGAAGGCAGCTTGAACAACCTCGCAAAGTTTTACAGATTTACTTGCGACAGTTAAGGCACAAGGCATGCCCGCACCAACCTCACGGGCAAAGCTAGGGCCAGACAAGGCGCCATACGAATGCGTTATGCCATGTGAGTGAATTTTGCTTTCACGCTCTACTACTTGATGCGGCAACAAAGCAGTATCAGGCTCTAGGCCTTTGCATAGCCAAATAATATTGAGAGGGTGTTCGGCAGCTTTTAAGACATGAGCAATTGTTTCAGAAAGCCCAGACATTGGCGTAGCAATGACTAAAAGATCATCGCTCGAAAGTCTTTTAATTGCAGCAGCAAAATCGCTCTCGAGTTTTAATCCTTCGGGTAATTGAATGCCTGAAAGGTATTCACGGTTTTCACCGCTCTTTTGAATATCTTGTAATTGCTGCTGGCTGCGAGACCATAAACAGACATCACCTTCATTGAGATGGCGAGTAGCCTGTGCGGCCATCGCCGTTCCCCAAGCGCCAGCACCAAGCAGTGTCACTTTCATGATCTGTGGGCCCACTTAAAAACTTAGTGAGGCTTACTTTCTGTTGCTGCGCCTTCTTTTGCAGCGGCTTCTTGTTGAGCCTGCATCAAACGATGCTCATACATGCCATGGAAATTGATTTCATTCAAATGAATTGGCTGGAAGCCTGCACGACTAATAATGTCGGCGATATTTGAACGCAAGTATGGGTACAAAATAGTTGGGCAAGCAATGCCGAGCATTGGATCAATTTGTTCAACAGGGATATTGCTGAACTCAAAAATACCTGCTTGTTTAGCTTCAACCAAGAACAATACTTTTGTATCCACCTTAGCAGTCACAGTAGAGCTCAAAGCCACCTCGAAGATTCCTTCGCTTAAAGGAGCAACGGAAATATCAATCTCTACTTGCACTTGAGGCTCAGATGCAACCAACAAAATCTGTGGTGCATTTGGCTGCTCAAGCGACAAATCTTTTAGATAAATGCGCTGAATACGAAATCCAGGCTCTTTAGATTGTTCGATGCTCTCTTGGGGTGCTGAGGATTGTTCGGTCATTACTAACTTTCTTTTGTATGTTTAATCTATTAAGCCAACAAAGGATCAAGCTTGCCGGCGCGATCCAATGCAACTAAGTCGTCATAGCCACCAACGTGGGTGTCGCCAATGTAAATTTGCGGGACTGTGCGGCGACCAGTGCGGGTCATCATGATCTCTCGCTGAGATGGATCACGATCAATCAAAATCTTCTCTAAGTTCGCGACGCCTTTTTTGTGCAATAGCTTTTCTGCCATGACGCAATATGGGCAAACCTGGGTGCTGTACATCGTTACTGGGGGCATTATTTTTCCTTACTTCACCAAGGGAAGAGCTGCTGCCTTCCAAGCCTGCACGCCACCATCCAATACACCCACCTCTACGAAACCCAACTTTTGAGCTTCAGCAAGGAGTTTGCGGGATTGAGTGCCAGTGTCACAGACCAGGACAACAGGCAGCTTACGGTCTAACTTCAGCTTTTCAATTGCGGCGGTCAAGGCGGAAGAATTGGCAAATTTAGCGCCAGGGAGGTGCCCAGTTTTGTACTCCTCCTCGGAACGCAGATCAAGTACGTACGCTTTGCGACGATTAATCCAAATCGTCGCCTCTGTAGGCGACAAGCCTTTTCCGCCAATAAGCGTAGATAATGTGGGTAGGAAAAGCGCTGCGCCCGAAACCAGTAGTAGGGCAATAAGCGCTAAATTATCAATTTGCGTGAGAAAGTTCATCACCGGATTATAGAATGGCTCTATGAAACAACTTGTCCTTATTCGTCATGGCGAATCCGCCTGGAACCTTGAAAACCGCTTCACTGGCTGGGCGGACGTTGACTTAACCCCAAAAGGCGCAGAACAGGCCCTAGCAGCAGGTGCAAACCTCAAAAAAGCGGGCTATGAATTCGATATTGCCTATACCTCTGTTTTAAGACGCGCTATTCGCACCCTCTGGAATGTGCAAGACACTATGGATCTCATGTGGCTTCCAGTTGTGCATAGCTGGCGACTGAATGAACGGCACTATGGAGCCCTCACTGGACTCAATAAAGCAGAAACAGCAACGAAGTATGGTGATGAACAAGTTCACATCTGGCGACGCTCATATGACGTACGCCCTCCTTTGCTGGAAAACGAAGATGAGCGCAATCCTAAGAATGATCCTCGTTACTCCAAACTCAATACCTCCGATATTCCATTGGGTGAGTGTCTGAAGGATAACGTTGAGCGTGTATTGCCATTGTGGAATGAATCGATTGCTCCAGCGCTCAAAGCTGGCAAGCGCGTTTTATTAGTTGCTCACGGCAATAGCATTCGTTCTCTCATTAAGTATTTAGATCAAATGTCTGATGAAGCCATTATGGAAGTCAACGTTCCAAATGGTATCCCACTGGTTTACGAATTAGACGATGACCTTAAGCCTATTCAACATTTTTATTTGGATTAAAACAAAAGAGCTATGCGCCAATTTCTAAAGAATTTTGCACTGATCGCAGTTGGTCTTATTGCTGGAGTTGCAGCAACGATCCAGCTCTCCGCGACCGCCCAGCAAGGCGCCCAGCTCCCACTGGATGAACTGCGCACACTGTCCAATGTCTTTGCACAGATTAAACGTGAGTATGTGGAGCCGATTGAAGACAAGCAATTATTGACAGATGCTGTCAAAGGAATGGTAAGTAGTCTTGATCCGCATTCCACCTTCTTAGACAAAAAAGATTTTTCAGAAATGCAGGAACAAACATCTGGAAAATTTGCTGGTCTCGGTATTGAAATTACATCTGAAGATGGTGTAGTGAAGGTGTTAAATCCCATTGAAGACAGCCCAGCAGCTCGTGCAGGTCTGCAGGCAGGAGATTTAATTACACGTCTAGACGATAAGCCAGTACGCGGTATGTCTCTCGATAAAGCTGTCCGTACTATGCGTGGCACACCGGGAACCAAAATTACTTTGACAGTATTCCGCAAGAGTGAAGAGCGCAGCTTCCCAGTAACAATTACTCGTGCAGAAATTAAAGTTCAATCAGTCAAAACTAAAATTCTCGACAACGATATTGCTTGGGTACGTATCACTAGTTTTCAGGAGCGCACCGTTCCTGATCTTGCTAAAAAATTAACTGATATCGCCAATCAAGATCCAAAACTCAAAGGCATCATTCTTGACCTGCGTAATAATGGCGGCGGTTTATTGCAAGGTGCCGTCGGAGTGGCTGCAGCGTTCTTGCCAGCAGATGCAATTATTGTCTCTACCAAGGGCCAATCCCCAGATTCGAAGCAAGTATTCAATGCCACTCCAGCCATGTACCGCTTGAATGAACCTGGCGACCCACTAGCGGGCGTACCAGCCATCTTCAAGAAGTTGCCTATGGTGGTGTTGGTAAATGCCTATTCCGCCTCAGCCTCTGAGATTGTGGCTGGCGCACTTCAGGATTACAAACGCGCAACCATTATCGGCAAAACAACTTTTGGTAAGGGCTCAGTACAAACCGTTCGCCCTCTGACTAATGATTCAGCGCTCAAAATTACTACCGCTTACTACTACACCCCTAGCGGTAAATCGATTCAGGCTTTTGGCGTTAAACCAGACATTCCGGTAGATCAAAATAAAGATGGTGATCCTGATGATGTTTTGATCACTCGTGAGATTGATAGCGAGAAGCATCTGCGTAACAAACAATCTGCTGAAGACAAGCTCATTAAAGATCGCGAGCAACGTCGTCTTGAAGAGTTGCAACGTATTGAAGAAAAAAATGCGAAGAAAACTCCTGAGGAAAAAGAGAAAGATAAAAATAAGAAGCCGCCAGAGCTTGGCAGCGCAGATGATTTCATGCTTTCTCAGGCGGTGGCCTTTATTAATGGCCAGCCAGTGAAGCGCTCATCCTCTAAGCTTGAATAATTTTTAGCTTACGGCTAGCGCATGAATGACGAGCAGTTACTTCGCTACTCCAGGCATTTATTGCTGGAAGAAATTGATGTTGTCGGCCAAGAAAAACTGCTCGACGCACATGTATTAGTAATTGGCGCTGGCGGCCTGGGCAGTGCGGCCGCGCCTTACTTGGCAGCAGCAGGAGTAGGTCACATCACACTGATAGATCATGATGCAGTAGAGCTGACGAATTTGCAGCGTCAAATCATGCATGCCGAAAGCAGTATTAGCAAAAGCAAAGTTGTCTCCGGAAAAGAATTTCTAGAACGACTTAATTCCACGATTCAAATCGAAACCATTCAAGCTAAAGCAACTAGCTCACTGCTGGATGAGTTATTGCCGAGCGTGGATGTAGTTTTAGATTGCACAGATAATTTTTCAACTAGGCATCTGATTAATGCTGCCTGCGTTAAAAACAAAACTCCACTAGTGTCCGGATCGGCCCTCAAATTTGATGGTCAAGTCAGCGTTTTTGATCCACGTAACTCAAAGTCACCATGCTATGCCTGCATCTTTTCGCCGGATGAGCAATTTGAAGAAGTCAGCTGCTCTAGCATGGGCATCTTCTCACCCTTGGTGGGAATTATTGGCGCCATGCAGGCGGCTCAGGCCCTGCAACTTTTAATTGGTTTTGGTGAAACCTTAGTGGGACGCATGCTGCTATGGAATGGGCGGACAACCCAGATTGATGAAATCCGCATTAGCCGCAATGGTGAGTGTTCGGTGTGCGGCTCAGCGCACTAAGACCCTAAGAAAGCAAGCGTTCTAAAGCTTTCGCTTGCTCTTCGGGCTCATAAGCCCTTAATACTCTGGCTACACGAGCCTTTAATAGGCCTACATTTGCCTGTAGGATCTCACGCTTTACCAATAGCAACTGACTAAAGTGCATTGAAAAATCGGTCAGGCCCAGCGCCAGCAATAACCTTGTTAATGCAGGATCACCAGCCATCTCACCACAAACGGCCACAGGTACATTTGCGCGTTTAGCTTGCTCAATGATATTTGCCAATAAGTTCAATATGGCTGGATGTAGGGGATCGTATAAATGTGCAACAGCATGATCAGCTCGGTCGATCGCCAAGGTGTACTGAATTAAATCGTTAGTACCAATGGACAGGAAATCAAAGCGATTAATAAACAAAGGCAGCACTAAAGCGGCAGCCGGAATCTCAATCATGGCACCGACTTGAATATTCGGATTAAATGCTTTGCCGCGCTGATGCAATTGCTGCTTCGCTTTTTCAATCAACCTAAATGTTTCATCAATTTCTTTTGCATGCGCCAACATTGGAATCATGATGCGAGCCTGGCCATGTGCCGAAGCACGCAAGATCGCTCTTAACTGCGTTAAGAAAATTTCAGGTTCTGTTAAGGACCAGCGGATTGCTCGCAAACCTAGTGGTGACGTGCCTGTTTGCGAAATGTCACCGCCGCCGCCTAAAGCTTTATCAGCACCAACGTCGATCGTTCTGATATTGACAGGCAAGCCATGCATCAAATCTACTACACGGCGGTATTCTTGATATTGCTGCTCTTCGTCTGGCAAAGCCTGTTTGCGATCCATGAATAAAAATTCAGATCGAAATAGGCCAACACCTACGGCGCCTAACTTCACAGCCTGAATAGCATCTTCTGGCAACTCAATATTGGCGAATAACTCAATCTCAACTCGATCAGCTGTTTCAGTTTTGGCATGTTTTAACTGCTGGAGCTTGCGGGCTTCTTTTAAAACCTGAGTTTGTAATTTTCGATATTCGGCTAGCAGTTGCTCATCAGGAGCGACAACCACAACACCTCGCTCGCCATCCAATACGAGCCAGTCGCCATGACGAATCATTTCGCTCGCATGACGCACGCCGACTACCGCAGGAATCTCCATACTTCGAGCCACAATAGCGGTATGGGAGGTCTTACCACCAAGGTCCGTTACAAAGCCTGTAAAGGCATGCTCTTTAAAACGCAACATGTCATGCGGAGCAATGTCATGGGCAACAATGATCGATTCAACCCCAACATCACTTCCGGGTAAGAAATCTGAATCATTTAAAGAATCTTTTTTCTGGGCATTTAATGCCTTAATCACACGCTCAGCAACCTGCCGAATATCATTTGCGCGCTCTTTTAGATATGCATCCTCAATATCTGCAAATTGCTCCAATAGATCATTGAGCTCAGTGGTTAAAGCCCAAGCGGCATTTAATCTCTGGGTGCGAATTAACTTAATCGGCTTCTCAGCCAACGCAGGGTCAGCCAATATCATGCCGTGCACATCTAAGAATGCCGCCATCTCTTGTGGCGCATCTTTAGGCAAGCCTTGACGCAACTGATCAAGCTCTAAACGTACTTGATCAAACGCATCCAACAACTTTTGAGCTTCAGCCTCTTCTTTACCTACCTCAACCAAGTGATGACTCACTTCTAATGCTGCACGAGATATCAGCACGGCCTTGCCTATGGCAATGCCCTTTGATACCGGAATTCCGTGCAAAGCAAATGTCATGCTAATTACTCACCTTCGCCAAAGCGATCATTTATCAAAGCTGTCAGAGCCTGCATGGCTTCATCTTCTTTCTCACCTACAGTTTCAAGAGTGACAGTGCTGCCGATTCCAGCCGCCAACATCATGACGCCCATAATGCTCTTGGCATTAATTTGACGCCCGTTACGTGACAAGAATATTTCACAGGGAAACTGTGCGGCTAATTGAGAAAGCTTTGCAGAAGCGCGAGCGTGCAAACCCAACTTATTAATGATTTCAATTTCTGCGGTAGGCATTTTGAGATGGACCCTCTTTACTCTTGATTGACTTTTGAACCGAGGCGCAAAATGCCATGCTGCCCACCAGCAAGCGCCTTTTGCGCGAGCTCTTCCAAACCCTCACCGCGGTGAGAGATGCAACGCATCAACATAGGGAGATTAAGTCCAGCTAAAACAACCACAGGAGCATTTAATCCTGATAAGGGGCCCAGAGCCTCTAACTTAGATGCGACATTCGCAGGGGTGGCGCCCATGACATCAGTCAGAATAAGAACACCATTGCCGGTATTAACACCATAAGCTGCTTTCAGTACGCGATCGAAACTTACCTTGGTATCTTCATAAGGGGGAATATCAACCGCCTGCACACGTTCTGGCACCACGCCAAAAGCATGCTCTGCAAAGCCCAACATTGCACTTGCAACAGGTGTATGAGCAACGATGACAATTCCAGCCATATTTATGCCAATGCTTTCTCTAGTGTTGCCAACCAAAATTGCGGAACATTAAAATCACTTTGGTCGGTAATTTCAACAAAACAAGTGGGGCTAGTCACATTAATTTCAGTGAGAAAGCCGCCGATTAAATCCAATCCAACTAAGAATAATCCACGCTGATTGAGGATTGGCGCTAATTTTTCGGCAACCCTTTTTTCGCCCTCAGTTAAAGGCATAGCAACTCCCTTACCGCCCGCTGCTAAATTGCCGCGAATTTCATTACCCTGTGGAATGCGCGCCAATGCAAATGGCACCACCTCGCCACCAATTAATAGCACTCGCTTATCGCCCTGGGCAATCTCTGGAAGAAAGCGCTGAACCATGAGCGTTCTTGCACCATTTTCCCCAAGCGTTTCGACAATGCTAGCGAGGTTAAGACCATCGGCACCCACCCTAAATACTCCCATACCGCCCATACCATCTAAGGGTTTAATCACAATATCTCGGTGAGTTTGATGAAAGTGCTCTACTGCCTCCAATTCACGCGTTACCAGAGTAGGGGGAATAAGCTCTGGAAACTCAGTAATAGACAGTTTTTCTGAGTGATCACGCACCGCGCTCGGCTCATTAAATACTTTTGCACCCTGACGAACTGCAGCGGATAACAACCAAGTTGTATTGAGATACTCAATATCAAATGGTGGGTCAGTACGCATGAGAACTGCGGAAAAAGATTTGAGTGCTCGCGACTCTATATCACCCAACTCATACCAATTCGTAGAGCTTGGTTTAATTGCTAAGGCTTGGCAATCAGCAACAACAAAATCATCTCGCCATAAAACATTTCTACTTTGACAAAACCATAAACGATGTCCAGCTTCTTGCGCAGCGCGCATCATTGCCAGCGTGGAATCTTTTTGAATCTTGAAAGACTCAAGGGGATCTGCAATAAAAAGAAAGTCCATTTTTTCTATTGAGAGATTAGTGTTTCATTTATGCAGCTTCGGCATCTGGATCGGTGCGCTCTAGCTCCAATGATGCGGCAAGAAGGGCTAAACGGGCAACCACGCCATATAAATAGAAGCGATTGGGTGCTGCGCTGCCTGGCTTAGCACCTAAATCAGGCATGGAGTTTTGCTCAAATGCCAGAGGCACAAAGTGCATGCCGGGTGCATTAAGATTTTCATCTGGACCGCGATCGGTATGAACGCGATAGAAGCCGCCAATAACGTAGCGGTCAATCATGTACACCACTGGCTCAGCAACTGCCTCGTTAACCTTTTCGAAGGTATAGACACCCTCCTGAATCAGCACATCGCTGACTTCAAGACCCTCTTTAACCACACTCATCTTATTGCGATCTTTGCGGTTCAAACCCTTTAGCTGTGCGGGATCGTTTACCACCATGATGCCCATGCCGTAGGTTCCTGCATCCGCTTTCACAACGACATATGGCTTCTCTTTGATACCGTATTCACGATATTTTTTGGCAGTCTTCTTCAGCACTTGTTCAACTGCAGTCTGCAGCTCATCTTCACCCTTACGCTCATGAAAATTAATATTCGAGCAACTTGAAAAATAGGGGTTAATCATCCACGGATCAATGTCAACCACTTTGGCAAATTTCTTTGCGACCTCTTCATAAGCGGCAAAGTGATTGGATTTCCGACGAACGTGCCAGCCCGCATGCAGGCCTGGCAACAGATATTGTTCGTAAATATTTTCCAGAATCGGAGGAATACCTGCAGATAAATCGTTATTCAACAAGATCGAGCAGGGATCAAAATCTTTTAAACCTAAACGTTGTTTCTTTAGCCCAAGACGGGAAAGAGGCTCCATCAATAAGCGATTGCCATCAGGCAGCTCAATCCAAGTTGGCTTCTTAATTTCTTCAGAGAAAGTTCCGAGGCGAACATTCAACCCTGCTTGACGCAAAATCGAAGACAAGCGAGCAATATTTTGCAAATAGAAAGTATTGCGGGTGTGACGTTCCGGAATTAACAATAAGTTTTTTGCTTCCGGACAAATCTTCTCAATAGCAGCCATTGCAGCTTGCACTGCTAAAGGCAACATCTGCGGAGATAGATTATTAAACCCGCCTGGAAATAGATTGGTATCTACCGGCGCCAACTTAAACCCAGAATTACGAAGATCAACTGAGCAGTAAAAAGGCGGCGTGTGCTCTTGCCATTCCAACCTGAACCAACGCTCTATGGTTGGGGTCGCTTCTAGAACCTTTGACTCTAATTCGAGCAAAGGGCCGCTGAGTGCAGTAATGAGATGTGGAACCATTCCACCATTGTAAGATTATTAAAAGAAAGACGCGGGATCCGAGGATCCCGCGCTTAAAACTAGGCAGCTAACCACAGCCGCCCAGTGAGGGGTAAATTACAGATTAAGACTCGTAGGCAGACTCACCATGTGAGCTGATATCGAGGCCTTCGCGCTCTTGATCTTCCTTGACACGCAAACCAATCACGATATCGACCAATTTGAAGGCAATGAAAGAAACCACGCCAGACCAAATTAAAGTCACAATCACGCCTTGGCTTTGGATCCAAAGCTGACTAGCGATAGAGTAATCAGGGGCAACAGCATTTGCTACATAGTCCCAGATACCTGTTCCGCCGAGAGCTGGATCAGCAAATACGCCTGTCAACAATGCACCTAAGATACCGCCAACGCCATGCACGCCGAATACGTCCAAGCTGTCGTCTGAACCCAAAATCTTCTTGAGACCAGAAACACCCCACAAGCAAACTACACCAGCAGCAGCACCGATGGCGAGCGCGCCCATTGGACCAACAAAACCAGCAGCAGGAGTAACAGCTACCAAACCAGCTACGCATCCAGAAGCAGCACCCAACATAGATGGCTTGCCTTTTGTAATCCACTCAGCAAATGACCAGCCCAATACTGCAGCAGCTGTTGCCAATAATGTATTTACGAAGGCTAGTACTGCACTGCCGTTTGCTTCGAGGGCTGAACCAGCATTGAAACCAAACCAACCAAACCACAATAGTGAAGCGCCAATCATGACGAACACCAAGTTGTGTGGCTTCATAGCTTCTTTGCCGTAACCCAAACGCTTACCAACTACGTATGAGCCAACCAAACCTGCAATCGCAGCATTGATATGAACAACGGTACCGCCAGCAAAGTCGAGAACACCCTTCTGCCACAACCAACCAGCACGCGCTGTAATTGCTTCAAGTGATGCTGCATCTTTGATGTCATCAGGACCGGGCCAGAACCAAACCATGTGAGCGATTGGCAAGTAGCTGAAAGTAAACCAGAGAATCACAAACAAAATGATTGCGGAGAACTTTGCACGCTCTGCAAACGCACCAACGATCAAGCAGCAAGTAATCGTCGCAAACGCAGCTTGGAAAGCCATAAATACAAACTCAGGAATAACAACACCTTTACTAAAGGTAGCTGCTACTGAATCTGGGTTCATGCCTTGCAAGAACAAGCGATCCAATCCACCAATAAATGCCCCGCCTTCGCTAAATGCAAAGCTATAGCCATATAGTGACCACAAGACCGTTACTAGTGAAAAGATAAACATGCACTGTACGAGTACAGAAAGAATGTTCTTACTTCTTGTTAAGCCACCGTAGAACAAAGCCAAACCAGGCAAAGTCATTAGGATTACTAATGCAGTACACACTAGCAACCAAGCTGTATCAGCCTTATTGCACTTTTCAGAGCAAAGAACTGGAGCAGGCTCTGCAGCAGCAGGAGTCGCAGCAGGCGCTGTTACAGCTGGCTTCTTAACTTCATCAGCATGCGCTGGTGAAGTAACCATTACACTAGTAGCACCAATGGCCAAGGCCATAGCACCACCAGCAACGAGTCGTTTCATCCAAGTTAACATTTTGAACCTCTCTTTAAAGTGCTGACGCACCGGTTTCACCGGTACGAATACGAATGACGTGCTCAACTGGTGAGACAAAAATCTTGCCATCACCAATCTTGCCTGTACGTGCAGATTTTTCAATTGCTTCAATCGCACGCTCCAAGATGCCATCTTCAACAGCAGCTTCAATTTTTACCTTAGGCAAGAAATCGACAACATACTCAGCACCGCGATACAACTCAGTGTGACCTTTTTGACGACCAAAGCCTTTAACTTCAGTAACGGTAATGCCCGAAACTCCCACTTCCGAGAGAGCTTCGCGCACTTCGTCAAGCTTGAATGGCTTGATGATTGCGGTAATTAATTTCATACGTTTCTCCGTTCAGAGTGGAAATTAGAATGCTTTGGTAACTGAGAAGTTAGCGCCGCCACGACCAGCCCAAGTTGTTTGATTGCCACCTGTTTGATACCAAGTTGGATTAGCATTGGTGCTAATGTAAGAAACTTGTGCAGACAAACCGCCGCCAAAGTCTTTAGTCATACCCAACTTCCAATCGGTGTAGCTAATGTTGTTAGGTGTTGTTCCGTAGCCGGTTGTAGTGTTAGGCTGACCAGCAATGTACTGATATCCAATGTGTCCATTAGCTGTTAAACCCCAAATACCTGTGTCATAGTTCAAAGTTAAATCTGGGTACATTGAGCCAGAGCTATTTGGAATGCCGAAGAGTGTTGTAACTGCATAGGACAACTTAACAAAACCGGTTAGAGCACCAAATGTAAAGTTTTGGGCTGCATACAATTCAGTTGAGTTTGGGTTTTGCATAAAGCTTGAGCTGAAACCTTTAGCTGGGTAGTAGTACTGCAAAACACCAAAATCAGATGCAAAACCTGGAGCAATTAATTCTTTCTTGAAGCCGGCATAAAAATCCATCTCCAACGGCGCTGATGTGCCAACTGGGTTTTGATCGCTAATCCAGCTAATTGTTGAGTTCCAGTTACCAATGTAGAGACCGCTCTCGTGAGCATAGTCAAAGCCGCCTTGTACAGCTGGCATGTAATTGGTCTGAGTAATGCCGCGATAACGATAGTCATTAGTCAATGTCACGTTAGCAGTAACTGGGCTAGCTTCAGGAGCTTCAGGAGCTGCTGCTGGGGCTGTTTGTGCAAATGCTGCAGTTGCAAATAAACCAGAGGCTGCTAGAGCGATGGCTGTCTTTTGAATTGTTTTCATTTAAAACTCCTAAGTGGTCATGAAAAAAGGGATAAATGCTTATTGCATGGAGTGATCATGAAGGGATGGGCTTTTTTGACTTAGGCCTAATTCCCCTATTTAATGCTTATGCACTATTTTGGTGCTCAAGATTGCACCCGATAGGTGAATTTGGGTCATTTTTTAGGTTTCAACCCCTTTTTGGGCATTTTTACCCACACAACTTAAAATACCAATGTGTATCTTTTCTGCAACTCTCAATAGAACTGCGAATCCCCATCATGCAAAAACCAGGCGAAATCCTCGAACAAATCCAACGTATCGCTAGCGATATGCAGAATAAAGTTGGCGATGCGATCCGCAATTCACCAGCTCAAGAGATTGAAAAAAATGTACGCGCCATGATGAATCAAGGATTTCAGAAAATGGATTTGGTCACGCGCGAAGAGTTTGAACTACAAAGCAAGGTGCTTGCTAAGACACGTGAGAAATTAGAAGCACTAGAAGCTAAAGTAGCCGCACTTGAAAAACAGTAACAGTAAGTTACTACAGTAGATTCAATTTTTTAGTCTTCGGATTATTCTGGCACGAAGTCACTAAAGAAGTTTTCATACTCTTCTTTGGCAAAAAATGTTTTTGCATTTTCTGTCGCTGCACTCGTATGCAGCACTGAGATCTGATAAATCCAACTATCTCCATTGGATGCAACTCGGTTAATCCAACGAACACGCATGAGTTGCTGTGATTTTCCATTCGACTTCAAATCAATAAAATAATCTTTTGTTGATAAACGCTGTTTATCCGCAGTTTTATAAAACGCATCTTCAACAGCAACATCTCCGCCAGATGCTTTTGCCCTATCAATTAAATTTGCCTGCAACTGCGAAATAAGTTTGCTCAGTGATGCACTTTGATTCGCTGGTAACTGAATGGTACTAACCGAATAAATATCATCATCAATTTTCACCGCTTCAAGAACCTGCAAAAACTCTTGATCAAGATAGGGAATGCGTCGGTCTAATTTATCAGGCTTACCTGGGAATAAAGCGGTATATCGCTCTTGTGGTGACTGGACTGTTCGCCAATCTAACTTTGGACTACATGCAATGAGAAAAACTAAAGCCGCCAATAAAGCAGCGGCTTTTGTAATTCCTCTAAACAACCCCAGCTCCATGCGCCTGTTGATCTGCGTGATAGCTTGAGCGCACCATAGCGCCTACTGCCGCATGGGAGAAGCCCATTGCATAAGCCTTTTCCTCAAACATCTTAAAGACGTCGGGATGAACATAACGCGTCACCGGCAAATGATGTCCCGATGGGGCAAGATACTGACCGATCGTGAGCATATCAATATTGTGCTCACGCATATCGCGCATAACCTCCAAAATCTCATCATCCGTTTCACCCAGACCTACCATCAAACCACTCTTGGTTGGCACGTGCGGGAAACGCTCTTTGAAGTCTTTTAGAAGCTTTAAAGAGTGTAGGTAATCAGCACCGGGTCTTGCTTGCTTATACAAACGAGGTACTGTTTCTAGATTGTGATTCATCACATCCGGCAAACCACTTGGAGCATGCTCAGCAAAAATATCTAAGGCCTTATCAAGGCGACCGCGAAAATCTGGCACTAACACTTCGATACGGGTATTGGGCGAAAGAGCACGTGATTGAGAAATACAATCCACATAATGCATTGCACCACCATCACGCAGATCATCACGATCCACGCTGGTAATAACAACATAGTTCAATTTGAGTGCGGCAATCGTGCGGGCTAGATTAGCCGGCTCTTTTGTATCCAAAGGATCTGGTCTGCCGTGACCTACATCGCAGAATGGGCAACGACGCGTGCATTTGTCACCCATGATCATAAAAGTTGCAGTGCCCTTACCAAAACATTCACCAATATTAGGGCAGCTTGCCTCCTCGCAAACAGTTACTAACTCGTTTTCGCGCAAAATCTTTTTGATTTCAGAAAAGCGTGAATTATTAGAGGCGGCTTTAACTCTAATCCAATCTGGCTTTTTGAGCACCTGTTCTAGTGGAACAATCTTGATTGGGATACGCGCAGTCTTCTCACTAGATTTTTGCTTACGTGATGCGTCGTAATTGAGATCTTGGCGACCCTCAATAGGTGTGTTGGTGTCAGGCTTATTCGTTGTCATGATGGCATCAGTTGCTTTTGTAAATGCTGCAAAAGCCTTTGGCTAATAGTGTCTATATTGTCCTTGATCCCAAGGGTTTGCATATCAACCGTCTTTAAACCCTCATAACCACAAGGGTGGATACGCTTGAAAGCTTCCAGATCGGTTGCTACATTCAAGGCAAGACCATGATAGGAGCAGCTTTTGGAGACCTTGAGACCCAAAGCAGCGATCTTGGCGCCAATCCACTCCGGGGGCACTCCTGGCTGCTCAGAGACATAAATTCCTGGGGCACCTGGGTGTCTTTCAGCCTTAATGCCGAAATCGGCTAGGGTATCAATCACTGCTTGCTCAATTCGAGAGACCAGCTCCTTGACGAAAATTCCAAGGCGCCTGAGATCCAACAGAAGATAAACAACAATTTGCCCTGGCCCGTGATAAGTAATCTCGCCACCGCGATCCACCTGCACCAGAGGAATTTGATTACTCGGCGAATGCAAATTCCCTGCATCACCAGCTAAACCCAAAGTAAACACAGGGGGATGCTCTAACACCCAAATCTCATCAGGTGTGTCGCCAGTACGCGCCTTTGTAAATAGTTGCATTGCCTCATACGTCGATGCGTACTCTGCCAATCCAAGTTGTTTTACCAAAGCCGCCATCAACAAATTAGAGAACGACGCTAACTAATGGGTGGGTAGATAAAGTTCTATAGAGCTCATCTAACTGTTCACGACTGGTCGCAGTAATTGGCAAAGTAATACCAAGATAATTTCCGTCCTTTGATGGGCGTTGCTCTACCTTACTCTCATCAAACGTAGGATCAAATTGCTTAGCAATATGAATGATCGCAGGGAGATATTCAGGGTTTGTTTTACCCATTACCTTGATTGGAAATAATGAGGGATACTCAATTAAAGACTTTTCTTCAGTCATGCTTTAACTCTCTATATCTAATTTGATTTGTAATTATTTGCGGTGATCTGGCATGCCCAACCAAGCACCCGTAATGATGTTGCGAATGCAATGTAAGCGACGGTGGAAAAAATGATCAGCGCCAGGAACTACCTGCACTGTTAATTCTTGTGGGCGCGCCCAATCCAAAACATCAATTAATGGGATCGTTTCATCTAATTCGCCGTGAATCAATATCGTATCCGCAGGAACTTGGGCCAGCGTCCACTTGCCAGCAGCACTACCTACCATGACAAGGCGTTCAGCTGGGCGTCCCAGCTCTGAAAGTCTTTGCACCAAATGACTGCCAACAAAACTTCCAAAAGAAAAACCAGAAACAACTAATGGCAAAGTATTCGCGTTCGCCGCCCAGGCTTGATTTGCAGTCATCTCAAATTCACCCCAGCTTGATGGGGTACGCATCCAGTCAGTCACGTGCAGTAAATCTTCCAACTCACCAACACCATCGTCATGCACACCCTCGGTTCCACCTACGCCGCGAAAGTTTGGACGCACGCTAACATAACCCAGTTGGTTAAATGCACGCGCCATGGTTTGCGCAACTTTGTTATCCATTGTTCCACCCATTAGAGGATGTGGGTGAGCAACGAGTGCTAGACCGCGGACTGCAAAATTAGGATCGTTTTTTAATTCATCAGGAAGATCAATCGACATCTCCATTGATCCAACAATACCTTTAATATGAATTACTTTTGTACGACTATTCATAAAACACTTTCAATCATTTAAATCACTAAGCCAACTGCAAGCGCTCAACCGGGCGACCTGCAATTAAATGTGACTGGATAATTTCTTCAACATCATCTACATCAACCATGGTGTACCAAACACCTTGTGGATAAATGACCATGACAGGACCATCAGCGCAGCGATCTAAGCATCCGGCCTTGTTAACGCGAATCTTTCCTGGGCCCGCAATTCCAAGCTCTTTAACTCTTTTTTTGGCGTAATCAAATAGCGCAAAAGCATTGTGCTGATCGCAGCAGTCTTCGCCATTACTGCGTTGATTTAAGCAAAAAAATAGGTGGTGTGAAAAACTCATAGAAAAATTATATTCATCAATGTTTCGATTTAAATTCCCTGGCACTGCGAAGCATCCAAATCAGCGCTAGAGGTAACCATACTACTGAAACCCACTGCATGAGCTCATTAAAGTGCAATAAGCGCCCCTGATACCAATGTCTTAGTGTCAGAATGAAGTAAGGATTGTCAGGCAATATGTTGACCGCTAATGTAGTGCCCACTAAACAGGTCAAAGCTAGCCAAAATTTAAGTTCTGGCTCCAACTTTAGTGCCCACCTTAATAAGATGCTGCCCAGCACCATTCCCCATAGGGCCCCTGCAGTTAACCAATTCAAACTAAATTCAGCACCAAACTGAAGTGCCGTAAACAATATCTTGATGAGCACCGTCAAACCCAATAGACCGTTGAGGATGCGCCACTGAGGCGCCTTGGCTCGCAACCCAAGCGACAGTAGTAAGGCAACGCCGAGCCAACATAGGGATGTAATCACGACCTCCTGAGCAACATGATTAATCACCCAAGTACCCCAATCTACTGAGCCAAATATGGCGTGTCCCCAAACGCCCGTTCCGAGCCAAGAGCTTTGAGGATAAATTTGCGACCATGGAAACAATAAAAATAATGCGCACGCCGCCCAATTCAAGCCAAACCATTGATCAAAACGACGGCGAATAGCGCTACCAGAGAGCCACTGCGGCCCTAGTGGAATAGCCAATAAGCCGCCCAATAAACCTCCCAAGACATTCGCCCACCAATCCATTTGACTGGGGATACGTGTGGGCAACCAAGATTGCAAGGTTTCTACCCCTAATGCAAGTACGGCACTCAAGCCTAGTGCGATAGCCAGAGCTACAAAATTACGCCAACGTGGGTAGGCAGCAAACATCACCAAAAACCCAAGAGGGATGTAAGCAAGGATATTGACCGCCACATCAAACAAAGTAATAAAACGAGGCAAAGGGGCATCCAGCCAGGCCCAGGCAGATATTCCGTTGCGGAAATCAAAATCAAAGGGGTTAAGGCTCACATAGATAATCAGGAGCGCGTAACTTAGGCTCATAGCCCTAGCTAATGGCATAGCCTGTAAAGGCCATACCAACTTCCGCGGTCGTTGATCTTTTTGATCCATCCCACAATTCTAGGTCAGACCTTTCTACAATGGCGGAATGACTGCAAATTGCATACTTGAGCGCGTTATCGAGACCAGATCGACCAATGATGATCTTTTGGGGCGTTGGCGCGCCGGAGAGTTAATCGATCCAGTGGCACGCATTGCCCACAAACAAACAGCAGGTAAAGGAAGAGCTGGTCGATCATGGCTAGCTAATCCCGAAGACTCTCTTTGCTTTTCTTTAGCCTTTCCGTTTAAAAGAACTCCTGCAGAACTGAGTGGTTTGAGTTTGTTAGTTGGTCTAGCTGTCATATCTGGGATTGCACAAGCTTGTGACCTTAATGAATCAAAACTTCACGAATTAGGTCTTCGCCTAAAGTGGCCAAATGATTTATTACTAAATAACGCCAAACTCGCTGGCATTCTGATTGAAGGTGGTCAAGCAAAAGCAGGTGATTCAACTTGGATGATTATTGGGGTAGGTATCAACTTACGTAATGCAGAAAAAATTGAGGCTAGTCTCGACAGTGGACTTAAAGCAAGCTCTCTTAGCCAGATTACAGACTCCTTGCCAGATGTTGAATACCTTTGGTTGAAATTAATTGCCTCGCTTGAGCAACATCTCACCAAATTCGATCTACATGGATTTAAACCATGCATGGAATCATGGATGAAGTGGGATGCATATCGAGATCAAGCTGTTTGCATTTCAGGCGCCGGTAAAGATGCTATATACGGCGTCACAAAAGGTGTTGATGAATCTGGGGCATTACTATTGCAAAAAGAAAACAAAACGATCGCCATTCATGCGGGTGATGTTTCATTGCGGATTCAATCATGAGCCTTTATTTATTCTTTGATGTTGGCAATACACGCCTCAAATGGGCTGCTGTGGAATCCAATCAAAATCCAAGCGCCCAACAAAAGAAGTTGTGGGCTTACTCGGGCTCTATTAGCAGCAAGTCTTTGCAGTCAGCAGAACATCGCGAGGAATTGGCCGACTATATTGCGAAGACACTTCCAAAGCCTGATGCTATTGGCTTTAGCTGTGTAGCCGGAGATGAGGCTATCACCAATCTCAAGTCATTGTTTCCACAATGGAGTGATTTGCATTGGCAGCAATTAAAAGGTGACAGCACATTCTCGGGGATGCGTAGCCTTTATCAAGATGCCAGTAAGCTCGGTGCCGATCGCTGGGCAGCCCTCATTGGCGCCCGTGCCTTATCCACCAATAACACCCTGGTTGTAAATGCCGGTACGGCCACTACGATTGACTTGCTTGGATCTAATGGCGTGCATTACGGCGGATGGATTTTGCCTGGCCTTGGGCTAATGCAAGAAAGCCTGCAGAGCAAAACTGCGCAACTCCCTTTAGCAATTCGTGAAGAATTTCAGCAAGAATTTGGATCTACAACTAATGAAGCCATTATTGGTGGATGTGATGCAGCTCAGATTGGCGCCATTCACTACGCGTTATTACAGGCAAAAAAATTGAATCATCCGGTTGAAAGAATTTGGCTTGATGGTGGCAATGCAAAAGTTCTTCTTGCTCAAATAAAAAAATCTGACTTGCAGAATTGGCCGATTGAACAAACTGAGAGCTTGGTACTTCGCGGCGTTTGGGCGTGGCTACTACAAAATATTTAAGAGCGAATCTTGCCCAGTAGGCTTGTGGTGGAGCGCTCATACAAAAACGGTATGGCAACTGCCTTACCGCCCCAGCTTTTTACTAGATGAGTCTCTGCTAAGGTATCGATTTCATAATCTCCGCCCTTGACATAAATATCAGGACGAATTTTTTCAATTAAGTTGACTGGCGTTTGTTCGGTAAACAACACGGCCATATCAACACTCTCCAGCGCTGCCAACAAGGCCTGACGATCAGCCTCTGTATTAATAGGCCTGTCATCACCTTTACCCAACATCTTCACCGAAGCATCCGAATTTACGCCGACTACTAAACTAGCACCCAAAGCGCGTGCCTGAGCCAAATAACTGGCATGCCCACGATGCAGAATATCAAAGACCCCATTAGTAAATACTAGTGGCCTTGGTAGATTTGCTAAGCGAACTGCAAGCTCATCGGGCGAACAAACTTTAGCTTCGAAAGAGGGTGGTAGTAACTGGCTCATAACTCAATATTAATGGCAATTTTGTAATGCCAGCGATATTAGCCAGAATGTCTTAGACTTGGTCTCTAACTAGTGAAATTTAAAGGCGCAATATGCATCGCAATCTAATGAATTGGCTCTTTGGCTTATGCGCCCTCCTATCCGGCCTGCAAATTGCCAATGCCGCAAACAGCTGCAGCCCACTCCTCTCTCATACCTTCCCACGTTTACAGGATGAGGCACCACAGAACCTTTGCCAATATCAAGGCAAAGTCATTCTGGTAGTAAATACAGCTAGTTTCTGCGGCTTTACAAGTCAATACGAGGGTCTTGAGAAGATTTACGCCAAATATAAGGACCAAGGTTTTGTAGTGCTTGGTTTTCCTTCTAATGATTTTGGACAACAAGAGCCGGGGAGCAATAAAGACATTGCTGATTTTTGTAAAAACACCTATGACGTGAAGTTCCCAATGTTTTCTAAAAGCGCAGTCTCAGGTAGCAACCCAAATCCTTTATTTAAAATGTTGATTGCCAAAACTGGTACAACACCTAAATGGAACTTTTATAAGTACTTGATTGATCGCAATGGTAATGTGATTGATTCTTACGGCAGCATGACAAAACCAACTAGCAGTAGTATCACCAATCAAATTGAAAAGCTTTTAGGAGAAAAGGTCCAGTGAGTCAAAAACGAATTGCCATCATTGGCGCAGGTATCTCCGGACTAGGTTGCGCATACGCCTTAAGACAACATCCTGAATTTGAAATTACCCTATATGAATCTGGTGATCATATTGGCGGGCATAGCAATACAGTAGATTTCGCTTACAACATCAATGGGGAAAAAGTGACCCAGGGTGTGGATACTGGCTTTCTAGTTTTCAATCGCAAAACATATCCCCGCCTAGTTCGACTATTCGAGGAAATTAAAGCCCCTGTAGCCCCTTCAGAGATGTCATTTTCTGTCTCTATTGATGACTCTATGAAATCAGGCTCAAATAAAAAGATTGAGTGGGCAGGCAACGACATCAACTCTTTTTTCGGTCAGCGCTCCAACCTTCTGTCCCCCTCTTTTTGGCGTATGGCTTATGACATCTTGCGCTTTAACCGTTTAGCCACTCAGCTAGCGCAAGAGCAAATTGATGCTGGCCACCAGTACAAAGAACCAGATGAAAAAATTGCAGATTTTTTAAAACGTCACCGTTTTAGCCAAAGTTTTAAAGAAAATTATTTCCTGCCAATGATTGGCGCAATCTGGTCATGCTCAGTAGAGCAGATGCTTGAATTCCCCATTCAAACTATGGTGCGTTTTTGCCATAACCATGGTCTTTTGCAAATTCAGAATCGCCCACAATGGCTAACCATCAAGGGCGGTTCGCGCGAGTACGTAAAACGAATTGTTGCTGCGATAGAAAAGCATGGTGCAACCATCAAGCGCGAACGTGTTCTGCGAGTTAATGCAGGTCATGATAACGGTCAAGTGGAAGTTATCACTCAGGCTGGCTCAGCCTACTTTGATGAAGTCATCATGGCTTGTCACAGCGATCAAACACTAGACATGGTTCACGGTATTGATCAGCAAGCCAGAAATATTTTGGCAGCCATTCCCTATCAAAAAAATCGCGCCATCTTACATACAGACACCCACTTCTTGCCAGAGGCAAAACGTTGTTGGGCTGCCTGGAACTACACCGCTAAATCTGGTGATCAGCCAAATGCAAGGCAACACGTCAGCGTAAATTATTTAATTAATCGCTTGCAACCGCTTCCAGACCAACTTAAAGATGTACAAATTATTGTTAGCCTAAATCCTTCCGAAGAGCCGGATCCGAAACTAGTGCATCAAGAGATTCACTATTCGCATCCTGTATTTGATATGAGCGCAATCCAGGCTCAGAAAGAACTCCCTTTGATTCAAGGCTCATCATCTATATGGTATTGCGGTGCTTGGACGGGCTTTGGCTTTCATGAGGATGGATTGCGCTCGGGTGAACTGGTTGCAGAGGCTTTAATTGAGAGTATTCGTCAACCTATTAAGGTCAAACAAGATAGTTAATGTCGCAAGCAAAGATTAACTTTGGGGTAGTTAAGCACCAGCGCATTCGGCCAGCTAAGAATGCGTTTGGCTATGGAGTGTTCACCGTATCTATTCCAATGCGCACTCGTAAGGCCAATCCAAATTTACTCAAAGATGACGGCCTTAGCGATAACAGCTGGGGGTTATGTGCATTTTTTGATAAGGACCATGGCCTAGGAGAGGCGAATAGCCTTGCTTGGATTGAAAAAATTCTTGCTGATAACCAAATCCCACACATAGACGGTGAAATCTGGTTGCAAACCTTTCCAAGGGTCTTGGGGTATGTCTTCAATCCAGTGAGTTTCTGGATCTGCACTCGAGCCGATGGCAAAGTACAAGCGGTACTTGCTGAAGTAAATAATACTTTTGGCGAACGTCATTGCTACTTACTGCACAAAGATTCAGGCGAGGAGTTGCACTCAGGTGAGACACTTACCAGCAAGAAAGTATTTCACGTCTCTCCATTTTGTGAAGTAAAAGGCGAATACCATTTCCGCTTCTTATTTCCACAAGACAGTAGTAGCGGTAAAAACAGTGTTTATCGCATTGAACTCCATGAAGACGGCCTACCCCTCATCAATACCAGCATTAGCGGCACCAGCCGCCCACTAAGTCGGGCTAATATCATTTCGGCAATGCTCCGCTACCCTTTGATGAGTTTAGGTGTCATTTTCCGCATTCATTGGCAAGCATTGAAATTATGGATAAAAGGTGTACCCTTTCATTCAAAGCCCAAACCACCAGAACTTGAAGTTAGCAGATGAATCGCCCAGGACAATCCCTTCTCTCGAGATTAAATTTTTCTCGCCCGCAAGAGCGAGATAGCTCTTCACATAAATATCAAATTAGCGCCAAGGCACTTTTAACGCTCTTGACCCAGCTTAGCAGCGGCTACTTGAAGTTGACCCTACCGGATGGGGACAAAAAAGAATTTGGTAATCGCAACGATCAACTGCATGCTGAAATTCATATTCTGGAATGGTCGGTATTTAAAGAAATCATGTCCCATGGAGACATTGGTTTTGCAGAGAGCTATATTCAAGGCAAATGGAATACCCCTGATCTCAAGGCATTACTTGAGTTGGCTATTCGTAATCGAACAATCCTTGAAAAGGCCATCTACGGCAATTGGTATGGATCTATTTTTTATCGCCTGAAACATTGGTTAAGGGATAACAGCAAAACAGGTAGTCGCAAAAACATTCATGCTCACTACGATCTAGGTAATGCCTTCTATACCCTATGGCTCGACTCCACTATGAGCTACTCCAGCGCCTGGTTCTCCGAGGGAGACAAACAAGGATTGGCCGATGCTCAACGCGCAAAAATTAGACGTATTCTAGAATCTCTTCAAACCAAACCTGGAGACCATCTCCTAGAGATTGGTTGTGGTTGGGGTGGGGTAATGGAAGAATCACTGCGCACCAACAGGTCAATAACTGGCCTTACTTTATCTACAGAACAAAAAGCTTTCGCTGAAAAACGTCTTCTAGCGGTACAAAATGAGATGGCAAGTGCGACTTCATTTGAAGTGCGACTTCAAGATTACCGCGATTGCCAAGAAAAATTTGATGGTATCGCCTCAGTAGAAATGTTTGAAGCAGTCGGCGAAAAGCATTGGCCGGAATACTTTGAAACTATTGCTCAATGCTTAAAGGCTGGTAGCAAAGCTTGCATTCAAACTATCGTTATTGCTGAAGATCTTTTCGAGCGCTATCGACGCAATACTGATTTCATTCAGCAATATGTCTTTCCAGGTGGAATGTTGCCATCTCGGGAGAGCTTTAAGGCAAGCGCCGCAAAGGCCGGCTTACGAATCGAGCAAGAATTTGCTTTTGGCTCTGACTATGCAAAAACACTTTGCTTGTGGAGAGACAGCTTTAATCACAAACTTCAGGAAGTGCGCCAATTAGGATTTGACGAAGCCTTTATTCGTCTCTGGAACTTCTACTTAATGTACTGTGCAGCTGGCTTTACAGAGCGCAATATTGATGTCGTGCAATTCACCCTCAGCCACCAACCATCAACAGCATCCACCGATGCGCTAAGCGCATGAAACAATCCGGCATAGATCATTTCCCAGGAAAAAGAGTCTGGGTCATTGGCGCATCCAGCGGCATTGGCGAGGCCTGTGCGAAGGCTTTGCTACTACAAGGTGCCAAAGTTGCACTCTCCAGCCGCAGAGTAGAGCGCTTAAATCAAATTGCTCTCAATGGGGAAGCAAATCAAACGCTTGTTGTTCCACTAGATGTTACGAATAATGAACAGCTACAGGAAGGATATAAAGCTATCCTCAATGTCTGGGGTGGTATAGATCTTCTACTTTTCGTATCTGGCATGTATGCACCCCTTCGTGCAGATAGCTTTGATATCCAAATTGCTGAGAAGACAATTGACGCCAATCTTTTAGGGCCGATGAGAGCCGTTGCATTGGTTACACCCGACATGCTGAAAGCCCACTCAGGGCACATTGCCATCGTTGGCAGCGTAGCAGGATATAGCGGCCTACCAAAAGCTTTAGCCTATGGCCCTAGCAAAGCAGCAATCATCAATTTTTGTGAGAATTTATATTACGACTTATTGCCTAAGGGTGTCAGCGTACATATGATTTCACCTGGCTTCGTTGCTACAGAAGCAACAGCACAAAATGACTTTGAAATGCCAGCCTTAATTAGCGCTGAAGAGGCAGCTAAAGAAATTTTGGATGGCATTCATAAAGGGGAATTTGACATTCATTTCCCAAAACGATTCTCAAGATTTTTAAAATTTCTCAGAATTTTGCCGTATCCAATCTACTTTTGGATTGTGCGCCGCTTCGTAAAAATCTAAGCAACACCAGAGCATTACTTTCTCAAAGTTATTGCTTGTACTTATTCTTACGAATTTTTTCTTCCAAGTAATCCATAACCAAGATTGCCTTAGCTTTAGTACCAGCAATGGATGGTGAAGTCACATATTTGCCCTGCATCACAATAGTAGGTACGCCATCAATTCGATAGGCTTCAGCCATTTGCTTTGCAGCACGCGCTTTAGAAATCACCGCAAATGAACGATAAGTAGCTAAGAACGTATTGCGGTCTATTCCCTGGGATGCAACCCAATCAGCAATCTCTGGCTCAGTTAAAAGACGTTTATTTTCTTTATGCATTGCGTACATAACTTTTTCATTGAGAGCATCGCCTTTGCCCATCGCCTCAAGGGCATAAAACAATTGGCTGTGCGGCATGAAGTCATCACGGAAAGCTACGGGGACTCTTTTGAAAACAACATCCTTAGGCTGACGCTTTACCCAGCTGCTTAGCTCAGGCTCAAAGTCATAACAATGTGGGCAACCATACCAAAAGAATTCGATGACCTCCACCTTCCCTTTGGTCTCTACTGGCTGAGCAATAGGCAATATGCGGTAATCAAAGCCTTCTTCAATTTTTTGTCCTTGAGCAGCCACAAAGCCACTCAAAGAAAGGAGTGCAAATACTGTAATGAATCTTTTGCTAAATGAAATCATGATTTACTGGATTTGATTAAGGTTGGTTTAATGCCCATGCCATTCAATTTATCGCGAACAGGATTACTGTCTTCAACGCTGTTATATGGACCTACACGAACACGCCAGAGGGTATTGCCATCAGCCGTCACCTCACTTAACTGCGCCTGAATTCCCTGAATAGCTAAATTGGCTTTTTGCGCGTCTGCATCTGCGCGCTTATTAAATGCGCCTACTTGCAAGAAATAAATCGAGTCTGATTTTGCTGCCGGAGCTACATCGGCAGGCTTGTCGGCAGATTTCTTGCCGTTCACCAAATCGCCAATTGGATCGGCTGATGTGGGCGCAGGTGATTTACCTTGAAGCGGCTTATTTAGATCTACAGGCTCAGCAGGGGTGGCCGCCTCGCCTTCAGCAGGCGCAGGAGAAGGCTTGATAGTTAATGGAAGACTCGGGGCACGCATGCCCGGTCTTTCTTGAGGGGTATTTTTAGAAAGGTAAAAGGCGATGACAAACGCAATTCCAAGACCGGCGCCCAAACCCAAAATAAAGCCAAGGATAGTGCCGCCATATTGGGTGTTTTTGCTATCAATGCTGCCAATGCGCTTTACGAAGCCAGTTTTCTGAATCGGTGTTTTCATCATTTCTCCATCTTACATCCACACCCCGTACCTCGCCATTACATCTTTGCTGGCGCGGATACTCCGAGTACTTTTAAGCCATTTTGCAACACCTGACGTGTTGCAGACAACAGCGCAAGACGTGCTAACTTTAAATTCTGATCATCTACCAATACGCGATCAGCATTGTAGAAAGTGTGGAAATCTCCCGCCAGATCACGCAGGTAAAAAGCCAATGCATGAGGCGCTAACTCTTCCGCAGCAGATGTCAGCATTTCTGGATACTCCGCTAAACGACGCAGCAAATGATCCGATGCCTTGCTTTGCAATAGCGATAGATCTGCTCCAGCTAAATCCGCTGTTTGTCCACCCCATTGCTGCAAGATTGAACTGATGCGCGCATGCGCATACTGAACATAGAACACTGGATTTTCATCATTCTGCTGCAAGGCTAAATCAATATCAAAAACAAATTCGGTATCTGCCTTACGCGAGATCAAGAAAAAGCGCACGGCATCACGTCCGCGCTGCAATGCCAATTCTCTCTCTTCAGGAGTCATCTCTGGAGTGACGCCACCAGACCACTCAACCAAATCTCGGACCGTCACATATGAGCCAGCACGCTTAGAAATTTTGACTTCTTCGCCATGACGCATCACAGTCACCATCTTATGCAAAACATAATCTGGGTAGGTTTTAGGGATATCCCAACCGCGCTTCTGCGCTACACCCTGCAAGCCTGAACGTACACGGGCAATCGTTCCATGATGATCGCTACCTTGCACATTAATCACCTTCTGAAAGCCACGATTCCACTTGCTGGTGTGGTACGCGACATCCGGCACAAAATATGTAAAGCTGCCGTCTGACTTACGCATCACACGATCTTTGTCGTCACCATCATCTGTAGTCTTTAACCACAGCGCGCCTTCAGCCTCATAGGTCTTGCCTATGTTTTGAAGATCGCTAACGATTTGAGCAACACTTCCGTCGGTGTACAAAGAAGACTCGAGGTAATAACAATCAAATTTAACGCCGAAGGTTTTTAAATCAATGTCTTGTTCATTGCGAAGATATGCAACTGCAAACTGACGGATCGCTTCAATGTCGTCTTTATATTCTGGTGAAGATTTAAAAGCTGTCGCAATCTCTGCAATATATTCGCCGTTATAAGCTTGCTCAGGCCACTTCGCATCACCTGGCTTTAAACCTTGTAAACGAGCCTGAACTGATAAGGCTAAATTCGCAATCTGCACACCAGCATCGTTGTAATAAAACTCCCGATGAACTTTAATGCCCTGGGTTGCTAATAAGTTCGCTAAGGCATCACCAAGCGCTGCTTGACGTCCGTGACCAACATGTAAGGGACCGGTTGGATTGGCAGAGACAAACTCAATCATGGCGCTTGGTGCAGACCCAGCACCTAAAGCGGATTGGCCAAAATGCGTACCGGAGGAGAGTATCTCCTGCACTACGGCAGTTTTAGCAGCATTACTCAGACGGAAATTAATAAAACCCGGGCCAGCGATTTCGCAAGATGCAATCAGCTCATTAAAGCCATTCTGTTGCTGCAAACGCTCAACCAAGGCTTGAGCGAGCTCGCGCGGGTTGAGCTTCCAAGCCTTCGAGAGCTGGAGGGCGATATTGCATGCGACATCGCCATGATCAACGGCCTTAGGGCGCTCTAAACGGGGTGTAGGAGGCGCCTCTAGGCCGCGCTCCTGAGCCAAGCCTGCCAGTGCAGTACTCAGCATTTCAATTAAACGATTTTTATTAGTAGACAACATAGATAAGTGAGTTTATCAGGTGGTAAGCTATCGAAATGATCTATCAATTTCGCTCAAAAGCTGGTCCAGACGTCATCATGCTGGCGGATCTGACCAAACGAATTTTTGATATTTTGGGGCGCCCCCTGGATCCTCGCGGGATCCTGACGGTTGAGCAGCTCCCTGATCTGATCACCGCGCTAGAAACCGCCATTCTCAAAGATCTTGAGGAACGAGCAAAAGTGAATGAAGACTCTGAAAGTGGTGCCGAGAAGCCTAAGCTGGCTGATCGCCTTGGGCAAAGAGCCTACCCATTTCTAGAGCTCATGAAGCAAGCAAGGTCCAAAGACGAACCCGTCATGTGGGGCGTTTAGTCCAACAAGCTTGCTAGCTGGCGGCGGGTATCTTCTACACTCTGGCCACGACGTTTTGCCAAATCCTCAACCTGATCATCAGAAAGTTTGCCCACATTAAAGTAGCGCGCATCTGGGTGAGCTAGATAAAAACCACTCACACTAGAAGCAGGATTCATCGCCATAGACTCAGTCAGAGTCATGCCAATATCTTCTGAACCAATAACACGCAATAAATCTTCTTTGACCTCATGGGCAGGACAGGCTGGGTAACCAGGTGCCGGACGAATACCGCGGTACTCTTCGTTAATCATTTGATCGTTAGTCAAAATCTCATCGGTTGCATAACCCCAAAGATCTGTACGCACACGATGGTGCATTAACTCCGCAAATGCTTCTGCGAGACGATCCGCCAAAGCCTTCAACATAATGGCGCTGTAGTCATCATGCTTTGCCTGAAACTCAGCTACTTTCTTTTCTACACCATGACCGGATGTGACTGCAAAACAACCGAGGTAGTCCGCAACACCAGAATCTTTTGGCGCAACGTAATCAGCCAAACAACGATTCGGTCTACGTACGCCATCTACAACCGGACGCTCAGATTGTTGACGTAAGTTATGCCAAACAAACAATGGGTGCTCGCGTGTTTCATCGCTATAGAGAATAATGTCATCACCAACCGTATTGGCAGGATAGAAGGCAACTACAGCATCAGCTTGTAGCCACTGACCTTTAATGAGTTTATCGAGCAAAGCCTGGGCATCGGCAAATACCTTGCGAGCCTCAACTCCTACAACTTCGTCATCGAGAATGGCGGGGAATTTACCTGCCAAGTCCCAAGTCTGAAAGAACGGTGTCCAGTCAATGTATTTTGCAATGTCGCTTAGTGCAAAGTTTTTAAATACGCGACGGCCGATAAATTTTGGCTTTTCTGGAACGTATGAAGCCCAATCAATCATCTCGCGATTCTTGCGCGCCGCCTCTAAAGAAATGGTTGGCGCAGCTTTCTTATTGGCATGTTGCTCACGAATACGCACATAGTCATCACGCAAATCTTGGATGAATTTCTTAGCGCTTTCATTAGACAGCAAACTAGAGGCCACAGATACCGAGCGGGATGCATCAGGTACATAGACGACGGGACCATCGTAATGCGGAGCAATTTTCACCGCAGTATGTACGCGAGAAGTAGTAGCGCCACCAATCATGAGCGGAATTTGACGCTCACGGAAATAGTCATCACGTTGCATTTCTTGTGCAACATAAGTCATCTCTTCGAGCGATGGGGTAATCAAGCCAGATAAACCAACGATATCTGCATTCTCTTCCTTGGCGCGCTTCAGAATTTCCGCGCAAGGAACCATCACGCCCATATTGGCAACTTCAAAGTTATTACATTGCAGAACAACGGTCACAATATTTTTACCAATATCGTGCACATCGCCCTTCACAGTCGCCATCACAATCTTGCCTTTGGCTTTAGCCTCACCACCAGCAGCAATATGTTGACGCTTCTCTTCTTCTATATACGGAATCAAAATAGCAACCGCTTGCTTCATCACACGGGCACTCTTAACTACTTGAGGCAAGAACATCTTTCCGGCACCAAATAGGTCACCGACAACGTTCATACCATCCATGAGTGGGCCCTCAATCACTTCGATAGGCCTACCACCAGCGCCCATAATTTCTGCGCGCAGTTCTTCTGTATCTTCTTCAATAAATGTCGTAATACCATGCACTAAGGCGTGCGTTAAGCGCTCACGGACTGGGGCTTCGCGCCACACCAAGTTTTCAACTTGCTTTGCGCCGCCACCTTTAAATTGATCGGCAATATCAAGCAATCGCTCTGTTGGAGTTTTGCCATCTTTCTCTTTAAAGCGATTGAGAACCACGTCCTCAACACGCTCACGTAACTCAGGATCTAGGTCAGCGTATACGCCCAGTTGACCAGCATTCACAATACCCATATCCATACCCGCCTGAATGGCGTGATACAGAAACACTGTATGGATTGCTTCGCGCACACGGTCATTACCGCGGAAGGAGAAGCTCACATTAGAAACGCCACCGCTTACCTTGGCACCTGGCAGATTTTCTTTAATCCAACGGGTAGCATTAATAAAGTCAACAGCATAGTTGTCATGCTCTTCAATACCAGTAGCAATTGCAAAAATATTTGGATCAAAAATAATGTCTTCAGCTGGAAAGCCAATTTCATTTACCAAGATCTCATAGCAACGCTGACAAATTTCAGTCTTGCGCTTGAATGTGTCCGCTTGACCCACTTCATCAAAGGCCATGACCACTGAAGCGGCGCCATAACGACGAATTAAGCGCGCTTGTTTTCTAAATGACTCTTCGCCCTCTTTCAAGGAAATCGAATTCACAATTGGCTTGCCTTGAATACATTTCAAGCCTGCCTCGATCACACTCCACTTAGAGGAGTCGATCATGATGGGCACACGGGCAATATCAGGCTCAGATGCGATCAGGTTTAAGAAGCGAGTCATTGCCGCTTCAGAATCCAACATCGCCTCATCCATATTGATGTCAATAACTTGGGCACCATTCTCAACCTGCTGACGGGCTACTACGAGCGCTTCATCAAATTGATTATTCAAAATCATGCGAGAAAATGCTTTTGAACCAGTGACGTTAGTACGCTCACCAATGTTCACAAAGCCAACATCGGCTGTAACGTTAAATGGCTCGAGACCAGAAAGCTTCATTGCTGGCATAGCTTTTTTCTCGATCTTGCTCATGCTGATACCTCAGCATTCTCGCGATAAAAGGCACGAGGTTTGCGCTTGGCAACAGCATTGGCAATTGCGCGAATATGATCTGGCGTAGTGCCGCAGCAGCCACCAACTAAATTGACTAAACCATCTTTTGCAAAACCATCAACCAAGCTAGATGTAATTTCCGGCGTCTCATCAAAGCCGGTGTCGCTCATTGGGTTAGGCAGGCCAGCATTAGGGTAACAAGACACCGCAGCATCACATATACGCGCTAACTCTGCGATATAAGGGCGCATCAGTGCAGCACCGAGTGCACAGTTCAAACCAAACGTGAGCGGCTTAATGTGACGTAAGCTATTCCAGAAGGCTTCAACAGTTTGGCCAGAAAGAATACGTCCCGAAGCATCTGTTACCGTTCCAGAAATCATGACTGGTAAACGCTCACCAGTTTCTTCAAAAAATTCATCGAGAGCAAAGAGTGCAGCTTTAGCATTGAGCGTATCGAAAATAGTTTCGACCAAAAATAAATCCACGCCACCAGCAAATAAACCTTCAATCTGTTCACGGTAGGAGGCGCGCAAAGCATCAAAGGTCACATTGCGTGCTCCTGGATCATTTACATCAGGTGAAATACTTGCAGTCTTTGGTGTTGGCCCAATCGCGCCCGCAGCAAATCGTGGCTTATCTGGGGTGCTGTATTTTTCACAAGCAGCGCGCGCCAATCTAGCAGAGACCTCATTCATCTCACGTGCCAGACCAGCCATTTTGTAGTCCTCTTGCGCAACTGAAGTTGCACCAAAAGTGTTGGTCTCAATAATGTCTGCGCCAGCATCTAAATACTGCTCATGAATCTTGCTAATAATTTCTGGCTGAGTCAGTACGAGCAACTCGTTATTGCCTTTAATGTCGCCAGGATGATCGGCGAAACGGGTATTACCTGGCAAGCCACGGTAATCAGCCTCAGTTAACTTGTATTGCTGAATCATGGTGCCCATAGCACCATCCAAAATGAGGATGCGCTGCTTTAAAAGCTCAGGAAGCTTTTGACCGCGGGTGTAAGGCTGGGACAAACCATTAGATTGCATTGTTAAACCGGGATTAATCTCTAGAATCCCTTATTCTATTGGAAAAGCCACTTTTCATTTACCCCGGAGCCCCTATGTTTGGAACCATTCCCGAATTTAATCAAAGCCTAGATATGTTTAAAACCATGTGGGGACAAGGTGCGGCAGCTCAGGCCGGGCAATTTCCCTTCACAGCAGATGCGTCTAAGGCTGCTGGCGGCTTTGGAGCTGCTTTCCCTGGCTTAGATGTGGATGAGCTAGAAAAGCGCATTAAGGACCTTAAAAGCGTTGAAAACTGGCTAAATTTGAATCTCAACATCCTCAAGTCGACCATCCAAGGCTTAGAAGTTCAGCACGCCACCATGATGGCCCTCAAATCCTTTGGCGATGCCGTCTCTGCAGCAGGGGCAGCAGCTACAACACCCAAAGAAGAGTCCGAGACAAAAACGACTAGCGCTAAACCACGGAAAACCGCAACACGCCGTCGTCGCAAAGCTGGCGACGCAACTTACCTCGATGAAGTAGGTAATTCAGATGAGCAATAGCCTCACCCATCGCAAAAGTAAGTTGATGAATATCTAATTCGCGCTTAAACAAGACCGGCACAATCTCTCGAGCATGTGCCGGTTTTTTACATGCGCCCAAAGCATCTGCTAAGCGCTCATCATGATGTGCCTTCAATTGCGCAATACGCGGTCTGATTCCTGTAAATGGCTTTCCATGAGAAGGTAATACCAAAGTATCTTCTGGCAACGCTAAATATTTTTCAATAGAGTCTAAATACAGTCCCAGAGGATCTGCATCTGGATCAGCGTCGTAAACACTGACATTAGTAGAGATGCGGGGTAACAGCATATCTCCAGAGATCAGCACACCAAGCTCTTTGCAAAACAGAGAAGCGTGTTCAGGCGCATGTCCATACCCCATGATCACTTGCCAAGAATGCCCACCAATAGAAATACTTTCACCATCAATAATGCGGCGATATTGACGCGGCACTCCAGGAACCATATTGCTGTAGTAATTAGAGCGCGCTCGAATTTTTTCTAAATCTTCTGGTGTCGTTAATCCATGTCTTTGAAAATGATCTGCAGAACCTCCGCTACCAGCACGCGCGCCCACTGCAGCGCCACCCTCTTTGCAGCTTAACCATTGAGCGGTTAAGTAATCAGTCATAGAGATCCACAAGGGCACTTTCCATTTTTCACACAACCATTGCGATAAGCCCACATGATCAGGATGCATGTGAGTCACGATGACACGCAAGACTGGCAAGCCTTCAAGCTGAGTAGCAAAGACCTGCTCCCACGAGGCTTTTGTCTCATCATTAGCAATACCGCAATCCACCATTGTCCAGCCTGAAACGCCGTCGATTTCATCGCGTAGTAGCCATAGATTGATGTGGTCTAAGGCAAACGGTAGGCGCATACGAATCCAACGAACACCTGGCGCAACCTCAATACTGCTACCCACTTCCGGAAGTGCATCTCCTAATGGATAATGGATCTCAGCTTCAGCACTTGCTTTGTTTTGAGTGTTCATGATTTAACGTAATTTCTTTTATCTTTTGCTTCTAGGTTTGCTTTGACAACAGTTCCATCGCCTTGCATTAATTGGTGTGACATTAATCCTGAAAATGGTTACTGTCGTGGCTGCTATCGTACCCTGAATGAGATTGCTGATTGGTCTGATATGACCAATCCCGAGAAGCTTGAGGTTTGGGCACAACTATCTATTCGCAAACCCCAAGCACCGCAGTAAAACTTCTTTATATAACTCTACTTCTTTCTTTATTTATTAACGTCGACAATCAAGCGTCCACGTACATTGCCTGCCATTAATTCTTGCGCATATTTAATGGATTCTTCAAGTGAAATTTCATGTGAGATTTCATCCAAAGTTTTCAAATCCACTAATTTGCTTAGTTGCTCATAGGCAGCGATTCTTTTTGCACGCGGCACGGTCACACTATTGATGCCGTAAAGAGTAACGCCTCGCAAAATAAATGGCGCAACAGTGGATGGAAAATCCATGCCTTGCGCTAATCCACAAGCCGCTACTGCACCATCACTCTTGGTTTGTGCACAAGCATTTGCCAAAGTATGACTACCAACGCTATCTATAACAGCAGCCCAACGCTCTTTTGCCAGCGGCTTACCGGGTGCAGATAGAGCGGCACGATCAATTACTTCGGCTGCACCTAATTTTTTAAGGTAGTCCGCTTCGGCCAATCGACCAGTACTGGCTACAACGGTGAAACCCAACTTACTGAGCAGCGTAATGGCAAAGCTGCCCACGCCTCCAGCAGCTCCTGTTACCAAAACTTCACCATCACTTGGCTTAAGTCCATGCTTTTGTAATGCCATGACACAGAGCATCGCGGTGTAGCCGGCTGTACCAATTGCTAATGCTTGTTTGGCAGTAAATCCTTTTGGTAATGGAATCAACCAATCAGCCTTCACACGAGCCTGCTGCCCCAGACCACCCCAATGTCCTTCGCCCACTCCCCAGCCATTGAGAAGCACCATATCGCCAGCCTTAAAGTCAGGGCTAGTACTTTCTATTACCTCGCCTGCAAAATCAATCCCGGGCACCATCGGAAAGCTACGCACTACTGGACCTTTGCCGGTAATGGCTAGGCCGTCCTTATAGTTAAGTGTGGAATACAGTACCTTTACACGAACATCGCCCTCTGGGAGGCTAGCCTCATCTACCTGGGCCAATTCTGCACGATAGCCTTGATCGTCTTTATTTACCAATATTGCTTTAAACATATCTCATCCTTTTAGAGCGAGGTATTTCCCCGCAGCAATTGCTTAATAGGTTTATCCTAACGAGCATTGCTGATTATGGAGGTTTCCATGAAAAAAATTCTACTATTAACTACGATTTCTGGCTTGATGCTGTCTGGGTGCTATTCAACCCAGGTCAACATGTCTATGGGCAACATGCGCCTCATTAGCTCTAGCGCTGCTCCACAGGATGTTATGGATTTTGCAACCAAAACCTGTAGAAATGATTTCTATGAAGGCGCCAGCTTTTTATCTAAAGCAGGCAAGGAATATCGCTTTAAGTGCGTAAAAGCTGAAGAAAACGAAATCTTGATTCCTATTCCCGGCACAACCATTGCAGCTCCTGCAAAAACTGAAGCAAAGTAAACAAGCCTAATGACCCCATTTACCTCACAAGAGCTGCGCAAAGGTTTTTCATCGTTTGCCACCGGGGTCACTGTCATCACTTGCCTGGATGAAGAAAATAATTCCCACGGCATCACCATTAGCTCGTTTAATACAGTCTCGCTCGAACCGCCACTCATCCTCTGGAGCCTGAAAAAGCATTCACGCCTCATGCCCTGGGTTGAGCTTGGCAAAAAACACCTGATTCACGTCCTAGAACGCTCGCAAGAAGATCTGGCAATGCATTTTGCTACGGTGAAAGTGGATCAATTTAATGGTATTGACCATAAGCTTGCAGCTAGCGGACTTACTCAAATCGATCATTGCGTAGCCTATTACGAATGTGAAACTGTTTGCGTTCATATTGGCGGCGATCACAACATCATCGTTGCTAAAGTCATTAACTTAAAAAATCATCCAGAACGAGAGCCTCTCATTTTTGCGCGCAGTAAATTTGTTGGTCTTGATTTCACAGAAATCCAATCTAGCTAATTACAGCTATCTTCCAAGGAAATACCATGATGCGTTTATGGGGTCGTAAAAGTTCTATTAACGTACAAAAAGTATTGTGGTGTCTTGCAGAGTTGGGCCTTAAAGAAGGCAAAGATTTTGAGCGTATTGATGCTGGGCTGCACTTTGGGGTCAACAACACGCCTGAGTTTTTAAAACTCAATCCAAACGGTTTAGTTCCCACATTAGAAGATGGTGACGTTGTACTCTGGGAGTCCAATACCATCATGCGTTACTTGGCACGTCAACATGACAAGGCTGGACGCTTTACTACTAACATCAAGACTCAATACGAATCTGAGAAATGGATGGATTGGCAATTGGGCACGATGTGGCCAGCGCTACGTATTGCATTTTTGGGGCTAACCAGAACCCCAGAAGCTGAACGTAATCACCAAGCTATCTTGAAGGGCTATCAAGAAACTAATCGACTGCTTGGCATGCTTGATCAAACACTAGCCAAAAAAAATTACTGCTCAGGCAACCAATTTCAAATCGGCGATATCGTTCTCGCCCTCTGTGTCAGCCGCTGGATTCTACTAAATAAAACCTTCCCACAGCAAACTGGAGAACGCGCAGATCTTAAGAATATTAATGCGTGGCTTACACGCCTTGAAGAAGAAACTTGCCTTAACGATATTGCCGAAAAAGAGCTTAATATCGTTAAGTAGTTTCTCTGATTTGTATTTTTACTGCTGTTTAAATTTCTTAGCGTGGTGATCGGCACCGATAAATAAGTACATTGCGGGCACCACAAAGAGTGTGAACAATGTGCCAATCGATAAGCCGGTAAAGATCACAATACCCATAGACTGTCGACCCGCAGCGCCAGCACCTGAGGCGATCACCAATGGCAACACGCCCAAGACCATCGCGGCAGTCGTCATCAAAATAGGGCGCAAACGAACGCTGCTAGCCTCTACGATGGCATCAAGCTTACTGCGTCCAGCTTCTTGTAATTCATTAGCAAATTCCACAATCAAAATTCCGTGCTTACTAATCAAGCCCATCAGTGTGACTAACCCCACCTGGGTATAGACGTTTAAGGTGGTGAATCCTAGATTAATAAAGATCAAGGCACCAAATAAAGCTAACGGCACAGAAACCAAAATCACAATCGGATCACGGAAGCTTTCAAACTGAGCCGCAAGTACCAAGAACACGATCAAGATCGCAAAGAACATAGTGACTAGGAAGCCACCGGACTCAGCCATAAATTGACGTGACGGGCCAGCATAGTCCATGCTGTATCCATTAGGCGCAACTTCTTTCAAAGTCTGGCGCATGAACTCCAGCAAATCTGCCTGTGAGATAAACGGTGTGCTTACGCCCGAGATCGTCGCGGAGTTCAACTGCTGAAAGTGGTTAATTGATTGAGGCACTACTCTTTTTTTAATTGTTGCAATAGTGCGCGCCTGGACCATAGCACCGCTTGGGGTGCGGATGTAGTAATCTAAGATTTGATCTGGATTTAAGCGATCAACTTGTTTCACTTGTGGAATTACACGATAAGAGCGTCCGGATACCGAGAAATAATTCACAAAGCCGCCACCTAAAGCAGCAGAGAGTGACGCGCCGACTTGCTGTTGAGTCATCCCCAAAGCCGCTACTTTTTCACGATCGATTTCCAAAACATCCTGCGGTTTATCAATCTTCAAATCAGAATCGACGAAGAAGAAGTTACCGCTACGGCGTGCCTTATCCAATACTGCTTGGGATACTTCATTGAGCTGTGCATACGATTCTGTGGTGTTGATCACCACCTGAACTGGCAAGCCCTGCGCACCAGGCAATGCTGGAAACTGGAAAGCGGCTACACGTGCGCCTGCAATCGTATTCCACTTCTGTTGCATGTCTTCTTGAAACTTCGTGGCATTGCGCTTACGCTCACCCCAGTCCTTGAGCAAAATACCACCGAAGCTAGAAGTTGGACTTGTGATCTGAAAGGCCTGCTCATACTCTGGTTCTGCTGCAGCGATTGCGTAAATTTGATCCGCATAAGTCTGCATTTGGTTAACCGTACTATTAGGCGGTCCGGACGCCTGCATCAAAACAATGCCTTGATCTTCTGTTGGCGCCAATTCAGCACGTGCAGTTGCGTAAAGATAGGCAACACCACCCAGCAAAATGACGCCCATCACAATGATGACTTGCCAAGTGCTCAATAATTCACGCAAAGTGCTTTGATAGCTGTGATGCACCTTATCAAAGATGCGATCAATTTTTTGCACAAATGATGAGGCTTCTTGTTCTTCAGTAAAAATGCGAGAGCACATCATCGGCGAGAGCGTTAACGCAATTAATCCAGAAACCGCTACCGCACTGGCCAAAGTAAACGCAAATTCCGTAAACAAGGCGCCGGTTAAACCACCCTGAAAGCCAATTGGGATGTACACCGCAATCAGCACGACCGTCATCGCCAAAATAGGACCACCCAATTCGCGCGCAGCAATTAAAGAAGCCTCTAAGGGCGACTTGCCCTCTTTCATATGACGATCAACGTTTTCCACCACAATAATGGCGTCGTCGACCACCAAACCAATTGCCAGCACCAAGGCCAACAGGGTGAGCAAGTTAATGGAATAACCCAAAACCTGCATTAAGAAGAATGTGCCAATAAGAGATAAAGGCATTGCAATGACTGGCACTGCAACAGCACGTGCACTGCCCAAGAAGAGGTAAATCACTACGGTCACAATGACCAAAGCTTCCAGCAAAGTTGAAATAACTTCGTCAATAGAGCTAGTAATAAATTTAGTTGAGTCGTAAACGATCTTGCCGGTCATACCAATTGGCAATTGCTTCTGAATATCAGGAACTACATCTCGAACACGTTGTGCTACATCCAACAGGTTTGCTTGTGGAGCCACCTTAATCGCTATGAAGACCGAGCGCTTGCCGCTAAAGGCCACATTAGTGTTGTAGTCCTCAGAACCCAGCGTGACGTTTGCCACCTGCTCTAAATAGACAATATTTACACCATCTCTTTTGATAACTAATCTACGAAACTCATCAAGGGTGTGCAGATCGGTGCCAGCCACTAAATCGACCGCAACCATATCGCCCTTGGTGCTACCAACGGCCGAAAGATAGTTATTTGCAAACAAGGCGTTGTAGACATCATCCGCACCAACACCCAGGCCGGCCATCTTTTCTCGATCAAGCCAAGCGCGTAAGGCGAACTTACGACCACCAGTAATCTCTGCGTTTTGAACACCCTCAACAGAGTCCAACTTTGGCTTTACAACACGCAACAAGTAATCGGTGATTGCGTTATTGGGAATTTCATCGCTATAGAAACCCATGTACATTGCAGCAGTAGATTGACCAACCTGCACCGTCAAGATCGGCTGCTGTGCTTGGGGTGGCAACTGATTCTTAACCGCACTAATTTGAGTTTGTATCTGCGTTAATGCTGCGTTTGAGTCGTAATTCAATTTCAAGGTAGCAATAATGGTAGAAACGCCACTTACGCTAGTTGAAGAGAGGTAATCAATACCCTGAGCTTGAGCAATAGAGGCCTCTAGTGGCTGAGTAATAAAGCCTGCAATAGTCTCTGGATCTGCGCCGAAATATGCTGTTGTGATAGTCACAATCGCATTCTGCGTTTGGGGATACTGATTTACTGGCAAAGAGCCAATTGATTTCAGTCCAAATATCAATACCAGCGCGCTCACCACCATGGAGAGCACCGGCCTACGGATGAATATGTCAGTCCAATTCATCTGCTATTTATTCCTGCGGCTTTGGATCAGGTGAGTTTGCCGGCAGCACCTTGTTGTTAATAATTAGTGGCGTGCCATTCTTTAACTTCAGCTGACCACTAGTAACAACGGTTGCTCCCTCATCAACACCTTTGAGAATAGCCACTTGATCGCCACGTGTTAATCCAGTTGTGACAAATACTTGTTGTGCCTCAAGAGTAGGATTGCCTTTCTTATCCTTCTTGCCAGTTGGTTTGGCAATAAAGACAGTTGAACCATAAGGGTTGTAAGTAACTGCTGTTTGCGGGAGAGTTAAATACTTCACCTGATCGCCAAGCTTGATATTGACGTTAGCAAACATGCCCGGCAGAATTTTCTTATCTGGGTTGGCCAGTTGAGCCTCAACCTGAATATTGCGGGTATTAGTGTCTACCTTTGGACTAACGGCCGTGATCTTGCCTGTGAAGCTCGCATCTTTAAATGCATCGGTCGTCACCACCACCTCTTGGCCAACCTGAATTTGCTCAGCATTATTTTGCGGCAAATTGAAATCTACAAAAATTGGATCCAAAGTTTGTAGTGTTAGCAACTTATCTCCAGGGTTCACATATTGACCTGGATTGATAGCCACAATTCCGATGCGCCCACTAAATGGCGCCTTAAGATTTTTCTTGGCTACTAATGCCGTCTGCTGCTCAACCTGAGCCTGCTTCGATTTAGCATCTGCAGCACTCGTATCAAATACGTTTTTACTAATTGCCTGAATTGCCAACTGCTGCCTATCGCGCTCATTAATCACCTTAGCCAAATCTGCCATGGCCTTTAATGAATTCAACTGAGCGACATCAGAAGTGTCATTTAACTTAATCAGCAAATCACCTTCTTTGACGTCCTGCCCAGACTTAATAGGTACCGTTTGTACAAGGCCGCCCAATTCAGTGCTGAGCTCAACGCCCCTAAATGCACGCACATTACCAACACTCGTTAACTTGGGCTGCCACTCAGAAGACTCAACCACCATAGTCGATACCGTTGCAGGAGGTAAGCCCATTCCAGCAATAAAATTCTTAATTAAAAAGGTCTTTAACTGATTAAAAGCAAAAATTAAACCCAGCAACAGAAACACGCCGCAGAGCATGATGGTCATACGGCGGGGTAGTGGCTCCATAGCCATTAATTTTTCATGTGCTTTAGTGCCGCGCCATTTTTGCCCCATGCGAGCCCAAAAAGCTTTTGCCTTTTCCCAAAGAGCAATGGCTCTCTCGCGTAATTTCCACTCAATTGCTTTGCGTTTTGTCCATGCCCATAAGGCAAGAACTAAAGCAATGAGCTTGTTCTTAATTTGTTCCAGAAGTTTCATTTTGATCTTTTTTCGCTATGTCTTTTGGTTTAAAGGCGGGGCCTTCACGATTCCACCAGCCACCACCCAGCGCTGCAAATAATGCTGCTGTATCTGAGAAACGAGTTGCTTGTGCAGAAACGGATTTCACTTTTGCTTGTTGATATTGATTTTGGTAATAGAGCACTGCTAAATAACTTGCTGTGCCTAACTTGTATTGCTGCTGTACTAAATCCAAAGTTTCATAGGCATAACGCTCTGCGTCTGATGCTGCTTTAAGTGCCTGAGCACCAGTCTCTAGAGCACGTAACGCATTAGCCACTTCTTGAAATGCATTTAAGACAGTTGCCTGATATTGAAAAGCAGCTTGCTCGTAGTTAGCAATTGCACCACGACGTTGCGCCAATAGCTGACCGCCTTGGAAAAGCGGCTGCAAGATACCGCCACCCAGAGTCCATAAAGATGAGTTAGGCCCAAATAAACTGCTTGATGTCAGTGCCGCAGCGCCAATCGATCCGGTGATATTAAATTGCGGCAATAGGTTGGCTGTTGCGACACCCACAAAAGCGTTCTGCGCTTTTAGTTGTGCCTCTGCAGCTCGTACATCAGGGCGCTGGCGCACAAGACTGGAAGGCACAGAGAGAGGTAATTTCTCTGGCAATTTTAAATTTGCTAAATCAAATTTAGCAATATTTGCATTGCTAGGAATCTCACCCACCAATACGGCCAACTGGTTGCGTGCAAATGCTAGATTTCTTTCATAGTTGAACAGATCCACTTGAGAGCTTGAAACCAATGTGCGCTGCGATGTAACGTCAACTTTTGAAACCGTACCAATCACTAATTGCTTCTCGGTTACTTCAGCAAGATTGGTTTGAGCTTTCAAAATTTCTTCCGTTGCCTGCATCTGCGCACGAAGAGCTGCTTCCCTCACGGCACTAGTTACCACATTGGCGGTCAAAGAAAGATAAGCGCCTTCCAACTGAAACTGCGCCACTTCTGCTTGCGCACGCGCACCTTCTACCGCCCTACGCGCCCCTCCAAATACATCTAACTTATACGTAACATTTACTGAGGTGTTGTACAGATTGTAAGTATCGGTGCCATAGTTCAAACCGTAAACAGCTGATGGCTGCTTCTGTCTTAAGGCATTTGCGCCAACGCCAATTGCTGGAAAGTACTGCCCACCAATTTGTGCATTGACGTTTTCTTGGGCTGCGCGGAGTGCTGCATCAGCTGCGCCTAAATTTGGATTTTGCTCAAGCGCTTTTTTAATAAGTACATCAAGCTCGGGAGATTTATAAAGCTCCCACCATTGCGCTTCAATATCAGCACCTTCAACAAACTCTTGATCACTACCCCCAGGCACACCAGGAGCAGTTGTGAGTTTTTTGGTAAGAGGGGTTTCAGTATATGAAGAGGTCTTCGGTGCCTCAGGTTGCTTAAAGTCTGGTCCAACCGCGCACGCAGAGAGAACCGCCACACAAATTAATGGGATTAACTTCAAACTTGAGCTTGGGCTTATCAACGAAAACATGAGTTGCAACAAATATCCTCTTTTACAAGAGTTATTTTAACACAAAAATGCAATCAGGGCTCCGTAAAGCCCTGATTTATCTACTGAATTTTGTTCATAACTTTAGGAGAATGTCAAACTAATGAAAATTTATTCAGCTATAGCAGATTGAAATTGAAAGAAGTTCTAATTTGGAGCCACCAAGCATACAAAATTTAGGCTCAAGCCCTAAAAACAATTAGTTACTAAATTTGTAGAGATCTATCTTGTCCACCGGCTTATCGGATCCGCCGAAGTATTTATTTTGGAGATTTGAGTACTCATCAGCCCACTTCTGTAGGCCCTCAATAAATTTCACCTTTTTAGGATCTTGCTTGTAATTTGTTTTGAACCATGGAGACATAGTTGAATTACCAACAGAGGGGTTTTCTAAACCATAGGTGCTTGGAAAATAAAAGAGATCGAGACGAAGTATGTTTCCCCGATGATCATACTCAGACGTTTGCACCCGAAGGGCATTTGAATCAAATTTAATTCCTTTGGAGTTATAAAACTCTCGGACCTTATTTTGACCTGGAGTGGATGACTGAAGATACCCTGTTGCCATAATGTTAGTGCAGCGCTGTTGCCATAGATCCGTTCCATATTGATTAGAGTAAATAAAATTATCATTTACATCATTACAATAATTTGGGTCCCACCTGTAGGCATGTGACTCTAAATTGGTAGTAAAAAATATTGCGGCAACAAGTTGATTGCTTTTATTAACTTGTGCCAAAACCATTTCTCTTAGAGACACTGGTTGTATTCTGTTACCCGCTAATGCATTGTTAACTGATGGTCTATCCCAGGCGCTAACAACAATCCATTCTCCTCCAGGCAGCGGAATAGATCTCAATAAGCTCTTTCCTGCGAGACCATCTATATGCACCTGATAGCTGCCACTGATAAGGTCGCCTTGCTTTGGCAGATCGTTGGATGCAAGACAAAAGTTGATATTAAAAAACATCAACATGAATAAGGTAGTTAATCTTTTTTTCATGCTTAAAAATTACTTTTTAGCCCTACTCTACTGTGACGCTCTTTGCTAAATTTCTAGGCTTGTCTACATCAGTACCACGTACGCAGGCCGTGTGATACGCCAATAACTGCAGCGGAACTACGTGCAGGATAGGCGAAAGATTGCCATAGTGCTCCGGCAAGCGGATGACGTTAATGCCATCACTATTCACAATCTCGGTGTCATGATCAGCAAATACATAGAGCTTGCCGCCACGTGCTTTTACTTCTTGCATGTTGGATTTGAGTTTTTCTAGCAACTCATCTTTTGGGGCAACTGTCACTACCGGCATCTTATCGGTCACCAATGCAAGCGGTCCATGCTTTAACTCCCCAGCAGGATATGCCTCTGCATGAATATAAGAAATTTCTTTCAGCTTTAAGGCACCCTCTAGTGCGATTGGGTAATGCAAGCCACGACCTAAGAAGAGCGCATTTTCACATTTAGCAAAAGCATCACTCCAGGCAATTATTTGCGGCTCAAGCGCCAACACTGCATGCAGGGCTTTAGGTAGATGACGTAATTCGCGAAGTAATTCTTTTTCTTTTTCAGCAGAGATTCTGCCGGCACGTTTCGCCAATGAAACTGCCAAGAGATATAAGGCCAAGAGTTGTGTAGTAAATGCTTTCGTTGAAGCAACACCAATTTCAGCTCCAGCTTTGGTCAAGAAATGCCAATCAGTTTCACGAACCATGGCACTACTAGCCACATTACAAATTGCTAAAGTGTATTTATGTCCCAAACTCTTGGCATGACGTAAAGCAGCCAAGGTATCAGCCGTCTCGCCAGATTGTGAAACAACAACAATCAACGTTTTTGGATTAGGAACGGTAGTCCGATAGCGGTACTCACTTGCAATTTCAACTTGTGTCGGAATACCGGCGATGTCCTCTAACCAATATTTAGCAACACAAGCAGAGTAGTAGCTGGTGCCACAAGCCAAAATCAAAATTTGATCGAAGGCTTTCCAGTCTTCAGGACTTGCATTAAATAAACTGGGACCAAATTCAGCAATATTGGCCAGCGTATCGCCGATTGCGCGAGGTTGCTCAAAAATTTCTTTTTGCATGTAGTGCTGATACGGCCCCAAATCAACCGAGTCAGCTTGCGCAGGCATAGGCTTCAACTCTCTTTGGGCAGGCTTACCCGCCTGATCAATCACCTCAACACTATCCGCCTTAAGAACTGCAACATCACCCTCATCCAAATACAGCATGGAATGAGCACGGCCGGCCAAAGCCAGGGCATCAGATGCTAAAAAGTGCTCATGGTCCCCGATTGCTACCACTAGAGGTGATCCGACGCGCGCGCCCACCAGGGTGTTTGGGTTGTCTTGGGCAATTACGCCGATAGCATAGGCGCCATGCAATTTTGGGAGCACTGCTCTAACTGACCGTGCAATATCTTTTTGCCCACTAGCAACATATTGCTGATGAACTAAATGAGCGATCACTTCCGTATCAGTTTCAGAAGTAAACACATACCCAGCAGCTTTTAATTCTGCGCGAAGTGATTCGTAGTTCTCAATAATCCCGTTATGTACAACTGCAATTAAGCCATTGGAAATATGTGGGTGAGCATTTTGTGTATCTGGCTTGCCATGAGTTGCCCAGCGAGTATGGGCAATACCAAGCGTACCAATAAAATCCTTGCCTTGCTCGGCTAACTCAGAAACGCGTGCAGTAGTACGCGCCCGTTCAATTGGGTGTTTAGCATCATTGCCATTGATGACCGCAAAACCACAAGAGTCGTAACCGCGGTACTCTAAGCGGCGTAAGCCCTCAACCAAAACATCAACAATATTTTTATGGGAGGCTGCGCCAACAATACCGCACATTATTTCTTACCTTTTGCAGTTTTCTTAACTACTTTTTTAACCACTTTCTTCGCGGTCTTCTTCGCTGATTTTTTTGTTGCTACCTTTTTAGCTGCCACTTTTTTGGCGGCTGGCTTTTTAACAATACTCTTTTTTTCTTGCTTTACAGGACGCTGCCACTGAAATGAAATTTGCTTTGCCCTCGATACAGTCAACTGGTTTGCTGGCGCATCTTTAGTGAGCGTTGTACCGGCACCCAATGTGGCGCCGCGACCTACGCGCACTGGCGCAACGAGCTGTGTATCTGAGCCAATAAAAACATCATCTTCAATGATTGTTTGATGCTTGTTAACGCCGTCGTAATTACAAGTAATAGTACCGGCACCAATATTGACTCTTGAGCCAACGATGGAGTCACCAACATAAGCTAAATGGTTGGCCTTGCTATTGGCAGCAATTTTGCTGTTCTTGACTTCAACAAAGTTACCAATATGAACGTCGTTTGATAAATCTGCACCTGGGCGTAAGCGGGCATATGGACCAATCAGAGATTGATTGCCTACTTTTGCACCATCTACATGGCTGTAGGCATGAATCACTACGCCCTTACCAATTACGCTATTGCGAATCACACAATAAGGACCAATTTTTGTACCAGCGTCTAAAGTAACGCAGCCTTCAAATACACATCCAACGTCTATTGATACATCCGTACCGCACTCTAAAGTACCGCGCACATCAATGCGTGCCGGATCAGCCAGAGATACGCCCGCATCCATTAATTGATTAGCGATATTAAGTTGATGAACGCGCTCAAGTGCAGCCAGTTGATCGCGACTATTGACGCCAACAGTCTCAAACTCATCATCGGCCTGTGTTGTCCGAATTGGTACGCCATCTTTGACTGCCATGGCGATCACATCGGTTAAGTAATACTCGCCCTGTGCATTACTTGCACGCAAAGCCTTTAACCATTTTTTTAATGAGTTTGTTGGCAGCACCATGATGCCGGTATTGATTTCTTGAATCTGTTTTTGCGCTGGAGTTGCATCTTTCTCCTCAACAATCTCTTTTACCGAGCCATCGGCATCGCGCACGATGCGGCCATAACCAGTTGGATTGCTTAAGTTTTGCGTCAGGAGTGCAAGCGCACTATCTTGACTTCGCACGCCATCCGCCAATTTTGCTAATTTTGCGAGAGTCTTTTTTGCTGTCAGTGGAACATCGCCATACAAAACTAATGTGGGCTCTTGAACATCTAATTTTGGCAATGCCTGCAATAAAGCGTGACCGGTACCCTTTTGCTCGGCCTGAAGTGCAGTCACTACTTTGCTAAAACTTGGATTTTCTTTGCTGGCATTAAATAGAAATGATTTAACGTCTGCCGCCCCATGCCCAACAACAACAACAGGGCCTGTTTTTGCCTTCTTATCCTGTAGCGAAAGTGCGGTACTGAGGACGTGCTGAAGGAGGGGTTTGCCTGCTAGATTTTGCAGGACCTTGGGCAGAGCGGATTTCATCCGCTTTCCTTGCCCAGCAGCCAAAATGACGATATTCATAAAGGGGGATTATAAGTCCCCTGAATCATGGTTCCACAGGCTAATTCGTCTAATTCCGCCTCATCAATTGCCTTGTCGCCAGCAGATCTAGCGGCAATCCCAGAGAGCTCGGTGGAAATCTCCAGACTTTTAAAATTAAAAGCCTCGCCATCCATCAAATGGGATGGGACGATATGGTGCATAGAGCGAAATAAGTTCTCCACTCGACCTGGGTGCTTTTTCTCCCAATCGCGCAGCATTTCTTTCATCACCTGGCGCTGAAGATTGGGCTGACTGCCACAGAGATCGCATGGAATGATAGGGAAGTTCATATCTGTTGCATAACGCTCTAGCAACTTTTCGGGAACGTAGGCTAAAGGACGAATGACGATATGTTTGCCATCATCAGATCGCAACTTTGGTGGCATGCCCTTGAGCTTGCCCGCATAAAACATATTGAGCATCAAGGTTTCTAAGATGTCATCGCGATGGTGTCCCAATGCAATCTTTGTTGCACCTAATTCATCTGCGACGCGATACAAAATTCCACGGCGCAAACGTGAGCACAATCCACAAGTGGTTTTACCTTCAGGGATCACACGCTTCACAATGCTGTAAGTATCTTGCTCTTCAATGTGATATTGAACACCCAAACCCTTTAGATAATTGGGTAATATTTCCGCAGGGAAGTTGGGTTGCTTTTGATCCAAATTCACCGCGACGATTTCAAAATTGATTGGTGCGCGCTCACGCAACTTCATCAAAATATCGAGCATGGCGTAACTATCTTTACCACCAGATACGCACACCATCACTTTATCGCCATTCTCAATCATGCCAAAGTCACCAATGGCTTGACCAACCAAGCGACAGAGTTTTTTCTCTAACTTGTTTTCTTCGAAGACAACTTTACGAATATCGCCCATAACTATTACGTCCTTTTCTGCACTGTTGCTCTAAGACGTCTTAATACGAAATACTTCAACACCTACAGAGTGGCAATCTGGATACACATCAGGCTTAGCTGTACTAACGCGCGCAGCTAACACTTTAGGATGCAGCAGCATGGCTGTCACGATGTCATCACAGAAGGTTTCCTGCAAATGAATATGGCCCTGAGAGGCCCTAGCCTTAATGGTTTCACGCATAAAGTCGTAATCCACCACCTCATCTAATTGATCCTGAGTTGGCGTATTCATCGCCAAAGGAATATAGAGATCTACATTCAAGATAACGCGTTGCTCTGCTTTTTTCTCAAAGTCATGAACACCGATGTTGATATAGATTTCATAGTCACGCAAAAATAAGCGACGGCAGTCAACAAGAGCAGGATGAGAAAGAATGGCGTGCATTTAATTTACTTTTTAAAAATACTTAATTGGTTTTGAACATCACATCGCGAGTAGAGGGCAATAAATGCTGTCCACCATCTACATATAAAGTAGTTCCAGTAATAGCACTAGACTCCGCTAAAAATACTGCTGCTATTGCAATATCTGCAGGTGTTGAAGATTTTCCTAGTGGTGTCATTTGATGCGCTTTAGAAAAACCATCATTCGTTTGATCGCCAGATGGAAGCGAGATTCCAGGCGCCAATCCCACCACTCGTAGATGCGGCGCAAAATCCATTGCCAATAATTCAACAGCAGAAAGTAGTGCGGCTTTTGATAGCGTATAAGATAAATAATCTGGATTGAGATTAATGAGTTTTTGATCTAGCAATTGAATTACCGATGGAACAACCTCTGATCTGTTTGACTTGCTTTTTTGATATTCAAACATCAGTTGAGATAACAAAATTGGTGCCGTCAAATTGACCTGCATATGCTCTTGTAAGCTTTTTCCGCTTAAAGGGGTATCTGAACTGGCGCGATCATATTCAAAAATAGAGGCACTATTGACTAAGCAGCTCAGATGCGGAAAAGCAGTACTTACGACTTTAAAAAGATTATTCGTCGAGACTTCATCGGCTAAATCTGCCTGAAAAGCCTGAGCTTTAACTCCAAATCCCTGAATTTCTTCAACGGTTTGGGCGGCCTCTTGACCTGATCGCCCATAATGAACAGCAACATCCCAGCCCTGACGGGCAAACTGCAAGGCAATTTCTCGACCGAGACGCTTTGCGGCGCCAGTCACTAAAACTGCCTTTGGTTGCTGGGATAGGGATGTTGAACTAGGGTTCAATTAAATTCTCTTAGACTAGCGAGCTATGGATATTACCTTGACCAGCCTTGAAATGGAGCATAGTGCGCTTCTAAAGGCCAAAATAGCCTCTCAAATCGCCTCTCAGGGCGGATGGCTGCCCTTTTCTCGCTACATGGAAATGGCCTTATATGAGCCTGGTATGGGCTATTACAGCGCCGGGGCTCACAAACTGGGTGCGGGTGGGGATTTCACCACCGCCCCTGAGTTGAGCCCCTTATTTGGCGCAGCTATTTGCTCAACCCTCCTACCGATACTTGAGGGCCTCAAAGACAAAGGCTTGCCCACACAAATTTTAGAGTTTGGTGCAGGTACAGGAAAATTAGCCACATCCATACTCACACGCCTAAATGACCTTGGATTTCAATTAGACCGCTACGACATTATTGAAATTTCGCCAGATTTAGCGCAGCGTCAACAGGAAAGCATTAATGCAACGGTTAAACAACTTAATCTAACAACACAACGCAATTGGCTTAGCAAATTACCTAAAAATTTCAAAGGCATCATTCTTGCTAATGAAGTGATTGACGCCATTCCGTGTGATGCCATCATTTTTAAAGATGGCTTTTGGTATTGGCATGGAGTTGCCGTCGAGAATGAGGCCCTCACTTGGAAAGCGGGTTCACCCGTTGAACAAAAGTTGCTTCCCAAGAGTTTATTAAGCAGCAACTTCTCTGAGGGCTATGTCACCGAACTACACACACCGGCAAATGCTTGGATGCAGCAAGTCGCAAAGCATTTAGAAGTTGGCTTGTTTCTGACATTCGATTATGGCTTTCCGGAGAGTGAGTACTATCACCCCCAAAGACTTGAGGGTACGCTGATGGCTCATCATCGTCATCATGCGATTCAAGACCCTTTTTATCTCCCAGGTCTTTGTGACCTAACAACGCATGTTGATTGGTCACAGATTGCACGTAGTGCATTGACAGAAAATGTAGATGATGTGTATCTCACTAATCAGGCTGCATACCTACTAGATGCAGGCATTGGCGATATCGCACTTGAGATTGGCGATCCTAGTGACCCAGAAACATTTCTTCCAATATCCAACTCTCTACAAAAACTATTGTCCGAAGCGGAGATGGGTGAACTCTTTAAGGCCTTTGCATTTTCTAAGAACTTAGAAAGTTTGCTGCCAGGCCATGTCCTTGAAGATCTGCCAGGTCTACGCGGCAGAAATAGACTCTAGTAACTTGCTTTAAGAATTCAACGCTGCAGTAATTGCAGCCAATCTTGCGGACTCAAAGGCGCCACCAATGCGCTCGCCATTTGAGCGATCCTCTGCTGCAATGCTTGCAATAATTTCTGCGGTATTGATTGCTTGGGTGTTCTTCATTGCATTTACTAAAGGCAAGACATTCATCCCCAGCTTGTCTGCAAGATTCAGAATTGCTTGAGCGCGCTCTGGCTTGCGCCACAGATCTGCACGGTTAAACCAAGCCAAAATATCTGTAGCTTGATAAGAATGATGGAGGTGTTTATTTACTAAAACTCTCAGGTCACTAAAGATTTCAGAGTAATCACGCACTTCGATTGGCATACGAACACAATCAGCCCAAGAGCGAATTTCACCAGCAGGCAAATCCATCAAGGTAATTGCGCAACGCTCATCCAAGCCATTACTGGCACATGAGAAGTGCGTAATTAACGCCTCCCGAAAAGACTCTTCAGATAACTTGGTGACCAATGTCGGCGGCAATAGCACACTAGCAGCACCGGTAGTCAATAAGACCTGGAACAAATGCATGGGCTTTGCAGCAATCAAGCCTCTAGCTAGCTCCTGCCAAATACGCTCGGCCGACAAAGCATTTAACTCGCCCGACTGAACAATTGCCTTTAACGCTATGAGTGTTTCTTCTGCTACGCTAAATTCTGGGAAACGCGCAGAGAATCGAGCGATACGCAATAGACGTAGTGGATCTTCTGCAAATGCATCGGACACATGCCGGAATATTTTGGCAGCTAAATCTTCTTGACCGTTATAAGGATCAATAATTGGTCCAAACTGTTTTCCGTCTGCACCTACCTCTTGCGCCATTGCATTAATTGTTAAATCACGACGCTCTAAGTCTTGCTCCAAGGTAACGGAAGGATCGGCATAGAAATGGAAGCCTTTATAGCCATGGCCCGTCTTGCGCTCAGTGCGCGCAAGCGCGTATTCAGCCTGAGTCTCTGGATGCAAGAAGACTGGGAAATCTTTTCCTACAGGGCGGTAGCCCTTCGCAATCATTTCTTCTACGCTGGAGCCGACCACAACATAATCAATATCGTGCACAGGCAAACCCATCAGGGTGTCCCTGATAGCACCGCCCACTGCATAGACTTTCATTACTGCATGCCCTCTAGGCTACGACGACTCATTTTGAATACATCTGCCAGTGCATCGACACTGTTTGCGGGCAAAGTATTAGGTAATTGCATCGAGGCAATATTGTCACGAGACATTAAAGTGGGTCCGGGCAAGAACTCAAATGCGAGTGCCTGTAAATAGCCCACAAAAGCGGGTACCGGAATAATGGCGCAACTTGTTTTTGCTCTTCGAGCGGCAAACTCAACGATTTCTTTCATCGTATAAACCGTTGGGCCCACCAAATCATAAGATTGATGAATTGTTTGCGGCATTGATAAGGATTTCACAAAAGCAGATGCAACATCATCCACACTCACCGGCTGAAACTTAGCCTGATGGTTGGCTAAAGGCATAGCAGGGAATAACTTAGTCAATTTAGAAAACAAATTAATAAATTGATCTTGCGCACCAAAGATGACCGATGGTCTAAAGATGGTCCAATCTAAATTGCTTGCCTTGACTGCAGCCTCACCATCGCCCTTGCTGCGCTGATACATGGAAGGGCCATTGGAATCTGCGCCTAGTGCACTCATGTGCAAATACCGCTTTAAGCCATGCAACTGCATCGCCGTAATAATATTTTTTGGCAAATCTACATGAGCCGCTTTAAATACTTTTCCATAAGGCTGAGCTGGCTTGTCATGCAAAACACCAACCAAATTGATCACTGCTCCATTTTTATCAATACGCCCACAAAGACTTTGCAGTTCATCAAAATCATGAATATCAGCATCTTCAACGTGGACCTTAGGCAGCATTCGTAATTCACGTGCGGCAGCCAAGTGGCCTGTTGGAATCAATACAGAATAGCCTGCAAGCTGGAGTTGCGCCGCAATCACTCGCCCTACAAATCCATTGCCGCCAATCAGAAGGATGTCGTATTTCATATGAGGCTCTCTTTGCCTGGAGAGGCAATTAATTGTTTAAGGAAGTTCAGATTGAGTCGCAGCCTTCGGCGCAATTACACCCAATTTTTGCTTTAAAGATTGTGTTTGGCCATTCATTACAGACGAATAGTAATTTGCATTAGAGAGTACGTTCTTTACATACACACGTGTTTCCGTGAATGGAATGGTTTCTGCAAAAATTGCGCCTTCGGTTGGGCCTGATAATTTTTCACGCCAAGCTTTTGAGCGAGAGGGTCCTGCGTTATAGGCCGCCGAAGCCAAAACCCAAGAGCCATCTAGATCCACGAGAACCATATTTAAATAATTACTACCCAATGTCAGGTTGGTATTAGTGTCGCTCAGCTTGTCATTAGTGTAATTTGTCATGCCAATTTTTTTGGCTACGTACTTAGCAGTATTAGGCATCACCTGCATCAAGCCGGATGCACCGACAGAGGATGAAGCATTCATGATGAAGCGCGACTCCTGACGAATCAAACCATATGCCCAAGCAAGATTCAAATCGATTTGACGCGCAATGGGGGATAGCTCTTCTTTAAATGGTGTTGGGTAACGCAAACTAAAGTCATGTTCTTGCTTTGTACGATCAGCGGTATTCACAACACGGTCGTATAGATGAATACGCTTCGCATACTCAGCGGCAGCCAATAACTGCTTATCAGTCATATTGCGCAATTCCCAATTCCACTCGCGATTACCTTCAAAGCGCAAGTTCATGGCATACAAACGCTCACCACGAATAAATCCTTTACGGCTTGCCATTGCATCAATCTCTTGCTCAGTCACCTTAGTCTTGGCAGGCGCATGATTTGATTTACCTAGCTCTTCACGCGCCAGTTGACCATAAAAGTTGTATTGATCAGCAATCAACTCAAAACTATCTTTGGCTTTAGCATCCTGGCCCTCAGCCTTTAGTGCTCGGCCATACCAATAGGTCCATGCGGGATCTTTAGCACGCACTGCTGGATTCATGCCATCAATCGCGTTCTTTACTAGGGGCCAATCTTTGGCACGTAAACCAGCTCGCACTTTCCACTCTTGCGATTCAACTGAAAGTAGTTCGTTGTAACCAAGCTCTTGCTGCAAACGATAAGCATCATCGGCATTGGGATCTAACTTCTTAGCCAAAAACTGTCCGATTACACCCCATGCAACTGCTTGGTTCTCTTTGCTATAGCGCGAAGCATTTTGAGAAAAGTCGCGATAGGCTTTAGCAGGATCTGCCTTAGCGGCTTTCACAATATCCCCTATTGGATCTTCACCACCAAGTCGGCGCGCCATAGTGTCAAAACCTCTTTCACTAGCAGCACGGCCAATTGCCTTAGCTTCGCTAGGCGTCATGCCACCAGCAGCAACTAGCGAGGGCACCAACTCTTGGCAAGCCTGCCCAAAGTAACCCGGATCCAATAAGACTGAACGCGAATCAATTGCTAGCTTAGTTGGGTTCTCGCCCTGTGACAACTTAGATAGCAAGGAGTAGCACTTCACTTGCGTATCGTCATCCAATACAAATTTAGCGTACTCAGCATCAAAGCGTGCCCAATCCCTGCGCTTACCCAAAACCAAAAGCCAATCATTGCGCATACGATCTGCTAGTGCAGTGCCTTGATATTGATTTAAGAATGCAACGACTTGAGCATCCGCGCCATAGTCATTACGTGCGCCTCCAGCGCTATCAAACAACTGTGGCTTGATGCGGAAATAAGTTACGTAATCATCAAATGGATAGTTAGCTAAATTTGAAGAGAGTTGCTGAGTCCGAAATACATCGTTCTTTTTTGCAGCCTCACGAAGATCAATAAACATCCGATCGGTATCGGTAATTTCTGCGGGAGCAGCTTTGCTCTCATATGACTTAGGTAGGCTTGGCTTTTTGGTTTTTTCTGCAAAGCTACTAGACATGCCAAGCGCTAGGCCCAAGATCAGAATCTTAGCCATCAAAAGGTGCTTGCTACTGAATATTGCGGACTTCATTCTTACTATCTAACCCCATATCTATTTACCTGACTGTAGTCAGGCAACAACTTGATTACTATATCCTTTAATTTTCGCCTGATAATGGTCGATATGCACGGTAATTCAGCAAAAACTCTTCGTCAAAATTTATTGAAGCAACGGACTATGTTTGCTGTCGAGCATGATTACGCTCAAATTCAAGCGCGCCTCATCGATCACTTAAATGAACTGCTATCGGAACAAGGCGATTCCTGGCAATCTATCGCTCTATATTGGCCTATTCAGGATGAGATCGATTTGCGCTCTACCTTGGTTGCTTGGGCTAAAAAAGCCCCCTATAGGACTCTTTCACTGCCATTTGCGCGCCCCGATAAACATCTGGATTTTTATGAATGGCGCCAAGGGGATCAATTAATTCCAAGCAAGCATGGCGTACCAGAGCCCAACCCAGAAAATCCTGCGCGCCCGCAACTGACCCCTGACTGCATCCTCATCCCCTGTGTTGGCTGGTCTTGCTCTGTAGTTGACGGCAAAACACATTACTGGCGTCTGGGTTACGGGGGTGGTTACTTCGATCGCACTCTGGCGCAGCTACGAAAAAATAACCCAAACCTCATTTGCATGGGGATTGGGTTTAATTGGCAAAAATTAGATGATTCTCAATGGGCTGCTCAAACGCACGATGAGCCCTTAGATATGCTCCTGACGGAGTCTGGATTACTTCGTTAAATCTAAGTTATCTGCAATAGCCAAAACTGCATCAGCCTGATTGAGCGAGTAGAAATGAATTCCAGGCGCGCCAGCAGTCAATAACTGGTCACACAAGTCAGTCACCACCTCTTCGCCAAATGCACGAATAGATGCAATGTCATCGCCATAAGATTGAAGACGCAAACGAATCCAGCGTGGAATTTCTGCGCCGCATGCATCTGAGAATCGCAATAACTGGCTGCTATTGGTGATCGGCATAATGCCCGCGATGATCGGCTGAGTAACACCCTGGTCATATGCCTCATCCACAAAACGGAAGTAGGCGTCACTGTTATAAAAATACTGGGTGACTGCAGAGTTCGCGCCCGCCTTCATTTTTTGCACAAAGAAATCAACATCGCTAGCAGGTGACTTCGCCTGTGGATGTGTTTCTGGATATGCAGCGACATCGATATGAAACCAATCGCCTGTTTCTGCACGAATAAATTCAACTAATTCATTGGCATGATGAAACTCGCCATACTGGCCCATGCCAGATGGCAAGTCACCGCGCAAAGCCACAATACGCTTTACGCCTAAGGCTTGATATTGCTTGAGCATCTCGCGCACGCTTTCACGTGAGCTACCAACACAAGATAAGTGGGGGGCAACCGCTGCACCAGCAGCATGAATATCACTCACCACTTTTAATGTGCCAGACTGTGTAGAACCACCGGCACCAAAGGTCACGGAATAAAACGTAGGCTTAAGCGTTTCAGAAAAACGCTCACGCACAAGATGCAACTTACTCTCACCTTCAGGTGTTTTTGGAGGAAAGAATTCGACGCTTAATTCCATGATTTTGGGCCTAGGTATCTATTGAACAGTGATTGGATTAATAACGGTAGTGGTCAGCCTTATATGGGCCTTCCTTCGTTACGCCAATGTAGGAAGCTTGCTGATCTGACAACACAGTCAACTCTGCATTGAGAGTCTTGAGCTGTAAGCGTGCAACCTTCTCATCCAAATGCTTAGGCAATGTGTAAACACCGATTGGGTATTTATCTGTACCTACTGCATTCCACAATTCAATTTGCGCAATCACTTGGTTTGCAAATGAAGAGCTCATTACGTAAGAAGGATGTCCTGTACCGCAACCGAGGTTAACCAAGCGGCCTTTAGCCAAAATGATGATGCGCTTCTCAGGCTTGCCATTGGCTGCCGGGAAAATCACATGATCAACTTGTGGCTTAATTTCTTCCCACTTGTATTTCTCAATACCAGCAACATCGATCTCATTATCAAAGTGGCCGATGTTACAAACGATGGCTTGATTCTTCATCTTCACCATGTGGTCATGCGTAATCACATGGTAGTTACCAGTTGCCGACACGAAGATGTCTGCTTTGTCAGCGGCGTAATCCATCGTTACAACACGGTAACCTTCCATCGCAGCTTGCAATGCACAAATTGGGTCTACTTCAGTAACCCACACTTGAGCAGACAAAGCACGCAATGCCTGTGCAGAACCTTTGCCCACATCGCCGTAGCCACAAACCACTGCAACCTTACCGGCAACCATCACATCAGTAGCGCGCTTGATTGCATCAACTAAAGATTCGCGGCAACCGTAGAGGTTGTCGAACTTGCTCTTAGTAACGGAGTCGTTTACGTTGATTGCTGGGAACTTCAAATCGCCCTTGGCGAACATTTGATACAAGCGATGTACGCCTGTAGTGGTTTCTTCTGTAACGCCTTTTACTTTTTCCAGGCGTGTTGAGTACCAAATCGGGTCTTGCGCCAATTTCTTCTTAATGGCTGCGAACAAAATGGTTTCTTCTTCGCTAGTTGGGTGATTCAAGCAAGCTTGATCTTTTTCAGCGCGCGCACCAAGGTGCAACAACAAAGTAGCATCGCCACCGTCATCCAAAATCATGTTGGTGTATCCGCCATCAGCCCACTCAAAAATACGATGGGTAAAGTCCCAGTACTGCTCAAGGGTTTCACCCTTGATCGCAAATACAGGAGTGCCATTAGCAGCGATTGCTGCAGCAGCGTGATCTTGTGTAGAGAAAATATTGCAAGATGCCCATTGAACTTCAGCACCAAGTGCCTCCAGGGTTTCAATCAGCACAGCTGTTTGAATGGTCATATGCAATGAACCAGTAATGCGTGCACCGCGTAACGGCTGTTGTGCAGCAAACTCGTCACGAATAGCGATCAAGCCAGGCATCTCAGTTTCAGCAATCGCGATTTCTTTGCGGCCAAAGTCAGCCAAAGTGATATCAGCAATTGCGCAACGAGTTGCAACAAAGTTATTTAAATCAGAAACGGTATTCATTAATGCTCCAGCTAAATACGATCCAATGCTGGAGTAGAAACTCGCTAGCCATTGAATCATGGGTTAGCGAGCGCGGTTGCAATTAGCAAACTCCGTTTAGGAATCCACTCCCTTCAAGCCTGGGGAAGTACTGGGTCTCAGCATTCCTTGCAACGCTCCTTGAAGGTATGCCGTAATTGTAAACAATTACGGCATATTTCGCCTCAATACACCTACAAACTGCGTATTTCCTACTTACAGACCTGCTGCGGCACGTAATGCAGCCGCCTTGTCTGTTTGCTCCCAAGTAAATTCTGGCTCCTCACGACCAAAGTGGCCGTAAGCAGCAGTCTTCTTGTAAATTGGGCGCAAGAGGTTAAGCATCTTCACAATGCCTTTTGGACGCAAGTCAAAGTGCTCAGAAACCAATTGAGCAATCTTCTCATCTGAAATCTTGCCTGTGCCAAATGTGCTCACCATTACTGAAGTTGGTTTAGCAACACCAATCGCGTAAGAAATCTGAATCAAGCACTTGCTTGCCAAACCAGCAGCAACCACGTTCTTTGCAACATAACGGCCAGCGTATGCTGCAGAGCGGTCAACCTTAGACGGATCCTTTCCAGAGAAAGCGCCACCGCCATGAGGAGCTGCGCCACCGTAGGTATCCACAATAATTTTGCGACCAGTTAAACCGCAATCACCTTGTGGACCGCCGATCACAAAACGACCCGTTGGATTAACCAAGAAGTTAATCGCACCTTTGATTAAATGCTTAGGCAATACTGGTTTGATGATTTCTTCGATGACTGCTTCGCGCAACTTTTCGAGAGATATATCTTCATCATGCTGAGTAGACAACACAACTGTATCGATAGAGTCAGGCTTGCCGTCTACATAACGCAATGTCACTTGTGACTTTGCATCAGGGCGCAACCAGTTCAAACGGCCATCACGGCGCAATTGGGATTGACGCTCAACTAAACGATGTGACAAATGAATTGGCAAAGGCATGAGCTCTGCAGTTTCATCACAAGCGTAACCAAACATCAAACCTTGGTCGCCAGCGCCTTGATCCAAGCCATCGTCATGAGCCTTATCAACGCCTTGAGCGATATCAGGACTTTGCTTGTCATAGGCAACCAATACTGCACAGCCTTTGTAGTCGATACCGTAATCAGTATTGTCGTAACCAATTTCACGCAAAGTATTGCGAGCAACTTGGATGTAATCAACGTTTGCGTTAGTAGTGATTTCACCAGCCAAAACTACCAAGCCGGTGTTGCACAATGTTTCTGCTGCAACGCGTGCAGTTGGATCTTGAGCCAAGATAGCATCAAGAATCGAATCAGAAATTTGGTCTGCTACTTTATCGGGGTGACCTTCAGAAACAGATTCTGAGGTAAAGAAGTAATCGTTTGCCATTGCATATTCCTTTATTAATTAACACGATCATTGGGACAACTCGACGTGCCAGGAACTACAACGGCGACGCTTTAGCAGAATTTATGAATCGCCCTGCAAGTTGCCTTAACTCAGCGATGAAAGGATTCTATCCGAAAAGCTGCCAATTGGGCAAGGCAGGCTGAAATCCACACAGTAAGAGCGGCATTGAATATCATTAGGGGGTGCAAAAACTCCTACTTAAGCTCTGTCTCAATACGATTGCCGTGCTTCCTCTTGCCTTGGTTCAGGTAATTGGGGCTTTTTTAGGCATGCTCGCTTATGTTGGCTCAAAGCAATACCGCTCACTCTTTCGACCTCAATATGAAGCCGTAGTCCAAGCTCGCAAATTGCCATTCAAGCTTTGGGAGGCCATTAGAGCATCTGGAATGCTGTTTTCAGATAGCCTGTGGATTTGGCGCAACCCACAAAAAGCACTGAAATTAGTTGATGTGCAAAACTGGGATGTCGTTGAAGCGGCGATTGGCGAAGGGCATGGCCTGGTTATGCTTACACCCCATCTAGGCGGCTTTGAAATTATTCCCCGCGTCTTGGCGCAACATTTCCCTGCAACCATTCTGTACCGTCCGTCACGCCAAGAATGGCTCAATGAAGTGGTGGAAGAAGGTCGCGCCTATCCCAATATGCATTTTGTTCCGACCAACCTTAATGGCGTACGTCAAATGACTCGAGCACTCACAAGGGGTGAGGCCATTGGCATTCTTCCTGATCAAGTGCCTAGCGGTGGTGAGGGTGTGTGGGTACCATTTTTCGGGCGCCCAGCTTACACAACACCATTGCCAGCTCGTCTTGCTAACCGCAACAACACTCCAGTCGTGATGTTTACCGCTAAGCGTAAAGGTATCGGCCAAGGCTGGCTAATGCAAGCAACTCGCCTTACGCCGTTATCTGAAGATGCCAACACTGCCGCCGCAGAGCTAAACATTGCTATTGAAAATGCAGTCCTTGTTGCACCAGAACAATTCATATGGTCCTACAACCGCTACAAGCATCCCGCTGGTGCAGAATTGCCTCCAAGCAATTAAATTAATTCGTTATCATTTCTGGAATGACCTGGTTACAAAACCTTTTCAATTTCTTGGCGCTCAGTCTTCTGCGCCTCTTTGCTTTTTTACCCTATACGATTACTGTCCATGTTGGCTATGGCCTAGGTTGGCTTGCAGCACATATTCCGAATGGGCGTAGCAAAGTAGTCAAAACCAATTTGCGTTTGTGCTTTCCGAATCTGAGCGAAGAAGAAATAGACAAGCTTGCAATTGAGCATTGGAAATTATTTGGTCGCAGCGTACTAGAGAGAAGCCGCATCTGGCTTGGTAGTGGCAAACAAATTACCGATATCGTCACCATTGAATCAGCGATCACCTTAGGAGATCGCAAACCACGCCTTCTCATTAATCCACACTTTGTTGGCCTTGAAGGTGGCTTTATGGCGCTTTCCGTATTGGCTACTCAACACGATTGGCCACGCGGTGCCGGTCTTTATCAAAATATGAAGAATCCTTTCTTCAATCAAAAAATGATTGAATGGAGAAATCGTTTTGGTGGCAAGTCCATTGAAAGACAGAGTCGCTTACGCGATCTCATTCGCGAAATTCAAACGGGTAACTTTATTTTTATTGCGCCTGATATTGATTTAGGGCCGCGGGATTCGGTCTTTGTTCCCTTCTTCGGTATCCAAACAAATACCATTACCTCTGTATCCCGCCTAGCAAGGCTCAGCGGGGCTGAGGTGTGCCTTATGACAACTACGTTAAATAAAGATCGCAAAGGCTATACCTGCCACATCAGTCCGCCCTTACCTAACTTTCCAAGCGATGATGTGGAACAGGATACTGCGCGCCTCAACCAATATATTGAAGAGCTTGTTCGTGAAAGACCAGCGGAGTACTATTGGGTACATAAACGCTTTAAACATCGGCCGCCAGGCGAGCCGAGTCTTTACGATTAAATGGAAATATTTTGAGCATTAATACAAACAATCCACTACGCAAGCTACGCTTCACCAAAATGCATGGTGCTGGCAATGACTTCATTGTGCTCAATGGCATCGATCAAGACCTGAGCGGCATTACGCGTGAACAGTGGCAAGCATTGGCACACCGCCAATTCGGCATTGGCGCAGATCAAATTCTTCTGGTTGAAAAAGCGACGCGCCCAGATGCCGATTTTCGATATCGCATTTTTAATGCTGATGGCGGTGAAGTGGAGCAATGCGGCAATGGCTCTCGTTGCTTTGTACGTTTTGTATTAGATCAAGGTCTTTCCAATAAGAATCCCTTGCGCGTTGAAGTAGCGCACACCGTGCTTACCCTCAAATCTCATCCTGATGGGCAAGTAGAGGTGGATATGGGCGCGCCTATTTTTGAACATAGTCACATTCCATTTAATGCAACTGGTTTGGCTAGCGTACAAGAGTTTCAAGAGACGCTATATGCGCTTCCGCTGAACTACCCAGCTACACACGACAGCTTGGTTGGTGTTTTATCTATGGGCAATCCACATGCAGTTCAAGTGGTTGGCGATGTTGATAGCGCGCCCGTACTTGAAGAAGGTCCTGAGATTGAAGGGTTTGCAGCGTTCCCCAAAAAAGTAAATGCAGGCTACCTACAAGTTATCAATCGCAATGAAATTAAATTGCGCGTGTTTGAGCGTGGTGCTGGTGAAACCTTGGCCTGTGGCACCGGCGCATGTGCGGCAGTTGTTTCTGGCATTCGCAGAGGTTTATTAGATTCACCAGTAAAGGTGCATACACGCGGCGGCGACTTACAGGTTGCTTGGGCTGGAACCGTTGACGGTGTTGCTCAATCAGTCATCATGACTGGCCCGGCAGTCACGGTATTTGAAGGTGAAACAGAAATCTAAGAGCGAGTGCTCTTAGATGCCGTACTTCTCGCGATACGCTTTTACTGCGGGCAAATAATTCGTTAGCTGAGTATCGCTTGATGCTGTCAGAAACGACATCAAGCCAGTCAGGTTCGCAATCGAAATCACTGGCAAACCAAACTCTAGCTCTACTGCTTGCACAGCAGATTTATCGCCAATATCCACAGCGTTACCTGAACGCTCCATACGATCTAAAGCAATCAATACTGCAGCAGGTTCTGCACCCGCCTTGCGGATCAGATCCACCGACTCTCTCACAGAGGTCCCAGCAGAAATCACGTCATCAATAATCACTACTCGCCCCTTAACAGGAGCACCCACCAAGACTCCGCCTTCACCATGATCTTTGGCTTCTTTGCGGTTATAGGCGTAAGGAACGTTGATGCCATCATCAGCCAAAGCGATTGCTGTAGCAGCTGCTAACGTGATTCCTTTATAGGCTGGGCCATAAAGCATGTCGAATTGCAGCTTCGACTCTTGTAATGCTTTGGAATAGTAGCGGCCTAGCGCACTCAAACGAGCGCCGTCATTGAATTCACCAGCATTAAAGAAATAAGGCGAGAGTCTGCCAGCTTTGGTTTTAAACTCCCCGAAGGACAAAACCTTTGCCTCTAAGGCAAAACGTATAAAGTTATCTTGATTTGAATTATTTGAGCTCATAGGCCTACATGTTACGCATCATTTCCGCGAACCTCAACGGTATCCGTTCCGCAGTCAAAAAAGGCTTTCTGCCATGGGCCGTAAAGCAAAAGGCTGACTTCATTTGTATGCAGGAGCTCAAAGCCCAGCGCGATGATTTGGAAGACGCCATTCTCAATCCCGATGGTATGCATGCCTACTTCCACCATGCCGAGAAGAAGGGCTATAGCGGCTGCGGCATTTATACCCCTCATAAGCCTGATGAGGTCTTATACGGGTACGGCAATGAAGAGTTCGATGCCGAGGGGCGTTATGTAGAGGCGCGCTTTAAAGGGCTTTCTGTTATTTCGGTTTACATGCCCTCTGGCTCCAGCTCGCCTGAGCGTCAAGAGGCTAAATACCGCTATCTTGATAGCTTTTTGCCACATCTCGTAGCCCTCAAAAAATCAGGTCGAGAGATTGTGCTTTGTGGAGACGTCAATATTGCCCATCAAGAAATCGACCTGAAGAACTGGAAAGGTAATCTCAAAAATTCTGGATTCTTACCCGAAGAACGCGCATGGCTAACCAATCTATTTAGCAAAGTAGGTTACGTCGATGTCTATCGTCAGCTCGAGCCCGAAGCGACTGAGACTTGTTACACCTGGTGGAGTAATCGCGGACAGGCTTATGCAAAAAACGTGGGGTGGCGCATTGACTATCACATTAGCACACCAGGTATTGCGCAAACCGCTAAGAAAACCACCGTATATAAAGATGAAAAATTTTCAGATCACGCACCACTCACTGTGGATTACGACTGGAAAATTTAAGCGGCAGTAAATTGCAATAAAAAACAGCGGGGGAGATTACTCTCCTTCTTTTTTGATCTGCACGATCTTGAAATGAATCGTGGCCCAAATTAAGAGCAACACCGGAGCACCAATAATGGCGGTACCAAAGAAGAATGTCTGGTACCCGAAATTATCAACAAACACCCCTGAGAAGCCCGCCAACCATTTAGGCAGCAGCAACATCATCGAGCTAAACAAAGCGTATTGAGTGGCTGAGTAGCGGATGTTCGTCAGTGAAGATAAGAAAGCTATAAAGGCCGCACTCGCAATACCTGAGCTAAGGTTGTCTGCAGAAATTACCCAAATCAAGCCATGCAAGTCATGGCCTTGTGTTGCCAACCAGGCAAACAATAAGTTGCTGACCGCAGAGAGAACAGCGCCTACAAATAAAATGCGGAGCACACCAAATCGTAATGTAAGTACGCCACCAAGAAATGCGCCCACTAAAGTCATAACCACTCCAAATACTTTGCTGACTGCTGCCACCTCATCTTTGGTGTAGCCCATATCTACATAGAACGGATTAGCCATAATGCCCATCACTACATCGCTAATGCGATATACGGCAATCAAAGACAAAATCAATACTGCATGCCAACGATAGCGGGTGATGAATTCTGCAAAGGGCTCAACAAGCGTTTGATATAGCCATGCTTTGGCGGTACGCACTTTTGCTAACTCATGCTTGACCGGCTCTTTGCTTAGCAAGGTTGTAATCACACCGACGCCAATAGATGCAGCCATGCAGAGATAAGCAAATTGCCATGCACTCGCATCGTATCCACTACCCGTTTCAGCACGAGCAGCAAGCCAAAGAACGCCGGCACCAGCCCAAATCAAAGCCAGTCGATATCCGGTTTGGTAGGTTGCAGCTAAAGCTGCCTGATAATCACTATTGGCAGATTCAATCCGAAATGCATCTAAAGCAATGTCTTGAGTAGCAGAACCGAAGGCCACCAACAAGGCGCACCAGACAATCGAATTGAGCGCGAGCTTTGGATCTGAAGTCGACATGCCAACCAGACCCAAAATGATGAGCGCTTGTGCAAAGAGCAACCAACTGCGGCGGCGCCCAAACAATTTCGTTAGCAAGGGAATTTGCAAACGATCTACGAGAGGCGCCCACATCCACTTAAAGGCATAGATCAAACCAACCCAGGTTAAGTAGCCAATAGTGCTGCGATCAATGCCGGCTTCACGCAACCAAAAACTAAGGGTTCCCAAAATTAGCAGCAAAGGTAGGCCCGCGGAGAAGCCCAGGAATAGCATGCGCAAGCAAGGCCATTCGAGATAAACCCGAAAATCTTTTATCCAAGATTGGACTGCAGTTAACACCTTTGTATTTTTATCCTAGGCGCGACGAATGCGGAATAAGGCAAGGCTGCCAAAAAGGTTCGGCATCAAAGTAACTTGGCGACCTTCGTGCAAGATGCATTGATCGAGAATCTTTAGCCCAAGATTAGAGGCTAGCTTCTCAAAGTCAGTAACAGTGAGTACCCGCACGTTTGGTGTGTTGTACCACTGATAAGGCAGGCTCTTAGAGACTGGCATACGGCCTAAGCCCACAGCAAGGCGGTGCGACCAATGACCAAAGTTAGGAAACGAAATTACCGATTCTTTTCCTACACGCACAACTTCACGCAAAATCTTTTCAGTTTGATGAATGGTTTGCAAAGTTTGTGACAAAACAACCGTATCAAAACTACTGTCTTCAAAAAGTGCTAAACCACCTTCTAAGTCCTGCTGGATAACATTCAAACCTTTTTGCACGCATGACAGCACACGTGAATCATCAATCTCAACACCATAGGAATGAACTGGCTTTTGCTTCTGTAGAAACTCTAAGAAACTACCATCGCCGCAACCAAGGTCCAGCACTTGAGTATTCGGTGCTATCCAATTGGAAATAGCGGCAAAGTCGGCGCGTTTATTTTGATTGCTCATACTTGAGTCTCGCGCATTTGCTTGAAGTAGGCTCGAACCAGATTGTGATATCGAGCATCATCTAATAAGAAGGCATCATGCCCATGAGGCGCATCAATCTCTGCATAAGTCACTTCACTCTTATTGCTCAGCAAAGATTCCACAATCTCGCGACTACGATTCGGCGGGAAGCGCCAGTCTGTTGAAAAGCTCACCACCAAAAACTTGGCCTGCACTTCAGCTAGGGCGCGATTAAGACTGCCATCGTAACGACGTGCAGGATCAAAATAATCAAGCGCACGGGTAATCAGCAAATAAGTATTGGCATCAAAGTAGTTTGAGAACTTATCGCCCTGATGGCGGAGATAACTTTCAACTTCAAATTCAACATCAAAACTAAAGCGGTAGTCATTAGATTCGCCATTAGGGCGCTGTAATTCGCGCCCAAATTTTTCGGCCATATCATCATCAGATAAATAGGTGATGTGACCAACCATGCGGGCTAAACGCAAGCCGCGCTTAGGCACTACGCCATGCTCGTAATAGTTACCGCCATGAAAGTCGGGGTCAGACAAAATGGCATTGCGCGCCACTTCATTAAATGCAATGTTCTGTGCACTCAGTTTTGGAGTGGATGCAACGACAACGCAATGCTCTATTCGCTTGGGAAACTGAATGGCCCAAGCCATTGCCTGCATACCACCCAAACTACCGCCCATCACGGCGGCAAATTTACGAATACCCAACTTGTCTGCCAAGCGCGCCTGGGTGTTCACCCAGTCTTCAACAGTGACCACTGGAAACTCAGCGCCATAAGGCTTGCCAGTTGCAGGATTAATACTCATAGGTCCAGTTGAACCAAAGCATGAACCTAAATTATTTACACCGATAACGAAGAAGTGATTGGTATCAACAGGTTTGCCTGGGCCAATCATGTTGTCCCACCAGCCGATATCTGCCGGATCTTCTGGACTTGGACCGGCTACATGATGTGACGCATTGAGTGCATGACAAACTAGAACAGCATTACTTTTGTCTGCGTTAAGCTTGCCGTAGGTTTCAATGACTAAATCGTAGCCAGACAACACAGCGCCACTCTGCAAAGGCAGGGGCTCGGCAAAATGAATAGTATTTCTAGAGAGATTTAGCTCGCTCATTCTGACAGGAGAAGGCGCAAACTAACATCAGAAGCTTCGGTGGGCAACTTCTTAAACCCGCTACGGGCAAAGCGATGCCAACGACCCAAAACAAAACTCATCAACATGGCAGCGCGAATGCTAACCTCTTCTTGACCAAGCTGCGACCAATTGCCACCTTGAGTTTGGGCAATGCGCAAAGCCTGCTTAAGAGATGCTTCAACGCGATCTAAGACTTGAGTAATACGCTCTTGCAGACGATCATCCTCCTGCAACAAGGCATCGCCCAATAAAACGCGAGTCATACCAGGATTCTTTTCTGCAAAGAACAAAAGCATTTGCAAAATACCGCGTGCCTGAGCAAGGCCAGACTCTTCTTTTTGGTTGATCTGATTAATCAAACCAAAGACCGTTTGTTCAATAAACGAAATGAGGCCCTCGAACATCTGCGCTTTACTTGCGAAATGGCGATACAAGGCCGCTTCTGAAACTTGAATTTTGGCTGCTAATGCAGCTGTGGTAACGCGCTCACCCTTCGGGTTTTGCAACATCTCTGCAAGGACCTGCAGGATCTGCAGACGGCGTTCGCCCGGCTTGGGACGCTTACGTGCCTTACCAGCATCAGCACTGCTGTCGTTAATATCTGCCGGCTCTAAAGATTCGCGCATGCTTATTTACTTACCTAGAACGAATCATCGTACCGAACGCTTGCTCGGTCAGAATTTCTAACAATAAAGAATGTTCAATACGACCATCAATAATGTGCACTGAATTAACGCCGCTCTTTGCTGCGTCTAAAGCAGAGGAAATCTTGGGCAACATGCCGCCAGAAATCGTGCCGTCAGCAAACAAGCCATCGATTTCTCTGGCAGTGAGGTCGGTTAAGAGGGTGCCATTCTTATCCATCACGCCTGGGATATTCGTCATCATGACCAACTTCTCTGCGTGCAAAATTTCAGCCATCTTGCCAGCAACTAAGTCTGCATTGATGTTGTAGGCCTGGCCTTCTTCGCTAAATCCAATCGGAGAAATCACCGGAATAAAAGCATCGTCTTGTAAGGCTTTTACAACTGCAGGATTAATGGCCTCAATTTCACCAACAAATCCCAAATCAATTGTTCCGCCAGCGTTCTTTTCATCGGCAACCAACATTTTTTTGGCGCGGATGAGTCCGCCGTCTTTACCAGTCAAGCCTACAGCTTGGCCACCAAAGTGGTTAATCAACATCACGATGTCTTGCTGCACTTCACCACCCAAAACCCACTCCACCACTTCCATGGTTTCTTCGTCGGTCACGCGCATACCTTGAATAAAGGTACCGGTCTTACCGATTTTCTTAAGAGCTTCATCAATTTGTGGTCCGCCGCCATGAACCACTACAGGGTTCATGCCAACAAGTTTGAGCAAAATAACATCGCGCGCAAAACTTTCTTTGAGGCGCTCTTCAACCATGGCGTTTCCACCGTACTTAATCACGATCGTTTTGCCGTGATACGAACGGATGTAAGGCAAAGCCTCAGCCAGAATCTCCGCTTTCAACAAAGGGGGGATATCGCTAATAGTTGGTAAATGCTTAGTCATTGCTACTTAAAATTTATTCGCCAAATAATTTTTGACGGAGTTCACGACGCTCTTGAGCCTCAAGAGATAAATTGGCTGTAGGCCTTGCAATCAAACGGTTCAAGCCGATTGGCTCACCAGTTTCTTCACACCAGCCATAGTCACCAGATTCAATACGCGCTAAAGCTTGTTCTACTTTTTTGAGCAACTTGCGCTCGCGATCGCGTGTACGCAATTCCAAAGCATGCTCTTCTTCAATCGTGGCACGATCCGCAGGATCTGGAACCAAAATATTTTCACGCAGGTGTTCTGTTGTCTCAGAGGCATTCTTTAGAATGTCATCCTTGAGAGTAAGTAATTTTTGACGGAAAAAATCTAACTGGGCAGCATTCATGTAGTCCTTCTCGGACATCTTGAGCAATTCAGCCTCCGTTAAAGGCGCGCCTTTTGGAACTTTTGTGCTCGCAGCTTTACTGCTTGCTTTTGCAGCAGTTGCTGGTTTTGTTGCTGTTTTTACCGTCATCTCATTCTTCCTTGGTTTGAAGCATTATTGCCTCATTCTGCCAAACTTTTACAGCCCTCGAATCAATATTTCTCAATATTCATAATATTGACCGTGGCGGCGGATTGTACCCGAATCTTTCTAGGCCAAACAGCCTTCGAGCCCAGCCAGTAGGGTGTCTTTAGGCAAATCGATGCCAATAAATACCATACGGGTTTGCTTGGGTTCTGAACCCCAAGGACCAGCTAAATCGCTGCCCATCATCTGATGAACCCCCTGGAACACTACTTTTCGGGCACTTCCCTTCACATAGAGGACGCCTTTATAGCGCAGCATCTTCTCTCCAAAGACCTCCAAGATGCCACCAAGGAAGTCTTCCAACTTTTTGTGATCAAAGGGTTTATCACTACGAAAAACAAAGGATTGAATGCGGTCTGTATGGCCCGCATGACCATGGTGGTGGTCATGGCTATGAACGTGGCCGCAGGTGCTGTGATCATGATCGTGACTATGGTCATGGCCGCAATGCTCATGATCGTGGTCATCCTGCTCCAGGAAGTGAGGATCAATATCCAGCTTGGCATTCAAATTGAAGCCCTTGAGATCTAAAACAGCATTCAACGGCACCACACCCTTAGAAATGCCAGAAATAGGCGCTCTTGGGTTCATGTGCATCAGACGATTACGCAAAGCGTCTACTTCTGCGGGAGTAACTAAATCTGTCTTCGTAATAAAGATTTGATCGGCAAAGCCAACCTGGCGCTGCGCCTCTTCATGCTCATTGAGTTGCTGCTGACCATGCTTGGCGTCCACTAGGGTAACCACAGCATCTAAGACATAGTGATCAGCAACATCGTCATCCATAAAGAAAGTCTGGGCTACAGGACCGGGATTAGCAACGCCCGTCGTTTCAATCACAACGCGATCAAAACTAATCTTCTTATCCTTACGCTGTTCCCAAAGCTCATTTAGTGCTTCAACGAGGTCACCACGAATGGTGCAGCAAATACAGCCGTTACTCATTTGCACAATATTCTCTTGGTTGTCTTGCACCAAGATATCGTTATCAATATTTTCTTCACCGAACTCATTCTCGATCACAGCAATTTTTTTGCCATGCTCTTCAGTGAGAATGTGTTTGAGCAAAGTTGTTTTGCCGCTTCCTAAGAAGCCAGTCAAAATGGTTACCGGAATTAATGCCATGGATGATCCAATCAAAATCTAGAGGCCAAAGTTTCCCAAAGCGGGAAACCTTCTATCTTACCGAGTTCCTCAACCTTTGCCAGCCTTTGCGCGTGGATGCGCTTTATCGTATGCCTGAGCAAGGTGTTGAAAATCTAGCGAGGTGTAAATCTGGGTACTGGCGATGCTGGCATGGCCCAACATCTCTTGCACAGCGCGCAAATCTTGGGATGATTGCAGCACATGACTTGCAAAACTATGTCGCATCATATGGGGGTGCACATGCGTTGGTAAGCCGGCGCGCATTGCCAAGGTGCGTAAGCGCGCCTGCACAGTGCGTGGCGATAAACGCTTGCCTGTGGCAGATAAAAATAGTGCGATTGACTCTTCGGTGTAGCTTACGGCATCGCGCAGCTCTCGCCATGCCATAAGAGATTTCATGGCGGGCACACCAACCGGAACCGAACGCCGCTTGCCGCCCTTACCCAAAACAGTGACCTCAGCAGCATCCCAATCCAACCAACCAGCAGATTCATTTTGACGATCTTTACTTTGCATCACATCAATGCCGAGAAGCTCTGAAAGACGCAAGCCCGATGAATAAAGCAAATCAATAATCGCCGCATCCCGAATCGACTCCAAATCCTTTTTCTCTTCTGCCTCTTTGACCGCTTGATTTACCAAGGTAAGGGCCTGCTCAACAGATAGGGCTTTGGGCAAAGACTTCAGGCGCTTGGGTGCCATGACATCATCGACGGGATTGGCAACGAGCGTGCTTGTTACCTTGCCTGCGCGCACATCACGTCGCGCATCCTTTTCGCTGAGCCAGTCGTACCAGCCACGCCATGCAGATAGCGCTCTCGCAATGCTTCTTGAGGATTTGCCTTTGGAATGCAAACGACCAGCCCAACGACGCACATGACCATTGCTTACCTTTAATAATTCAATAGAGTCTTCAAGAGCAAAGTTTTGGAGGTCGCTCAAATCCATGCCATACGCCTTGAGCGTATGTGGCGAGAGTTGACGCAACACATGCAACTCATGCAAATACTCTTGCATGAGGGGGTGAAGATCAGTCGCCTTTAATTTCATAAGCCTGGATGCGATCCAAAGCTGCAGCAGTTAATTCAGCAATCTGACGTAAATAGAACGCGCCCATATCAGCCGTAAAGCGTGACTCGTCTTTACTTGCCAGCAATAACACTGCAGGGGATTGACTGGCGCCAATGCTTTTGCCAAGCGGCAAGCCAATAGCGACCATGCTTTGCCACTCAGGATCGATAGTCGTTTGGCTGGCGAGTAAGTCAACGCTGGCAGCAGCTAGTTCTTTTGCCGAGCCACACAAGGGCGTATCAACCCAGGGACCAAAAGCAGAATTTGGTGAAAGTAATTGCGCAGATTCCACTTCAAATACTTCTGCCAAACCAGAAGTAATCGCAGCCTCTACATCGGCTTTATTGTTTGCTTTCATTAAACGCAACAACCAAGCAACTAAGCTTTGCTGAGTTTTATCGTTACGACTACCAAAGTGCAACATCTCACTTAAGCGACGATTGAGCTCTTGATTCTGTGTACGCAACACTGTCATCTGACGCTCTTGCAAAGAAATCGCACGGTCTTCATGCGGGTGCTTAATTCGGATCTCATTAAAGAGATCGGCGTAGCGCTCAAAAAAGCCCGGGGTTACTCGCAACCACTCAGCAACCAACTCTTCTTGCTCGGCTTGTTTTGGATCTATTGCGCTCATCAATTGCTTTCTAAATATGTTCTTTTATTAACCCAGCTTCTTACGCAAGAGTTCGTTTACTTGGCCAGGATTAGCTTTGCCTTGCGAGGCCTTCATGATCTGGCCCACTAATGCATTAAACGCCTTCTCTTTGCCTGAGCGGAACTCTTCCACGGACTTCTGATTAGCTGCCAATACTTGATCAATGATGGCTTCAATTGCGCTACTATCGCTAATTTGCTTCAAGCCCTTGGCGTCAACCACTTGATCCACAGTGCTAATGGCCTTGCCTGCAATAGCCTCTTCCCACAGAATCGCAAAGATGTCTTTAGCAATTTTGTTGGAGATGGTGCCATCCGCTACGCGAGTCAGCAATGGTGCCAAATGCTCAGCCTTTAATGGTGCTTCTGCTGCTGCAATACCAGCACGATTTAATGATGATGCAAGTTCGCCAGCAATTAAATTAGCTGCCGCTTTTGCTAATGGCTTACCAACGATTGCCAATAGATCTTCAAATACTTTTGCAGTATCGCGATCTTGTGTGAGCAACTGCGCATCGTAAGCGCTTAAACCAAATTCGTTTTGCCACTGCTCACGCAATTGGGCCGGCAATGCAGGCATCTTGCTACGCACCTCTGCAATCCATGCGTCATCAATGACTACTGGCAATAAATCAGGGTCTGGGAAATAGCGATAGTCGTTTGCGTCTTCTTTACTACGCATGCTGCGTGTTTCACCGCGATCGGGATCGTACAAACGGGTTTCTTGAACAACGGTACCGCCATCTTCAATTAACTCAATTTGACGACGCACTTCGTACTGAATTGCCTCCTCCAAGAAGCGGAAGGAGTTCAGATTCTTGATTTCGCAACGGGTGCCAAACTCAGCTTGCCCCATAGGTCGAACAGATACGTTCGCATCGCAACGGAAAGAACCTTCTTGCATATTGCCGTCACAAACGCCAAGCCAAACCACCAGTCCATGCAGGGCTTTGGCATAGGCAACTGCCTCAGCGGCGCTGCGCATCACTGGTTCGGTCACGATTTCTAATAAAGGAGTACCCGCACGGTTTAAATCAATGCCGCTTGAAGGTTCGCCATGGGGGCCAGTAAAGCCCTCTTCGTGAACAGACTTACCAGCATCTTCTTCCATGTGGGCGCGGGTGAGCTCAACTACCTTCACCTCATCGCCAACCAGAATTTCTACCTGGCCACCCACAACAATCGGAATTTCCATCTGGCTAATTTGATAGCCCTTCGGTAAGTCAGGATAGAAATAGTTCTTACGCGCAAAGATGCTTGCCGGTGAAATCTTTGCATTGACGGCTAAGCCAAAACGAATCGCATGTTCAACAGCTTGACGATTGAGGACAGGCAAGACACCGGGCAATGCAAGATCAACCGCACATGCTTGTGTATTTGGCTGCGCACCAAAGCGCGTACTTGCACCACTAAAAATCTTCGATTGTGTTTGTAATTGTGCGTGGGTCTCTAGACCAATAACGACTTCCCATTGCATCATGACACCTCACTTGCTTGACGCAAATGCCAATCACTGGCTTGCTGATATTGATGAGCCACTTGCAATAAGCGTGCTTCTGAAAAATAGTTGCCGATGAGTTGCATACCAATAGGTAAGTTATTGGTATTAAATCCGCATGGGACACTCATTGCTGGCAGGCCCGCTAAGTTAGTAGACAGGGTGTAAATATCTTCTAGATACATTTGCACAGGATCTTTTGATTTTTCACCTAAGCGCCAGGCCACATCAGGGGCTACGGGACCCAGAATGACATCGCACTGGTTGAATGCCGCCTGGAAATCGGCCGCAATAATGCGACGAATCTTTTGTGCTTGGAGATAGTAGGCATCGTAGTAACCATGACAAAGAACATAGGCTCCAATCATGATGCGGCGCTTCACCTCAGAACCAAAACCTTCAGTGCGGGACTTTGCATACATGTCGCCAAGGTCACGATATTCATTTGCACGATAACCGTAACGTACGCCATCGAAGCGACTCAAATTACTTGATGCTTCTGCTGGTGCCAAAACGTAATACACAGGAATTGATAATTTGGTTTTAGGTAAGCTGACTTCAACTAGTGTCGCGCCTAAGTTTTCTAAAAGCTTGGAGGCTTCGTTTACGGATTTGGCAACATCGCTTGCTAAACCTTCAGCAAAGAACTCTTTTGGCAAACCAACACGCAAACCTTCTAGTGGTTTTGCTGAATTGTTGTTTCCCTCTTTCCAATTTTGGTTGAGGTAACGGCCGTAATCTTCTCCGGAGTCCGCCAAAGAAGTGGAGTCACGCGGATCATGCGAAGACATTGCTGAAAGTAGCAAAGCGCAATCTTCTGCGGTCTTGCCCATCGGGCCCGCTTGATCGAGTGAAGATGCATAGGCGATAATGCCGTAACGAGATACGCGCCCATAACTAGGCTTAATTCCGGTTAGGCCACAGAAGGCGGCTGGCTGACGAATGGAACCACCAGTATCTGTACCGGTGGCAACCGGCGCCAAGCCAGCAGCAACCGCTGCAGCAGAGCCGCCAGAAGAGCCTCCAGCTACGTGTGCGGCATTCCAAGGATTTAAAACCGGTCCAAAGGCAGAGTTTTCGTTGGATGAGCCCATTGCGAACTCATCCATATTGGTCTTGCCCAGGCAAACCATGCCCGCACCATGGGGATTGTTTTCGTCTGGGATTCCCAGATTAGCCACTACCGTGGCATCAAAAGGGCTCTGATATCCAGCCAAGATTTTGGAGGCTGCAGTTGACTTCCAGCCACGCGTTACGAAGACATCTTTGTGAGCAACAGGGATGCCGGTTAACTTGACAGCTTTGCCAGATGAAATTAGATGATCTGCTTTATTTGCTTGTTCTAAGCTTAAGTGAGCATTCACATCAAGATAGGCATTCCACTGTTTTCCAGCCTCAATACGGTCCAAAAAGTACTGGGTTAGCTCAGTGCTGGAGACCTCTTTTGCGGCTAGTGCTTTTGCCATTAAGGCAATCGGGGTATTGTGCCAACTCATTCGATCACCTTTGGCACCAAGAAGTAGCCATCCTGCTGCGCAGGGGCTGATTGCATGTTTTCAGCACGGTGGTCTGACTCAGTAACCTGGTCAGCACGCATAGGCTGAGCCAAATCACGTAAAAAGAGGATTGGATGAGCCAAAGGCTCAAGACCAGTTGTGTCAACTGCTTGCATTTCCTCAACCAAGGAAAAAATAGCCTGCAATTGAGGCAAAACTGCCTCGGCTTCTGCCTGATTTAACTCAAGCCTAGAAAGGTGCGCAATGCGCTGGACATCATCAAGTTTCATGGGGCGCTAGAGTATCATTCCTATATATTTTCATTAACACTTTCTATTTTCCCACTACATCATGTTTGGTTTTTTCCGCAGCTACTTTTCCAATGACCTAGCCATCGACCTAGGAACCGCCAACACCTTAATTTATATGCGTGAGCGGGGTATTGTCCTCGATGAACCTTCTGTTGTGGCAATTCGCCAAGAAGGTGGTCCAAACGGCAAAAAGACCATTTTGGCCGTCGGCAAAGAGGCAAAAGCGATGTTGGGACGTGTTCCAGGGAATATTGAGGCAATTCGCCCAATGAAAGACGGCGTTATCGCTGACTTCACAATTACCGAACAAATGCTCAAGCAATTTATCAAGCTTGTGCACGAGAGCAAATTATTAAAGCCAAGCCCACGCATCATCATTTGCGTTCCTTGTGGATCTACTCAAGTTGAACGTCGTGCGATTCGTGAATCTGCATTAGGCGCTGGCGCATCACAAGTATTTTTAATTGAAGAGCCGATGGCTGCTGCAATTGGTTCTGGCTTACCTGTTTCTGAAGCTGCTGGTTCGATGGTTGTCGACATCGGTGGCGGCACAACTGAAGTTGGCGTGATGTCATTGGGCGGTATGGTTTACAAAGGCTCCGTTCGTGTTGGTGGCGATAAGTTTGATGAAGCTATTACAAATTACATCCGTCGTAACTACGGCATGTTGATCGGTGAACAAACGGCTGAGTTGATTAAGAAAACAATTGGCTCTGCTTTCCCTGGCGCTGAAGTACGCGAGATGGAAGTAAAGGGTCGCAATCTTTCCGAAGGTATTCCACGTAGCTTCACAGTTACTAGCAATGAAATTTTGGAAGCATTAACTGATCCATTGAATCAAATCGTTACCGCTGTTAAAGCAGCCCTCGAACAGATTCCACCTGAGTTGGCGTCCGATATTGCTGAGCGCGGCATGATGCTAACTGGCGGCGGCGCCTTATTGCGCGACCTTGATCGCCTCTTGCTTGAAGAAACTGGGCTGCCGATTCATGTTGCTGAAGATCCTTTAACTTGCGTGGCTCGTGGTTGCGGTATCGCACTTGAGCGCATGGATAAGTTAGGCGGAGTGTTCTCGCACGAATAAGCGACATACACGTCGACCAGGGAATTGCAACATAGCGCTCCACCACTTTTCAGACAGGGCATTCCGGCCTTACTTAAACTGATTGTCTGTCTGTCGATCAGCATCGCTCTGATGCTGATCGATTTTCGTTTCAAAGCACTCGATCCCATCCGCAACAACGTCAATTGGATTTTGCGTCCACTTGAATATGTGATGATGATGCCGCGCAATGCGCTTGAAGCAACATCAGAATATTTCACAACAAGATCAACTCTTGACCAAGAAAACCAAGTTATGAAGGTTCGCCAAGCAGAACTTTCCCTGCTTGCAAATCAATCTGAATTTTTGATGGTGGAAAACCAAAACCTGCGCGAGCTGATGGCTTTGCAAAAACAGGTTCCATTCAAAACATTGCCGGTCGAAATTCTATTTAATCCTCCTAACCCGATTTCTCAGCGCATTGTGATCAATCGCGGCAGTAATGATGGCCTGAAGCTTGGCAACCCCATCGCCAATGATTCTGGCATTTTGGGCCAGGTAGTCCGCCTCTATGAGCGCTCTGCAGAGGTTTCCCTGTTAGAAGACCGCGATTTTGCGGTTCCAGTACAGGTGGCACGTAATGGCCTGCGTGCAGCGGTCTTTGGCACTGGGCGTGGCAATCCCTTAGAACTTCGATATTTACCTGTAGCCAGTGATTTAGAAGTCGGCGATATTTTGCTGACCTCTGGAATTGACGGCGTTTACCCCCCAGGTTTTGCGGTGGCTGTCATTAGCAAAATTGAGCGCAATGTTGACAAGAATTCATCCAATGTTTTTTGTGTACCAGTAGCAGCAGTCAATCGCTATCGTCAAGCACTCGCACTTTTATATGATCCACAATTTGATGCTAAAGCACCAACAAATAACAAGTCAGCCACTGGTGTAACCAATACACCGGGACGTCGACAAACTCGTGCGCGGGGAATGCAATGATTGATTTCCAAAGCGGCTATATTCTGCGCCCGGTAAATCCGGTCTTTATTTACTTCAGCTTATTTTGTGCGCTGCTATTAAATCTGCTGCCGATTGGTAATTATGGTTGGGTGCCAGATTGGTTAATTCTGTGCATCGTGTTTTGGAATATTCATCAGCACCGTTATGTGAGCGTGATCACCGCCTTCATTCTGGGCCTCATGATGGATGTTCACAACTCCGATCTACTAGGCTTACACGCCTTTAGTTACTCGCTTGTTGCTTACGTTGCCATCTCCTGGCACAGGCGCATCGTGGCTCTCACCGCGCTTTCACAAGCTCTGCATCTACTCCCGATTTTCTTATTGGTCTCACTATTTCCCGTTCTGGCGCATTGGTTGCTAAGCGGCGAACTTTATTGGTGGGCTCTCACAGGCGCTATTCAAGCGCTGATAGAGGCAATGCTCTGGCCAATAGCGACGCGCATCCTACTTGCGCCACAGCGTCGTCCCATAGATGTTGATCACAATCGACCTCTGTAAGAAACAAGATGGTTTCTTTTAAAAAGCCTGACCTAGACTCATTTCAAGAGCGCATTCACATTGCGACCTTGTTCGTCACCGTTTGTTTTTTATTGCTTGTTACTCGCCTTGTATGGCTGCAACTAGTCAGTCACGGAAAATATGCGCTACTAGCGGAGAGTAATCGCATTGCTCTTGTTCCTGCTCCTGCAAACCGAGGTCTTTTAATTGATCGCAATGGCATTGTGATCGGCAGGAATTATTCCGCCCTCACTCTGGATGTGAATGCTGAAGAGGTAAAAGGCAACGTAGACCAACTGATTAGCGATCTTTCTGAAATTATTGATATTTCACCCAGAGATAAGCGTAATTTCAAGCGATCCCTCGAAGATTCACGGAATATGGGCACTTTTCCCCTGCGTTCTATGCTCAACGAGACCGAAACTGCCCGTTTTATGGCAAATCGCTACCGTTTTCCTGGAGTAGAAATCCGGGCCAGGAGCTTCCGGGAGTACCCATACAACGAATTGGCCTCCCATTTGATTGGCTATATTGGCCGCGTCTCTCAAAAAGACAAGGAGCGCATGCAGGCCGAAATCGAGGGCGCCAAGGCTGATGATCCAGACGCTTTACAGGCATCTTTCTTGCCAGGCATTCAGTACGTTGGAAAGATTGGTTTAGAGCAAAGCTACGAAACTGTTTTGCGTGGAGTGCCTGGATACGACCAAGTAGAAATTACTGCCGGCGGAAAACCCGTACGCACACTTTCTAGCTCACCATCAGTTCCCGGTAAAAACGTTGTTCTCTCCGTTGATATCAAGTTGCAATATTTAGTTGAGCAGCTTTATGGAAATTTCCGTGGCGCGTTTGTCGCGATTGAACCTGAGACTGGAGATGTCTTAGCATTTGTTTCTAAGCCCAACTTCAATCCAAATGATTTTGTTGAGGGCATTGATTCGGTCACCTGGAAAGAGTTGAACGACTCACCACAGAAGCCCCTCTATAACCGTCCGCTAAAAGGCATCTATCCACCAGGATCAACTTATAAGCCTTTCATGGCGCTAGCCGCCTTGGAATATAAAAAGCGTACGCCATCGCAATCCATCTCCGATCCTGGATACTTTGAGTTTGGCAATCACACTTTCCGCGACGACAAAAAAGGTGGTCATGGCATTGTGGATATGCAAAAGTCAATTGTTGAATCTTGCGATACCTATTACTACTTACTTGCACGTGATATGGGCGTCAACATGATGCATGACTTTATGAAGCCGCTTGGCTTTGGTCAAATTACTGGCATTGATTTACAAGGTGAAGCAAGAGGCGTTCTACCATCTACCGAGTGGAAGAAAAATACTTTCAAAAAACCAGAACAGCAAAAATGGTACGAAGGCGAGACCATTTCTCTTGGCATTGGTCAGGGCTATAACGCTTTTACTATTTTGCAATTGGCTCATGCCATGGCGAACGTGGCTAATAACGGCATTGTGATGAAACCGCACTTAGTGAAAGCAATTGAAGATCCATTCACACGAAACAGAGTGCTCACAACACCCAAAGAAAGTTATCGCATCGATCTCAATGCAGAAAATATTGAAGTCATCAAGAAAGCGATGCTTGAGGTAAACATTTCAGGCACGTCTGCCGCTGCATTTAAAGGCACCGGCTATCAAGTTGGCGGAAAAACAGGAACTGCACAAGTCTTTAGTTTGAATTCCAAGGAATATAAACATAGTGCTACTGCAGAATTCTTACGCGACCATGCTCTATATATTGCATTTGCTCCAGTAGATAAACCAACCATTGTGATTGCCATGGTTGTAGAGAACGCTGGCTTCGGCGCACAGTATGCAGCGCCAATTGCACGTAAAGCATTGGACTACTACATTGAGGGCAAGTGGCCTAAGGAGATTCCTGAATGGAAAAGAGCCCCTTAATTAAAGTTAAAGGATTTTTCTTTAGCATCTTTGCTGGATTAGACCGCCAGCTAGGCCTTATTCTGCTTGGCTTAGCGGCTGTTGGCTTTTTTACTTTTTTATCAGCAAGTCAAAACACTCCCGTACAAATTGCAGAAGAGTTGCGTAATCTTGCGCTCTCATTTGTGGTGATGTGGCTCGTTTCACGCATACCGCCAAAATGGTTAGAGATGGGTGCAGTTTGGATTTATGGGTTTGGTGTTGCTCTTTTAATTGCAGTAGCTGCATTTGGATTAATCAAAAAAGGTGCGCGTCGCTGGCTCAATATTGGATTAGTGATTCAGCCCTCTGAAATTATGAAAATTGCAATGCCACTGATGCTTGCTTGGTATTTTCAAAGGCGCGAGGGTATTCAAAAAAATTGGGACTATGCGGTTGCCGCGATTATTTTGGCCATCCCGGTTTTTTTAATTGCCCGTCAGCCCGATTTAGGAACTGCTCTCTTAGTTTTTGCTGCGGGACTTTACGTCATTATTTTGGCGGGCCTGCCATGGAAATGGATTTTGCCCTTTGTTGCTCTAGGCGTTATTGGTATTCTGCTAATTATTATTTTCGGTAGCACTATCTGCGCACATGATGTAGTTTGGCCGCTTGTACATAATTATCAAAAGCATCGTGTTTGCACTTTGCTAGATCCAACTAGTGATCCATTGGGCAAAGGCTTTCACACTATTCAATCTATGATTGCGATTGGCTCAGGTGGATTCTTTGGTAAGGGTTGGTTTCAGGGAACTCAGGCACATTTGGAATTCATCCCAGAAAAACATACCGACTTTGTGTTTGCCGTTTTCTCCGAGGAGTTTGGTCTATTAGGTAACTTAGTATTGCTTGCACTTTTCTTCGCCCTGATTAAAAGAGGGCTCGCCATCTCCGCAAGCGCGCCTAATTTATTTACAAGACTTTTGGGTGCGGCAGTAACCTTGATTTTCTTTACTTATGCGTTTGTGAATATCGGCATGGTGAGCGGTCTATTGCCCGTTGTTGGGGTGCCGTTACCATTTATTAGCTACGGTGGTACTGCGCTAGTTACCCTGGGATTTGGTGCGGGCATATTGATGAGCATTCATCGTCATCGCCGCTTAGTGCAAAGCTAAATACAAATTGTTTTAGCAGTCCGCAATTCTTGAGGAAATAAAAAAGCCCGGCATGCCGGGCTTTTTTATCAACAAAGGAAGAATTACTTCTTACGCTTGTTAACAGAATCTTTAAATGCTTTACCAGCAGAAAACTTAACAGTTTTTGCAGCGGCGATTTTGAGTGGCTCGCCAGTTTTTGGGTTGCGACCCATACGTGCAGCACGTTTGCCGGAAGCAAAAGTACCAAAGCCGATCAGTTGTACTGAGTCACCTTTAGTAACAGCTTTGATGATTGTCTCGATAGCAGAATTCAATGCGAATTCAGCTTTGGCTTTAGAAATCTCCGCGTCGTCAGCAATCGCTGCGATTAGTTCGGCTTTGTTCAAGTGAAGCTCCTTATAGATATTGATGTCAGCGCACATTACGCTTACATGATTTTAACCACAAAAAATTACAAAAATAAAGTTGCGCTACAGCAATTTTTTAATACGACTACAAACTACTCATCCAAAACTACGATATCAGAAACAAAATACTCCGTGTCGCCAAAACAGGTTGTCGGCAATCCGATGTGTTGCTCATACTTTAGGGCAACCTTTTTTCCTAAATTAGCATTTATTTTTTGCGCCACAGCATCTTCACGCACCGTAAAGAGGAATTTTTCTGACATAGTCCCCGGCATGGAAACCATGGCCAACTCACCCTCCCAGGTTTTGCATACATAGCCGCGATTAGAGAATTTCTGCACATATCCAGCACGCTCGCCACTTCCGTAGCTCCAATTGAGCATTGCCCACGTATAGACTGAAATGCCCACTAACCCAATTAAAACAAGGCTTAAGAGCCATTTTATAAAGCTATTCATCAGAATTTCCTTGGTAAATCACCACATAAACCCTAAGCGGGTCCTTATATCTTCTATAGGAAGTATATGAGCATCTAGTTGCGAGAAATACTCTATTTGAGGTCAGCATCCAAATTAAAATATCTATAACTACCTTAAATAGACAAAACAAATGGAAATCCGCCACGTCATCTTTTTTATTTTTGTAGCGTCAGCTATTTACGTCTATTTCAGGGGAAAGGTGCGTTTTGGCGTAGTAAGGTCTCTTACGGACTACCAGGTGCTTCTAGCGCCAGTAAATACCCTGCTGTACCTCTTTTCAAAAGTGAAGGCCAGCGCCTTTATCCCAGTTAGCCAATTTCCCGAGATGAAGCCTATCCAAGAAAACTGGGAAACCATACGCCAGGAGGCGCTTTCTCTACAGGAGGGCGGCTCTATTGCAGCGGCTACCGGTTATAACGACATTGGCTTTAATTCATTCTTTCGCACCGGCTGGAAGCGTTTTCACCTTTGCTGGTACGGAAAAGAAGTGCCGTCAGCCCAAGCTAAATGCCCGAAAACGGTCGCCCTACTTAAATCAATCCCTTCCGTCAAAGCGGCCATGTTCGCGTCGCTACCACCCGGAGCAACTTTGGTGCGGCACCGAGACCCCTATGCAGGCTCCTTGCGCTATCACATTGGCTTATCTACACCGAACAACCCCAAGTGCTTTATTGATGTCGATGGCGAGCGCTATTACTGGAAAGATGGTGAAGCGGTGATGTTTGATGAAACCTACATTCACTTTGCCGCCAATGAAACCGATCAGCAGAGGATTATTTTGTTTTGCGATGTTGAGCGACCTGTTTACACCAAAGCTGTTGAATTATTCAATCGCTGGTTTGGGCGATACGTTATGAGTGCAGCCTCCTCTCAAAACGTAGAAGGTGAAAAAGTTGGGTTTGTAAATGTTCTATTTACCTATTTTTACCAACTTCGCGCGCAAGCCAAAAAATTAAAAGCAAAACATCGCACCGTTTATTACGTAGGCAAGTGGGTTCTCATTCTGGGAATTTTGTGGGCTATTTTTTGGTAGGCTGCAACATGGTCTTAGGGACTCAACAGCTGAGCAATTTGCTCTGGACTAATGGGCCCCCAAATTTCCACTCTTTTCTTGCGGCTATTTTGACCAGAAACAAATTGAATTTGCTTCTGAGGCACTCTTAATTGCTTAGAAAGCCAGGCCAATAGAAGTTCATTTGCCTTGTTTTCAAGGGCGGGCGCCTGTAGAGAAATTTTTAAACAGCCATCATGCAAGCCAACCACCTTGGTTTGTTTTGCGCCTGGCTGGCAGTGCAAATTTAGGATGATTCCAGTGGGGGTTTGTTTTAACCAAATAGGTGTCATCAAAGTACTTTAAACTGAAACTATGACGATGAAGAATTCCCAAGCTTTAGAGCAACTATTTTCAAACAATCGCGCCTGGGCCGAAAGCATGGTGGCCAAGGATGCCAACTTCTTTAAGCGCTTAGTTTCTCAACAAGCTCCAGAGTATCTTTGGATCGGCTGTTCTGATAGTCGAGTACCAGCAAATGACATTGTCAATTTATTGCCTGGTGAATTATTTGTACATCGAAATGTTGCAAACGTAGTTGTTCATACTGATTTGAATTGTTTATCGGTTATTCAGTTTGCTATCGACCTACTTAAGGTGAAACATATTCTGGTGGTGGGTCATTACGGCTGTTCTGGTGTGCATGCAGCATTAACTGATAAGCGAGTTGGTCTTGCTGATAACTGGTTGCGGCACGTTAAAGATGTGCATCAAAAACACGAGCGTTATCTGGGTGACATGATCCCAACTCCAAAACGTCAAGATCGATTATGCGAGCTCAACGTCATTGAGCAAGTAGTGAACGTTTGTGAAACTACCATCGTGCAAGATGCATGGGCACGCGGACAAGATCTAACGGTTCACGGCTGGGCTTATCGACTTGAGACCGGCCTTGTTAATGATTTAGGAATGTCAAGTAGTTCCATCGAAGAAATGACTGAGCGCTATGCGAAGTCAGTTAAGCGTTACGAACTAGCGCAAAATTAATTTGCTCAAATCTTTTTCTAACCATGTAGTCGTTGCACTACTCAAGCTTCTTGCGCTGCTACCTTATAGATCATTAGTTGCCATTGGTTATGGGCTTGGCTTTATAGCTGCTCGCATTCCCGGCGATAGGAATCGGGTTGTAAAAACCAATCTGCGACTATGCTTTCCGCAATTAAGCTCAGCTGAAATTGATAGCTTAAGCAAACAACATTGGCGCTTACTCGGCCGTAGCCTGGTTGAAAAAAGTATTATTTGGTGCGGCAGCTCAAAACAATTGAGCAATATGATCGAAGTGAGATCGGCCGTAGATCTTTCCAGCAAAAAACCTCGCATCTTAGTGAATATGCACTTCACCGGAATTGAAGGTAGCATTATTTTGAGTGCGCTGAGCAAAGAAAAGCACTGGCCACGTACTTCCGGATTTTTTCAAAGAATGAAGAATCCATTTTTTAATAAAAAAATTGTGGAATGGCGTAATCGTTTTGGCGGCAACTCTATTGATCGGCAGGGAAATGTTAAAGCCATCATTCGAGAAATTCGTAACGGTGACTTCATCATCATTGCGCCGGATATTGATTTAGGCCTCAAAGATTCTGAGTTCGTACCATTTTTCGGAATTCAAACAAATACGATCACTACGATTTCTCGCTTAGCCAAAATTACTGGCGCCGACGTGTGTCTAATGACAACAACCTTGAAAGCAGATGAATCTGGATATCTATGTGAAATTGGAAAACCATTAGAGAGTTTTCCCGGAGAAGATCCAAAATCAGACACCGCACGTCTTAACCAATACTTTGAAGATGAAATTCGACTGCGCCCGGCGGAATACTATTGGGTTCACAAGCGCTTCAAAAACCGTCCCGATAGCAGCCCAAACCCCTATAACCCTTCTATCTAGAGGCCTTTTGTCCTATCATTAAGGGATGACTGAACGTATTGGGCTATTTGCCGACCTCCACAGTAATTTAGAGGCTTTTGATGCTTGTATGGCACGCGCCGAAGAGCTTGGAGTAACCCGGATGGTTTTTTTGGGTGACCTAGTGGGCTATAACGCCGACCCTGTCGCGCTCGTTGATCGCATTGCCGATCTCGTAGAAAACAAAAAAGCGATTGCCATTCTCGGCAACCATGATGAAGCTGTATTTAAGGATAGCCGCAGTCAAATGAACTCCAACGCAAATGCTGCTATTGAATGGACTAAGTCTCAACTTAATTCTGGCCATGTAGAGTTCCTTAAAAATCTTCCACTCATGGTTCAAGAAGATCAGATTTGTTTTGTCCACGCCTCCGCACATAATCCAGCTGACTGGAATTACATTACCGATAGTATGAGCGCTTGGCGCTGCGTACAAAACTCAGGGAAAAATTACACCTTTGTTGGTCATGCACACGAACAAGCTTTGTTTTATCAAAGTGCCGTTGGCAAACTCATACGTTTTGCGCCGCATCCTGGCGATGAAATTCCAGTACTACATCATCGCCAGTGGGTTGGAGTTGTGGGCTCACTTGGTCAACCCAGAGATGGCAATCCAGAGGCATGCTTCGCAGTTTTTGAACCCGAATCTGAAATGCTCACCTTTCATCGCACCCCTTACGATCACTTTACTGCTGCCGAAAAAGTGCGTCGCGCTGGACTGCCGGAAGATTTGGCTAATCGCCTCATTACAGGCAAGTAAGTCTAATGGCAATTAATACTGACATTGAAGCAGTAGACGATATATTTCAAGAAGGCAAAGTAGTTGATGGATTTACTTTGGGCAAAGAGGTTCATCGCGGCGGAATGGCTAGCCTCTTTTCAGCAACCAAAGAAGGTGTTGATGTCCCCATTCTGCTAAAGATTCCACGCGTTGGTAGAGACCAGCCGGTTGAGAGCTTGATCGGGTTTGAAACTGAATTGACCATCTTGCGCTCTCTTAAAAGCCCCTACGTTCCTAAATATTTGGGTTCCGGCAACATGGCCACACGCCCGTATATCGCAATGGAGAGGGTTGAAGGGCGACCCCTCGAGGACTACATCAAAGAAGGTAAAGTTTTTACGATCGATGAAGTTGTTCGCATCGGAGCGGATCTTGCACAAGCAGTTCAATCACTACACTCTCAAGATGCAATACATCTAGACATCAAGCCTGAAAATATTTTGGTTGATGACAAGGGCAAACTAACCCTCATAGATTTTGGCTTATCGCATCATGCTCGCTATCCAGATTTGCTTGCAGAAGAAATGCGTAAAGGCGTTGGATCCGCGCCTTATATCTCTCCGGAGCAAGTAGCTGGAATTCGTTCAGATTCGCGTAGTGATATTTTTTCTATCGGCGCAATCATGTATGAATTGCTAACCGGCGAACTACCATTTGGCAATCCACAATCAATGAGCGGCCTACGTAGACGAATGTGGGCTGAGCCGTTTCCACCACGGGCAATTCGCAGAGAGATTCCGCGCTGGCTTCAAGAGGTAGTGTTGAGATGTCTAGAACCTCGCGCAGTCGATCGCTACCAGAGCGCTGCTCGCTTACGACAAGTGTTGCGTGATCCTGAGGGCGTAACACTTACCGAACGGGCAGACCGTGTTGAGCCGCCTAGTTTTTGGCAAAACCTCAAGGGCATGTTCAAGGCCGCTGGCTACGAACCCTCTCCCAGTCCGCGTCCCAGCATGGGTAACTTTGATGCGCCTCTGATGATTGCTGCAATAGATACACGCCAATCTGATGAAGACTTAAGAGAGCGCATGCAAATTACCGCTAAAAACTTACTGCACGCCTATCCCGAAAGTCGATTGGTTTGCTTGAGCACCATTAGCAGCACTCCAACGTTCGAGGGCAACCAAGAAAATGAAACCGCCAGCGGAATTGTGCGCGGCCATTTAGTGCAACTCATGGATTGGGCCAAACCACTGAAGCTGCCACCAGAGAGAATCTCTTATCACGTGCTAGAAGCTCTTGATCCCGCCTCACGGATTGTTGAGTTTGCTAAAGATAATGATGCATCGCTTATTCTGATTGGCGCATCACATAAGCTACCCAACAAGGTAACGCCATGGAGAACCTCGATGACTAAGATTGTCGAAGAGGCTCCCTGCAGCGTTCATATTGTCAGAACTTAAGATGATTTCTATTGCCTCACCGCAGGCAGTAATTGACGGATAATGTAGGAATGGAAGAAAAAGTACGCGTCTCAAAATTACTCTCTGAGCTTGGTCTATGCTCACGTCGTGAAGCAGACTCATATATTGAACAAGGTCTAGTAACGGTAGATGGGGAAGTGGTTAATGAGTTAGGGGTTCGCGCTTTTCGTCATCAAAAAATTGAGTTGCAATCTGGTGCCAAGGCACAACAAGCCTCTCGCATCACCGTGATTTTAAATAAGCCTGTTGGATATATCTCTCATTACGACGATGAACAGGAATATCAACCCGCAGCCTCTTTAATCACCCCCGAAAATTACTTTGCTAGTCCACTAGACAAGGGTAGAAGTCCGCGCTTCAATACAAAGGGGCTAGCGCCCGCCGGAAGATTAGATATTGACTCTACTGGCATGCTGGTTCTGACTCAAGATGGCCGTATTGCTAAATTATTGATCGGCGAAAATAGCCCGATCGAAAAAGAATATTTAGTGCGCGTTGAAGGCTTACTTTCTTTCGAAGACTTAGATCGCCTAAGACATGGCCTCTCGCTAGACGGCGTAGAGCTAAAGCCGGCACAAGTGAGTTGGCAAAACGAAGATCAGCTTCGCTTTGTTTTGCGTGAAGGTCGTAAACGCCAAATCCGCAGAATGTGTGAGATGGTAGGCCTTAAGGTCTTGGGCCTCAAGCGCGTCAGAATGGGTCGCATCTCATTGGGGCCACTGCCCCCTGGTCAATGGCGCTATGTTGGCCCACATGAGCAGTTTTGAGTCTTCTTGGCACGCTTATAATTGCGTCCATTCATAGATTAATCAGCGCAGAATTACCATCGAAACCTCCACCCCCAGCACGCCAGGCGCAGAAGTACTTAGACGCCGCAGCTTTGCCATCATCTCTCACCCAGATGCGGGTAAAACTACGCTTACTGAAAAATTACTGCTCTATGCGGGCGCCATTCAAATTGCAGGCAGTGTTAAAGCACGTAAAGCAAGTCGACATGCAACCTCCGACTGGATGGAGATTGAAAAACAACGGGGCATTTCTGTAGCAAGCTCAGTGATGCAGATGGAATATCGCGATTGCATCATTAACTTGTTAGACACTCCGGGTCACCAAGATTTCTCAGAAGACACTTACCGAGTATTAACTGCGGTTGACTCTGCTCTTATGGTGATTGATGCTGCCAATGGCGTTGAATCTCAAACATTACGCTTGCTGGAAGTATGCCGCGCACGCAATACGCCTATTGTCACCTTCATCAACAAGATGGACCGTGAGGTAAAACCGCCAATGGAACTCATGGATGAAATCGAAACGGCTCTCGGCATTGAAGTGGTTCCATTTACTTGGCCAGTTGGCATGGGTAAATCTTTTGCTGGTGTGATCGATATTGCCAATATGCGGATGCGCATGTTCAAAGCCGGCGAAGATCGCGTCACTGAAGACTCCCATGCAGTGGTTGATGTGAATGATCCGGCCCTTAAAGAGCGCCTAGGTACTGACCTAGAGAATGCCTTGGCTGAAGTTGAACTTATTAAAGAAGCGATGCCTGCATTTGATTTAGAAGCCTTTTTGGCAGGGCGTCAGTCTCCAGTCTTCTTTGGTTCCGCAATCAATAACTTCGGCGTGCGGGAAATTCTGAACACACTAGTTGAATTAGCGCCTTCGCCAGGTTCACGCAAAGCATTGCAACGCGAAGTGAGTCCTGCAGAAAACAAATTCTCCGCAGTTGTCTTTAAGATTCAGGCCAACATGGATCCGGCACATCGTGACCGAGTGGCGTTTTTAAGAATCTGCTCTGGTCATTTTCAGCGCGGCATGAAGCTCAAGATATGTCGTAATGGCAAAGAGGTGCGTACCAATAATGCGCTTTCCTTCTTGTCACAACGACGCGATATTTTGGATGAAGCTTTTCCTGGCGACATTATTGGCTTACCCAATCATGGATTACTTCGCCTTGGCGACACATTAACCGAGGGCGAACAGCTCCAGTTCACTGGTCTGCCATTTTTTGCGCCTGAAATTTTCCGCATGGTTGAGTCTGCAGATCCACTGCGTTCAAAACAATTGCGAACTGGACTGATGCAATTAGGTGAAGAAGGTGCCATTCAAGTCTTTAGGCCAATGGCTGGCGGCACTATGCTACTGGGTGCATTTGGCCAGCTCCAGTTTGAAGTGGTTAGTCACCGACTCCAAACCGAATATGGCGCAGAGGTACGTCTATTGCCAGCTCGCTACAGCCTGGCGCGCTGGGTAAGCTCAGACGACCCTGTTGCGCTAAAGAAATTTACCCAAGAAAACATTCATCGCATGGCCGAAGATGTTGTAGGCGCATCCGTTTTCTTGGCATCGCATAAATCAGAATTAGACGTTGCTCAACAACGGTGGGAATCAATTCAATTCCACGCACTGAGAGAGCATGCCGGTCTAATTTATCAATCAGATTTAGCAGGCTAAACCAATCAACCGCTTCAATAAATTAACGCGGCGCTTTGCAATCAAACACAGCAACCAACTGAGTATCGCCGCTTCTGAATGAAGCCGTCTTGCCGTATTGGGCGCAATACGCATTTGCTTTTTTTGTTAACTGTTCAATCGATTCTCCGCTACTATTTAAGAAAGTAACGTGATTGGAGTCAGAAGCATCGGTATACACTGCAGCACAAGCGCTCAATATCAATATGCAGCTTACGCTAAGCATGAAATTTTTTAGTATTTTGTTCATTTAGAGTTGGCTCAGCTTTTGTAGAATCTTTCCAGTAATTTTGCTGGCAGCTGGTCTATAAATCAAAATGCAGACAATCGCTACTGGATAGGCCACCACCCAAACCTCAAGCCACAGCCAAAAGAAATTTTCCGTTGGGCCAACTCGTACAAAAGTAGTGGCAAGCGTAATGCTCAGGGACATTAAGAAGCCCATTACAAGGGCAAAAACTAAACTGGGTAAATTCATCATGGTTACATCATAGCTTCTGCAGGCGTTAACTGTTATTCTGGATTGTGATCACTATTGTGCGCCCTAGATAGGGGAATCTCTGAAGCAAGCCTTGAGATTCATCATTCCATTACTCTAGGAAATTTATGGCTGTAGGCCAAAATCAAAGAACCAGAAAAAACGACTCTATGCTTACCAAAACTGGTAAAGCGCGCTTAGGGCCCCTTAACTCAGCACAGCTTACTAAGTTATTAGAAGCAAGCACAAAACCAAAAGAGAAAAGCAAAATATTGCGAGCTCTTAGCAAACATAAAGTTGTAGTTGCGTAATTAAAAAGCCCCGCTAATCGGGGCTTTTTAATTTCATCATCATCCAAAAATTAAACGTAAAATTTATTACACTCTTCTTACCAACATCCTCTTTCCCAGTATGACTGTAGAGACCACCAAAACTGCAAAGATTAAGTTCATGACTGTGAGCGGATCTCCAAGCAAAATGCTAGCTGCCACTAAAGTGCAAAACGGTTGAATGAGCTGCACTTGGCTGACCCTTGCAATGCCGCCAATTGCAAGACCTTCATACCAAAAGAAGAACCCAAGAAACATGGGAAATAGGCTGAGATAGACAAAGCTAGTCCATGCCACTGTGCCTGCGTATATATATTCTGGGCTATACGTCAGCCAAGTCATCACCAGATTTACCGGCAATGAAATTACCAATGCCCATGAAATTACCGCGCGCGGGTTCATTTTTCTTGACAACTCGCCGCCCTCTACATAGCCAATGCATGCACTGATGCCGCCCAAGACTAACAGTCCATCAATATAGGTAAAGCTTCCCGAACTCTTGAGCAAGGCATATAAAACAACCAAGCCAGCCCCCAACAGAGACACCAGCCAAAAACCCAATGAGGGTCTCTCCTTAAAACGCAAAACCCCAATCACCGTTGTAGCAAGCGGCATCATTCCTAAAATAACGGCGCCATGAGAGGAGGAGCCTTGGGTCATTGCAACAGTAGTAAAAATAGGAAATCCAAATACAACCCCTAAAGCTATTACAACAAACTTTACAAAATCGACCTTGGAAGGCATTTTCTCTTTTTTATAAGAAAGATAGGCGAGCGCGACAAGCCCTGCCAAACTTGCTCTACCAAAGGCAATGAAATAAGGGTTGAAGCTTAAAACAGCAATTTTGCTAACTGGCAGCGTTAAGCTAAAAATCAGAATGCCAATAAAGCCAATCAACATTCCTTTGGTTTCTTTGTTCACCATCACCCTTTTTCTTGTATTGAATGAATTGTATTAACAATCGACCGCAGGTGGGCTGTAATATTCAACAACTGCCTATGAAATTCAACGCCCATATAAAAGCTATTTATCTTGCGAACTCCGCTGGAGCAAAGATGCAATCTGCTAACTCCGCCAAACTCATTGCTGGCATAGGCATTGAGGGAGACCGCTATGCCATGGGCACTGGAGCATATTCTGCAACGGAGCCTGCTAAGGTACGCCACATCAGCTTAATTAGCCTATCAGACATTGAAACGGCTAATGAATGGCTAAAAGCTGGTGATGAGCCCACTTTTGACGCTGCAGAGACACGCCGAAATATCGCACTTGAGGGCATCACTGCAGCCGAACTCAATGGCCTGGTAGGCAAGCGATTTCAGTTAGGGGACATTCAAATGCTGGGCACTGAACTTTGCACTCCGTGCGAAAGACCCGCTCAACTACTCAGTAGACCAAGCTTCATGGATGCATTTGAAGGACGCGGAGGGATTCGTGCTGAGGTATTAAGTTCTGGAGTCCTAGCCATAGGTGATCAGCTATCCACAGAGAAAGAAAAATGATTGAATACCGCGACAACGCCACTATTACTACTGAGCAAGCGATAGATCTTTACAAACGCTCAACTCTTGGAGAGCGTCGCCCTATTCACAATGTACAAACCTTTGAGGCCATGCTCAAAAATGCCAACCTTACAATTACAGCATGGGATGGTGAAACTTTAGTAGGCATTTCTAGGTCCTTAACGGACTTTGCTTATGTGGCATACCTTGCAGACTTAGCGGTCGATCAAAAATATCAACGCTCAGGAATTGGTAAGCGACTGATTGAAGAAACCAAATCTCGACTTGGCCCTGAATGCATGATTGTCCTGTTAGCCGCGCCCAAGGCAAACGAATACTACGAGCACATTGGCTTTGAACATAATCCGCGCGCCTGGACTCTAAAAAATAATTAAGTCTTTATCATTGCGGCATGACCATTACTCGATTTTGTTTAGTTCGCCATGGTGAGACAGACTGGAATGCCGAGCGTCGCCTTCAGGGCCATACAGATATAGACCTAAATGCTCGCGGCTTGGCGCAAGCCGAGCAAATGGCGCACGCCATCAAAAGAATTAATCTTGCATTTGATGTTTTATATACAAGCGACCTCCAAAGAGCTGCCAAAACAGCAAAAGCGATTGAACAATTATTTGCCACATCGGCCATTACCAATGCGGAGCTTAGAGAGCGACACCTTGGAGCGCTGCAAGGCCTCACCACCGATGAAGCGCCTCAACTCGAGCCAGACCTTTGGAAGTCTCATCTGAGCAGAAATATTACTGAGGAATTACGTGGCGGAGAAAGTATTCAACAATTTGCAGATCGTATTAACGCCGCTCTCGAGAAAATCCGCGAAAAATATCTTGGAAAAACAGTTTTATTGGTGAGCCATGGCGGCGCATTAGACATGATGTACAGAATCGCAAGCAATCAAGCCTTAGACGCTGAAAAAGCTGTTGCCGTACCTAATGCCTCCCTCAACTGGATCAGTCATGATGGGTATACATGGAAAGTGGACGGCTGGGCCGATACTAGCCACCTAGAAAATTTAGCGCTAGATAATTTAGACCTCTAAAGACTAAATTATCTGGTCCTTTTAATCAATAAGCCACCCTAGGGTGGCTTATTATTTTTGTGCTTACTTAGCGTGCTGTAATTTATTTTGATCTGATACACAAAAATCAACGATTACATCAGCAAAGCTTAAGTAACGAGAATTACTTTTTCTGAAGCGATCAATTTCTGCAGCCAGGGGCGAAGCAACGCCTTTAAAGCCAGCATCTTCGTAGCCAGGGTGATATGGAGCCTCTTCAACAAATTTGTTTGTCATACATTTACCTTAATAAGTTAGCACCCAAAAATGAAAATTGATTTTGAGAAATATCGATGTTTTAAATACCGCATTTGCGACAAGAAAAAAACGGCAACCTATTCGATCAGAATGTGCATAGAGACTCTCCCAAAGCGGACCATCGCTCACGGACTATCGCCGCGCTAACGGATGCCGCTCCCCCTGTCCTTGATACCTGAGAGATTCACCCTAAGCGTAGCTTAGGGCTTGCTCCTTCGGTGCACCATAAAAATGGTGACTCTCCAGACGGCTGTTTAGGATAAGCAGTACCTTCCTGGTGGATACCTGAGCGTTCATGGGAGTTTGCGCCTTCGGTGGAGGGAAGTCCCTCACTCTCCTGCTTATGAAAATTATAACCGAATGATAGTTTTATCAAACTAGTGATTTGTACCAATGCACACTAAAAAGCCATCGCCAAAATAGATAGTCCCGAGATCAACATGACCAGCTCCATCAGCAATAAAAATTTATCTTCTGGCAATGCCAACACTATTTTTTTGGAAAAAATTGAGCCAGCCAAAACACAAACTCCAATTAGAAGTCCCTGCATGATAGCCATCATGTTCAAAAATCCTAGCTGGTGAAATGCTATGCCCTTGGTAAATAAAATTGAAAGGGTGCTTGCTGCCTCCGTGCCCAAAAAGGCACCTTTACTTAAGCCATACGCCAAAAAGAATGGGGTATTGATTGCTCCGGTAGTAGCGACAATGCCTGTCAAGTAACCGATGATGGCGCCAACCAAGCCCATCTGCCAAAGCTTTAAATAAAAATTCTTTTTTCGCATCCAGCGGCGGATTGGAACTAACAAAATTAGAAAACCGCCCAAAGTCATTTCGACCAATCGCTCATCAAGCCGCACTAAAGTATTCACACCCAACACCGTGAATGGTATTGCTGTAAAACTATAGGCAATACAAACGCGCCACTGAATGAGATTCCACCACAAAAAAATACGCGAGAGATTGGCTACGGTTGCAACCAAAGCAATAACAGGAATTGCCTGAATAGGCCCATAAAAATAAACGAGAGCGGGCATTAGGATGATAGTGGTGCCAAAGCCAATGACACCACCCAAAACTCCGGCGCCCAGACCGAGCGAACCCAGGACTAGAGCCTGAAGAATCAGATCAGGCAAGCTTACTCATCTCAAATTATCAACAGTGGGTGACTAAATAAATACCCAGTCAATCCTTTAGCGACCGCCCTGGCAATCTAGCGGCATTTCCCACATGGGCTTACCTTGAGAATAGTTACAGTTAACCCCATCAGGAGAGGTTGTGCTGGCAAGACAGCCTGTTAGAGCCATAGCAACTAAAGTCGATGTACTAGTAAGAAGTAATTTTTTCATGATTTTTTATCCCGATTGAATGTATGAAATCCACTCTATTAGATATCCAATTTATAGCAGAACTTTTGTTAAAAAAACTGCCCGCGGGCGGTCTTAGAATTCCTCACCAGGAAAATTAAACGTGAATTGAATGATCCCTATGCAACCAGGCTATACAAGGGCCAGCCTACATTGAGGATTGCCAATGTAATGAGAGTCCCAAAAGTAAATTTCATTCCCAATACACGACTACTAAAGTTGGGCGGCGGCTCATTAATACCTTTGGCATGAATTAAGCGCCCAATGATTAAAGCGATGCCGGGAAGAATTACAAGCCACCAAGGGGCGCCATTTAACTCAAGACAAGCAATCAAAATGAGTCCAATTGGCACATACTCGGCAAAGTTACCTTGAGCGCGAATAGCTCTTTCAAGATCGTCGTAACCTCCACTTCCTAGGCTAACTTTATTTTTTCTTCTAAGGCCAATTACCGCAAAAGAAAGCTTTACGAAAATAATAGTCAAGATTGCGGCAATAATTGAAGTCATTAGCAACATTTATTTCTCCTTAAATAACTTCCAAAACTTTGCTTAAAGAATTTCCTTCGTAGTTTGGTTTTTCGCCAATCTCTTCAAAAGGATGGCCAAGACGATTGACCCAAAATACATCAAATCCATACCACTTAGCGGCTAGCGCATCCCAGGCATTGCTTGAGACAAACAAGATCTCTTCTTTCTTCACTGGAAAAGCTTTTAATAAAAGTTCGTAAGCCTGCGGCGCCGTTTTAAACAAACGCACATCCTCAATCGTGACAACCTTATCCAGGTATGGCGCTAGGCCATTACTTTCGACCACTGTTGCCAACATCTCTCTACTACCGTTAGACAGAATTGCGGTGGAAATTCCCATATCCTTAATCGCTTTAAGAACGCTTAAGCTATCGTTAAAGCCAGTGAGCTTGGCATACTGATTCATGAGTCGCTTCTCACATTCTGCTGTGAGATTTAATTCCATGCGCTTACAAACATAGCGAAGCGAACGAATGGTTAATTCCCAGAATGGCAGATAGTGTTTGCTGCCACCCGGATTGGGATCGCTCATCGTAACTAAGCGGGTATATTCAATTTGACGATCGCGCCACATTAAAGCAAAAGCTTGTCCGTGGCCAGGAAATAATTCTTCCGCCAACTGGCCCATCGAGTACACATCAAACAATGTTCCATAGGCATCAAAGGCTACCAGCTTATACATGCAGTCTCCAGCTTTTTATTATGAGTTTCTATTGTCGCTTAATGGCCTTGAGGTCCGTGAGTGATGGAAGCGACTACGTTCCTTATTGAAATAGGGGCTACTTTAATACCGGTTTTATTATCAATTTTTTCGATCAATAAGTTCAATTTAATTCATTTGACTAATGATCTATCTAAGAACAAGATGAGTTCGTAGCAAGCAATAAGTAAGCGCCTAAAACTGGGGAAAGATTATTAATAATTTTTAACAAGGAGGGCATGTCATGAGCATTCTCATTACATATATGGCGGGCGAATAAAAATACTGTCTAGTACACAGACTATTTATAGCTTTATCAGTTAATCTGAACGACAGAGATTAACAAATCAAATTATTAGTTATCTAAAAGGAGATCAATATGACATCAAAGGGAATATGCCCAGTAGCACACGGAGCAAATACAGAGTCTGGCAATACTCCAATGGCATGGTGGCCTAAGTCACTTAATCTCGATATTCTGCATCAGCACGATACCAAGACCAACCCGATGGGGCCATCATTCAATTATCGCGATGAATTAAAAAAGCTAGATGTGAGCGCGCTCAAAAAAGATATGCGAGAGCTCATGACAAATAGCCAAGATTGGTGGCCAGCCGACTGGGGGCACTATGGTGGTCTCATGATTCGGATGGCATGGCACTCGGCCGGCAGCTATCGTATCGCCGATGGTCGCGGCGGAGCCGGCACTGGCAATCAACGTTTTGCGCCGCTCAATTCGTGGCCTGACAACACCAATTTAGATAAGGCTCGCAGGCTTTTATGGCCCATCAAGAAAAAATATGGCAACAAGGTAAGCTGGGCAGATTTAATGATTCTTGCCGGCACAATTGCTTACGAATCCATGGGGCTAAAAACTTTTGGCTTCTCATTTGGACGTGAAGATATCTGGCATCCAGAAAAAGATATCTACTGGGGATCAGAAAAAGAATGGCTACAAAAAAGCGGCGGGGAAGGTAGTCGCTATTCCGGCGAACGCGATTTAGCTAACCCGCTTGCAGCAGTGATGATGGGCTTGATTTACGTTAACCCAGAAGGTGTTGATGGCAATCCGGATCCGCTGAAAACAGCCAAAGATATGCGGGTCACATTCGCTCGCATGGCCATGAATGATGAAGAAACTGTTGCACTGACGGCGGGTGGCCATACAGTGGGCAAAGCACATGGTAACGGTAACGCTGCAAATCTTGGGCCTGCACCAGAAGGGGCGCCAATTGAAGAGCAGGGCCTCGGCTGGATGAATCGCAAGACTCGTGGCATCGGTAGAGATACCGTTACCAGCGGTATTGAGGGCGCATGGACCACCCATCCAACTCAATGGGATAACGGCTATTTCCACTTATTACTCAATTACGAATGGAATCTCACCAAGAGTCCTGCGGGCGCCTGGCAATACGAGCCAGTCAACATCAAAGAAGAAGATAAGCCTGTTGATGTTGAAGACCCATCCATTCGTTGCATGCCGATGATGACTGATGCCGATATGGCTCTCAAAATGGATCCTGAATATCGCAAAATTTCCGAGAAGTTTTCAAAAGATCCTGCGTATTTTTCAGAGACTTTTGCAAGAGCATGGTTTAAGTTAACCCACCGAGATATGGGTCCTAAAGCAAGATACTTTGGCCCAGACGTCCCTAAGGAAAGCTTGATTTGGCAAGATCCTATTCCGGTCGGCCCAAAAGACTATGGGGTTGAAGCGATTAAAACGAAGATCAAAGCTAGCGGCTTATCCATCAGCGATATGGTGACAACGGCATGGGATAGTGCTCGCACCTTCCGAGGCTCAGACAAACGCGGCGGAGCTAATGGCGCGCGCATTCGTCTGGCACCTCAAAAAGATTGGGTTGGCAACGAGCCCGATCGCTTAGCAAGGGTGCTGAGTGTGTATGAAAAAATCTCCAAAGACTCTGGTGTAAGCATTGCTGACATCATTGTTCTCGCCGGAAATATTGGCATAGAACAAGCAGCGAAGGCTGGAGGATTTGATATCAAAGTGCCATTTAAGGCTGGTCGTGGAGATGCCGCTCAAGAAATGACTGATGTTGAATCTTTCGAAGTTCTAGAAGCATTGGCTGATGGTTATCGGAATTGGCTGAAAGAAAACTATGCAGTCACTCCTGAAGAGCTGTTACTTGACCGCACCCAATTAATGGGTCTCACTGCCCAAGAAATGACAGCGCTTGTTGGTGGCATGCGCGCACTTGGTACAAATCATGGCGGCACTCAACATGGAGTATTTACGGACAAGCCCGGCGTATTGAGTAATGATTTCTTTGTGAATCTCACTGACATGAGTTACTCATGGAAGCCAACCGGCCGCAATAGCTATGACATCGTTGAGCGCATTACTGGCAAAACCAAGTGGACTGCTACACGAGTGGACTTGGTGTTTGGGTCAAACTCTATACTGCGTGCATATGCTGAAGTCTATGCACAAGACGACAACAAAGAAAAGTTTGTGAATGACTTTGTTGCTGCATGGACCAAAGTCATGAACGCAGATATGTTTGAGTAGTTGAGCAATTCAGGCGCTAAACAGGGGGCAGTTTATGCTCCCTGTTTTTTTAATAGCTCTTCAAATAATCAATTACCCATGCTGGATCACTATCGCTTGGGAAAATGGGGTAATGAACTGCCTCGATTACACCGTTGTTCGCAATGAGCGTGACTCGCTTTAAGAGAGTCATTCCAGCAGCAACAAATGTTGGCATATTCAATGCCTTTTGAAATTCATAATTCACATCACTAACCACTGGGAATGGAAGGTGAAGTCTATCGGCCATCTCTTTTTGATACTCAGTAGTTTGAACACTCAAACCCACAACCTCTGCGCCCAATGCTTGAAGCTCTTGGTAATGATCCCTAAATGAACAGCTCTGCGGTGTACATCCTCTTGCTCCAGGAATTTGATCCCAACCATCTGGCAAAGCAACATTGGGCTGCCCTGTCATTGGGTAGCAATAAATAACCAACTTACCTTTGATGTCACCAAAGTTAATGGGCGTTCCATTGGTAGCATTTAAAGAAACGTTGGGCAGCCTCATTCCCTTCAAATGATTAGTCGAGCCATCATCTTGAGGAATAGGGAGATCTGTAGGGAGCTGATTTAGGTTTGTCATATCTAAATACTATACAAAAAAGCCCCACATGAGGCTAAGGCAAAATAAAAACCACCCGAAGGTGGTTTTGGTGTTTCTTGGTGGCCCGGGGCGGAATCGACCAGGACAGAGGGTGTATGACTCTAGCTCTAGACTACCCGCCAAAATAGATGACTCAATAAAAACCACTTTAAGTTTTCACCCAAAGTGGTTAAGTCCGTAGGAGCGGACAAGCCGAAAATAATAATTATTTTTTTCTTAAAAAAGCTGGAATATAGACTTCATCGTTTTGAGCATTGGTTGCTCTTATCCCAGAATGCTGTCTCCTGAAATCCTCTAATTCAACCTCTAATGCCTTGGCATAAATCTGGGCATTAGTTAAAGTGCTCTCGGGTGCCTGCTTAAATCCCAACAGCTCACCATTTTCTATCCGAACAATTTCTTGAATTGCCAATCCGCAAGAGCCCGCTACTACGGGCAAGGTTAAGCTACGCATCTCTCTAGCCTCGCGAAGACGCTTACCCAACTGCCTAAAAGATTGAATTTCCAACAAAGTCATACAGCCCACAACTTTAATAAATTAGGGCTTTATGTTCTCTCTGTAGCCTAGTCGGGTCAATTAGCCTTAGGGCGAATACGAAACCCATTACAAGTCACAGCCAATCCCATAAACTCTCGCGGATGACACCTTTTACGATTCAAACCATTTTTTTGTTTTATAGCGCTCTGAGTTTTTTATCAGCGGCTCTTATTGGCGCATTATTTTGGAAGCGAAAAGATCGCTCAGCCAAACTGTGGCTTTGGGGCTGCTTGCTGACATCAATTGCCACCGCAATAACAGCTCATCGAAATAACATTCCACTAACCATCAGTTATAGCTTGATGGTTAGTTTTGAAGCCCTATCCATTCTCCTGTTTAGTGAATCATTAAAGCGTTTAGCCGTCAGTCAAGCAGAAGTAAAGCTTAGCTTACTTACCTTTATCATCCCCAGCACTCTTTTTCTTGTGATTGAATTTGCTAGGCAAATAGGCGGCGGAGAAATAACTCCAGCTATATCAGCACTGACAATGTCAACATTTGCTATCGCAAATGTATTTTGTCTTTATCAAACAGTACAAGTAAAAAAAGAATTTGAAAATGAAATATTTTTTAATTTTTTGGGTATTGTTTTTGGAGTAGTAATCGCCCTGTATCTCGTAAGAATTTTTATCATTGCGAGCGGCTACAGTAGTCATTCATTTGACATTCAGACTTTAAATGTCATCACTTGGTTTGGACTGCTTTTATTTGGCGCTATCAGAAACCTTGCTTATATTGTTCTCAGGCTCCATATGGGATTTACTGAACATACACGCTTAAATAGTATGAACCTACGACTCTCTGATGTTTTAGATGAACGCAATGAGATGATTCTTTCCTTACAAAAACTAAATAGATCGGCATCGATTAATGCCTTAGCCTCCACTATTTCACATGAGATTAATCAGCCTCTAGGCGCATCAAGACTCAATGCGCAATTTGCTGAGATGAAACTTGAATCAGACCCAGGCAATGTTTCACTTCTTAAAGAGCTTATTAAAAGCATATTAGAGGATATCAATAGAGCCTCAACCATTGTTAAAAATTTATCCAGATTAAGCTCTAATCAAAATAACAGCGTTGCCCATGTCAATCTTGCTGAATCGATTAATCAAGTTATTGAAATATCTAAAGGTAAGTTACGCTCCTCTAAAACCACCATTGAGCTTAATTGCGCTAGTCACTATCAAATTAATGTCAATGTGAGCGAGTGGCAGCAAGTATTAATTAACTTAATTAATAATGCGATTGATGCTCTTGATGAGGCTGATATAGGTCACAAAAAAATAGAGATTTGCGCCAAACAAGAGGGCAAGACTATAAAAATTTCTATTCAAGACAATGGGCATGGTATTGCCGCTGGCCAGGAGACCAAAATTTTCGATTTAATGGTTAGCAATAAGGAAGCTGGGTCTGGAATTGGCCTGTGGCTCTCAAAAACTATCATCAATAGATTTGGCGGTGAAATTAGTGCCCACAACACAAGTGATGGCGGAGCATGCTTTGTCATTGAACTACCCAAAGCCTAAGATGTCGTTTTAAACGACATCTAAACGTACCGCATAAACGAAAAAAACCACCCGAAGGTGGTTTTGGTGTTCTTGGTGGCCGGGGGCGGAATCGAACCGGGGCCGAGATGCTTAGACAAGTTGTTTTGTTAACAACACCAGCTTAAGGCCACTGATCTTAGGATTTCCAACGCCAGCATCTGCTGGATAGTCTGAGCTTACTTGCGTGGGCTCGTAGCCCCTACGCAAATAAAAATCAAATAACTCTTTACGCTCTGAAATAACAAATAAATTAACCTCTGAAGACTCATATTGATTTTCGGCATACTCTTCTGCGAGCTGAAGTATTTCTTTGCCCAAGCCAAGATTTTGATATGACGGCTTAACTGTCAGCATGGCGATATAGCTTGCCCCAGCCTCTTCGTTGATATTCACGCAGGCAACAATCTCACCTTTGTTTAGGCCGAGCAATATTGTCGACCCATCCCCATCAAGCAGATCAGCAAGTTGCTGTGTGTTGATTCTGTCGCCCTCTATAAGCCCTGACTCATGAGTCCAGCCGGTCTCAGGGCCGTTGGGACGATACGAGTTATTTATTAAGCCCACCAGCTCTGGTACGTCCCTTGCTGTGGCAATACGATATTCGTCAATATTCATGACGATAGTTTCACCCAAATATGAAAAAACCACCCGAAGGTGGTTTTGGTGTTTCTTGGTGGCCCGGGGCGGAATCGAACCACCGACACAAGGATTTTCAAGCATCCTCCGATTGACCGCTTCGCCAAGCATTTCAAGTGGTTATGCCAACCGAGACAGATTGTGCGCAAAAAATGCTGAGCGTTTTCAGAAACTTACCGTAGCGTGTTGAAACTGTGCGCAAACCCAAATACCAATATGTAGCGGTGACTGACGTAAGGAGTACCAATAAATTAACTACACAAATGCGCTAAATCTCGGTTCATGTATCAGTCAAAAATTGGTTCGACTCCTGCTCATGCCACCCAATTTTGGTTCGAATCCTAGTAGTGGTACCGAACAAAGTTTGGTTCTCAGCCATGCCACCAAACCTTTAGTTCGAATCCTGTGCCTGCAGCCAACCATTGGTACTTGGAATGTCGTTTTAAACGACATACAAATACCTTACTTTAATCTACTAAATTCTGTAAACTTTTCTGATTAATTAAAATCTTTTAAATCCATTTCTACTTTGTCAAATACAACCACTTCGCCACCTACGCATTACAAAATATTTTGCGATGAAAGTTGTCATCTCCTAAGTGACAGCTCAAACATAATGGTATTTGGAGCGATTAAATGTGACGCAGATCAAGTGGCAAACGCCATAAAGCAAATAAAAAGCTTGCGTGTCGTTCATAATTATCACACTGAAATTAAGTGGACTAAATTACATACCAAACATTTGCCGTTTTATAAAGCTCTCATTAACTTATTTTTTGATTGTCATTTTTTAAAATTTAAAGCGACGGTTGTTCTTGATAAAAATCTACTAGATCACGAGAAATATAACAATGGATCTCACGCTGATTTTTATTACAAAATGGCGTACTACTCTTTAAGAGATTTTTTATCTACGCCAAATACTACATATCAAATTTATTTTGACTATGTAGATACACAAGGAAACAATAAGGCCTCGCGTTTAAGAGATATTTTAATTAACAGGATGCATGGAAATCTTGAACTTTCAACTCAAGTCATAAGATCCCACGAATCGAACTTAATTCAACTTTGCGATCTCTTGATTGGGGCGATTGGCTATGTCAATAGAAATGATCTAGCTCATTTAAGCAGTATAAAAAATCAAATTATTGAACACTTAAAAGTAAAAAGCCATAGAAGCTTAAATATTGCTTCGGCACCTTGGGAAGAAAAATTTAATCTTTTCCTTTTTAGCCCAAGAAAATAAGATGCTTCCTTCTATTATCAATACAAGTGGCATTGATGCTACAAAGCTTTTTGATCATCTTTATAGATTTTTTCATCAAGATTTTGTCTGCAATAGGACATACCTGAATCAAACAATTTACATAGATCCACAATCTAAACAACTAGAGGATGGCAAAGAAAAAACTTTTTGGCACCTCACGACAAAAAAGGATCAGTTAACCAAGATAAGGCTTTACGATCCAAGACGTGCAGAGCGCCTCAATTGGGTAAAGGTAATCATTGAAAACCATTCGGCTCCATTAGTTTCATATTTTTATCATCAAGAAAATAATGCTAAAAAAGATATAAGACTATATCTCTGGGCAGAAAACCATGATTTTGTAGTCATCCTTCAAAAGCTCGGTAGATCCAGTTCAATTCTTGTAACAAGCTTTTATATAGATCATCCCCATAAAAAGGTTGATTACAAAAAAAGACTTCATGCTTATCGCAATGGAACCAATCCAGCACTTATGAATGTTGATTGGTTTTAAAAAAAATCCGCCATGGAGGCGGATTTAAGAATTTGGTCGCCTATTATGGACCGGGCGATACGGTCACCTCTTTCTACCAATTGGTAGGTGAGCGAAGTGATTTTGCAACATACAGCTCAAGATTACAAATCTAAATACCCTAATACAGTGAAAATACAACATCTATAATGCTGTAACTCATTGATTAAAATGAATATTTTTAACTGCATCAAATTATTTACCCACTCGATGTATGGGTAAATAAACAACTCCCACACCCAAATAAATGAATTCCTGAAACTAAAATTGCTAATAACGGCAAATTTTAGAATGAAATCATTACCCAAAGAACTTAAAACTACTTCCGTTGATTCCAAGCTACCCACACAGGCTAGATTTGAGCAAAGCTTGCGAGATTCTATTGAAGGTCAGGAATCCATATTAAGCATTGGCTATTTGCAGTATGTTGCTCAATATCAATCTCATAACCCCTTTAGTCATTCACGCATCACCTACAAAGTAATCCATAGAAATACAGGATGTTCTGTGCTCATTAAATTAACTAGGGTTTTAAATACTGGCTCAGGGCTACGCAAACGCCAGAGAATCAATAGAACTGCAAAGCGAATAGCAGTGAAATGGATGCCAAGACTCAAGACGAGGTATTGATTTACGCATTACCTGTCAGCCAGATAATCTGTCAAACTCTAAAAAGAGTAATCACCAGATCAAACCGCGATTTTGAATCATTAGAGCGGTTTGGGCGTTTCGCCCCTTAAATAGTCCCTAAACATTTTTAACTCTTGCGGCGATTTAGTAGTAATAGTGGGCCCTGTTGTAGCGGGTGACTTAGGTTGTGAAGGTGCAATCGTTTTAGCTTGAGCAACTGGCTTAGCTACTTTTTGCTGTACAGCTTGTGCTGGCCTAGTTACTGGAGCAGGCATAGCTCTTTGAAGCAAACTCACCGCCTTGGGTTTAGGTATCTTTGGGGCTTTGGGGGTCTTGGCTTTGGGCTTACTGGCTTGAGCCGCCTTCTGTTTTGCCTGTGTACTAGCTTGTTGGCTAATGGCACTCCAGGTGTTATTCATAATGATTCGCAATAATCCTAGCTGATCTTCTGCATTGGCAATCTCATACATTCTCATGGCTTTCTCCTTTCCTTATATTTATCGGATCGTCTAGGATTTAGACGATCCCCACCTAAACCTCTGTTGGCAAATGCACCACATTGTTTGCACCATACTGCCCTTGCAATAAGAAATAAGCGGCTTGACTGTTATCGGCAACTACTTGAGTTTGCACTACCCAGCCCTGCGGCTGTATACGTACGTAGGCTACATATGTTTTCATTTAATCCATCCATAGAAAAAGAGCTAACACTAGGATTAGCATTAGCTCGTGGTTACTCACTTACCAAACCCAGCACGTACAGCGCCACTGGCTTGCTCTATCTGGGTATCTAACTCCCCCGCTTCTACAGCGCCTTTGATAATCTCTAAGGCTTTGATAAGCTCATCTGCAGTGGCAACTTCTACGGCTGTTTTGCCTTTTGCAAACTCAATCACGCGGCTTCCATAGCGAACGTTTAGGCAAACCTTGCCGTCACTAGACACAAACCACCACTGACGTACACGCTTTTGATGCTCTACGGTTTTGCGAGAGCCGTCATAGTCTTTAACTGATTTAAATTTCTTAACAGTAAAAGTATTGCCTTCGCGTTGGGCCTTCGCAAGTTGGATCTGCTCCCATACTTTTGTAGAGAGCTTATTGCGTCGCTGCAAAATGGGTGGGATAGACGTTGGCTTTTTAGAGTTAACCATTTTCAAACTGTTTAATGTGCTCATTTCATTTCTCCTTTGTAGTTAATGGGCACACTTAATTTATGGTCAGAGTTTTTGGTTGGACAACCTCTTTTTGCCAATATCTGCCAGAACCAAAGGATTTAAGCCAGATCTGTTCTTCTTTTATTAGGTTTTGCTAAATACTTTTATGAACTACAAGAAGAAACGATTAACTGAGGCACAGTTTCAAATTAACAATCGTCAAAAGTACGATTCGAAAGTTACTAACAGCCTTCTAAAAGCTAATGGACTTAATCCGCAGACTTTTTCAACAATGCCTCTTGAATTAGTGCAAGCCCGCATCGTTGCAGTAGAACTACTCAAAAATTACTCACAATTTTTAACAAAACATCAAACTAAGGCACTCAATAAATTCAAAAGCAAAACCGCAGATAAAAAGAAATGCAATCAACTTAGCCCTACTTTGGCTTATCCGATACTCAATCTAGCAACCAAAATCAAAAGACAGGCTCATAAACAAGAACTGCAAGCAAGGCAAACTATCCAGGAACTAAGGTACAACCAACCTTAACAAACAGGTACAAACGCGGGTTGTAATACGTCGGCTAATGAGCCCGCACTTGGCATAACTGCTCTAAAGGTTATGCAATACAAGTAGGCCGCAAGATTCCTAGATTTTCTAGGTTTGAAGTTTTAATACATCTGTCTTCAATAAATCTTTTTAGAGTCGTGTTGCTGAGGAACTCATCGTACCAATCTACACGTAGCGGCGGCTTTAGTACTTTCATAGTGCTATAGCCGTCGTTTGACTAAAGAATCTATCAACCAATCAGCAATCAAAAGAAAGAAGATATGTGTGAGCGGAAGCGAAACACAGGACGAATGCAGTTCGTCCAATAAGGCTTGATTAGATATTTAAATTTTGTTCAAGTTGAGTATAAAAATCTGGCATTTCTTCTTTAGTAATTTCCCAACCAGAGCAGTTATTTCTGACTGAATCCCACAACCCCCAACCACCAAAAGCAACTACTGCTTGTCCAACCAGACCCATTACAGAGTCAATGATTTCCTGAGCCGTTGCTGTTGAGCCATCTTCATACGCACAGAGAACTGCAATGGGAACCCCTTCATTGATAGCCATTGACTTTCCAAGATATCCTTTTGAGTCTTGTGACCGAATTCGCTCATCTAAAGCTACTGAGAAATTTTTTAATTCAAGCTGAATGGGGAAATTTTCAAATTCAAATATGGCGGCAACAGTTTTCATTTAAATTTTTATGAAATGTAATTGAATTGCATTTTACCTGACTGGGTATAGACGCAAAATCACCACCCTGAATCTATAAGTACTTCATATAAATTTTTCGCAGCTCTATTTTTAAAGGGCACAGGACCCATTCGGGTATCAAATTATTCGTTTAAGCGGTGATCTAGCTCACCCGCATACATGGGTAGCTGAGGGCTAAATATATATGCTTAAACGAAGGATTTAGCTGTGGCATTTAAGCCACGAAATGTAATAGAAGTATGAAACTATTACATTTAGAGCTAAGTCATTGAAATTGAAAAGATCTTTGTTTTGCCATTTTCGGTTGCTCAAACCAAACATAAGAAAACATACTGTAGCTGCTTATTTATTACATTTTGGGAGCTACATATGTCACAAGCAAAAACACTAAACACAACAGAACTACGCAGAGTTCTTGATCACATCGCTACACGCAAGCATTCTGCCCGCAATCGCTGCGCCTTACTTTTAACCCATTACGCAGGAATGCGAGTGGGGGAAGTTGCAGCTCTACGTATTTGCGACGTTTTAAACGACAGCGGAACCATTAAAGATGAAATCCGCCTAAGGCCAGAACAAACTAAGGGCAAATACGCTAGAACTGTATATATCAATGCCCGTATGCAAAAAGAAATTGCTCAGTACGTTAAATGGATACGAGTTACCGATACCAATAAGCCTTTGTTCTATACCCAAAAACGAGCTGGCTTCTCAGCCAATACGCTTACACAGTACTTTCACTTTCTATATAGACGTGCTGGACTTGAAGGTTGCAGCTCACACTCAGGCAGAAGATCATTCTTAACTTCCTTGGCAAACAAGGGCACAGCTATACATATATTGAAGTCCCTAGCGGGCCATCGCAACATTAGTACTACCGCTGGGTATCTATACTCCAGCCCAGACCAGATGAAAGCGGCAGTGGAATTAGTCTAATAAATCTTCAGCAGGCTCAAAGTAGCCTGCATCTGGAAACCTTCCAACAGTTGCATTGGCTATCAACTTTTTCGTAGTGTCTAGAACATAGTCAAGACGATCTAAAAGATTCTTCATTTCATCTGGAGTTACTTTTTCATCAGGCTTTAGGTGCCCCAATAAGCCATATTTTTGCGCTAGCTTATATGCAACAAAACCTTGCTTTTGTGATTCTGACTGATATTCAAGATAGATTTTTAAATCGCGATTGATTCGATCGAACCCAAATTTCAGATTGTCTTTAAAAAGTCTTGTAGGGGCGGTACTTTCATCCCATCGATTGTATTTCTTTAGATTTTGATACTCTTCTTGAGCTCGCAAAATCTTATCGAATTGTTCTTTTAACTTATCGAGCGACAAATTAAGCGGAATCTCCAATACCAGAGTTGATGGCTTAAGTTCCTTATTCGATCGTTTGATTTTGTAATCAAGTGAAACGGGCTTAATTGTTCTATACGGAACTTTTTCTTTAAAAATCCTGTGCCCTCTAATCTTCCACCATTCTTTAAAGTTGAGTTGGCTCAAGTCCCCGAACCTTCTATAGGTATGAGCCATAGCCACATTTCTAAATCTTCTGGTTGACTGTATTTCAGCGTACCAATGGGAGGCCTTCAGCACATTAAACCAAGCTTCATACATTGACCCCTCAGCTTTAGAGGCGGCAACCTCGACATCAAACCCCCATACATCGTTCTCGACGGGGAAACCTTTGTAGAAATTTAAATAGTCCATTTATTTGTTCGGAAAAGTTGATAGTTCAGGTTTTTCGAATTTTCAGACGCTAAAACGCTCTCTAGAATTTTTTACAAGTAACGCAATCCTCTTAAAAACTTTATCAACCTGCGTTACGAAAAAGAAAGGTAACAACATGGAAATTCTAGCAAACGAAGCGGTAGAAGTAAAAGTGTCATCAGCTACGCTAGTAGCCAATGATGACAAAACATTTGGCAATGTCATGGCAAAAGTGTCAGCAACACCTATGCATTACTCAGTTGCCGACATCAAAGCAATGGAGGCGGCTCGTATTCACTGGGAGCAGGGGTCTTTGCGTAAAAGCAATGAGGAGCTGTATCTAGTTTTACAAGATTGCAAAGCATTCTGCAAAGACTTGCCTTCTGCTGAAGCTAAGCAGCGTTCAGACTCATTAGCAAAGTTCTACAAAGAGCGTGGCTGGCGTTACAACAAGGAAACACCCATTGAGACTCGCGTACTTCGCGCTGTCTTTGGGATGGAAAACCGTCGTCGCATCAGCAGCTACTCCTTAGTGCTGCGCGAATCCAAAAAGCAGCGTGTTGGCGTTTCAAACTTAGCAGCTTGGATTGACGAGATGGGTGGCGTACAAGAAATTCGCCTTTCTCAAAGCAAGACTTTCATCTCGCCCGCTGAGAAGGCGCAGATCATGAAGGAACGTCTTGCTTCTCGTGGCTTCTTTATTGGCTTTGCTAAGTCCGAGCTGTTATCGCATGTTGCTGACGCTGAGCACATGGGAGATGACTGCGTAATGCTGGGCAATCAACAACCAGATGGTTCATTTGGAGTTTACGCAGTACTTCGCTCTTCAGGTGTTTTGACAGCAGCTTATGTAGCCGCGTATGCAAAAGCTGAGGAAATCGAAGCTCAAGCGAAAAAAGAAATTGAGGCCGCTAACGATGCGGATGGAAAGCCTGTAGCGGCTTAACGAACCTGGTGGCAACTGCTACAGGTTGCCACCAACCATCACTGAGGAAAAGACATGTTTAATCAAGATGAAATTAGCCCTAAAACTCCCGATGACTTCATTTACAGCAATGAAGAATCACGCCTGCGCATTAAGGATGTTGTGACTGGTGCACAACCTTTGCCATATGCAGGCAAGAGCGGCGTATTGTTGTACGGCATTTATGGCACAGGTAAAACCACGCTTGCCAATATGCTTCCCAATGCAATTGAAAAAGGCACAACTGGACATGTTCAGGCATTGCCTGAGTCATACATCGGCTGTCGCCAAGGCTTAAATGGCGTTCAGGTTTCGCAAACAATTGACAAGATTCTTTCGACGCAATCATTAAATGCCAGCGGCAAGCATTACATCATTTTGGATGAGGTGGATGTTCTGACTAAACAGGCACAAGAAAGTCTTAAGTCATCTCTGAATACAACACGTGGCGTATTTGTATTAACCACCAATAGCGTATCTAAGCTAGATAAAGGCCTACTTGATCGCTGCATTTTAGTTGAGATGAATGCTGCTGATCCAGAAACCTATCTGCCAATAGCTCACAAGGTTGTCGCAGCTCACGATGTCGTTTTAAACGACGAAGAGTTGATTCCGACTATCAAAGGGGCAAATGGATCGCTACGTAATGTCATTAACAACGTAGCTCGTCAAGCACGTCGAGCCAAATCTAATCAAGCTGCTAACTAAGGAGAAAATCATGCCAGCACCACACACACGCAAAAATGCTATTGCAGCAGAACACACTGAAGTTACTAATGCTTATGCGATTCGCGTTACAAATGCAAAGTATCGCTCTGCAAATATTAATGGAGTGATCGAGCTTGCTAATGGCAAGAACTCTTTTCATGTTTTGGGTCAGGAACTTTGTGCTAAAGCAAAGCTGGCATGGTTTGACATGGAATTTAAAAAAGGGTTTCGCTCAATCAATTTGAGTGGCGCTCAAGTACAGATTTTGCCTAATTACACAGGCGAAGTTATTTCTAAACTTGCTTAAGGGGCGACTATGCGAGAGCTTATTGGAAATGAAAAAGAAGTTAAGTTTATTTTTTTTCGTCACGGCATTGATTACACACTACCCACGCCGAGCAATGTAAAGAAATTTTTAGGAACCAAATCTGCTGGTTTTTATAAAGCCGATGGTCATTATGCGGGAAATATTCATCAATTCAGTCATGTCTTAGATATAGTACATAGTGGTCTTAGCCTTAATTCAGTCATAGGTCATTGGCACCATGGACCGTGTTATATGAATACCGTATTACGTTTAGGTGGCGATGCCAAACGTAATGTTATGTTTGATCTAACACATAGTGAAGTTATTGTTGATCATTTAACTTTAACTAAAGAATCTTTGGATCAACTTTGGGACATTTGCCAAGAAACATACAATACTGTTAACTCTATAAAGCAAGCAAAGAGCTTAATCAAACAAACTCAGGATCTTGAAAAAACTGTAAACAAAAATAAGTTAATTGATCCATCATTGAAAGATTCTACGGAGCTACTTAAATCTGAGTGCTTCTTAAATTTTGCAAATCCAACCTTAAAATTTTTAGAAGAAAAAATTAAGGGTTGGTACAAGTCTGCTAAATGGCTTGAATAGATTGTTCTCTAGCACATTAGGCCAATTGCTCAGCAGCCATCGTAGGGGTTAGCTTGGAATAGTGTCGCTCAATCATGGCGGCGCTATTTCCCATTTGTTTGGCTAGAGTATGAATATCAGTCTTATTTTCAAGTAACTCCAAAGTGGCGTAAGTATGGCGCAATGAATACAAAGTACGCATCTGCCCATCCTGACTTAACCCCAAACCAGTATCTCTCATTAGTCTTTTAAACGCTCCGTCAATTCGTGCTGGCTGGTGTCCATCAGCAAATACAAAAATACGATTAGGCGCACGTGATTCAAATAATCTGTCAAATGAAATATCTTTAACGGCTAGCTGTCTACTATGTAATCGCTTGAGAGCATCTATAGCTTTATGTTTAGCAATTAACCAACGGCCACCTGTTTTGCCACTAACCCATATACGTAGATATTTTTTATCTCCTTGCGTATGCCATTCAATATTGTTCCAGCAGATATTCAATGCTTCGGTGCCATGCCGCATGCCTGTGTAAAACAAAATCTCCACATAGTCTCTTAATAATGGGCGGGTTAATTGCTCTATCTCCAATCTGCCATGATTAATCCAATCTTTCATGTACCCCAACAAATAATCCATCTCTTCTCGGCTAAATGCTGGGCGAGTTTTGCCTTTGTGCCCTCGTGTTGTTAGTTTTGGGATTGCCACCCTCTCACTAATCCAACCTTTATTAACTGCTGTCTGCTGTAACTTTGTCCAAGCACTGGCAAAGTTCATTAAGGTGCTGGACTTGGGTACTAGCCGCATCTGCCTATTACGCCAAATCTCAAACTCATGAATGTCTGTATAAGTTATTTCTTCTAGTCGCTTATCCTGAAAGTAAGGTAAAAAGTATTTCTCAATACACGTGATGTAACTTAGATAAACACTCTTTCCAATTCCTTCACCCAAATCACGCCGCATTTCATAAAGTGTGGCGTGCGCTATTTCTGCGAATGTGGGTGCTTTTTGCGCAAGCCCTAGACGCTGGCGAAATCTAGCTTCATCATATAAATCACAGGCAACTCTGACAGCATGCTCAATTGATGCTTGCTTGGTTGAGACTCTGTCCCATGTGTTGTCATGTCGTTTAAAACGACATTGCCAGAGTGGGCTATTTGGCCTGCGAAAGAGAACTACGTCGCCATCACGCAGATAAAGCTCTGTGGGCTCTGCGTATTTGAGCTGACTTAGGGCTGTGGGTTGGAAATCTTGCTGGGGTGAGGAGATTACCTCTAGGTGGCTTTCGGGTACTTTAATTACCTTAGTCACTTTGTGGGCAGATTACCGTTGTCATACCGCTATTTTATTTTCAGACTTAGAGTTGGACAACCTGAACAAGAAACGTACTTTTAAAGGACGTTTCTATGGCTAAGCGCAGTCTTGATTTAACCTTTTATTCGACCTTTTCTGCATAAGTCTCTCTATAAACAGGCTTTAAGACTTTCACTAAATTATCAACATCCATTGCGGCTAAATTAGATCTGCCACCAATAATGTTAACTTCTTTAATGAAGTTTCTAAAACTACTCAACGAAACATTGGGTATAACACTAGACCAAATAAAGCGGCCGCAATTACCACCACCGGCTCAGTGAGTTTCTTGTATTTCCAAAGCAATGCGGTCGTCACAATAGCCAATACAGCAGTCGGAATATCCACAATAGAGCGCTGACCAATCACAATGACTGAACCAGTAATAGCACCAACTGCGGCGGCTGTTACTCCGTCAATAAAAGCAACCAGACTCGGATTCTTGCCATATTTCTTAAAGTAAGGTGCTGGAATAATAGTGAACAAGTAGCAAGGAATAAAAGTGGCCAATGCCGCAACACTGGCACCAGTAAAGCCAGCAATGAGATATCCAATAAAGCCAACAGTGATGACTACAGGACCTGGCGTAATCATTGCAACAGCCACCGCATCGACAAACTGTTTCTCAGTTAGCCATTGATGCTCTACAACTACACCGCCATATAAGAATGGCACGATGGCTAATCCCGAACCAAATACAAAGGCGCCTGCTTTTGTAAAGAAGATGGCAATTTGACTTAGAAGTGAAAGATCAAAGCTACCCCAAATACTCGTAAATGCTGGTACTTGAGTAACGGCAATGGAGTTCAGTCCACCGCTCTTAAACCACTTTGGTGGCGCCTTAACAAATAAAGTAATAAGGCCTGCAGTAAAGACGAGTGAGGCAATTTCAGATTGAGTGATGACGGTACTTACCACCATCACTACAAAGATTGCCCACAATAACTTATCTTTACCAATCGTTTTCTTAGTGAGTTTTTGGGCGCTAATCGCAATGATGCCAATCACGGCGGCACCCACGCCATAAAAAACTGCCTGCATCCAAGCTAAATCTCCATAAGCCACATATGCCCATCCTAGAGCAACCACCATAAAAAATGAGGGGATCACAAATGCAATACCTACTAAAGTTGCTCCAAGAATTTTGTAATGCACATACCCAAGATATATGGCTAATTGTGCAGCCATTGGACCAGGGGCCATCTGAGCTAAGGCCATTCCTTCTCTATAATCAGCTTCAGTTATCCAGCCATACTTCTCCACTAAATCTCGATTCATATAACCTACCAAAGCGACCGGTCCTCCAAAACCCCAAGTACCCAACTTGAGCATATAGATAACCAATTGCCAAAGTGAATAACTTGGTTTGAGTTGTTCTATTGAATTGCTCATTTCACACCCTCTTTCGTAAATGCGCCTACCAAGGCATCAAATACACCGCTGGCTTTGTCGAGCAATTGATCATCGGTTTTAGTGGATACCTTCAACCCCGCAATGATTGCCTCAACACCTTGCGCTTCAGCTGGTTGAATACCACCTACATCCAAAGCATGAATCACAGCGCCCAAACGCTTAATAGCCGCATCATCAATTCCAAAACTTTGGGCAATCACTTCAAATGTCACTAGGCCATCTATATGGGTAAAGGTAGCGCCATCAAAATCAAATCCCAACGCGGTCTTAGGGCACTCCTTTATTGATTTAAGCCAGATAAATGATGCCTTTGGGTCGATGTACTTACGGATAAGCCAAGCACTAGCGAGCCTATCAATCCAAAGTCTAGAGCGGGTTGCCCACCTCTTGCCTTGATAGTTCTTGATATTGAGCTTGGTAATTTTTCGCTGAATGGCATGCGGCTCACCTGGAGATTGAATGGCAGCAATCGCAAGCTCCAATTCTTCTAAAACACGATTAGCTTGTCTGCTTGATTCACCAACATAAAAATCAATTGCTACTAATGCCTCATATTGCTTACGAAGTTTTCGCGCTTCTTTAATTTGTTCAAGTATTAATTTGGGTTTAAGTTTTTTAATCAGAGCCTTAGATTGCTGAATTAATTGGGCATAGTCTTCTGCTCGATCAAACAACGATTTAAAACTTTCGCTTGTCGGCTGTTCAATAGTCACTACATAAGCTGAACCACCCGCACTTAATACTTGCTCTGAAGCAAGCTCGAATGTTGTTTTGTGTTGCTTATCATTTGGCAAAATATATACACCATCTCGCAGAACAGCGGCGCCTGAAGCCTTTAAAGAACGCCAAATTCGCATCCGCTCCGTAGGGCTGGAAGTAGGCAAAGATAGGATGAGGGCATAGAACTTGTTCATGTAATATATGCTACATTAATGTATTAAATACTACAAGTATTGATTTGTCGTTTAAAACGACAAATCAATGACTCATCAATGGCAGCCTATTCTGATTAAGACGCTTAAACGGCACCTAGCTAGCCATGACATGATGTATGGACAACAAGCAAACCTATAACGCAATCGATACAGTCTAAGCCTCTAAATTGACCAAACAACCGGCGCCTATGCGCTCCGTCGCTATCTGGCTCTCCATCGCTCTTCACCTAGGGCTATTTCTGCTGTGGACATCATATGAAGGCTTCACCCACTTAAAACCCAAAGATAAAAATCCAGACATCATTGAGGTTCAGCTTGAAGAGCCTATCGCTAAAACCAATAATGACTTAAACGCCAGTCAAAACATCGATAAACAGCCAGTATCATTGGCCGCTCCCTTAGCGCCAACAGCAGAAGAGTGGGCTTTTGCCTCAAAGTACACACTCAAAAATAGCAAAGGCTATCGCCATTCCTTTGGTCAGCAAGTGCGAAGTATGATGGGAACTGCTGTTGAGGGGCCAGACCAAGGGCAAGTGAGATTTAGAATTGAAATTGCTCCGAATGGCGCTGTCGTTAAAGTGGAAACACTTTGGAAAACATCGGACAAAGCAGAGCAATTGGCGAGAAAGGCAATGAAGTCTATGCCTGCTTTGCCGCCCACGCCAACTGGGAAATCACTTATTTTTGAGAGAACCATTTCATTTACGCCATTTGCTACAAATGATGCCCCAATTTACAGGGATGATTGCCTGCCTGATACACCAGCGTTTGGCAATCCATTTGCCTGGGATGGCAAATCACCGCAAGAAATCAAGAAGAGCAAGTCTGCTGAAAAACTCAGCCCCGAAGCCTTGGCAGAATGCCTTAAGCAGTTACCCCAAGATTCTATTGATGGCATCACTGCTGAAGCTCAACGGCAACTAGACATATGGAGCTCAGGAAAACTTAATCAAAGAAAGTAAGGTTTCTATATATACGTATATACGCATATATTTGTAATGTCGTTTTAAACGACATCGACTGACGCAAGGATGCTAACTTGATTTATCCTTTTAAAGGGACGACTCATGATGGGGCTAACCGAGACTAATGGCGTCCTGTCTCTAGACGCTAACAAATAAAAAACCACCCGAAGGTGGTTTTGGTGTTTCTTGGTGGCCCGGGGCGGAATCGAACCAGGGCCGAGGATGTCTGACTCTATTTCTAGACTGTCATTTTAAAAAATCCATAAGTTGCTTCATTTCATACAAAAATAGTTAATGTGAGGGGTATTAAGGCTTACCTTTTAGAAACTAATCACTAATAATAGAGCCATTCAATATGGACTTTCTATGACAAAATTTTTCTTAACTATATTTTTGGTAGCAACATTCGGTTCAGCATCATATGCTCAAACCCTTAAAAGCCAAAAGATTAATGAATCTAGTTATGCCTTGATTGGTGAAATTGGCGGTAGAACTTATGAGAACCAAGGTCTAAATGCCAACTATGGGGTTGTGGTTACAAAGGATGGAGTCATACTGATTGATAGCGGCGCATCAAAACAAGGAGCGGAGCTAATTAGTAAAGAGGTTCAAAAAATAACTGCGCAGAAAATACGATGGGTCATCAACACAGGCTCTCAAGACCATCGCTGGTTAGGCAATGATTACTTTATATCGCAAGGCGCTGAAGTGATTGCTCTTAGTAAAACGGTTGCCACGCAAAAATTGATGGCGGGCGGGCAAGTAGACTCGGTTAAAGCCGTTTTAAAGGATCGCTTTAACGGAACTAAACCAGCATATGCTCAAAAACCAATTACTCAAAATGATGTTGCTCTGGATCTTGGTGGCACAAAAGTTCAGATTAAATATCTTAATCACGCTCACTTTGAAGGCGATGTCGTGGTGTATCTTCCAGACCAAAACATCATGTTTTCGGGAGACCATATATACGTCGATAGATTGTTAGGAGTTTTGCCGCAAAGTAATGCCTCAACATGGTTAGATGCTTTTAATCAGATTGAATCTATTAATCCAAAGGTAATTGTTCCTGGACATGGCAATATTTGCGATCTAAACAAAGCAAAGAGACAAACAGGCGACTATCTGAAGTTTCTTGTTGATGGAACAAAAAAATACGCTGAGGAAATGGCGGGTGTTGAAGCCGCCGTTAAGGGCTTATCAAATGCCCCCCAATTTGAAAAGTTAGCGAACTTTAATGAACTACACAAAGGAAATATCAGCAGAACATATCTTAGGTTAGAGGCCCAGTAAATGTCGTTTAAAACGACAGCGACAGGCAAAGTCGAACTGCGTTAATGCTTTAGCTAACAAATGAGAAAACCACCCGAAGGTGGTTTTGGTATTTCTTGGTGGCCCGGGGCGGAATCGAACCAGGGCAGAGGATATCTAGACATAATAACTGTCGTTTAAATAGATATTTTTAATATTAGAGGCTTATTATTGCTTTTTATACAGCCTTGGATTCTAGAAAACAGTTATCCTAAGACCATGAAAAAATATTTGTCCACCTTAAGCATATCCCTGATCTGGTTTGGAATTCCTATGGTAGGCCATGCCCAACCTGATGGAGTCGCACAAAATGATGCTATTAAGGCTACGGTTAGTGTTACGGGAATAAACCAATTTAATACCAGCCTAAATACGGGTGGGAATTTTGGGTGGTCTAGTGCTGGCGCCACGCTCAATTTGCTGAAACCCATTTCAGCGGCAACTTCAATTGGCGTCTCTGTTCGCTATGGCAGCCAGTTTTGGAACTGGAGCAATATGAATAGCTACGGCTATGGTGGGAAGAGTCCATGGACGACGATTAGCACTCCGGCACTGGGCCTCAGCTATTCTCACAAACTCGACTCTGATTGGAGGCTCAACTTTATTCCCACAATAGAGTCTTCTGCAGAGACTGGCGCCAATCTAAATAACTCCCTTACTTATGGCGCTATTTTTAATGGCTCAAAACAACTCTCGCCCACCTTAAATCTAGGCCTGGGTACTGGCGTCTTTCGCCAGATTGATACGAACCGAGTATTTCCATTTATTGTGATTGATTGGAAGATCTCTGATCGCTGGAATCTAAATAATCCATTCCCAGGTGGTCCAGCGGGTGGCGCAGGTCTGGAGCTAACCTATAAGGTTACTAGTGACTTTAAAGTGTCGGGCGGTGCAGCCTATAATAGCTATCGCTTTCGCCTAAATGATTCAGGCCCTTACGCTGGTGGCGTTGGTCAAAACAAGTTCATTCCCGTATTTGCCAAGTTTTCCTATGCGATTGATAGAACCACAGCCCTAGATCTTTACGCCCTTGCCAATATGGGAGGAAGTGTGACTGCCATTAACACCAACGGCAATACTGCCCTTAGCACCAATTACAGAACTGCTCCCGCAGTCGCTCTAAACCTCGTTAAGCGTTTTTGATTTCAGCGTCTAATTTGTCGTTTAAAACGACATCGACTGACGCAGGGATGTCTAATTGATTTGTCCTTTTAAAGGACACTTCTTAATCAGGCGCCCCATACGCAATTCTCCAAACAAAAACCACCCGAAGGTGGTTTAGGTGTTTCTTGGAGGCCCGGGGCGGAATCGGCCTGGGCCTAGGATGCTTAATCCTGCTTGCTACTATTACATCTTCACAATTTTCCAAGCACCATTTAAGAAGCCGTCTCCAGTCTTATCTCCTGGCTTGGTATCTTTAACCCAGAAATACAGGGGCATTCCTTTGAATGCTAATTGCTTTTTGCCGTCATCACGAGTGATTACAGAATAATCGCCAGACACTGCTGGACTACCATCAACTAATAGTGGTGGCCAGTTGGTGGCACATGGGCCATTACACATAGACTTACCTGAACCAGCCGCATCTTTGGCAAAGGTATACAGGGTCATATTATTACTACCTACTAACATGCCATCATTTACTTTGGTATATGGCGCCATGGCTCCGCCCGTCATCGACGCACATGCAGCTAATGTAGCAGCAGCGATCAAACTAATTAATACGCCCTTAATACGATTCATGTAGATCCCCTTTAAAAGTTAAGTTAACACTCTACTGGTTATTTATGTTTGAAGTATGACGTGATTAAAACTAAGGGGCTAGGCATGAAAAAACCACCCGAAGGTGGTTTTGGTGTTTCTTGGTGGCCCGGGGCGGAATCGAACCACCGACACAAGGATTTTCAATCCTCTGCTCTACCGACTGAGCTACCAGGCCAAGACTTGGAATTATAACGAATTTGCTTTAAGCGCCCTTGATTTGGGGGATTTGCTTAATTTCATGGGCTTCATGCCCATGGTTAAAGGGGGTCTAGCTCTCGCCTTTATTCCGCGAGGTATCTATTCCAAGCGCCTTTAGCTTGCGATACAAGTGGGTACGCTCAAGGCCCGTGTACTCAGAAATCTTGGTCATACTGCCACCCATGATTTGCATCTGATGCTCAAAATACGCTTTTTCAAATAGATCTCTAGCCTCTCTTAACGGCAGGTCAAAGTACGTTTTTGCTATTCCGCTGATGAATTCACCCTCGGCAGGTGCTGGAGCTGATTCGACAACAGCCTGCTTTGGCGTTGTTACCGCATTTGTGTTGGCCTGAACAGCACGCTCTTGTTCGGGTTCAACATACTTAGGAGAGCTCTCTAAAGCCTTGCTAACCGTCTTCAAAAGCTTTTGTAGGGCAATCGGCTTTTCTAAAAAATTGAGGGCGCCAATTCGAGTTGCTTCGACAGCGGTATCAATTGTTGCGTGGCCAGACATCATGACTACAGGCATTGTGAGTTGGCCAGTGTTAGACCACTCTTTTAATAAAGTAATGCCGTCGGTATCAGGCATCCAAATATCCAACAGCACTAAATCAGGTCGCATTTGTTCGCGAATCGTACGCGCTTGTATTGCGCTTTCTGCAGCGTACACAGTATGGCCTTCATCCGTCAGAATCTCATTGAGAAGCTCGCGAATTCCCATCTCGTCATCAACAACCAAAATACTAGCCATGCTTAGGCTGCCTCTTTTGCTAGATTCATAAACAATATTGATACCTGCGCACCAACTACTTCATCGCCCTGCATACGATTTCTAATTTCAATTTTCGCAGCGTGATCATCAACAATCTTCTTCACCACTGCCAAACCTAATCCAGTGCCTTTGCTCTTAGTTGTTACATACGGCTCAAAGGCTCTTGCCAATATCTTAGCTGGAAATCCAACCCCACAATCACTTATTGTTAAGCGCACCGCATTTTGGACAACGCCATTATGCTCACCATAAGGCACCAACTCTGTTTTTACCTCTACTGGACTGGTGGGATTTGGGCCTTCAAGAGTAGCATCTTGAGCGTTTTGGAGTAAGTTATGAATTACCTGCCTCAGCTGGGTTGGGTCACCCATAATATTTGGGCAAGCTGGATCCAACTTCGTTTTCAATGGGCTACCTTCATAAAGCCCCAAAATTTCTGAAGTGAGTGTATTAATAGAAACCGGCTTCAATTGAGGGGTTGGCGTCTTGGCAAAATCCCTGAAGTCATTCACCATTTCTTTCATGGCTTGCACCTGGCCAATGATGGTTTCAGTACTGCGATTAATCATTTCTTCTTGCTCAGGACTTAACTTACCAGCAAGCTTATGTTGCAGTCTTTCAGCAGAGAGCTGAATAGGTGTAAGAGGGTTTTTAATTTCATGGGCAAGGCGTCTTGCTACCTCACTCCATGCAATCGATCTTTGTGCGCTCACCACATCGGTAATGTCATCAAAGACAACCATTCGTAAATCACCAGTCAACTCTGTGCCACGCACAAATAAGGTAACGCCTAATTCATTTTCAAACTCATTGGTGCTGTGTAGCTGAATTTGTTTTTGCCATACAGGCGCATTGGTTTGTTTGGCATTTTGTCCCGCGTCACCCTCGCTAACTACAGCCAGCTTCATGGTGGCAAAGCCTTCTTTAATGGCGCCCTCAAACTCTTGTAGAGCAGGGCTGCTACTTAAGGGCTTTCCGTCAAGCTGGGTGAGGTCTTGACCAAAAATTCGGTCAGCCCCTGCATTGCTAGAAACAACGTTGTAGTTTTTATCAAAAATACATACGCCTGCAGTAAGACTTCCCAGCACGCGCTCCAAGAATGCCTTAGATTCTTGTAAAGAGGTCCGAGTATCTGCCAACTGCCTTGTCATGACATTAAATTGGCGCGTAAGCATTCCTAGCTCATCGCCAGTATCTAACTCGGGCTTAGGCGACAAGTCACCCTGGGCAACCGCCTGCGTACCCCTCAACAACATTAGGAGTGGGCGGGCCAACTGCCTACCCAACATGAGCGCCAAGGTGATTGCAACAAATACCGCGAAAAAGAGTGTGAGGGTTAAAGTTCCGACGAACATCTTGCGCAAACCTGTGCGCCCTAATGATTTTTCTTGATACTCACTATAGGCAGACTCAACCGCAAAAATGTTTTTTGCCAATGGGGCAGGGATATAGCGCACCAGCTGTAAAAAATATTTATCATCCGCATCTTTACTGGAATCTGATTTGTTATGAATCGATTTTTTTCGTATTACAGGAACGATTGCTCTAATACGATAGCCACGCTGCCCGCCATCCACTTCAATCTGATCTAAGAAGGTGGTCCCTTTCTTTTTAAAGGCTTCAGCAACCACATCTGCACTAGGCGGAGGAAAGTATTTTTTGGGCTTTAACTCACTAGTAAGAATCAAATTACGCTGCATATTGAAGAGGCTCACCTCCTGAATACCAAACTGGTTACGAATCTTCATAACCATAGTCGCAACTTGCTCCGTAGATGCGCCCGCTGGAACCAGTGCAATCTGCTCGGCAATAAAGTTACCTTCGCCCAAAATCTCTTCTTGAGCAACACGCAGAGTCACACGCCCCAGCTCCAAGCCAGAATTCAATGCCGACTCTACCTTCACATCAAACCAGGTTTCAATACTGCGGGATACGAACTGCAAAGAAACGCCGTACAAAATTAAACCGGGAACAATGCCAACCAAAGCAAAAATCATCGCTAGCTTGGCAATCAAACGCGTGCCAAAATGACCTCGATACCAACGCACTGCAATCACACCCACTAGAGTCAAAATAACTAAAGTCAGACAAATTCCAATAACAACATTTGCGGCATATAACCAAATGAAGTAGTTATCAAAAAACTCAGTATTGGATGAGGCTATTGCCAACAAAACCAAAAGCAATAAAGCGAATACACCAATTAAACCAATCGTGATTGGTACAACTTTTTTACCCAATGCTTTTGATGTAAAAAAGCCCGAGTCCAGCAGGGACGCTATAGATCTCATCGTTTAATCAGGTTGGGGCCATTTGAAGAGAACGGAAAGCGATACCAATCGCTAGAAACATTCCAATCACGGTTGTTTAGCGCGTTGACCTGAAAAGGTTTTGGCAGCTTACTAAGGTCTAGGTTCATGCGCATACTAGCCGTATAGGATTTACCTGGGTCTAGTTGTGAATTCTCCATTACACGCCATCCACCAATACTGCCCACTGCTTGTAACGCCTCAGACATCGATTTAGCTGAGAAAGTAAAGCCCTCGGAAGCAATGCGGTACTGCTGCGTTAAGGGCTGATATGACAAACGGGTTTGTCTTTGTACAAGAGCTGGCTTTTCATCAAACCAATACCAGCGAGATCTCGTTAAATCAAACTCAGTCTGAAAATACAGCACCACACCTTTTTGTACTGCATCTTCTAGGCCCGGGGATAATTCAATCTGAAACGTAGCGCTCAAAAGCCAGTCGTTATCAGACCTCTCCAACTCAAAGGATTTGATCTTGATACCTTCTGCACTCACGGTGGTTGAGAAAATTCCCAAAACCATCAAGAACAAAAAGAGGAATTGTTTAATTCTTTGGCTCATGGCCCATTTTTCTTAAACAAAGCATAGTAAAAACCGTCGTTTAGTTCACCAGGCAAAATCTGACCTGGAGCGCCTAATCGTACCGCATCGCGGTGCTGCTCAGCAAACCAAGCGGCCTGATCCTCACCCTCTTCAAAAAATATTGAACATGTGACATATAGGAGGGCGCCCCCTGGTTTGAGCATCTTCCACGCCTGATTCAGAATACCGCGCTGCCTTTCTTGCAGGGCCCTTACATCAGCCTCACGTCTTAAAAACGGTATGTCTGGATGGCGAGACACAATCCCCGAAGCAGAGCAGGGCGCATCGAGCAAAATTTTGTCAAAAGGAATGCCATCCCACCATGCAGCTTTAGAGGCATCTCCACGAAGCACTCTTACCTTGTCAGAATGCAAGCGAAGGCGATCTAAATTACCGCCAATCTTTCCAATCCGCTCACCATCTAACTCCAAAGCCTGCACTGAGCAATCGGCAAGCTCTAATAGATGCGCTGTTTTGCCACCGGGAGCTGCGCAAGCGTCTAACACTAGCTCGCCATCTTGTGGGTTTAACAAAATTGCAGCAAGCTGAGCTCCCGCATCTTGGACAGATACAGCGCCACTATAAAAACCTGGCAAATCAGAAACAGGTACAGCTTCTGGAATTAAAAGCGCAGAAGGCAAAGCAATACCAGCCACTTCATCAATTGGTTTTGATGCAATGCCAGCATCAGACAACAATGATTGATATTGCTCGCGCGTATATTGCCGTTGATTGACACGCAAAATTAATGGTGCGCGCTTAGCCTGCTGAAACAAAATCGCTTGCCACTGTTTAGAGTAATTGCGTTTTAAATTTGCGCGCCACCATGCGGGCACATACATTGGAATGGGGTCAGGCGGGTAACGCCTATCACCTTCGGGCGGCTGCACTAAGAGGCTGACCTTACGTAGAACCGCATTCATCAACCCCTTGGCATACATGGTCTTGTCATATTCGCCACACGCCTTCACAGCCTGATCAACAATGGTATGCGCTGGATATCCTTTGCCCTCTGTTGCATCCTGCAAAAATAAAGCGATTGCCACGCTTAGCAAGTGATCTGTTTCAGGCGGCGGAGTCTTTGGAATAAATTGCTTGATTAACTCATGCGAGCGCACCCACTTTCGTAGCGCATCAAAACTGAGGCTTTGAACGATAGGTCGCTCATGCGGCTCAAGTTGATCCAAGACTTCTGTAAGCGATCTTCCGCTCATTACCTCACCGATTGCTTGTGCTGCAATAGTGATTGCTTCTGAAAGCGGGAGACTGCGTGGTGTTTTTTGGTCGGTCAAATTAATTTGCTCCGGGGTATTCCCCGTTTTTAGCCATGTGCATTAAGCGTGCCACCCGCTCTTCTGTAGGGGGGTGGGTTGAGAATAGTTGCGCAAGGCCGCCAGCACTAAGAGGATTCAGAATCATCATCTGTGCAGTTTCTGGATGTTGCTCAACAGCCTGAAATGGAATACCTTGGGCATAGTTATGAATTTTTTCTAGTGCATGCGCAAGAGCCTCTGGATCAGAGCTAATTTCTGCACCACCACGATCAGCCTCATATTCCCGTGCTCGTGAAATACTCATCTGAATCAGGCTTGCCGCTATTGGCGCCAATATCGCCACCATCAAACTCGCTATTGGATTGTTGGGTCTGCCCTCTGAATCGCGCCCGCCAAAAAACATCGCAAAGTTTGCTAATGCAGAAATTGCACCTGCCATAGTTGCAGCCACTGTTGAAATCAAAATATCTCGGTGGCGAACATGCGCCAGCTCATGGGCCATAACGCCGCGCAACTCACGATTCGAGAGAATTTTTAGAATGCCGGTTGTTGCGGCAACGGAAGCGTTTTCTGGATTGCGTCCCGTTGCAAATGCATTCGGCGCATCTTCATTAATCAAAAATACTTTAGGCATTGGCAAACCAGCCTTCTCGGCCAACTCTTTCACCAATGCATAAAACTGGGGCGCAGATCTTTCGTCCACCTGTTGTGCATTAGTCATCTTCAATACCATGGTGTCAGAAAACCAATAGCTGAAAAAATTCATACCGACAGCCATCAACAAAGCCATCAACATGCCTTGCTCGCCGCCCAGCATGCCACCAACCACAATAAATAACGCAGTAATGGCTGCCATCAAAACAGCAGTCTTTGCAAAATTAAACATTTCTACTCCTTTGACAAAAAGTGCAACTGTTTTTGATCAACGCCAATCGACTGTAAGCAGGTTTTAGCGTCAATTTTTTTGCCCCCAGGTTTTTGCATGTGCATAACCTCGACGACACCTTGACCACACTGAATATATACGCCATCACCACTGAACCCAAGCACATCACCAACGCTGCCGGTTGAGCCTACCGCCCCGATCTCCGGAATTCTGGAATCCCAAAGCTTCAACGCCAAACCACCAACCTGACCAGTAGCGCCAGGGAAAGGATTAAAGGCACGAATGCGTTGATCGATTTCTTTTGCACTTAAGGACCAATCAATTTCTGCTTCGCTCTTTAGTATTTTTTCAGCATAAGTAATGCCTTCGTTTGGCTGTGGCACCCGGTTCATATTTTTACTTTGCTGCAAAGCATCTAAGACGCTCACGATCGAATCTGCCCCAAGTTGTGCCAATCGATCATGCAAGCTTGCGCTTGTTTCATCGGGGGCAATATCAAGACCAGAAACTAAAACGGTATCACCAGTATCAAGACCTGCATCCATTTGCATAATGCAAATACCAGTCTTTGCATCTCCGGCCTCAATCGCCCGCTGAATTGGCGCAGCACCACGCCAACGCGGAAGCAAGGAAGCGTGAATATTAAAGCTGCCAAATCTTCCGGGTCGTTCGCTAATATCCAAAATTTCTTGGGGCAAGATCAAGCCATATGCAACAACAACCATGGCATCAAACTCGATTGAGGAGAGGCGCTCATAGGCTTCGTCAGCTTGTACTTTTTTTTGTGGATCAACACTAGTGCGCCTTAGAGTTTCGGGCTGCAATACCGGAATATTGTTTTCTAAAGCAAACTCTTTAACCGGGCTTGCTTGTAAATGCATACCCCTGCCAGCACGGCGGTCCGGTTGAGTGAAAGCCAAAACAATTTCATGCCCAGCAGTGTGGATTGCACGCATGGCTTGCGCAGCAAACTCTGGGGTTCCAGCAAAGACAATTTTCATTGGGGCGCTTAGCGCTGACCTACTAATTCTTTAGCGCGCTTCTTCATTTTTTGTGAGATACGAGTTCGCTTGAGGATTGATAAATATTCGACAAATACTTTTCCCTGCAAGTGATCTAACTCGTGCTGCAAACAAACCGCTAACAAACCATCAGCGTTTATTTCAAATTCTTTGCCGTTAACATCTAATGCCTTAACTCGGATTTCTGCTGGTCTTTCAACTTCATCATAAAACTCAGGGACGGACAAACAACCTTCGCGCCAAGATTTCGTTTCCTCGCTTGCCCAAACAATTTCCGGATTAATAAAAACCATCAGCTCGTTTTGTTCATCAGATACGTCGATCACTACGATGCGCTCATGTATGTCTACCTGGGTTGCCGCCAAGCCAACACCGGGTGCTTCATACATAGTGTCCGCCATATCAGCGACAATTTTTTTAATGCGAGCGTCAACCTGTGCAACCGGTTTTGCAACCTTATGCAGGCGGGGATCTGGATAACAAAGGACGTTTAACAAGGCCATATAAGAATTATCCAACAGAGCTATCAGTCTGTCCTGATTGTTCTAATTCCCCTAAGGCACAAAATTGATTTATGCAATTAACGCCTGTAATGACCAACGCCATCCGCATCGATCGCAAAAGTGCTGACTACCCTCGCCGTCTTCACGATTTATATGACCCTCCAGACTCGCTCTATATATATGGGGATGCGGGTCTTTTAAAGAAGCCCATGATTGCCATCGTCGGCTCTAGAAAAGCCAGCCCAGAAGGCTTAAAAAATGCTCGCCACCTTGCACAGGGTTTATCCAAGGCGGGGGCGCTCATTGTTTCTGGGATGGCAATGGGCATTGATAGCGCGGCCCACCATGCGGTTATTGAGCTTGGGCCGGGCCACTTTACCGCCGCCATACTGGGTACCGGCTTAGACCTTGTTTATCCCCGTCAAAACATCAGCCTCTCTAGGGCCATTGGACAACAGGGGCTACTGGTATCTGAGTTGCCTATGGGGACGGGCCCAAAGGCATGTCACTTTCCCAGGCGAAATCGCATCATTGCAGCCCTATCGCTTGGCGTTGTAGTCATAGAAGCGGCAAAAAGGTCGGGCTCTCTCATTACGGCGCGCTTGGCTGCAGAGTTGGGAAGAGAGGTTTTCGCCCTTCCTGGCCCTGTAAGCAACCCCAATTCAATAGGTTGTCACCTGCTGATTCAACAAGGCGCAAAACTGGCCTTTAGGACCAGTGACATACTTGAGGAGCTCGATTTTTCCCTAAAAACCGCGTTTAAATAGCTTTAAAGCAAGGTTTTGCTATAAAAATAGGCAATCTGTTGCAACCAAAATAGGCAAAAAATTGGGGTTTTTGGACTTTTCTTAATTTATCGGTTAATAATAAAAAAGGGGTATGCAGTTGGCTGGGTCCTGTTTAGGCATTAATCGACCCTCCGTTTTACCCAATAAATCATCATTTTTAGCTCAAATTTAGGCAAAACGCGTGGCGACTAAAGCAACTACCAAAAAAAGCAGCTCGAAGACTACTGCCGGGGATAACCCAAAGGCTCTCATCATTGCCGAGAAGCCCTCAGTTGCCAATGACATTGCTAAGGCCCTGGGTGGCTTTACAAAATATGAAGATTATTTTGAAAGCGATGAATTTCTGATTTCTTCTGCAGTGGGTCATTTATTAGAGATCGCCGCTCCCGAAGAATTCGACGTAAAACGTGGCAAGTGGTCTTTTGCCAATCTGCCAGTGGTGCCTCCATATTTTGACTTGCGTCCGATTGCCAAAACAGAGTCACGCTTAAAAGTTTTACAAAAGCTCATTAAGCGCAAAGATGTCACCGCACTTATTAATGCATGCGACGCGGGGCGCGAAGGTGAGTTGATTTTCCGTTTGATTGCGCAACATGCAAAAGCATCGCAATCTATTAAACGCTTGTGGCTGCAATCGATGACGCCAGCAGCAATTCGTGACGGCTTTGCCAACTTACGAACCGATGAAGATATGCAGCCCCTTGCAGATGCAGCGCGTTGCCGCTCTGAAGCAGATTGGCTAGTTGGCATCAACGGCACTCGCGCCATGACCGCGTTTAATAGCAAGAGTGGTGGCTTCTTTTTAACTACGGTCGGTCGAGTGCAAACCCCAACGCTCTCAATTGTGGTTGAGAGAGAAGAGCTCATTCGTAAATTTATTTCTAAGGACTACTGGGAAGTAAAGGCGGAATTCATTGCTGCAGCGGGCATCTATGAAGGTCGTTGGTTTGATCCGAAATTTAAAAAAGATGCTGCCGAACCAGATGCGCGGGAGAATCGCTTATGGAGTGAGGCGGCGGCCCAAAGCATCGTAGCGGCATGTCGCGACAAAAAAGCAAACGTAACCGAAGAAGCCAAGCCAGCCACACAGCTTGCTCCTCAACTATTCGACTTAACTAGCTTGCAGCGCGAAGCGAATGCACGCTTTGGCTTCTCTGCGAAAAATACACTAGGTCTTGCACAAGCTTTATATGAGCGTCACAAGGTATTGACGTATCCGCGTACTGATGCAAAAGCACTGCCAGAAGATTATCTCGATACGGTTAAGCAAACCATGGAGAACCTCTCTGAGCATTCACAAGACTATCGTGCATTTGCAAAACAAATTCTGCAAGGCGATCCCAAAGATCCAAAAGCCAAGGCAGGTTATGGATGGATTAAACCGAACAAGCGTATTTTCGATAACTCCAAAATTTCCGATCACTTTGCGATCATTCCAACTCTAGAAAAGCCAAAGAGTTTGAGCGAGCCGGAGGCAAAACTCTACGATTTGGTAGTGCGTCGTTTCTTGGCGGTGTTTTATCCCGCCGCAGAATTCCGCGTTACTACTCGTATTACAGAGGCTTCAGGACACCACTTTAAAACTGAAGGGCGTGTGCTCGTAAACCCAGGCTGGCTAACGGTCTACGGCAAATCCAATCAGGCAGATGATGAGCTGGTTCCGGTCCAAGAGGGCGAATCAGTTCAAACAGAAACTATTGCTGCTGTGCCATTAAAAACAAAGCCGCCTGCACGCTATACAGAAGCAACATTGCTCTCCGCAATGGAAAGCGCTGGTAAGTGGGTAGATGATGATGAAATGCGCGAAGCTATGGCCGAAAAAGGCTTAGGCACTCCTGCAACACGCGCGGCAATAATTGAAGGCCTGCTAGCAGAAAAATATATCGTACGCGAAGCACGTGAGCTGATACCAACAGCAAAAGCATTCCAGCTGATGACCTTATTGCGCGGCTTAGATGTTGAAGAATTAACACGCCCCGATTTAACTGGTAGCTGGGAGAACAAACTTTCCCTCATCGAGCAAGGCAAGATGAATCGCGATACCTTCATGCGAGAGATCGCGCAGATGACCCAGCGCATCGTGAAGCGCGCTAAAGAATACGATAGCGATACTATCCCTGGCGACTATGCCACTATGACCACGCCATGCCCGCACTGTAAGGGTCCGGTGAAAGAAAACTACCGTCGTTTTGCTTGCGAAAAGTGTGGCTTTACTATCAGCAAAACACCTGGCGGGCGTGCATTTGAATACCCTGAAGTTGAAGAGTTGCTACGTGAAAAAACGATTGGCCCTCTGCAAGGATTCCGCAGCAAAATGGGAAGGCCATTTGCAGCAATTATCAAGTTGAGTGAAATTCCAGAGGACGATAAAGACTATCCAAATGCTGGTTTCAAACTCGAGTTTGATTTTGGTAATACACAAGATGACGAAACTGAAGCGGTTGATTTCACGGGTCGTCAAGCTCTAGGAGTTTGTCCTAAATGCTCTGGCGCTGTTTATGAAGATGGCATGCGCTATGTTTGTGAAAACAATACGGGCCCAAGCAAAACGTGTGACTTCAAAACTGGCAAGGTTGTTTTACAACAAGAAGTATCGGCAGAACAGGTTCAAAAGTTATTGAAAGAAGGCAAAACCGATCTTCTGACTAACTTTAAGTCGAACCGTACTGGGCGTGGCTTTAAGGCCTACCTGGCCTTAGATTCAGCGGGCAAAATCGGCTTTGAATTTGAGGCCAAAGCCCCCAAGGCAGAGGGTGCTGCTAAAGCCCCTGCAAAGAAACGGGCAGGTGCAAGTGCAGCAACTAAATCAGCTGCAAAACCTAAGCGCGCTAGCAAAGCAAAGTCATCCTCTAGTAGCTGAGCGGTAATAAGCTTGGCCGCTAGAGCGGACCATAAAATTCCACGCGACCCCAAGGCGGTAGCCAGAAATATTCCTGGGCGCTGAGTGAGGGCGCCGATGATAGGTAAACGATCGCCAGCAACACAGCGAACGCCAACAAATTCACCGGTCTTCACTAACGAGCGAGTATCGCCTTCTTCATAAGCTACCAGGCCCTTAGCCTGCTCACGATTGAAGTCATCACTTTCATCTCTTGGCGCAAGATCGTCTTCGCCCTCATCAAAACTCGAGCCCACAATCCATTGATAACTGCCGTCCTCTAAACGAGTTGCGGGCAGACAATACCCATCGCCAGAAATCCCGACACTTGGCAACCTTTCGGCCCAAGGATCTCCTTCTTGAACTGAAAAAATGCTGAGTTGTCCACGTACAGGCTTTAAGGGTAAGCGAATATCAATGCTGCTCATTAAAGGCTTGGCCTCCATGGCGCAAGCTATAACCACCTTGTCCGCCGAGAAGACCATCTCATTTTTTGCATCAAATAAATGCCAAGCTTTGGCGCCCTTTTCAAGGCGCGTAATACGTGTGTTCCAAACGCAAGTTAACCGCTCGTGATTCTTCAATAGCTGTTTGCTTGCTTCGTATAAATTTAAACCAGCGCCGCGCGGCAACCAAACACCGCTTTGCTCAATTCCACAAACACGCTGCGCTTCTTTAGCATCCATAGCCATTGCCATATCGGTATCAAGATCTAAGGAACGAAGATGCTCGATCGTTTGTGCACGATCAAATACTTTATCTTTTTTGGTTGGCTGAAATATTCCATGCTGCTGCCATACATTTTTCCAGCGCGTTTCTGCTAGCAAAAATGCAATGCGCGTTAGACGCAATAGGCGTGGAGAGCCTTTACCAATATGGGGATGCGCAATGGCATAAGCATGGCTGGAACAGGCGGTAGCTGGAGATGCGGCGGCGTCAATAATACAAACTGATTTGCCGCGCTCGAGCAACTCATTTGCAATGGTTGCTCCACAAATGCCTGCCCCAATCACCACTATTTCATGGTGTTGGGGTTTGGTCATTTAATAAATCTATATAAAACGTTTGTGATTACTAAAGACTGATTAGTATTAAGCATTCAAACGTTGTTCGATCTTAGAGCGAGTTTCTTTCAACTCTTTTGGCAAACGATCGCCAAGGTGTTCGAACAATTCTGTGTGAAGCTTAAGCTCATTCTTCCATTCGTCAATTCCAACATTGATAGCTTTAGAGAACTTCTCTGCTGAGTAATCAAGGCCGCCCCAGTGCATATCTGTGTACTCTGGAGTAATACCAAACGGTGTTTCTTTGCCGTTTGCTTTGCCTTCGGCGCGATTCAAAATCCAAGAAAGAACGCGCATGTTCTCGCCGAAGCCAGGCCATACAAACTTGCCATTTTCGTCTTTGCGGAACCAGTTCACACAATAGATCTTCGGTAACACAGCGCCTTCGGCTTCCAACTTCTTACCAATATTTAACCAATGTTGGAAGTAGTCGCTCATGTTGTAACCAGCAAATGCAATCATTGCAAATGGGTCACGACGTACAACGCCGATCTGTCCTGTAATCGCTGCGGTAGTTTCTGAGCCCAATGTTGCGGCCATGTAAACACCCTCAACCCAATCACGCGCTTCGCTAACCAAAGGCACAGTGTTTGAACGGCGACCGCCGAACAAGAAAGCATCAATTGGAACGCCTGCAGGATCATCCCAGTTTGGATCAACCGCTGGGTTATTGGTTGCCGCAACAGTGAAGCGTGAATTTGGATGTGCGGCTTTACGGCCAGCAGCGCCATCAGCAGGAGTCCAGTCTTTACCTTGCCAGTCAATCAAATGTGCCGGTGGGGTTTCTGTCAAACCTTCCCACCAAACATCGCCATCATCAGTCAAACCAACGTTAGTGAAAATCACGTCTTGGTTCAATGAGTCGATACAGTTTTGGTTTGTTTGGCGATTAGTCCCAGGGGCCACGCCAAAGTAGCCAGACTCAGGATTGATCGCAAATAAACGGGTTTTACCAGTAACGGGGTCTTTGCGCGGCTTGATCCAAGCAATGTCGTCACCAATGGTTGTTACCTTCCAACCATCGAAGCCTGCTGGAGGAATCATCATGGAGAAATTGGTTTTGCCACAAGCAGATGGGAATGCTGCAGCGATATGGTATTTCTTACCCTCAGGTGAAGTTACACCCAAGATCAACATATGCTCAGCCAACCAACCCTGGTCACGGCCCATGTTCGATGCAATGCGCAAGGCAAAACATTTTTTACCTAACAATGCATTGCCACCGTAGCCAGATCCAAAGGACCAGATCTCACGAGTTTCTGGGTAATGAACGATATATTTGTTCTTGTTGTTAGGCCATGCGACGTCTTTTTCACCGGCAGCTAAAGGCTTGCCAACTGTGTGGATGCAAGGAACGAACTCGCCGTCAGCGCCCAACTGATCAATAACTGCCTTGCCCATACGAGTCATCAACTTCATATTGATTGCAACGTAAGGGCTGTCAGATAACTCAACGCCAATGTGTGCAATTGGTGAGCCGATTGGACCCATTGAAAATGGCACAACATACATTGTTCTGCCACGCATGCATCCATCAAACAATGGCTTCAATGTAGCACGCATCTCGCTAGGTTCAACCCAGTTATTGGTTGGACCAGCATCTTCTTTCTTGGCGGAGCAAATAAAGGTGCGGTCTTCAACACGCGCCACATCTTCAGGATCAGATAAAGCTAAAAAGGAGTTTTTACGTTTGGCAGGGTTAAGACGCTTAAATACACCAGCCGAAACCAACAGCTCGCACAGCTCATCATACTCAGCCTGTGAGCCATCACACCAACGAATCGCGTCAGGCTTGGTCAGGGCGGCAACTTCGCCAACCCACTCAATTAAACGCTTGTTTTTTACATAAGCTGGCGCATTCACATTGATTTGGCCGCTGGTAGTTGAAGTCATATGTTTCCCTATGAAGATTGAATTTTTTAATCCGACAATTTTATCATTTTGGGTGAATTTTTACCCTCAACCCCACACCGCACAAACCCTTTACTTGCCAATACAAAATTGGCTGAAGATTTTGCCCAAAAGGTCATCAGAAAGCAGTTTGCCGGTAATTTCACCAAGGTGTTTTTGCGCTAAAGATAGCTCTTCTGCAAACAACTCCAGCGAATTGTTGCCATTTGCGGCAAATTGTTCTGATTTTTCAATATGTTCGGCGGCTCGTTCTATGCAGTCTAAATGTCTTCTGCGAGCCAAAATTGTGCCCTCTTGAGGTCCATTCCAGCCCACAATCTCCAAAATCTTCCGCTTCAGCCGATCTATTCCCACTCCAGTTTTGGCAGAAATCAATAAAGCCTGATCGGACGGCAATTTTGGAGATTCTGGCAGTAAATCCGCCTTATTGACGACCTCGAGTACAGCACATTTAGGGGGCAATTCCTTCAAAATCTGGGCTTTTAGCGCATCTTCTTGATTTCCTGCCTGGGCATCGGTCAAAAAAATCACCATATCGGCAAGACGAATGGCATCCCAAGATCTCTCAATTCCCTTTGCCTCGACTATGTCGGACGTTTCCCTCAAGCCCGCGGTGTCAATAATGTGCATTGGCACACCATCAACGGCAATACTTTCCTTCACACGATCGCGGGTAGTTCCAGCAATGGGGGTAACAATGGCCACCTCTTCCCCAGCCAAGCGATTTAATAGGGAGCTTTTCCCAACGTTAGGGGCCCCAGCCAAAACCAACTGGATTCCATCGCGCAAGATTTTTCCCTGTTTGGCCCCAGCACGTAAAGCCTGTAACTTTTGTTTTACAGCCGCCAAGCGTTGACGCGCTTGGGCGTTTTCCAAAAACTCAATTTCCTCTTCTGGAAAATCAAGGGTTGATTCAACCAAAATTCTGAGCTGAGTAATTTCTTCGATGAGATTATTAATGTCATCGGAAAAAGCGCCCTGCAAGGAGCGCGCGGCTCCACGCACAGCCGCCTCACTTTGCGCATCAATCAAATCTGCAATTGCCTCGGCTTGAGTCAAATCGATCTTGTTATTGAGATAGGCGCGCAAAGTAAATTCACCAGGCTCTGCGATTACAAGTCCCTCGCTTTTTCCCAGCTCTAGACAGCGCTTTATTACCAGCTCAAGTAGTTGCGGCCCACCATGACACTGAAGCTCTAAAACATCTTCGCCTGTAAATGAAGCTGGCCCAGCAAAGTAAATAGCAATAAGCTGATCAATAGCCTCGCCGTGTTCGTCACACAGCGTTAATAAGTTAGCTTGACGTGGAGAAAGTTTTTTTTGAAACAGGGAGTTTGCGATAGGTTGTAGGTTTTGTCCGCTTATGCGAACAACGCCCACGCCAGCCTTACCCTGTGCGGTAGCGACAGCAATGATAGGCAATTTTCTCGTCATCATTGCTGTCTACTTATTACAAAGTTTTATGCAGCTCGCAAATTACTTAGCGGGCTTTTTTCCAAACATTTGGTTAATTTGCCACTGCTGTGCAATTGATAACAAATTATTTACAACCCAATATAAAACCAAACCAGCAGGGAAAAAGAAGAACATAACCGAGAAAACAATTGGCATGTACATCATGATTTTTGCCTGAACCGGATCTGGTGGTGTTGGATTCAACTTAGTTTGCACGAACATTGAAGCAGCCATAATCACCGGGAGGATGTAATACGGGTCTGGAACTGAAAGATCGTGAATCCACAATACCCATGGCGCCCCACGCATCTCAACCGAGGACAACAAAACCCAATACAAAGAAATAAACACGGGGATTTGAATAACCACAGGGAGACAGCCTCCCAACGGGTTAATCTTTTCTTTGCGATACATCTCCATCATTGCTTGATTGAGTTTTTGTGGCTCGCCTTTGTACTGCTCTTTCATGGCCACCAAGCGGGGTTGCACTTCCTTCATGCGCGCCATTGATTTATAGCTTGCGGCAGATAGTGGGAAGAACACCAACTTAATTAAGATAGTCAAAAGAATGATTGACCAACCCCAGTTGCCAACATAAGAGTGGATGTTATCGAGCAGCCAAAAAATTGGTTTGGCCAAAATCGTTAAGTAGCCATAGTCTTTCAGCAACTCAAACCCAGGGGCGATGGTTTCTAAAACACGCTCCTCTTGTGGGCCAACAAATAGCTTGGCTTTTTCCACAACAGAAGATCCTGAGGCAACCACGCCGAGAGGGGTTTGCATACCAATTCGATAGAGGCCGTTGTCAATTCTGCCAGCGTAAATATCGCGTGCAACTTTGTCGCCCGGGATCCATGCGCTTGCGAAATAGTGTTGGACCATTGCAATCCAAGCTGGCTCGCCAGCCGCTACTTGGGTAGGGATGGTGATTTTATTTTTATCAATTGCCGTGAACTCAAGCTTATTAAACTTTTCTTTATCGGTGTAGGCAGCAGGTCCAGTAAAGGTGCTAGCAGAAAAGGCGCCGTCGAAGGGGCCGATTTTTTGCTCTTGCGATGCGTCGCGCACAATCTCTGTGTAAAGAACAAGTGGGTTTGGGTTGTTTGATGATTGGGTAACACGATGCCCAACATCCACAACGTAGCTGCCTGGATTAAGAATGAATGTTTTTTCCAACTTAACGCCATTACGCTCGCTAACAAAAACAGCAAATGGTCTGCCCGAGCCATCTTTACCGGATTGAGCCAACTTAAATGTACTTGTATGGTTTGGAAGATCATTATTTCCAAGGGAAATTAATCCTGAACGAGCAAAGTATTTGTGTGTCGGTGTGTATTGGAACAGTTCAACCGGCTTATTTTCCGCGGTTAAAGATTTCAATAGCTTTGCATCAATAACGTTTGCGCCGCTTGCGCTGATCTCCAACACCAAAACATCGTTCTGTAATGTGAACTTTTCTGCGCCTTCAATCGCACCATTACTTACGACAGGGGTTGCAGCAACAGCTGGTGATCCTGAGATTTGTGTAGGAACATCAACCTTATTGGCAGCAGCCGCTTTTTCTGCAGCTACTGGAGCGCTTGCGGGAGCACCACCAAACAAAGATGGCTTGCCTTCATGAACCTGCCAATTGTTGTAGAGCATAAGACCCGACATCGAGAATACAGCCCAAAGAATTGTTTTTTTAAAGTCCATTTACATTCACTTAAGTTGATGTTTTTGTATCTTTTAAAGCGGGATCATAGCCACCGTGTGACCATGGGTTGCAGCGCAAGATACGCCACACCATTAATCCAAGGCTTTTTAAAAATCCATAATGACTAAAACAGTCACAAGCATATTGCGAACAACTAGGTACGTATTTGCAGTGCATTCCTACATATGGGCTTAATGTTAGTTGATAAATTCTTACCAACTTTATTGCCACATTGTTTAAAACGCGCACCTTAAATTAACCCTGAAATTTGAGAGCGCAGAATTTCTTTTTCTTTTTTTCTAAGCCTGCCTCGTGTTTCGCGACCAATTGGTTTTTTGAGCTTAACTACAACATCTTGATTTAAGGTGTTGGCTTGAGCCGCCCAAACCAATTCGCGAATCATTCTCTTGAGGCGATTTCGGTCAACCGCTCTTTTGGCTAACTTCTTTGCTACAGCAACCCCCAAGTCAGGCTTGGCGCCCTCTTGGGTGGATGCAGCATATACACCCCAGTACAAACTTGTCTGGGGACGTATTTTTAGTAATTCAGAAATCCTAGTGCTATTCAATGGCTAAATTAAACAGCCAAACGCTTGCGGCCTTTTGCACGGCGTGCATTTAAAACTGCGCGTCCGCTTTTGGTTTTCATACGAATGCGAAAGCCGTGAGTGCGCTTGCGACGTGTTACTGAGGGTTGGTAAGTTCTTTTCATGTTCGATCCCTGGAAAACCAAGTATTTTCCTTGTTGCAGAGCAAAAGGTCAATCTATCTTGATGAATATGTAGGTGTTTTTCTCTATTTTTGGTTAAATTTCTCTTAAATCATTAATTTAAATAGAGATTTTTCTATTATTCACAAGTTATCCACAGGTTTTCCACGTTTTTGTAGCTTGTGGATAACTTTGGGGGATCGCTACAATGGATCCTCCAAAAATATGAGCAACTTACACAATCCCCCCGCCTTGAATTCAATCAGCCCACTGGGATTTTGGGATGATGCCATTGGCATTTTATCTCGCGAACTGTCGCCCCAACAGTTTAAAACATGGATTCAGCCCCTAACTTTATTATCATTCGTTGAAAGTGATGACTCACTAACAATAGGAGCGCCAAACCGCTTTAAGTTGGATTGGATCAAGAAAACTTTTGCCGATCGCTTTCAAGAGTTGGCATCACAGTACTTTGGTCGCCCTATAAATGTAGGATTTACATTGGCGACCGAGGCAAGTCCAGAGAGCAATAAAAGCATTGCGCCTGAAGAGGCGCAACAAAAGGTGGCTGCTCAAGAAGTTGTGGAGCCCGTTATTTCTGTCGAAGAGGGTGGTTTTGAGATTGAGGACCACTCAAAACTAAACCCAAATCTCACATTCGAAACATTTGTGACCGGCAAAGCAAACCAGTTGGCACGAGCTGCGTCAATTCAAGTTGCCCACAATCCCGGCACATCGTATAACCCCATGTTTTTATACGGTGGTGTGGGTCTAGGTAAAACCCATTTAATCCATGCAATCGGCAACCACCTTCTTAAAGAGAAGCCAAATGCCCGAATCCGCTATATCCATGCAGAACAATATGTTTCGGATGTGGTGCGCGCCTATCAACAGAAGGCTTTTGACCGTTTTAAGCGCTATTACCACTCCTTAGACCTTCTATTAATTGACGATATTCAGTTTTTTAGCGGGAAGTCCAGGACTCAGGAAGAGTTTTTCTATGCTTTTGAGGCCCTATTAAGCAATAAATCCCAAGTCATTATTACTAGCGATACCTATCCCAAAGAAATGGCAGGTATCGATGATCGACTTATATCCCGCTTTGATTCAGGCTTAACTGTGGCAATTGAGCCCCCAGAGCTTGAAATGCGGGTTGCTATTTTGATGAAGAAGGCAATTAATGAGGGCATCCCCATGAGTGAGGATGTCGCTTTCTTTGTGGCAAAGCACCTTCGCTCAAACGTTAGAGAGCTTGAGGGGGCCTTAAGAAAAATTTTGGCTTTTGTACGCTTTCATGGCAAAGAGGTAACTATTGAGGTTGCTAGAACGGCGCTTAAGGACTTGTTGTCAATTCAAAACCGACAAATTTCTGTAGAAAACATCCAAAAATCCGTTGCTGATTTTTATAGCATTAAGGTTGCGGACATGTATTCAAAGAAGCGTCCGGCAAACATAGCTAGACCCCGCCAAATCGCGATGTTTATGGCCAAAGAGTTGACACAAAAAAGTCTTCCGGAGATTGGGGAGTTGTTCGGTGGCAGAGATCACACAACGGTTTTACATGCGGTTCGAAAGATTGCAGACGAGCGTGCTCATGACAGTCAGCTGAACCATGAAATTCACGTTATTGAGCAAACCTTGAAAGCTTAATTCTGGGTTGTGGATAAGGTTGTGGAGAACCCTAGGGATAAGTTTGGGGATTTCATGTGGATAAATTGTGGAAAGTCCCAGCTTCATGCAAAAATAGGGTGTTGATAAAAAGTTATCCCCGTTTTATGCAGTGCTTATACAAAAGTTTTCCACAGGTTTTTTAGCGTTTAAGGTTTTGTTTTATAGGGTGTTTTTGACTTATCCACGGAACTTCAGACCCTTATTACTATTACTACTAAGATATATACAAGGATTTAAAAGCAATGCAACTCGTTAACACTTCACGCGATAACTTACTAAAACCTCTTCAGGTTGTTAGTGGAATTGTTGAACGTAGGCATACATTGCCAATTTTGGCAAACCTCTTGTTTAAAAAAGTTGGTGAGAAAGTTTCTTTTATCTCCACTGATATTGAAATTCAGATTACAACCAATGCTAATTTTGGTGTTGGTTCTGAAGATGTAACAACCACCGTTGCTGCAAGAAAATTATTGGATATTTTGCGTGCCTTACCTGAGGGGCCAGTTTCCTTAAATCTCAAAGACAACAAAATGGTGGTACAGAGCGGTAAGAGCCGCTTTTCGTTGCAGACTCTGTCTGCAACGGAGTTCCCTGTAATGCAAAGTGTTGGTGAAGTTACTGCTGCATGGAAGATGTCTCAGAAAAGTTTCCGTCAACTAATTAGTCAGGTGCATTTTTCAATGGCTCAGCAAGACATTCGTTACTACTTGAATGGTATGTTGTTGGTGATTGAGGGTAAGGATGTTGTTGCTGTAGCAACAGACGGTCATCGTCTTGCGTATTCACAGGTTGAGTTATCTGAAGCGCCATCCGGCTCAGGTCAGAAGCAGGAAATCATTATTCCACGCAAAACTATTTTGGAGTGTCAGCATTTGTTGGAGGACTCTGATGAGCCTCTTGAGATTAGTTTGACTGCAAACCAGGTGAAGTTTTCCTTTGGTGATATTGAGTTAATTTCAAAGTTAGTTGAAGGTAAATTCCCGGATTTTCAAAGAGTGATCCCTAAGGGTCAGAAGAATTCATTAGTGGTTGGCAGAGATGCATTGCAATCCGCTCTTCAACGTGCTGCCATTTTGACGACTGATAAGTTTAAAGGTGTTCGTTTCTCTTTATCCCCTAATCGAATCACAATTCAATCAACTAACGCTGAACAAGAAGAGGCGCAAGAAGAGATTGAGACTGAGTACTCAGGTGATGCAGTAGAGATTGGGTTTAATGTAAGTTATTTACTTGATGTTTTATCAAACCTCAAGAATGAAAAGATTCAAATTAGTTTGGGTGATGCGAATAGTAGTGCTGTAGTTACTCTGCCTGGCTCAGAGAGCTTTAAGTATGTTGTGATGCCAATGCGTATTTAACTTAGAAAAAAATGACTGAAGAAAAAAGAGTAGTAGAGCAGTACGGCGCTGCATCGATTCAAATCTTAGAGGGTCTTGAGGCTGTTCGTAAACGTCCTGGTATGTACATCGGGGATACCTCTGATGGAACCGGCTTACACCATCTTGTTTTTGAGGTGTTAGATAACTCAATTGACGAGGCATTAGCAGGGTATTGCTCTGAAATCACCGTAGTTATCCAAACTGATAACTCAATTTCTATTGTTGATAATGGGCGCGGAGTTCCTACAGGTATTAAATACGACGATAAGCATGAGCCTAAGCGAAGCGCTGCTGAAATCGTTATGACTGAACTACATGCTGGTGGTAAGTTCGATCAAAACAGTTATAAAGTTTCAGGTGGTCTACACGGGGTAGGTGTTAGTTGTGTAAACGCATTATCTAAATGGTTAAAGTTAACCATTCGTCGTGACGGCAAAGCGCATTACATGGAATTTGCGCGCGGCGTTATTCAAAACCGTAATGTTGTCGATGAAAATGGTGTTTTAGTTTCCCCAATTACTGTTACTGGTGATACAGAGCTTTCTGGAACTGAAGTTCACTTCTTGGCTGATGAAGAGATTTTCGGAAACGTAGAATTCCATTATGAAATTTTGGTGAAGCGCATTCGTGAACTTTCTTTCTTGAATAACGGTGTTCACATCAAACTGATTGATCAGCGCACAGGTCAAGAAGAAGACTTTGCCTTCTCTGGTGGTGTTAAAGGTTTTGTTGAGTACATCAATCAAACTAAAAATGTTTTACACCCAAATATTTTCTATGCAGAGGGCGTTCGCCCTTCTGATCTCGGTGGTCAAATTACCGCTGAAGTATCTATGCAGTGGAATGACAGCTTTAGTGAACAAGTACTCTGTTTTACTAATAACATTCCGCAACGCGATGGCGGCACCCACTTAACTGGTTTGCGCGCAGCAATGACTCGTGTCATTAATAAATATATTGATGAAAACGAAGTTGCTAAGAAAGCAAAGGTAGAGATATCTGGTGATGACATGCGCGAAGGTTTAGCCTGTGTTTTGTCAGTTAAAGTACCAGAACCAAAATTCTCTAGTCAAACTAAAGATAAATTGGTTTCAAGTGAGGTTCGTGGACCAGTAGAAGAGATTGTTGCAGAAGCCTTAAGTGCTTATTTGCAAGAGCGCCCAGCAGACGCAAAGATTTTGTGCGGCAAGATTGTTGACGCAGCCCGCGCTCGTGAAGCGGCGCGCAAGGCGCGAGATATGACCCGTCGCAAGGGTGCATTAGATGGATTGGGTTTACCTGGAAAGTTGGCTGATTGCCAAGAAAAGGACCCATCAAAATCTGAATTATTTATTGTTGAGGGTGATTCTGCGGGCGGATCTGCTAAGCAGGGGCGCGATCGTCGCTTCCAAGCGATTCTTCCTTTAAAAGGCAAAATCCTTAACGTTGAAAAAGCTCGCTTTGACAAAATGCTTGCAAGCCAAGAGGTGGTTACCTTAATTACTGTTCTTGGTACGGGTATTGGTATTGAAGAATACAAGGCCGACAAACTCCGTTATCACCGCATCATCATCATGACCGACGCGGACGTTGACGGAAGCCACATTCGCACGCTTTTATTAACCTTCTTCTATAGACAGATGCCTGAGTTAATTGAGCGTGGCCATATTTATATTGCACAACCACCACTTTACAAAGTGAAGTTTGGTAAGAGCGAGCAATACATTAAAGATGACAACGAACTAAATCAATTGTTATTGAAGATTGCCCTTGAAACTGCCTCTCTACAAACACCTTCAGGTGAAGTTATTGAAGGTGACGCATTAAATGAGTTGGCAAAACACTATCAAGTGATTCAATCGATTGTTGATCGACTTTCTCGCACTATTGATGAAGATGCTCTGCGCGCTATTGCTTCAGGCACCTCATTAAATCTGGATACTGAAAAATCAGCAAACGAGTCTGCTGATCGTTTACGCCAAGCGCTTGCTGATTCTTTAAATCCATTGGCTGTGGCACCAGAAATTATTGTGCAAAAAGAAGACCGCACAGAGCGCTTCCGCTTACTTTTGTCCCGTCGAATTCATGGAAACCTAAAACTGTCTTCCATTAACTCCGACTTTGTGCATGGCGACGATTATCAAAGCCTGGCAAATGCAGCCGCAGTTTTGTCTGGCAAGGTTGTTTCGGGATCTAAAGTTCGTCGCGGCGACCCAGACAAAAACCAAAAAGAGCAAACTATTGGTGACTTTAGGGCCGCTTTTGCTTGGTTGTTGTCTGAAGCGGAGCGCGTATTAAGTCGTCAGCGCTACAAGGGTCTTGGTGAGATGAATCCATCACAGTTGTGGGAAACCACGATGGATGCCAGCTCAAGAACGCTTTTGCAGGTAAAGATTGAAGATGCGATTGCTGCAGACCAAGTCTTTACAACTCTAATGGGTGATGAGGTCGAACCTCGTCGAGCGTTTATTGAAAAGAACGCCCTGATTGCACGTAACTTAGACGTATAAAAATGGCTGACAAAAAATTAAAACCACCTAAGGTGGACAGATCTTCTATTGTTGTTAAATCCTCTCCAATTCATGGCAAAGGCGTTTTTGTTGCAAAGCCAATTAAAAAAGGCGAGGCAATCATTGAATACAAGGGTGAGCGCATCAGTTGGAAGTTGGCTGAAAAGCGTCATCCACATGATCCCAAAGACCCCAACCATACCTTTTACTTTTCACTAGAAGATGGTCGTGTAATCGATGCAAAGTATGGTGGCAATGCTGCGCGCTGGATTAACCACTCCTGCAAGCCTAGTTGTGAAGCTCGTGAAGATACCTTTGACGGCGAGCCAAGAGTGTTTATTTATGCAAAGCACGCCCTCAAGGTTGGTGAAGAGTTGTTTTATGACTATTCACTAGATATCGAGGGAAAAATTACCAAGCAAATGAAAAAAGATTACGAGTGTCGCTGTGGTGCTAAAAAGTGTCGCGGCACTATGTTGGCAACAAAAGAGAAGTAAAAATTTCTATGTTGTTTGTAACAATTCAAGAGTTAGAGGCGGCAATCAATTATTGGCGTAGTCAATCACCATCAGAGGGTGATGAGCTGCGCCTTTGCCCTGAGGCCTCAGCGCTTGCCAAGCCCTATGCATTGATGATTGTGCAGGGCGCTCAACGGGTCCCGGTGGATGTTCTCGATGATATGGCTCGTTCCGCAATTCAACAATTTCAAAAAATAACTTAAACATTTTTTGTTCATCTTCCCCGAGTTGTTTAGGGTTATTGCTATATATAGTGAAGCTATCTTGGAGTATTCTCATATTCTTGCTCCCAAGTAGGGGGTAGAGGGTATGAGATTGCAAGAAACAATATTAAAAACAATTGGACTGGGAAAATCTTTTAAAGGCTTTTCTGCGGTCACCGATGTGAACCTGGATGTCACCAGGGGAACCATCCACGCTTTGATTGGACCAAACGGCGCTGGTAAAACCACCTGCTTTAACTTGCTTACTAAATTTTTAGAGCCGAGTAGCGGTCAAATCCTATTTAATGGTTTTGATATAACCAACGAGGCTCCAGCACAAATTGCGCGGCGCGGCGTTATTCGATCTTTTCAAATTTCAGCGGTTTTCCCCCATCTGACAGTTATTGAGAATGTTCGTGTTGCACTGCAGCGAGGATTGGGAACCGAGTTTCATTTTTGGAAGTCCGGCAACTCGTTAAATGTTTTAAACGAGCGTGCGCTAGAGCTTCTTCATGAGGTTGGGTTGGAAGGTTTTGCGAACGAAGAAACCCTAAACCTGGCTTATGGCCGCAAAAGGGCTCTCGAAATTGCAACTACGTTGGCTATGGAGCCAGAGTTAATGCTCTTGGATGAGCCAACCCAGGGAATGGGTCACGAGGATGTAGAGCGTGTAACCGAATTAATTGATCGCGTTGCCAAAGGGCGGACGATTCTTATGGTTGAGCACAATATGAAGGTAGTTTCTTCTATTGCAGACCGAATTACTGTATTGCAGCGCGGCTCAGTTTTGGCCGAAGGGTCTTATCACGAGGTTTCTAACAATCCATTGGTTGTTGAGGCCTATATGGGAAGCCATGGGGGAGACAACCTATGAGCACCATGGCATTAGAGGTTAAAAATCTAGAGTCTTGGTATGGCGAATCACACATTTTGCACGGAGTAAATTTTGCCGTGCGAGATGGAGAGGTTGTCACCTTGCTTGGAAGAAATGGCGCCGGAAGAAGCACCATTCTGAAAACCATTTTAGGGTTAACCAGCAAAAGAACTGGTTCGGTAGAAATTTATGGCACTCAAACTATCGCCATGCCTACCTACAAGATTGCCCGCTTGGGTGTTGGGTTTTGCCCTGAAGAGCGCGGGATTTTTGCAAGCCTAAGTACCGAAGAAAATTTATTGTTGTTGCCAGAGATTGCTCCTGGCGGCATGGGTTTGGATGAGATTTATGAAATGTTTCCAAACCTCTATGAAAGAAGAAATAGCCCTGGCACCCGTCTTTCTGGTGGTGAGCAACAAATGTTGGCCATGGCTCGTATTCTGAGAACGGGCGCCAAGCTTCTGTTGCTTGATGAAATTACCGAAGGTTTGGCCCCGGTTATTGTGCAAAAGCTTGGCGAGGTTGTAACTAGCTTGCGCAATAAGGGGTTCACCATTGTTTTGGTTGAGCAGAATTTCCGTTTTGCGGCACCTTTGGCTGATCGCCACTATGTTGTTGAACATGGAAATGTGGTTGAGGTTGTAAATCAGAATGAGCTTGCTGAAAAAGCGGCTTTATTAAATGAGTATCTTGGTGTTTAGTGGATTTCTATAGGAGATGGCAATGAAGTTAAAGCAAATAACCGCGTGTCTGGTTGCGGCGACCATGTTTGGTTCAAACCCAGTGTTTGCGCAAAGCGCACCGAAGGTTAGTGGCGATGTTATTAAGATTGGTGTATTAACCGACCTTTCCTCAACCTATTCTGATTTGGCTGGTCCGGGTGCTGTAATTGCAGCAAAGATGGCGATTGCAGATTTTTCTAAAGACGGCACTGTAATCGGCAAGAAGATTGAGTTAGTTAGCGCCGATCACCAGAACAAGGCTGATATTGCTGCAAACAAAGCCCGCGAGTGGTACGACAAAGATGGCGTAGACGTTATTGTTGAGCTGGTTTCAACCAACGTTGCTTTGGCTGTAATGGAAGTTGCCGAACAAAAGAACAAGATTACTTTGGTTTCTGGCGCAGCTTCTTTGCCAATCACCAATGAGAAATGTACTGCTAATAACGTTCATTGGACCTATGACACCTATGCGCTTTCAAACGGCACAGCTAAAGCAGTTGTAAAGCAAGGTAAAAAGAATTGGTACTTCCTTACTGCTGACTACGCATTCGGCGCGGCTTTGGAGAAAGACTCAACCAACGTTGTTAATGCTAATGGCGGTAAGGTATTGGGAACCAGCAAGCACCCATTCCCAAACAGCGACTTTTCTTCCTACCTCTTGAAGGCTCAAGCTAGTGGTGCTGACGTAGTTGCTTTGGCAAACGCCGGGCAAGACACCATCAACAGTGTTAAGCAGGCTTCTGAGTTTGGTATCAATAAAAAGCAAACTGTTGTGCCTTTGTTGATGTTTATTACCGATGTTCACTCTTTGGGTTTAAATGCTGCTCAAGGCATGTACCTCACAGAAGGTTTCTACTGGGATAAAGACGACAAGACCCGTGCTTTTGCAAAACGCTTCATCTTGCAACATAAGCGTATGCCATCAAGCGTTCAGGCAGGTGTTTACTCATCTGTTCTTGCTTACTTAAATGCTGTACAAAAAGCTGGCACCGATGACACTCAAGCTGTTATGAAGGCTTTGAAGTCTACCAATATTGATGATGGACTTTTCAAAGGCAAGATTCGCGCTGACGGTAAGTTTGAGCATGACATGTATTTGTTAGAAGTGAAGAAGCCATCTGACTCTAAGAGCCCATGGGATTATTACAACGTCAAGGCGGTGATTCCTGCTGCTGAAGCGACTCAACCACTTTCATTGTCACGATGCAAGCTGGTTACTAACAAGTAATTGATCTCTATTAAGTATGTTTGAACTTCTTGGAATTACCCCTCAAGGGCTGGTTGCCCAGCTCTTGGTGGGGCTTATTAATGGCTCTTTCTATGCCATATTGAGTTTGGGATTGGCCATTATTTTTGGCCTTCTCAACATCATTAATTTTGCGCATGGTGCTCAGTACACCATGGGTGCATTTATTGCTTGGATTGGTTTAACTCAAATCAGCCAATGGCTCGGCTTTCCTGAGCTATCAATCAATTATTGGTTTGCTTTAATTGTTGTCCCGTTGGTTTTGGCGGGCTTCGGTTTAATTCTGGAGCGCACGATGCTGCGCCGTCTGTATCACTTAGACCATTTATACGGTCTTTTGCTGACATTTGGTTTGGCACTCATTATTGAGGGCATGTTCCGTCATTGGTACGGAATCTCTGGTGAGAGCTATCCAGCCCCAGAGATGCTGCAGGGCGCCATTCCCCTTGAGTCTCTCGGTATTATTTTGCCGAAGTATCGAGTATGGGTGGTGATCATCTCTCTAGTGGTTTGTTTCTCTACCTGGTACGTGATTGAAAGAACAAAGTTAGGCGCCTATTTGCGTGCTGGAACTGAAAACCCTAAATTGCTACAGGCTTTCGGTATTAATGTTCCCCTAATGATTTCGTTGGCTTACGCCTATGGCGTTGGCTTGGCTGGTTTTGCTGGTGTTTTAGCTGCCCCTATTTTTCAAGTAAACCCATTAATGGGCTCCAACCTCATCATTGTTGTTTTTGCGGTGGTGGTGATTGGCGGCATGGGCTCCATCATGGGCGCCATCTTGACTGGTTTAGGTTTGGGCTTAATTGAAGGCCTCACAAAAGTCTTTTACCCAGAAGCTTCTGGGGTTGTGATTTTTGTGATCATGGCAATTGTTTTGTTGGTTCGTCCTGCTGGACTGTTTGGGCGGGAGAAATAAGCATGAATCCAAAAACAAAATTACTTTACGGAATTTTGGTCCTTATTGGACTTTTATTGCCGTTCCAAGATTTTATTTACCTTGTGTTTGCGATGAAGGTTTTATGTTTTGCATTGTTCGCATGCGCATTCAACTTGCTTCTAGGTTTTACAGGCTTGCTGTCATTTGGCCACGCTGCATTCTTTGGAACAGCCGCTTACATCACTGCTTACTTTTGTAAAGAGGCGGGCCTTTCCCCTGAGCTGGGGATTATCTTGGGTGTTGTTGGCTCGGGGGTTTTGGGCTTCTTAATTGGATCTTTGGCTATTCGTAGGCAAGGAATCTACTTTGCGATGGTGACCTTGGCTCTTTCGCAAATGATTTATTTTTTAGCTGTTCAACTACCTTTTACTGGTGGTGAGGACGGTATTCAAGGTGTGCCTCGTGGAATGTTATTTGGTTTTATCGATCTAAAAGATGACGTAGCGATGTACTACTTTGTATTGGCGGTTTTCTTATTTGGCTTCGCTTTGATCATGCGTGCGGTTCATTCCCCATTTGGTCAGGTACTCAAAGCTATTCGTGAAAATGAGCCACGCGCAATTTCTTTGGGTTATGACGTTGATCGATTTAAATTAATGTCGTTTGTTATTTCTGCGGCATTGGCTGGCCTTGCTGGATCAATGAAGTCCTTGGTGTTTCAGCTTGCAACACTTACTGACGTTCATTGGCATATGTCGGGTGAAGTTGTATTGATGACTTTGCTTGGGGGAATGGGAACTATTCTTGGCCCAGTAGTTGGCGCGGGTATTGTTGTTGGTTTGCAAAACTATCTAGCTAACATTGGATCTTGGAGCACAATTGCCACCGGATTTATTTTTGTAATTTGCGTTCTAGCTTTCCGTCGCGGCGTTGTTGGTGAAATCGCTGCGCACTTCAAAAACAAAAACTAATTTTTGTTTTTTCCTTTTATTATTTGGTTTTAGTGTGACGGCAATTTTTAATTGCGTCACACTCATTTAATTAAAAGAGACTCTCATCGAATTTTCAATCTATATCTGGCCATTGCTTTTAGCGATGGCTTTTTTTGCCGGGCTGGTTGATGCGGTGGCTGGTGGTGGTGGCCTAATTCAGGTCCCCGCTCTTTTTGCAGCCTACCCAGATGCGCCGCCCGCAACCCTGCTCTCAACCAATAAGGTGTCTGCGGTTGGCGGTACGCTCAATGCTGCGCGAAGATATTTACGGCACGTGTCTTTGCCGTGGGCTGTAGTTGGCCCCGCAATTGTTGCGGGTTTTGTTGGTTCGTTATTGGGCGCTAATGCGGTAAGCAACTTTCCGGCAGAACCACTTCGCAAGGCTTTGCCTTTTGTATTGTTATTTCTGTTGTTGTACACCTGGTTTCAGCCGTCACTCGGTGAGGCTCACGCGCCAAAAACTCTTGGACGTTTTCAACAGCTTAAGGCGGCAATTCTTGGTTTAACAATTGGTTTTTATGACGGCTTCTTTGGTCCGGGCACGGGCAGCTTCTTGCTGTTTGGTTTTGTTCGCTTCTTCAGCTTTGATTTTCTGCATGCTTCTGCTGCAACAAAGATGGTAAACGTCGCAACCAATCTGGCGGCTATTTTGATGCTAGCCAGCCTGGGGCAAATTAATTGGGCCCTTGGGTTTGCCATGATGGTGGCCAATATTGCAGGCAGTCAGTTCGGAAGTCGTCTCGCAATCAAGCATGGCAGCACCTTTGTTAGAAAGGCTTTTCTACTTATTGTGAGCGTGCTAATTTTCAAGTCCGCTTGGGACGCCTATTTTTCTAATTAAATCAATTACTTAGAAATACACCTTTTAGTTTTTAAGATATTTGTAATGTTTTGTTTCACGTGAAACAAACAAAATGCTATGATCATCGCCCTATCTGAGGCAAATCATGCGTTATTCCAAAAATTTCGATGTCATTGTTGTTGGCGGCGGTCACGCCGGGACAGAGGCTGCCCTCGCCTCAGCTCGCATGGGTTGCGATACGCTACTGATTACTCACAGTATTGAAAATTTAGGGGCGATGAGTTGCAATCCCTCCATCGGCGGGATTGGTAAAGGCCATCTAGTAAAAGAGATCGATGCAATGGGTGGTGCGATGGCTGCTGCCACTGACGAAGCCGGCATCCAGTTTCGGATCCTTAATTCAAGTAAAGGCCCTGCAGTTCGGGCCACCCGCGCCCAGGGCGATCGTGTTCTATATAAAGCCGCAATTCGCCGTCGTTTAGAAAACCAACCCAATTTAAGTCTATTTCAAGCTGCTGTTGATGACTTATTGGTAAAGGGCGATGAGGTAAAGGGCGTTGTTACTCAAATGGGCCTGGAGTTTATGGCTAAAAAGGTAGTGCTTACAGCAGGCACCTTTTTGGACGGAAAGATCCACGTTGGATTAAATAATTATGCTGGCGGTCGCGCAGGTGACCCGGCAGCAGTTTCTTTGTCTGCTAGGTTAAAAGAGTTAAAACTTCCTCAGGGCAGACTTAAAACTGGTACCCCACCCCGAATTGACGGCAGAACAATTGATTTCTCGGTAATGCTGGAGCAGCCTGGGGATTTAGACCCTGTTCCGGTGTTTTCGTATTTGGGTCGTCCTGAGCAGCATCCCAAACAGGTTCCTTGTTGGATTTCTCATACGAATGAGAGAACGCATGACATTATTCGAGGCGGCTTAGACCGCTCGCCGATGTATACGGGCGTCATTGAGGGTGTTGGTCCGCGCTACTGCCCTTCCATTGAGGATAAGATTCATCGCTTTGCCTCTAATAGCCATCAGATCTTTTTAGAGCCTGAGGGCTTAACAACCAACGAATTCTATCCAAACGGCATCTCCACTAGCCTGCCTTTTGATGTGCAGTGGGACTTGGTTAGAAGCATTCGGGGTATGGAGTCTGCAGTAATCGTCCGTCCCGGCTATGCCATTGAGTATGACTTCTTTGATCCGCGCCAATTGCGCCATAGTCTAGAGACTAGGGTTATTGGCGGTCTTTACTTTGCGGGTCAGATCAATGGCACCACGGGCTATGAAGAGGCTGCGGCGCAGGGAATGCTGGCCGGCATCAATGCTGGTTTAGCCGCTAAAGGTAAAGAGCCTTGGTTGCCTAAGCGTAGCGAGTCTTACATAGGCGTTTTAGTTGATGATCTGATCACTCGTGGGGTTCAAGAGCCCTATCGCATGTTTACAAGCCGCGCTGAATATCGTTTGAGCTTGCGGGAAGATAACGCTGACATGCGTTTGACTACTATTGGCCGAGAATTGGGTTTGGTCGATGACTATCGCTGGGAAGTGTTTTGCAGAAAACAGGAGGCTGTTTCACGTGAAACATCTCGATTGCAAAATATTTGGGTGGGCCCTAAGAGCGAGGCCGCCCCCTTTGTCTCCCAATTATTAGGGCAAGACCTTTCCCATGAATGTAGTTTGGCTGAGCTTTTGAGGCGCCCAGGTATTACTTATGAGGCAATTACTGCTCTGGGCGATGGAATGTGGGCGCCAGAATCTTTAGATGAAGATCTTGGGCTGGCTGCTCAAATAAGCGACCAGGTAGAGATTTCTGTGAAATATCAGGGCTATATTGAGCGCCAAGCGACCGAAATTGCCCGTCAAGAACACAATGAGACATTTCCTCTCCCAGAATCACTCGATTATTCGCAGGTTGTTGGCTTGTCCAAAGAAGTACAACAAAAGCTTAACCTGCATAAACCAGAAACATTAGGTCAAGCTGGTCGTATTTCAGGCGTAACTCCCGCAGCCCTCTCCCTCTTGTTGGTGCATCTGAAAAAGGGCTTGGGGCGCACTCAAGAAACGCATGAGTGAGGGGCTCCTTGCTTTAGGAATTGAGGATCTTGGCCTCAAATTAAGCGCGACCAATATTGCCGATTTAGAGTTATTTTTACAAGAAATGGGGCGCTGGAACCAGGTCCATAACCTCACAGCAATTGAGGGTGAAAAAGATTCAATACGTCTGCATCTCATTGATTCTATTGCTGTTTTACCTGTTCTTAGGCAGTTTTTAACGGGCCCATCACCCAAGATTGCAGATCTCGGTTCGGGCGGCGGCTTGCCGGCAATTCCGATTGCGATTGTTCAGCCGGAGTGGCAACTTTCTTTGATTGAAGCCATACGTAAAAAGACGGCATTTCTGCAGCATGTGCGCGGAAAGTTAAAGCTAAAAAACATTGAAGTACTTTGTGAGCGAGTAGAAGATGCTGCAGTGCAGCAACCAGGGCAGTTTGATGCAGTTATTTCTCGTGCATTTACCAACCTGGCACGCTTTTTAGATTTGTCATTGCCTTTCCTGAAGCCTGATGGCCTGGTGTTCGCAATGAAGGCTAAGCGTGCAGACGATGAAATGAAAGATGTTTCTATGAAGGAGTGGCGCTTAGTCGCCGATGAACCCCTACATATTCCTAATTTAGCGGTGGAGCGACGCCTTTTGGTGTTGGCCCCCGCGAGAAAATCCACCCTCACCCCTTAAGTAGACCCAAAAGTAGCTATGGCAAAAATATTCTGTATCGCAAATCAAAAAGGTGGCGTTGGTAAGACCACGACTGCTGTTAATTTGGCCGCAGGCTTGGCAGGACTCAAACAGCGGGTTTTGTTAGTTGACTTAGACCCCCAGGGCAATGCAACTATGGGGTCTGGGGTTGAAAAGGCGGATTTAAATACCAGCGTATATCAAGTATTGATTGGTATGGCATCTGTTAAAGAATGTGCACAGCGTTGCGAAAGTTCAGGCTATGACGTATTGCCGGCTAATCGTGATTTAGCTGGCGCTGAAATTGAATTGGTCGATTTAGATTTGCGCGAAGTGCGATTGAAGGATGCGCTTGCACAGGTCGCCGATGACTACGATTTTATTTTGATTGATTGTCCGCCCGCTTTGTCATTGTTAACACTCAATGGATTATGCGCAGCAAACGGCGTGATCGTTCCAATGCAATGTGAATATTTTGCGTTAGAAGGCTTGTCTGATTTGGTTAACACCATCAAACAAGTGCACGCAAATTTAAATCCGGATTTAGTCATCATTGGTTTGTTACGCGTAATGTTTGACGCGCGCATGACATTGCAACAACAAGTCTCTGATCAGTTGCTCGAACACTTCGGCGACAAAGTTTTCAAGTCTATTATTCCGCGCAACGTGCGCTTAGCGGAAGCCCCTTCCTATGGGCTTCCTGGGGTTGCTTTTGACAAGTCATCACGTGGCGCAAAAGCATATTTAGAGTTTGGCGCTGAGATGGTTGAACGCATAAAGCAGATGTAATTTTTAAAGAGAAAATATAGAACATGGTTGCCATTAAGAAAAAAGGTTTGGGTAGAGGGCTTGAGGCCCTGCTTGGAGAAAAAACACAACAAGCCAGCCCATCAACCGACATTAACCGCTTGCCGCTAACAGCGCTTCAAGCAGGCAAATATCAACCACGTCAAAAAATGGAAGCGGGTGCGCTGCAAGAGTTAGCAGAAAGCATTCGCGAACAAGGTGTGATGCAGCCGCTGTTAGTTCGTTTAGTGGCCCCAGGAAAATACGAAATCATTGCAGGTGAAAGACGTTTTCGTGCCGCTACTATTGCCGGCTTAAAAGAGGTTCCTGTTTTAGTTTCTGGTGCAGATGATCAAGCTGCCGCAGCAATGGCCTTGGTCGAAAATATGCAGCGCGAGGACTTAAATCCTCTTGAAGAGTCTCAGGGCTTGGCTCGGTTGATCGAGGAATTTGGCTTTACGCATGAGCAGGCCGCAAAAGCAGTGGGCAAATCCCGCAGCGCCATTACAAATTTGCTGCGCCTTGCCCAGCTGGCAAAGCCAGTTCAGGCCATGCTGCTAGCTGGCGACATAGATATGGGCCACGCCCGTGCGCTACTCCCTCTTCCAGGCTCTAGCCAGGTTGCGTTAGCGCAAAGAATCTCTGCTCAAGGCTTATCGGTCCGTGAGGCCGAAAGAATGACGGCTGCCTTGGTGATTGCTGGCGGCCAAATAGGTGACAAAAAAGCTAAAAGTAAGCCTGGTAGCCCAACAAAGAATGCCGACCCTGATATGCAGCGTTTAACTCAGGAAATAGCAGATTTGATCGGTTTGAGCACGGAATTTAAGCTCAAAGGCAAGGGTGGAGAGCTCAGAATTCGCTTTAGCCAATTCGACGAGCTAGATTCTTTGTTAAAAAAGTTGGGCGTTGAGTCATAAATAGGGGCAAAAAATGTCCCCAAATCCTTTGACATATTGCAGTGCACACATTAAACTTTCGGGGCTAAATTGATTCCTCAAAAAAATCAATTTTCCGAGGCAAATGAGTGGGATGAGCCCGAAGAAGAAGCCATTCGGGTCTACAGCAAGGAAGAGATTGTTGCGTTGCAGCAGAATAATGCAGCAAAGTACCGAGCCCTTTCGCCTTGGAAGATAGTGTTGGCCCAAATGTTGATTACAGCTATCAGCATGGTGTTTTGGTCAATTTTTGGGGAGCCGGTAGGGGTAAGCCTTTATACTCAGTCGGCGTTTTTAGGTGGTTTAATTAGCGTCTTGCCTTCAACCCTGTTTTTAATCAGGTTGGAGTTGGCAAAGAAATCGCAAATATTGAATCCAGGAAGATTTTTAGCGGCATTAGTTTCAGGCGAATTTATCAAAATCGTCGTGACCTTAATGCTGTTTATTGGGATTGCGTATTTAGTCCCAGGCGTGCTTTGGGTCCCTTTATTGGTGACTTACCTGCTTGCCTTGAAGTGTGTTTGGCTGGCGTGGTTGTGGCGCTAAGTAGTGACAATTGAGATTGAAACAAAGGACTAGTTAAGAGATGTCTAGCGAAGTAAACCAAGCCCACGGGGCAGCAGAACAAATGACGCCAACAGCGTACATTTCAGAGCACTTACAAAACCTCAACAATTCAGGTGGACCACAGACGTCCATTATTGATTTCAGCATTATCAATTTAGACACTATTTTTTGGGCATCCCTCATGGGCTTGCTCGCTGTATTTATTTTGTTGATTGCAGCGCGTCGCGCAACCCCAGGTGTGCCAGGTCGTTTCCAGTGCTTCGTTGAAATGATCGTTGAAATGGCAGAGACACAATCTAAGAGTATTGTTCATGGCGATCGTTCCTACATTGCCCCGCTTGCGCTATTTGTGTTCTTTTGGATCATCTTGCTCAACACCTTGGACTTAGTGCCGGTGGATTGGGTTTTGGGAGTAAATCATTTCATTGAAAGTTTTGGCGTGCACGTGCCACACCATAAAGTTGTTCCAACAACTGACCTCAATGCAACGATGGGCATGTCTATGTCCGTCTTGCTCTTAGTTTTCTTTTATAGCTTCAAAGTAAAAGGTTTTGGCGGCTTCTTGCATGAGCTCGTTTCTGCCCCGTTTGGCGCGAAGTGGTACTTGGCCCCATTCAACCTTGCTTTGAACATCATCGAATATCTTGCTAAAGGTGTTTCATTGGGAATGCGACTTTTCGGCAACATGTATGCCGGCGAGTTAGTTTTCTTGTTGATCGCATTGCTAGGTAGTGTGTGGACATTTAATTTAGATTTATCCCTGTTCGGATTGGTGGGCCATGTTATTGCTGGATCAGCTTGGGCCATCTTCCACATTTTGGTTATTTTGTTGCAAGCCTTTATTTTCATGATGTTGACCTTGGTCTACATCGGGCAAGCGCATAGCCATCACTAAGATTTTTATTTTTAACTTATCTCTTTAACTTCAGGAGTCAGCAACATGCAACAATTTCTCGCAAACATTCAAGGTTTCACAGCAATCGCTATCGGCATCATCATCGGCCTCGGCGCGATCGGTGCTTGTTTAGGTATTGCATTGATGGGCGGTAAGTACATCGAAGCTTGTGCACGTCAACCAGAATTGATGGAGCCACTCCAAACTAAGATGTTCCTTTTGGCTGGTTTGATCGACGCTGCGTTCTTGATCGGCGTTGGTGTTGCAATGTTGTTTGCTTTCGCAAACCCACTGCTCGCAGTTATTAAGTAATTGTTTTGGCGTGGATGACCAGCGGGTCATCCAACTGTTCTCAACAATACTGAAAGGAATATCGTGAATCTGAACGCGACCCTATTCGCGCAAATGATCGTTTTCTTCGTCTTATGGTGGGTTGTTGCACGCTTTGTGTGGCCACCACTTGTTAAGGCGTTAGATGAGCGTTCAAGCAAAATTGCTGATGGTTTAGCTGCTGCCGAGCGCGGTAAAGAAGCACTCGCATTAGCCAGCAATGAAGCTGAGCAAGAATTAACTAAAGCACGCCAAGAAGGTGTTCAACGTGTTGCCGAAGCTGAAAAACGTGCACAAATGTCAGCCGATGAAATTCGTGCTAACGCACAAGCTGAAGCGGCTCGAATCATTTCTCAAGCTAAGCAAGACGCAGATCAACAAGTAACGCGCGCTCGTGAAGTGCTGCGTGCTGAAGTTGCTGTTCTCGCTGTTAAAGGCGCTGAGCAAATTTTGCGTCGTGAGATTGATGCAAAAGCCCACGGCCAATTGCTTGATCAACTAAAGGCAGAACTTTGATATGGCTGATTTAGCCACTATTGCACGTCCTTATGCGGAAGCGCTTTTTCAAAGCGCCAAGCCAGCTGAGCTTGCTGGTTGTTTGGAGCAGTTAAACGAATTGGCACAGCTTGCTGCTTTGCCAGAAGTTGCTGCTTTGTCAAACAATCCAAAAGTATCCGCTGATGATTTAAGTAAGTTACTTTCTGGCATGGTTAAGACCAAGCTAGATGGCAAGGTTGCCAGCTTTTTAAATCTTGTAAATCAAAACCACCGCTTAGCAGCAGTCCCTGAAATTGCACAGCAATTTGAAGCAATGAAGAACAAGAGCGAAGGCGCAGCAGAAGTAAACATTACCAGCGCATTCCCTTTAGAGGGTTCTGCGTTAAATGATTTGTTGTCAAGTTTGAAGAAGCGCTTTGGGGGTAAAGAATTGCGCCCAACTATTCAAGTTGACCCAACATTGATTGGCGGAGTTCGCATTCAAGTTGGTGATGAAGTAATGGATAGTTCAGTTAAGGCCCAGTTAGCTCAAATGCAAGCAAGTCTTGGCGCATAAGTGATCCCGATTAAGAACATACGAAATAAGACCCAGGAGTAAGTAATGCAACTCAACCCTTCCGAGATCAGCGAGCTGATCAAAAGCCGAATTAGCGAATTGGGCGTTGACTCCCAAGTTCGCAACGAAGGCACTGTTATTTCAGTGACCGACGGTATTTGCCGCGTACATGGCTTGTCAGGCGTTATGCAGGGCGAAATGTTGGAGTTTCCAAACAACACTATCGGCCTCGCGCTAAACCTTGAGCGTGATTCTGTTGGTGCCGTAGTGTTGGGTGAATACACCCACATTAAAGAAGGCGACCCAGTTAAGTGTACTGGCCGCATTTTGGAAGTTCCAGTTGGCCCAGAGTTGCTCGGTCGCGTTGTAAACGCGCTCGGTCAACCGATTGATGGCAAAGGCCCAATCAACACTAAGTTAACTGACTTTATTGAAAAAGTTGCTCCTGGCGTTATCGCACGTCAATCTGTTAGCCAGCCAGTACAAACTGGTTTGAAGGCGATTGATGCGATGGTTCCAATTGGCCGTGGTCAGCGTGAGTTGATCATTGGCGACCGCCAAACTGGTAAGACAGCTGTTGCGGTTGATGCGATCATTAACCAAAAAGGTAAAGGCGTTTATTGCGTTTACGTGGCGATCGGTCAAAAAGCTTCTACTATTGCTAACGTTGTTCGCAAGCTCACAGAATTGGGCGCGATGGAGTACACCGTGGTTGTTGCAGCGAGTGCTTCTGAGTCTGCAGCGATGCAGTACCTCTCTGCTTACGCAGGTTGCACCATGGGCGAATACTTCCGCGATCGCGGCGAAGATGCTTTGATTGTTTACGATGACTTGACTAAGCAAGCGGTTGCTTATCGTCAAATCTCCTTGTTGCTCCGCCGCCCACCAGGCCGCGAAGCTTATCCTGGCGACGTGTTCTACCTCCACTCACGCTTGCTTGAGCGCGCTGCTCGTGTAAATGCTGAGTATGTTGAAAAGTTCACTAACGGCGCAGTAAAAGGCAAAACTGGTTCTTTAACTGCATTGCCAATTATTGAAACTCAAGCTGGCGACGTTTCTGCATTCGTTCCAACCAACGTAATTTCTATTACTGACGGTCAGATCTTCTTGGAAACCGACTTGTTTAACGCTGGTATACGTCCTGCGATTAACGCTGGTATTTCTGTATCCCGCGTTGGTGGTGCTGCACAAACTAAAGTCATTAAGAAATTGTCTGGCGGTATTCGTACTGACTTGGCGCAATATCGTGAATTGGCAGCGTTTGCTCAGTTCGCATCTGATCTTGACGAAGCAACCCGCAAGCAGCTCGAGCGTGGTCGCCGCGTTACTGAATTGTGTAAGCAAGCTCAATACAAGCCACTCCAAGTTTGGGAAATGGCCGCTTCACTCTACGCTGTGAACAACGGCTACTTCGATGACCTCGAAGTGAAGAACGTATTGGCCTTCGAAAAAGGTTTGCAAGATCATTTGAAATCTAAATACGCTGACTTAGTTGCGCGTATTGAAGAAACCAAAGACTTGAGCAAAGATGACGAAGCTGCTTTGCGCGCTGCTATTGAGGATTACAAGCGTTCTGCCTCTTTCTAAGAGGGCTCGCATAAATCATGGCAAGCACAAAAGAGATACGATCTAAGATCAAGAGCGTGCAAAACACGCGCAAGATCACGAAGGCAATGGAAATGGTCGCCGCATCCAAGATGCGTCGCGCCCAGGAGCGCATGCGTAATGCGCGCCCATATGCTGAAAAAATTCGTGAGATTGTTGCCAATCTTTCTAAAGCAAATCCTGAGTTCCGCCCTGCTTACATGGCAACTCGTGAAGTGAAGAAGGTTGGCACGATTTTGGTTACGACAGACAAAGGCTTGTGCGGCGGTTTAAATACCAACGTCTTGCGTTTGATTGCTAACCAAGTGCGCGATTTGCAAGAAAACAATATTGAGATTGCGTACACCGCAATTGGTTCAAAAGGCCTGCAATTTTTGAATCGCTCAAAAGCAAAACTTATTTCTCAAACAATTCAAATTGGCGATACGCCGCATTTGGATGTTTTGATTGGTGCGATTACTGCCCAGTTGGAAGCGTTTGAGCGTGGCGAGATTGATGCTGTTTATTTGGCATACACCCGCTTTGTAAATGCAATGAAACAAGAGCCTGTTTTAGAAAAGCTCTTGCCCTTGGAGGCAGAAGCTTTGACTCCAGAAGAGCAAACAGGCAATTCTTGGGATTACATCTACGAACCTGACGCAGAGTCCATTTTGAATGGCCTGCTTAAGCGTTACGTTGAAGCAATGATTTATCAGGCGGTTGCTGAAAACATGGCTTCTGAGCAGTCTGCACGTATGGTCTCAATGAAGGCCGCTTCAGATAATGCGAAGAACGTAATTGGCGAATTGCAATTGGATTACAACAAGACACGACAAGCTGCTATTACCAAAGAGTTGTCAGAGATTGTTGGCGGAGCGGCTGCGGTTTAAGCGGTCAGCGTTTAGGAATACGAAAGAATTCAGGAATTAAAAGCGGAGAAATGCGATGAGTAACGGAAATATCGTGCAGTGTATCGGTCCAGTGGTGGACATTCAGTTCCCACGCGACAAAATGCCAAACATTTATGATGCATTGACATTAGTCGAAAGCGGCGAAAAATCATTTGCCGAAAAAGGTTTGACCTTTGAAGTTCAGCAACAAATTGGTGACGGCGTAGTTCGCGCTATTGCCATGGGTGCGAGCGATGGTTTGCGCCGCGGTATGGAAGTGAAATCTACGGGCAAGCCAATTTCTGTACCAGTTGGTCCAGCAACTTTGGGCCGCATCATGGACGTTTTGGGTCGCCCAATTGACGACGCAGGTCCGATCGCTACTGAAGAGCGTCGCGCTATTCACCAGCCAGCGCCTAAGTTTGATGAGCTATCACCTTCTGTTGACTTGCTCGAAACCGGTATTAAGGTTATTGACTTAGTTTGCCCGTTCGCTAAAGGCGGTAAGGTTGGCTTGTTCGGTGGTGCGGGTGTTGGTAAGACCGTAAACATGATGGAATTGATTAACAACATCGCTAAGCAGCACTCAGGTTTGTCAGTGTTTGCCGGTGTTGGTGAGCGTACTCGTGAAGGTAATGACTTCTACCACGAGATGAAAGAATCTAACGTTATCGACAAAGTGGCGATGGTGTTTGGTCAGATGAACGAACCTCCAGGCAACCGTTTGCGCGTTGCGTTGACTGGTTTGACAATGGCTGAAGCATTCCGTGACGAAGGTCGTGACATTTTGTTCTTCGTTGACAATATCTACCGTTACACATTGGCTGGTACTGAAGTTTCTGCGTTGCTCGGTCGTATGCCTTCTGCTGTGGGTTACCAACCTACATTGGCTGAAGAGATGGGTAAATTGCAAGAGCGTATTACTTCTACTAAGACTGGTTCTGTTACATCTATTCAGGCCGTTTACGTTCCTGCGGATGACTTGACCGATCCGTCACCAGCTACAACCTTCTTGCACTTAGACTCCACAGTTGTGTTGTCACGTGACATCGCTGCATTGGGTATTTACCCGGCTGTTGATCCATTGGATTCAACCAGCCGTCAGCTCGACCCACAAGTGGTTGGTCAAGAGCACTATGAAGTTGCTCGTGACGTACAGATGACATTGCAGCGCTACAAAGAATTGCGCGACATTATTGCGATTTTGGGTATGGACGAATTGTCTCCAGAAGACAAATTGGCTGTATCACGTGCTCGTAAGATTCAACGTTTCTTGTCCCAGCCTTTCCACGTTGCTGAAGTGTTTACTGGTTCACCAGGCAAATACGTTCCATTGAAAGAAACTATCCGTGGTTTCAAAATGATCTGTAGCGGCGAATTGGATCACTTGCCTGAGCAAGCGTTCTACATGGTGGGTTCAATTGATGAGGCCATCGAGAAAGCCAAGAAGCTTTAATCTAGGGAAATTATGTCAACCATACGCGTCGATGTAGTAAGTGCTGAGCAGTCTATTTTCAGCGGGGAAGCCAAGTTTGTTGCGCTTCCTGGCGAAAGTGGTGAGCTCGGCATTTTGCGCGGCCACACTCCTTTGATTACACGTATTCGTCCAGGCTCAGTTCGTATTGAAAAAGCTGATGGTGACGAAGAGTTTGTTTTCGTAGCAGGTGGCTATTTAGAGGTTCAGCCAGATCACGTTACTGTATTAGCAGATACTGCTATTCGCGGTCATGATCTTGATGAAGCTAAAGCAATTGAAGCCAAGAAACGTGCCGAAGAAGCGATGCAAAATCGTGGCACTGACTTTGATTTGGCCTTGGCTCAGTCTGAGTTTGCAATGGCAGCTGCGCAGTTGGCTGCAATTGCTCGTTTCCGTCGTAAAAAGTAATAGCCGGTCATCTCCTTGCTGTTAAATGATCGGTTTTTAAAGGCCTGCCTGGGCGAAGCGGTTGACCAAACACCGCTTTGGCTCATGCGCCAAGCCGGCCGCTATCTCCCTGAATACAACGCCACACGCGCTAGAGCCGGAAGTTTTCTAGGGCTCGCAAAAAATCCTGCCTATGCTACTGAAGTAACTCTTCAGCCTTTGGATCGCTATCCATTGGATGCGGCTATTTTGTTTTCCGATATTTTGACCATTCCCGATGCAATGGGATTGGGTCTGAAATTTACGGCTGGCGAAGGCCCAAGCTTTGAGTACCCTCTTCGCACAGAAGAAGCGGTTAAGAAATTACGTGTAGCAGACATGGATCAGCTCAAATATGTTTTTGATGCTGTCTCTGAAATTCGCAAAGCATTGATGCAAGATGGTAAGCAACGCGTCCCATTGATAGGCTTCTCCGGAAGCCCATGGACATTGGCTTGCTACATGATTGATGGCTCTAGTGCTGATGATTTTCGTCATGCTAAAACCATGATGTTTAGTCGCCCTGACTTAATGCAACATATCTTGGATATCAATGCACAATCTGTTGCTGCTTATTTAATTGAGCAAGTAAAGGCAGGCGCTCAAGCACTCATGATTTTTGATACCTGGGGTGGCATGCTTCCAGATGGGTGGTATCAAAAGATGTCTTTGGCGTCTATGCAAAAAGTGATTGCTATGTTGCCACGCGAGCATGAAGGCAGAAAAATTCCTGTGATCATGTTTACTAAAGGTGGCGCAATTTGGCTCAATGACATGGCGCAAGTTGGTGCTGACGTGATTGCAATTGATTGGACAATGTCACTTAGTCGCGCAAGAAAACAATTGCTCGCCTTGAACAAGCCGTTGGCATTGCAAGGCAATCTAGATCCGCTAATTCTGTTCGCAGAGCCAAAACAAATCGCGGAACAAGCAAGCCTTCTTCTTGAAGATTTGGCGAGCGCACCGGCCCTTAAACCCGGTTTACATCCTTTGGATGGCCATGTGTTTAATTTGGGCCACGGCATTTCTCAGTTCACCCCTCCTGAGAGCGTCACTGCACTGGCTGAAGCTGTCATTAATCGCTCTAGGGCGCTCAGGGCAAAGTCGTAATACTGAGTGATCGCTAACTTGCCGCTAAAATTTTTAGCGGCAAGTTATGCACAGTTAGCAACAAATTTCGAAATTCAGTGAGATTGCGATTAAAGATGAAAATTCACTTTCGAATATCTCTATAAGCGATTGATAAATATAAGAAATTACCAAAAAGCTTTAAAAGGGTGCAAAAACGGAAAGCTGATAAATTAGTTTATAAATCAGAATCCTTGGATGATATCCACAGACTTATCCACAAGCTAAATAAGAAATCAGACGTAATTCATGGCCCCTCCAATCGTTGTTCAGGTCGTCGTTGACAAGCCCCTTGCCCAGGGCTTTGACTACTTGTGGGATGAGGAGTTACTAGGCAGCCCGCCAACTATTGGTGTGCTGGTAGAGGTTCCCTTTGGGCGCAGCTCGCTTGTTGGGATCGTTATTAAAGTAAGTGCTCACTCTGATTATGAGCTCGATAAATTAAAAAGTGTTTCTAGGTTTGCCCCGCTGCCCCCATTAGACCCCGCAGCTCTGCGCTTGATGAACTTTGCAAGCCAGTATTACATCCACGCCCTTGGGGAAACCATTATTCCCACTATTCCGCAGATGTGGAAAAAGCCGGATGACTGGGAAAAAATTCCAAAAAAGTTAGTAGCTGCCGAAGAAAAGCAAAAGAAAAAAACCAAACAAGAAGCTGTTGAGGGATATGTCGATGAAGGCAATTTAAACGAAGGACAAAAACTTGCGTTAGAAAAATTACGTGCCTGCCCTTCGAATGAATTCAAGGCAATTCTTTTGCAAGGACAAACAGGTAGCGGAAAGACTGCGGTATTTTTAAATTGGCTCAGTGGAATTTTGGATGACGTAAATGCACAAGCATTACTCCTGGTTCCTGAAATAAATTTAACGCCACAATTAGAGCGCAGAGTGCGCGCGTATTTCCCAGATAAAAAAATGGTTGTACTTCACAGTGGCGTTAGTGAAAAGGTTAGAGGAATTGCATGGCACGAAGCAATGACTGGCAAAGCACAAATCATTTTGGGCACACGCTTGGCAGCATTAACACCCCTGCCCAACTTACGCGCTATCGTTGTAGATGAGGAACATGACCAATCCTATAAACAGCAAGATGGCATTCGTTATTCTGCGCGCGACCTTGCTGTTTGGCGTGCTCATGACCTTAAAGTGCCAATCTTGTTAGCATCTGCCACGCCATCGCTTGAAACATGGATGGCTGCTAAGGCGGGACGCTATGAGTACATTCGCTTAGATCAGCGCGCACAAGGGGCAAGTCTTCCCAAGGTGCATTTGGTGAACACACGTGATCCACAAACACAATTTAGCCCTGGCGATGTAGAGAAGCCAAAGTCTAAAAGCCTAATTACTAAAAAGCTTGCACATGCAGTCACTCAGAATTTAGAAAAACAGCAGCAAAGCCTCATACTCATCAATAGACGTGGTTATGCACCCGTGTTGAGTTGCAGTGCCTGCTCATGGCTATCTAAATGTGAGCAATGTAGTTCATATATGGTGCTTCATAAGGCTGGTGCTTTGGCCAGAAAATCAGTTTTGAGTTGCCATCACTGCGGCCTGGCTAAGAGCATCCCGAATCATTGCCCTGAGTGCGGCAATGCTGATCTCAAGACCCTAGGGCAAGGCACCCAAAAGATTGAAGACTCTATTGAAGAGATGTGGCCAAGCGCCAGAGTGTTGCGAGTGGATACGGATTCAAGTAGAAAGAGTAAAGGTGCTGAAGAGCTCTTTCAGGAAATACACCAGGGAAATGTTGATATCGTTGTTGGTACCCAAATGATCGCCAAGGGGCACGATTATCAAAATATTGGCTTGGTTGGCGTATTGGACGCCGATAGCAGATTGTTTTCACAGGACTTTAGAGCTGCAGAAAGATTGTTTGCGCAACTAGTCCAAGTAGCTGGTCGTGCAGGAAGATCGGGTAAAGATGGAGAAACGGGTGGCGCAATTTATATCGAAACCCAATTTCCAGAGGCTGCAGTTTTTCAGTTTCTACTGCGTCATGACGTCGATGGATTTTTATCCTATACGGCAAATGAAAGAAAAGAAGCTGGCTTGCCTCCATTTGCGTATCAGGCATTAGTTCATGCCGAGGCCAAAAGTCTTGATAAGGCAATCCAGTTTTTGAGCGCTTTGAAGGGCTATTTAAAGTCTAGCGGCCTTATAGCTAAAGGGCTCAGAGTCTACGACCCCGTTCCCAAGGCGATGATGCGGGTGGCAGGTTCAGAGCGTGCCCAGCTCCTGGTGGAGTCTGATGATCGTAAAAATCTACAAGAAATTTTAGAGGCGATGGACCGCTATTTGCGGGAGAATTCTCAGGGGCGCATTAGCAAGGAAGGCCGCATTCGTTGGCTCATTGAGCGCGACCCAATTTCTATCTAATTTTTAAGCCCCGGGGCCTGCGTTATATGTTTCTAAAGTTAAGAGTTGGCTTAAATCAGAGGCAAGACTGTCATCAGATGTAGGTTTGATTTTAAAAAGCCACACACCATAAGGTTTTTCATTTACAAGCTCAGGTGATGCATCTACCTCATCATTGAGCGCAACAATTTCACCGCTCACTGGAGCATGAATATCGCTCGCTGCTTTTACTGATTCAATCACTGCAATGGCTTCGCCCTGCTTTACTTGTTGACCAAGCTTTGGTGCCTGAAAGAACATGACATCACCAAGAGCCTCTTGGGCGTGGTTACTAATGCCAACCCAGATTAGGCCATCATCTTCCTGATCGGCCCATTCGTGGGTTTCTGCAAATTTAAAAGTATCTTGGCTGTTCATTGTTTTATCCTTTGAGTGCATTTTATGCCCACTCTCATAAAATGTTTATCCATCAAATTATGAGTTTAGCCACCATACATATATGCCAATCAAATTAGGAATTGTTCCTGTTACCCCTTATGAACAAAATTGCTCCATCTTGGTTTGCCAAGAGACTGGCGATGCTGCGGTGGTGGATCCGGGTGGTGATATTGAAAAGATCCTCGAAGGCGTTAAGCAGATGGGCGGAAACGTAAAAAAGATCTTACTAACCCATGGGCATCTTGATCATTGCGCAGCCGCCAAAGACTTGGCTGATCTGCTTGGTGTGCCTATTGAGGGGCCGCAGGAAGATGAGCGATTTTGGATTGATCAATTACCAGAGCAAACAGTGCGCTTTGGTTTTGGACACGCCAAAGTTTTTGAGCCTGATCGTTGGTTGAATAATGGCGATCATGTAAAAGTTGGCAATGTTGATTTGGAGGTGTTTCATTGTCCAGGACACACTCCAGGTCACGTAGTATTTTTTGACAAAGAAGATCGTTTGGCAATTGTTGGTGATGTCTTATTCGCTGGTTCAATTGGCAGGACAGACTTTCCGCGCGGCAACCATGCGGATTTAATTCATGCGATTAAAACTAAATTGTGGCCCTTGGGGGATGATGTTCAGTTTGTACCGGGCCATGGACCAATGTCGACATTTGGTCAGGAGCGAAAAACGAATCCCTATGTTGGGGATCGCGCTTGAAACTTTTTACAACTAGGGATATTAGGTTTTTGCTGAACCGGTACGATGTGTACGGTTGTATAAACAGCTAGCGCAAATCCAGCGTTGCTTACGATTGCTTGTTGGAATCCATGTGCCCCCCTCGAGTCGTTTTTCACGGCTGCAAGAAGAGCAAAATTTAAGGCTCTGAGAGGTTTCTTGGGTAGCTGCTGGAGTCGAGGTAGTCATGGGCAATCCGGGTAAGGCAAGTCTATACAGAATAACTATTTTACCCGTTTTGTCCCACTGGAGCTGGGCTGAGCACAACTCGGACTGAATCGGCCGTTTTATTGCCGTCAAAGTCTAGCCAAGCCTTGTTTTCAAAGTCATAAAGCTTGCACTTGCGCGCAGTATCGAAATACCAGCCCCAAGAGAACTTTTGTACAAAAATACGCTCTGGAAGGATGGTTTCAAGAGTCTGCTGGGCTTCTGGCAGGCGATAAAGCGGTACGCTCATGTCCACATGGTGCGCTGTGTGCTCCATGATGTGGTGCATCAATTTGCCCCAAATCCAGTTAAAGGTCAGATGAACAGTAGTTGAGACGAATGGCTGAGCACGTAACCACTCAGATTTTTTGTCGTACCAAGAGACTTTTGGATGGGTATGGTGTACGTAGACCACAAAACCAATCATGCCGTTCCAGAATAAGAATGGAACTGCAAAGCCAGTGATTAAACCAATCCAAATAGATTGACCAGTGGCAATGGCGCCAGCAATTAAACAAGCTATCCAAACAATCGCAAATGCGGTAACGAGCAAATTATCTTTTAGGAAAATTGGGCGATCACCAGGTTTATTTTTAGCATTTGGGAAGTACTCGCGTCTCCACCAAATTTCAATTAAGTAATAGAAAACAGGGCCCCAGCCGCTACGATAAAGACGCTCCAAAGCCTTACGCCATGGAGGAAGCGCGTCGTATTCTGATTTTGATAAAGGCGCCCAAACAAAGTCAAAGCCCTTCAGATTTGTTTGTCCGTGATGCACAACGTTATGACCAACATCCCACAAGCTATATGGTGTGAGTGAAGGCAAGAAAGCAATGCGACCCAACACTTTGTTAAGTTCGCGATTGGGGGTGTAGCTTTGGTGACATGCATCATGACCCAAAATAAAGATGCGTCCTGTTACAAAGCCTGCGATCACACCAAAAACGATTTTTAGCAAAATGCTTTCAACAAATATGGTTCCAGCGATACAGCCAAGCCATAAAAGGGCATCTACTACTAGGAGCATGATTGCACGCCCTGTTTCGCCTTGTGCCATTGGAATTAACCAGCTTCGAATGATTTTTCGATGCGGTAATGGTGCCTCTGGCGGCAACGGGTTAGTCAAAGAAGGCTCTGAGAGGGCGGAATTTAGATGTGTAGACACGATAAGAATCAATAAGTTAGGTGCAAATGATAGCGGTTTTCGCAATTTTTCGCATGATGTAAGTCAAAAACCCCTTTGTTTTTGGCGCGCCCGGCAGGAATCGAACCTGCGACCCTTGGCTTCGGAGGCCAATACTCTATCCACTGAGCTACGGGCGCCAGTGAAAATCTGGCTACCCATCTATTGTAAGTGCCTATAACCCTACTCTCTAGTTATAATCACGGCAAAACAACCCTAAAACCCGTCAAACGATAAATTCTTATGAGCAACGAGCACGGAAGTCTGATTAAGTCCCCAAAACAACTCATCATTATGGTGTTTGCAAGCTTTTTTGTGCCACTCATCATTATTTTGTTGCTAATGGTGTTTGTAAACAATGGCAAGCGTAGCGATTCGTCTGCAAGCGCCGAGCAATTGATTAAGCCAGTAGCCCAGTTGAATTTTAAAGACGCTAGCGCCCCTAAAGAGCTTCAAACAGGCGAGCAAGTTTATAAAGCAGTTTGCGCTGCGTGTCATGCAAGTGGCGCTGCAGGTGCCCCTAAATTTGGTGATGCTGGTGCATGGGCTTCACGTTTAGGCAAAGGCTATGACGGCTTACTAGCATCTGTAATTAAAGGCAAGGGCGCTATGCCTGCTCGTGGTGGTGCCGCTCCTGCTGATGTGAGTGACTATGAGTTAGGTCGTGCAGTTGTGTATTTGGCAAATTCTGCTGGTGGCAAATTACCAGAGCCAAAAGCGCCTGCTGCTCCTGCTGCTAAATAATTTCTTTGCACGTATTTAAAAGCTGGCTATACGCCAGCTTTTTTATTTTTGCTTATTCGTTTTTTGCATCCAAGGCGATTTGGTAGGCCTCTTTTTTTGTGAGCCCTAGAGTTTGCGAGAGGACTGCCGCAATTTCTTTGCTACCCATATAAGGGCTTAGTGCATTAGCCCACAATAGTAGCGATGCATGTTCGGGCGCCTCATCGCCTTTGGCTGGACGGCCTGCAACCACAATTACAAATTCGCCTTTAAGGCTCTCTGCACTCGCAAGCCAGCTGGCAACGTTGCAGGCTTCAAGCGAAACAATCTCTTCAAATTTTTTGGTTAACTCGCGACAAATCAAAAGCTGATGATCGGGCTCTAGATGATTTGCCAATAGCGCTAATGTCTCTTTGATGTGATGTGGTGATTCAAAAAAAATGCTTGCTTTTTTGCTGCTAGAAATATCTTGTAAGAAGGTGTCGCGATCTTTTGTTTTGTTGGGCCAAAAACCTAAAAACTGAAAGCGTCCTTCCGACCCATGCATCACAGATCCCGCCACTGAGATCGCGCCAGACACTGCGCTTGCCCCAGGAATGGGTATTGCCCGCAACCCAGCTTTTTGAACTTCACTTACAAGTCTTGCCCCAGGGTCAGAAACTCCCGGCGTACCTGCGTCTGAGATATAGGCCCAACGCTCGCCATTGGTGAGGTGCTGAATAACCGTTTGAGCTCCACTGATTTCATTGTGCTCGTGAAGCGCTAAACATTTCTTATGTATGCCAAACTGCTGGAGTAACGCTGCGCTATGCCTAGTGTCTTCACAGGCAATTCCATCCACTGCATTTAATAGATGTAGGGCGCGTAAGGTAATGTCACCCAAATTTCCGATAGGTGTGGCCACCATGTAAAGAGCCCCAGCAGGCAAATCCTGCTGCTTTAAAAAATCATATGAGCTAAGTTCCATGGGGTTTACCTGAAAAAGTTAATTAATTAGTAAGAGAATACGTTGCTTTTGAGATGACCCGATTGCCGCTGAAATTGGGCTATCTTTGGCGCATAATATTGATATGGATAAAGATATTAATGAACGTTTGCGTAAGCGCGCCTCCCAACATTTTCTAGATAGCATTGCGGTAAAGCAAGAGGCTGAGAAAGTGTTGCCTGACTCTGTTGCTGTGGGTGTATTGGCAATGGTGGAATGTTTGCGTGCTGGCGGTAAGGTCATGGCTTGCGGCAATGGCGGCTCGGCTGCCGATGCTCAACACTTTGCCGCTGAGTTGATCGGTCGGTTTGAAAGAGAGCGCCAAGAGTTGGCGGCGATTGCTCTGACAACCGACACTTCTATTCTGACTGCAGTTGGAAATGACTACAGCTATGACGAAGTTTTTAGTAAGCAAGTTCGCGGGCTTGGAAAAAAGGGCGACATTCTTTTGGGAATTTCAACTTCTGGAAACTCAAAGAACGTTGTTAAGGCAATTGAAGCTGCAAAAAAGATGGGCATTAAAATTATTGCGTTGACCGGAAATGGCGGCGGAAAAATTGCGCAGTTGTTAGATAAAGATGACATTCATTTATGCGCACCATCAACTCGAACTGCGCGCATTCAGGAAACACATTTGGTTTTACTGCACGCCTTGTGTGATGGCGTAGACCATGTCCTGCTCGACTAAAAGTTATTGCCACTTAAACACAGAAAATATCCCCATGAAAATTTCCTCTATCGCCAAGTTATTCGTTGTGCTGTTAATTGCATCTCAGGTGACAGCATGTGGAGTGCTCGCAGTAGGTGGTGTTGCAGCTGGCGCATCGATAGCAGCAGATCGACGCACGCCAGGCGTACAGGCTATCGATAAAGGTATTGAGCTAGAGGCAGAAAACGCGCTGGCGAAGAAATTTGGAGATAACGCGCACATTAACGTCACTTCGTTTAATCAAAAAGTGTTGTTAACTGGAGAGGTTAAGGATGCCGATATTAAGGGTGAGGCCGGTGCCTACGTCAAGGCGATGAAGAACGCACGCTCCGTATTTAACGAATTAATTATTGGGCCGAATAGTAGTTACACAGCTCGCGCAAATGATTCTTATCTCGAATCAAAAATCAAAACTCAAATGATCTTCACTGACCAGTTGCCATCGAATTCTATGGCGATAGTTGCTGAAGGTAGCAGTGTTTATCTTATGGGCATCTTGACGCAAAACGAAGCGGATATTGCCAAGAAAGTGGCTAGCAATACAAACGGCGTTAAAGATGTTTATGTTTACTTCGACATTATTTCTCAAGAAGAAAAAGTGCGCCTAGAAAAACAAGGCAAGGCCGATCAAACACAACCTAGTAGTCCACCAAAATTTCAGTAATTTATTGAAGGCTGTTGATGTTTAAAAAGCGAGTGACTGTAAAAATATTTTTTTTGTTTGCAGCGCTCGCTTGCTTTATGTCTGTCGCACAAGCTAGTGCTGAAGATGAAAAAGCATTTGCGATTGCAAAACAAAATGCATGCTTAGGTTGTCATGCATTCAATAAAAAAATTGTTGGCCCAAGCTTTCAAGCGATTGCAGAAAAATATAAGGGCGATGCAAATGCTCAAGCGTTTTTAAAAAATAAAATCGCTAAAGGCGGATCTGGGTCTTGGGGTGTGGTGCCTATGCCGGCGAACACAAAACTGAATGATGCGGATCTGTCTACATTAACTAGTTGGATATTGCGTGGCGCACCCAACAAAAATTAATGCAGCATTAATTAACGCGCGAGACCAGGCCTACCTAAGAACCACCACCATGCTTGATTGGATTGCTTGAGGTTTTTCTTCAGTACGTAATCCATATCAGCCCACTGTTCGTTTGCAGCTTCTTCCACAATGGTTGCAGGACTTGCAGGTGGCAATTTAAGGCAAGCGTCGGCATCGCCATAGGCGTATTCAACGGTCATTCCAGCCTTTTGTGCCAAATGCATCATCGCCTTATTGTTTGCAAGGCAGTGAACATATAGTGTTTCAATGCGGGTATTGCGTGAATGCACAGCAGAACGCTGCAATAGTGCTGTCCCTAGGCCCTGAGAGCGCCCTTCTGGCAGTACTGATACGCCAAATTCAGCAGCTCGTGGTTGGCCCTTATGCTCTGGTAAATAGGCTAAATGGGCCATGCCAATGAGCTTCAGATCCAAATCAAATACGCCGAAAATGGCATCTTTGTTGAAATCTAAGTGCTCTACATAGTGACGAATGACCTCATCAGGGGTTTGAGTACCAAAGCGTAAGCGTCTATCTTCATCATTTAGTTGTAGTAAATGGTTCAGTATCTCTTCTCTGTAGCCCGCATGAAGTTCGCGCACAGGTACAGCCTGCCCTGCCGAATATGGGCTCGCAGGTAAGTGACTATTCGCTAATTTATTGTGCATAGCAATATATTAGCAGGAATTAGAATAATTTTCAGGGTTTTCCCTAATAATGTGGCTTAAGCGCAATAAGAGGTGAGTTTGACGGTCATAAACCGGCTCAATTCATCCCTTGAAACCTAAAAAGCCAAAAAAATAGAAATTTAAGAAAAAAGTTGAAATTTTTTTTCAAAACTAAGTACTTGTTTTTATTGGGTTTATTTTTTTAATAGGAAAAAACCCTGCCTTTTTTAAGAAAAAGACTACGAAAGGTGTTGACGACCCAAAATAAGTGCGCTATAGTCTCACCTCTCTGCTGAATGTTATTTGAAATACAAAACAAGTCAGCCCTCTTTAAAAATTAGTCAACCGATAATTGTGGGTACTAAGTGAAAGCATCCAGTCCTTCGGGACAGATGTAAATAAATAGTACTCATAGACAGTAAAAAAATTTGGTTTTATTACCAAGTCAATTTCTTGAATGAGTGCGACGATCCGCGAGGATCACAGGAATTGAACTGAAGAGTTTGATCCTGGCTCAGATTGAACGCTGGCGGCATGCCTTACACATGCAAGTCGAACGGCAGCACGGGTGCTTGCACCTGGTGGCGAGTGGCGAACGGGTGAGTAATACATCGGAACGTACCTTATCGTGGGGGATAACGCAGCGAAAGCTGTGCTAATACCGCATACGCCCTGAGGGGGAAAGCGGGGGATCGAAAGACCTCGCGCGATTAGAGCGGCCGATGCCTGATTAGCTTGTTGGTGGGGTAAAAGCCCACCAAGGCGACGATCAGTAGCTGGTCTGAGAGGACGATCAGCCACACTGGGACTGAGACACGGCCCAGACTCCTACGGGAGGCAGCAGTGGGGAATTTTGGACAATGGGGGAAACCCTGATCCAGCAATGCCGCGTGAGTGAAGAAGGCCTTCGGGTTGTAAAGCTCTTTTGTCAGGGAAGAAACACCGGCTCTAACACAGTCCGGGAATGACGGTACCTGAAGAATAAGCACCGGCTAACTACGTGCCAGCAGCCGCGGTAATACGTAGGGTGCGAGCGTTAATCGGAATTACTGGGCGTAAAGCGTGCGCAGGCGGTTATACAAGACAGGCGTGAAATCCCCGGGCTTAACCTGGGAATGGCGCCTGTGACTGTATAGCTAGAGTGTGTCAGAGGGGGGTAGAATTCCACGTGTAGCAGTGAAATGCGTAGATATGTGGAGGAATACCAATGGCGAAGGCAGCCCCCTGGGATAACACTGACGCTCATGCACGAAAGCGTGGGGAGCAAACAGGATTAGATACCCTGGTAGTCCACGCCCTAAACGATGCTGACTAGTTGTTCGGGATTTACATCCTGGGTAACGTAGCTAACGCGTGAAGTCAGCCGCCTGGGGAGTACGGTCGCAAGATTAAAACTCAAAGGAATTGACGGGGACCCGCACAAGCGGTGGATGATGTGGATTAATTCGATGCAACGCGAAAAACCTTACCTACCCTTGACATGTCACTAACGAAGTAGAGATACATTAGGTGCTCGTAAGAGAAAGTGAACACAGGTGCTGCATGGCTGTCGTCAGCTCGTGTCGTGAGATGTTGGGTTAAGTCCCGCAACGAGCGCAACCCTTGTCTTTAGTTGCTACGCAAGAGCACTCTAAAGAGACTGCCGGTGACAAACCGGAGGAAGGTGGGGATGACGTCAAGTCCTCATGGCCCTTATGGGTAGGGCTTCACACGTCATACAATGGTGCATACAGAGGGTTGCCAACCCGCGAGGGGGAGCTAATCTCAGAAAATGCATCGTAGTCCGGATCGTAGTCTGCAACTCGACTACGTGAAGCTGGAATCGCTAGTAATCGCGGATCAGAATGTCGCGGTGAATACGTTCCCGGGTCTTGTACACACCGCCCGTCATACCATGGGAGTGGGTTTTGCCAGAAGCCGTTAGCCTAACCGCAAGGAGGGCGACTGCCACGGCAGGGTTCATGACTGGGGTAAAGTCGTAACAAGGTAGCCGTATCGGAAGGTGCGGCTGGATCACCTCCTTTCTAGAGAAAAGATGCTGGACCTATAGTGCCCACACTTATCGGTTGACAATAAAAGCCACGGGTCTGTAGCTCAGCTGGTTAGAGCACTGTGTTGATAACGCAGGGGTCGTAGGTTCAAGTCCTACCAGACCCACCACCAGCCAGAAACAAGACTTAGTGGGACGTTGGGGGATTAGCTCAGCTGGGAGAGCACCTGCTTTGCAAGCAGGGGGTCGTCGGTTCGATCCCGTCATCCTCCACCATCATCTAAATGTCAAAACTAAGCGAATATTTAATCGTTTAGTTTTGCCATTTATGGCTGTTCTTTAAAAATTTGAGTAAGCAAAGTGTCAAATGTTTCTTTGAGAGGACATTTGACAATGTAATAAGGGTAAAGATTGAATCATCAATCAGTAATACAAACGAGTTTTACCAAGTTCTTAACAAAGTACTTACAGTTTGGATTACGGCAAACATGTCAGAAGTAGAAGTAAACCTATAACAGGTACTAGCAATGGTGCTCGTTATAGGATCAAGTGAATAAGTGCACATGATGGATGCCTTGGCGATTACAGGCGACGAAAGACGTTATAACCTGCGATAAGCCCCGGGGAGCTGGTAAATAAGCTTTGATCCGGGGATTTCTGAATGGGGAAACCCACCACTTTTGTGGTATCCATACCTGAATACATAGGGTATGAGAAGCGAACCTCGTGAACTGAAACATCTAAGTAGCGAGAGGAAAAGACATCAACCGAGATTCCCAGAGTAGTGGCGAGCGAAATGGGAACAGCCTTCTAGTGATAGCTCAGTAATTAACAGAATGGAATGGAAAGTCCAACAATAAAGGGTGATAGTCCCGTATGTGAAAATTATTGGGTGGTACTAGGCTAGAGACAAGTAGGGCGGGACACGTGAAATCCTGTCTGAATATGGGGGGACCATCCTCCAAGGCTAAATACTCGTAATCGACCGATAGTGAACAAGTACCGTGAGGGAAAGGCGAAAAGAACCCCGGGAGGGGAGTGAAATAGATCCTGAAATTGTGTGCATACAAACAGTAGGAGCCTCGTAAGGGGTGACTGCGTACCTTTTGTATAATGGGTCAGCGACTTACATTCAGTAGCAAGCTTAACCGAATAGGGAAGGCGTAGCGAAAGCGAGTCCGAATAGGGCGCTAGTTGCTGGGTGTAGACCCGAAACCAGTTGATCTATCCATGGCCAGGTTGAAGGTGCGGTAACACGTACTGGAGGACCGAACCCACTAACGTTGAAAAGTTAGGGGATGAGCTGTGGATAGGGGTGAAAGGCTAAACAAAACTGGAAATAGCTGGTTCTCTCCGAAAACTATTTAGGTAGTGCCTCGTGTATCACTGTAGGGGGTAGAGCACTGTCATGGTAGTGGGGTCCATTGCGGATTACTGCGCCATAGCAAACTCCGAATACCTACAAGTGCAAGCACGGGAGACAGACATCGGGTGCTAACGTCCGGTGTCAAGAGGGAAACAACCCAGACCGCCAGCTAAGGTCCCTAATATATGCTAAGTGGGAAACGAAGTGGGAAGGCTAAAACAGTCAGGAGGTTGGCTTAGAAGCAGCCATCCTTTAAAGAAAGCGTAATAGCTCACTGATCGAGTCGTCCTGCGCGGAAGATGTAACGGGGCTAAGCATATAACCGAAGCTGCGGATCACAGTAATGTGATGGTAGGAGAGCGTTCTGTAAGCCTGTGAAGGTGTCTTGTAAAGGATGCTGGAGGTATCAGAAGTGCGAATGCTGACATGAGTAGCGATAAAGGGGGTGAAAAGCCCCCTCGCCGTAAGCCCAAGGTTTCCTGTTCAACGTTCATCGGAACAGGGTGAGTCGGCCCCTAAGGCGAGGCAGAGATGCGTAGCTGATGGGAACAAGGTTAATATTCCTTGACCATTGTTAGATGCGATGGGGGGACGGATCGCGGAAAGTTGTCCGGGTGTTGGAAGTCCCGGTTCTTGCGTTGGAGATGGCTATTAGGTAAATCCGGTAGCGTAATTCAAGGGCGTGAGACGAGCGAATTTATTCGCGAAGCAATTGGAAGTGGTTCCAAGAAAAGCCTCTAAGCTTCAGTCTAACAAGACCGTACCGCAAACCGACACAGGTGGGCGAGATGAGTATTCTAAGGCGCTTGAGAGAACTCAGGAGAAGGAACTCGGCAAATTTGCACCGTAACTTCGGGATAAGGTGCGCCCTTGTAGTTTGACCGTGAACAACGGGAGGACGAAAGGGTTGCAATAAAAAGGTGGCTGCGACTGTTTAATAAAAACACAGCACTCTGCAAACACGAAAGTGGACGTATAGGGTGTGACGCCTGCCCGGTGCTGGAAGATTAAATGATGGGGTGCAAGCTCTTGATTGAAGTCCCAGTAAACGGCGGCCGTAACTATAACGGTCCTAAGGTAGCGAAATTCCTTGTCGGGTAAGTTCCGACCTGCACGAATGGCGTAACGATGGCCACACTGTCTCCTCCTGAGACTCAGCGAAGTTGAAATGTTTGTGATGATGCAATCTACCCGTGGCTAGACGGAAAGACCCCATGAACCTTTACTGTAGCTTTGCATTGGACTTTGAATCGGTCTGTGTAGGATAGGTGGGAGGCGTTGATAACAGGATGCTAGTTCTGTTGGAGCCAACCTTGAAATACCACCCTGATTTATTTGAGGTTCTAACCTTGGCCCGTTATCCGGGTCGGGAACAGTGCATGGTAGGCAGTTTGACTGGGGCGGTCTCCTCCCAAAGTGTAACGGAGGAGTACGAAGGTACGCTTGGTACGGTCGGACATCGTACCTAAAGTGCAATGGCAAAAGCGTGCTTAACTGCGAGACCGACAAGTCGAGCAGGTGCGAAAGCAGGTCATAGTGATCCGGTGGTTCTGTATGGAAGGGCCATCGCTCAACGGATAAAAGGTACTCTGGGGATAACAGGCTGATACCGCCCAAGAGTTCATATCGACGGCGGTGTTTGGCACCTCGATGTCGGCTCATCTCATCCTGGGGCTGTAGCCGGTCCCAAGGGTATGGCTGTTCGCCATTTAAAGAGGTACGTGAGCTGGGTTTAAAACGTCGTGAGACAGTTTGGTCCCTATCTGCCATGGGCGTTGGAGATTTGACGGGGGCTGCTCCTAGTACGAGAGGACCGGAGTGGACGTACCGCTGGTGTACCTGTTGTTTCGCCAGAAGCATCGCAGGGTAGCTATGTACGGAAGAGATAACCGCTGAAAGCATCTAAGCGGGAAACTTGCCTGAAGATGAGATCTCCCGTAGGTTTAACCTACATAAAGGGTCGTTGAAGACCACAACGTTGATAGGTCGGGTGTGGAAGTGCAGTAATGCATTAAGCTAACCGATACTAATTGCCCGTTAGGCTTGATCCTATAACCAGCACTATTGTGTTGGATGTTTGCCAGATTTAATCTGCATCCTTATTACATGCTTACTCAAATAGAGTTGTTGATTTAATCAGCAACTCGACCCTCTACGCCCGGTGACCATAGCGAATTGGAACCACTCCTTCCCATCCCGAACAGGACAGTGAAACGATTCTACGCCGATGATAGTGCGGATTACCCGTGTGAAAGTAGGTAACTGCCGGGCACCAATGCGACGCCCAGACCCTCTTAGGTCTGGGCGTTTTTACTTGTGCAAAGCGTTTAGAGTGATTGACAGAAACTCCATTTGGAGTCAGAATATTGGGTTCGCGGAGGGGTGTCCGAGCGGCTAAAGGAGGCAGACTGTAAATCTGTTGGCTACGCCTACGTAGGTTCGAATCCTACCCCCTCCACCAGATGTGCGGGATTAGTTTAATGGTAAAACAGCAGATTTCCAATCTTCGGTCAAGAGTTCGATTCTCTTATCCCGCTCCAGAATTTGTTGCATTAGATTACGCCCATGTGGCTCAGTGGTAGAGCACTCCCTTGGTAAGGGAGAGGTCGGCAGTTCGATCCTGCCCATGGGCACCATGTATGGTTTTATTAATTGTGTATTTCGTGTTTGGTTTAAGAGTTAACTAAAGGCAGATTAAAAATGGCAAAAGAAAAATTCGAGCGGACAAAACCGCACGTAAACGTAGGCACCATCGGTCACGTTGACCACGGTAAAACCACATTGACAGCAGCAATTGCAACCGTGCTTTCTAAAGCATTCGGTGGCGAAGCAAAAGCATACGATCAGATCGATGCTGCTCCAGAAGAAAAAGCACGTGGTATTACGATTAATACAGCGCACGTTGAGTACGAGACAGCTAACCGTCACTACGCTCACGTGGATTGCCCAGGACATGCTGACTACGTTAAGAACATGATTACTGGTGCTGCTCAGATGGACGGCGCAATTTTAGTTTGCTCTGCTGCTGACGGCCCAATGCCACAAACTCGTGAGCACATCCTCTTGGCACGTCAAGTTGGTGTTCCTTACATCGTGGTGTTCCTCAACAAGTGCGACATGGTTGATGACGCTGAATTGCTCGAGTTAGTTGAAATGGAAGTTCGTGAGCTTCTGTCTAAGTACAACTTCCCTGGCGATGACACACCAATCATCCAAGGTTCTGCTAAGTTAGCTTTAGAAGGCGACGAAGGCAAATTGGGTAAAGAAGCCATCATGAAATTGGCTGAAGCACTTGACTCATACATCCCAACTCCAGAGCGTGCTGTTGACGGTGCGTTCTTGATGCCAGTAGAAGACGTGTTCTCTATCTCCGGTCGCGGTACTGTTGTTACAGGCCGTATCGAGCGCGGCATCATCAAGGTCGGCGAAGAGATCGAAATCATCGGTATCAAACCAACACTCAAGACAACTTGTACTGGTGTTGAAATGTTCCGCAAATTGCTCGACCAAGGTCAAGCAGGCGATAACGTTGGTATCTTGTTACGCGGTACAAAACGTGAAGAAGTTGAGCGCGGCCAAGTATTGGCTAAGCCAGGTTCAATCACCCCACATACTCACTTTACAGCCGAGGTTTACATCTTGGGTAAAGACGAAGGTGGCCGTCATACTCCATTCTTTAACAACTATCGTCCACAGTTCTACTTCCGCACTACGGACGTAACTGGTTCAATCGAGTTGCCAAAAGACAAAGAAATGGTTATGCCTGGTGATAACGTGACTATTACCGTAAAACTCATCGCTCCTATCGCGATGGAAGAAGGTTTACGTTTTGCGATCCGTGAAGGTGGCCGTACTGTTGGCGCCGGCGTGGTTGCAAAGATTTTGGCTTAATTAGTTTTTATAAAGGGGTGTAGCTCAATTGGCAGAGCGTTGGTCTCCAAAACCAAAGGTTGGGGGTTCGATGCCCTCCGCCCCTGCCACGATTTGAACTGAAAGCAATATGTCTCAACAAACAGCAAGTCAATCTGAAGAAAAAAGCAGCTGGGTCTCTGGACTCGCTGCTTTAATCGTTGTCGCAGCGCTAGTGCTCTACTACACGCTGGCTGACCAGTCCATGTTGGTACGTCTTGCCGTTTTATTTGGCGGCATTGCATCAGCAGTTTTAATTGTGGCGATTTCACCAGACGGGCGTCGTTTTATCGCCTATGCAAAAGATTCTTGGTATGAAGTAAAAAAGGTTGTTTGGCCGACTCGTAAAGAGACTACCCAGATGACTCTAGTCGTATTTGGCTTTGTTCTGATCATGTCCTTGTTTTTATGGATTGCAGACAAATTGATTGAATGGCTAGTTTTTTCAGTCTTTTTGGGCTGGAAGTGAGTAAAAAATGACTGATTCTGAAGTAGCCGTAAATCCACAAGCTACCGGCAATATGCGCTGGTATGTAATCCATGCCTATTCCGGAATGGAAAAAAGCGTGAAGAGAGGCCTCGAAGAGCGTATTGCACGCTCTGGCATGCCTGAGAAATTTGGCCGTATTTTGGTTCCTTCCGAAGAGGTTGTAGAAATCAAATCTGGCACTAAATCTGTTTCTGAGCGCCGTTTCTTCCCAGGATACGTCCTGATTGAGATGGAAATGACCGACGAGAGCTGGCATTTGGTGAAAAATACACCAAAAGTGACTGGTTTCGTAGGTGGCGTTCGTAACCGCCCAAGCCCAATTTCTACTGCTGAAGTAGCGAAAATCATGGATCAAATGCAGGCTGGGGTAGATAAGCCTAAGCCTAAGACCCTATTTGAAGTTGGTGAGATTGTGCGTGTTAAAGAAGGCCCATTTGTTGATTTCAACGGAAATATCGAAGAAGTCAATTATGAGAAGTCAAGATTACGCGTTTCTGTTACAATCTTTGGCCGCGGTACCCCAGTTGAATTGGAGTTCGGCCAAGTAGAAAAGATGTAAAAACAAGGACTTAGTCCATTTTTGCAGTGCAGTAGTTTGTAGTTTTAGATGGTTATTTAGATTTTGTATTTAACCGAGGAGCGGAGCTAGAAAGCCAAAAACTAGCGAAGCGTTTACTCAACAGCGGTCTTTCCTAATGAGGTTAGGCGCGCTTTAAGGAGCAACACATGGCAAAGAAGATCATTGGCTTTATTAAGCTGCAGATCCCTGCAGGTAAAGCAAATCCATCACCACCCGTAGGTCCAGCATTGGGTCAACGCGGCCTCAACATTATGGAATTTTGTAAGGCGTTTAATGCTCAAACTCAGAGCATGGAACCTGGCCTACCAATTCCAGTTGTGATTACAGCGTTTGCTGATAAGAGCTTCACATTCATCATGAAGACTCCTCCAGCAACCATCATGATTAAGAAGGCTGCGAAGATCGAAAAAGGATCACCACGTCCCCATACCGATAAGGTTGGTTCAATTACTCGTGCTCAAGCGGAAGAAATCGCTAAAGCAAAAATGCCAGATTTGACAGCAGCCGATATGGATGCAGCTGTTAGAACTATCGCTGGTAGCGCCCGTTCCATGGGCATCACTGTGGAAGGTCTCTAATCATGACTAAGTTATCTAAACGCGTAAAAGCAATTCAATCTAAAGTTGATCGCAATAAGTTCTATTCATTGGACGATGCATTGAACCTCGTTAAAGAGTGTGCAACTGCTAAGTTTGATGAGTCTATCGACGTTGCTGTTCAGTTAGGTATTGATGCTAAGAAATCTGACCAAGTTGTGCGTGGCGCAGTAGTGCTCCCAGCAGGTACAGGTAAGCATGTTCGTGTAGCTGTTTTTGCACAAGGCGAGAAGGCTGAACAAGCTAAAGCTGCTGGTGCAGAAATCGTTGGCATGGAAGATCTTGCTGAACAAATTAAAGGCGGCAAAATTGATTTCGATATTTTGATCGCATCTCCAGACACAATGAAAATTGTTGGTACTTTAGGTCAAGTATTGGGCCCACGTGGTTTGATGCCGAATCCAAAAGTTGGAACAGTTACTCCTGACGTTGCTACTGCAGTTAAGAATGCAAAAGCTGGTCAAGTTCAGTTCCGTGTGGACAAAGCCGGTATCGTGCACGCAAGCATCGGCCGTCGTTCATTCGAGCCAACTGCATTGAAATCCAACTTGCTCGCATTGCTTGAGGCTTTGAATAAAGCAAAGCCACCTGCATCTAAGGGAGTCTATTTAAAGAAGGTCGCCGTAAGCAGCACCATGGGTGCAGGCGTACGCGTAGACCAAGCATCGTTACAGGCAGCAGCTTAATTAGCCTGTAACAAAAAAGAACTTTGGGTCGACTCCCACTCTTTGAGTGAGAGTCGAACATCAAAGACCGTTGGTGGATTGGTTTGCTTACTCAGAAATTAATTCTTAATCGTTACGAAAGTAATAGCCAGCGCAGATGGCGACCCTGAAAAGATTTTCACAAGAGACTTTGTGAACAAATGATCAGACGCTGGTGTGTAACCCCAACTGGAAACAGTTGGTTTTTATGGAGTTAAACCGTGCCTTTGAATGTACAAGACAAAAAAGCGATTGTTGCTGATGTCGGCGCTCAATTGGCTGGAGCCCAAACTGTCGTGCTCGCTGAATACCGTGGTATTCCAGTAGAGCAGTTGACAAAGCTACGTGCTAGCGCACGTGACCAAGGTGTATATCTTCGCGTTTTGAAGAACACATTGGCACGCCGTGCTGCACAAGGCACACAGTTTGAGCCTCTTGCTGATTCGATGGTTGGCCCCTTGATCTATGGCATCTCTGCTGATCCGATTGCTTCGGCAAAAGTATTGCAGAACTTTGCTAAGACTCAAGACAAGCTAGTCATTACTGCTGGCTTATATAACGGCAAGTTGTTAGATGTTGCAGGCGTTAAAGCCCTCGCAACAATTCCAAGCCGCGACGAGTTGTTATCTCAGTTGTTAGGTGTGATGTTGGCACCGGTATCTGCGATGGCTCGCGTATTGGGCGCAGTAGCAGCACAAAAGGCAGCTGGAGCACCCGCTCCCGCAGCAGCACCTGCAGAAGCAGCAGCCCCAGCAGCAGTAGCCGCTGAAGCCGCTCCAGAAGCAGCCGCTGAGCCTGCAGCCGCAGCCCCAGAAGCTGGAACAGAAGCAAACGAAACCCCTGCCGCTGAATAAGCGACAGATTAACTATTTAAGTATTAGGAGCTAAAAATGGCGATTACTAAAGAAGAAATCATTGATGCAGTAGGTAGCATGTCCGTTATGGATTTGAACGACTTGGTTAAAGCGTTCGAAGAGAAGTTTGGTGTTTCAGCTGCAGCTATGGCTGTTGCTGGTCCTGCAGGTGCTGCCGGTGGCGATGCTGGTGGTGCAGAACAAACTGAATTCACTGTTAACTTGCTCGAAGCTGGCGCAAACAAAGTTTCAGTAATTAAAGCAGTTCGCGAAATTACTGGTCTTGGCTTGAAAGAAGCTAAGGACTTGGTTGACGGTGCACCGAAGCCAATCAAAGAAGGCGTTGATAAGAAAACTGCTGAAGAAGCTAAGAAGAAACTTGAAGAAGCTGGCGCTAAAGCAGAACTCAAGTAATAAACACAATGCTGGCGCCTCTCAAAAAGGGGCGTTAGCCATGTTGGGTTTGACCATTAGTGGTCAAACCCGATTTCATTTCTGATTGAAATCGGGTTTGCCTTCTGATACGACTGCAGAATGCAAGTTTGGTCGGACACTAGATCGAAACGGTTTAGTGTTGTCCGCCAGTGATTGGTAGTGGCCAATCGCCAAATCTTTGTACAGTCGCTGAATTCGGAGATGAAATGAACTATAGCTTCACCGAACGCAAGCGAGTCCGTAAAAGCTTTGCTAAGCGAGTAAACAACCACCAGGTTCCGTACCTGATCGCAACGCAGCTGGAATCCTACGCTAAATTTTTACAGGCTGATAAGCCGGCAATGTCTCGTCTTACTGAGGGACTTCAAGCCGCCTTTACATCGGCGTTCCCAATTGTGTCTAACAACGGCTATGCACGTATGGAATACGTGTCTTACCAGTTATCACAGCCACCATTTGACGTTAAAGAATGTCAGCAACGTGGTTACACATACCACTCTGCCTTACGCGCAAAAGTTCGCTTGATTATTTATGATCGCGAAGCACCTACTAAGGTTAAAGAGGTAAAAGAGAGCGAAGTCTACATGGGTGAAATTCCACTCATGACAGAAAACGGCTCTTTTGTGATTAACGGTACTGAGCGCGTAATCGTATCTCAGTTGCACCGTTCCCCAGGCGTGTTCTTTGAACACGATAAGGGCAAGACACACAGCTCAGGTAAGTTGCTGTTCTCAGCACGCATCATTCCTTACCGTGGTTCATGGCTCGATTTCGAGTTTGACCCAAAAGATATTCTCTATTTCCGCGTTGACCGTCGTCGTAAGATGCCTGTCACCATTTTGCTCAAAGCAATTGGTTTAAACAACGAACAGATTCTTGCTAACTTCTTTAACTTTGACCATTTCTCATTGACTGCTAATGGCGGCTCAATGGAATTTGTGCCAGAGCGTTTGCGTGGTCAGTTGGCTAGCTTTGATGTGCTCGACAAGAATGGCGTTGTAGTCATTCAAAAAGACAAGCGTATCAATGCAAAGCATATCCGCGAACTTGAAGCTGCAAAAACAAAAACAATCGCTGTACCAGATGACTATTTAATTGGTCGTGTAGTTGCACGCAATATTGTTGATCCAGACTCCGGTGAAATCTTGGCTTACGCTAACGATGAAATCACTGAAGAGTTGTTGGCGACATTGCGCGATGCAGGTATCAAGCAGTTAGAAACCATCTACACCAACGATTTAGATTCTGGTGCATACATTTCACAGACATTGCGTACTGATGAAACTGCGGATCAAATGGCTGCTCGTATCGCCATCTACCGCATGATGCGTCCTGGTGAGCCTCCAACAGAAGATGCTGTTGAAGCCTTGTTCCAGCGCTTGTTCTATAGCGAAGATACTTACGATTTGTCACGCGTTGGCCGTATGAAGGTCAACAGCCGTTTGAACCGTCCAGAAATGGAAGGTCCAATGGTTCTGTCAAACGAAGATATTCTCGATACCATTAAATCTCTCGTAGATTTGCGTAACGGCAAAGGCGAAGTGGACGATATCGATCACTTAGGTAATCGTCGTGTGCGTTGCGTTGGCGAGTTGGCTGAAAACCAATTTCGTGCTGGTTTGTCACGTGTTGAGCGTGCGGTTAAAGAGCGTCTCGGCCAAGCCGAAACAGAAAACCTCATGCCGCATGATTTGATTAACAGCAAGCCAATCTCTTCTGCTATTCGTGAGTTCTTCGGTTCTTCACAGCTGTCCCAGTTTATGGACCAAACCAACCCACTCTCAGAGATCACGCACAAACGTCGTATTTCTGCATTGGGACCTGGTGGTTTGACACGCGAGCGCGCAGGTTTCGAAGTGCGCGACGTGCATCCAACCCACTACGGACGTGTTTGCCCTATCGAAACTCCAGAAGGACCAAACATTGGTTTGATCAACTCGCTCGCGTTGTTTGCGCGTTTGAATGAGCATGGTTTCCTTGAGACTCCATACCGCAAGGTTTCCAATAGCAAGGTAAGCGATGAAGTGGTTTACCTCTCTGCGATTGAAGAAGCGAAGTATGTAATTGCTCAGGCGAATGCAACGATCGACAAAAACGGTAAATTAGCTGACGAATTGGTTTCTGCTCGTCAAGCTGGTGAAACTATGATGGTTAGCCCAGAGCGCATCGATTTCATCGACGTTGCTCCTAGCCAGATCGTTTCTGCTGCTGCTTCACTCGTTCCATTCTTAGAGCACGATGATGCGAACCGTGCGTTGATGGGTGCGAACATGCAGCGTCAAGCAGTTCCTTGCTTGCGTCCTGATAAGCCATTAGTTGGTACAGGTTTAGAGCGCATTGTTGCGGTTGACTCCGGCACTGTTGTATTAGCAGCGCGTGGCGGTATTGTTGATTACGTTGATGCGAATCGTGTTGTGATTCGTGTGAACGATGATGAAACTGCAGCCGGTGAAGTTGGTGTGGATATTTATAACCTCATCAAGTACACCCGTTCAAACCAAAACACCAACATCAACCAACGTCCAATCGTGAAGGTTGGCGATCGTGTAGCCCGCGGCGACGTAGTTGCTGACGGTGCATCTACCGATTTAGGTGAATTGGCTTTGGGTCAAAACATGACTGTGGCATTTATGCCATGGAACGGTTACAACTTCGAAGATTCAATCTTGATCTCTGAGAAAGTTGTTGCTGATGACCGCTACACCTCTATTCATATTGAAGAGCTGTCAGTGGTTGCACGTGATACCAAGCTTGGTTCAGAAGAAATTACTCGCGATATCTCTAATTTGGCAGAGTCACAACTCTCCCGTTTAGATGAAAGCGGTATTGTTTACATCGGTGCTGAAGTTGAAGCTGGCGACGTATTGGTTGGTAAGGTAACTCCAAAGGGCGAGACAACTCTCACTCCAGAAGAGAAGCTCCTCCGCGCGATCTTCGGTGAAAAAGCATCTGACGTAAAAGATACTTCTTTGCGCGTTCCATCAGGAATGATCGGTACTGTTATCGATGTTCAAGTCTTCACCCGTGAAGGTATTGAGCGCGATGCCCGTGCACAGTCAATTATTCAAGAAGAATTACAACGCTATCGTTTGGACTTAAACGATCAGTTGCGTATTGTTGAAGGTGATGCCTTCATGCGTTTAGAAAAACTGTTGATTGGCAAAGTTGCCAATGGTGGTCCTCAGAAATTAGCTAAAGGCACTAAGATCGACAAGGAATACCTTGCTGGCTTAGATAAATACCATTGGTTTGATGTGCGTCCAGCAGATGATGAAGTTGCCTCACAAGTTGAAGCGATTAAGTCCTCTATCGAAGCGAAGCGTAAACAGTTTGATGAAGCCTTCGAAGAGAAGCGCACCAAGCTTACCCAGGGTGATGATTTGCAACCTGGCGTAACGAAGATGGTTAAGGTGTACTTGGCTGTTAAGCGTCGCTTACAGCCTGGTGACAAGATGGCCGGTCGTCACGGTAACAAGGGTGTGGTTTCTAAAATCGCTCCAGCTGAAGATATGCCATTTATGGCTGACGGACGCCCTGTTGATATCGTCTTGAACCCATTGGGTGTTCCTTCCCGTATGAACGTTGGTCAGATCTTGGAAACCCACTTAGGTTGGGCTGCTCAAGGTATTGGCAAGCGTATTGACGAGATGGTTCGCCAACAAGCTAAACAAGCTGAGTTACGCAAGTTCCTCAAACAGCTTTACAACGAAACAGGCCGTATTGAAGACATCGACAACTTCACTGACGAGCAAATCACAGTATTGGCTGAGAATCTCCGCCAAGGCTTGCCATTTGCAACTCCAGTGTTTGACGGTGCTACAGAAGCCGAAATCGGACGCATGCTCGAGTTGGCTTATCCAGAAGAAGTAGCTACTTCTTTGAAGATGACTCCTTCACGTCAGCAAATGATTTTGTGCGACGGCCGTACTGGCGATCAATTCGAGCGTCCAGTAACTGTTGGCGTAATGCACGTCTTGAAACTCCACCATTTGGTCGATGACAAGATGCATGCTCGTTCAACCGGACCTTACTCTTTAGTAACGCAACAGCCATTGGGCGGTAAAGCTCAGTTCGGTGGTCAGCGCTTTGGTGAGATGGAAGTCTGGGCCCTCGAAGCATACGGTGCTTCATATGTCTTGCAGGAAATGCTGACAGTGAAGTCCGATGACGTCGCAGGCCGTACCAAGGTTTACGAAAACATCGTCAAGGGCGAGCACACGATTGATGCTGGCATGCCCGAATCCTTCAACGTGCTGGTAAAAGAAATCCGTTCGTTGGGTATTGACATTGACATGGAGCGCAACTGATATGAAAGCATTGCTCGATTTATTTAAGCAAACGCAGGGTGATGAGCAGTTTGATGTCATCAAGATTGGCCTCGCATCTCCTGAGAAAATTCGCTCATGGTCTTTTGGTGAAGTACGCAAGCCAGAAACCATCAACTACCGGACATTTAAGCCCGAGCGTGATGGTTTGTTTTGCGCCAAGATTTTTGGACCAACTAAAGACTACGAGTGCTTATGCGGTAAGTACAAGCGCTTAAAGTTCCGTGGCGTAATCTGCGAGAAGTGCGGCGTTGAAGTTACTCTCGCTAAGGTACGTCGTGAGCGCATGGGCCACATTGAGTTGGCAGCCCCTGTAGCGCACATTTGGTTCTTGAAGTCCTTACCATCCCGTTTGGGTATGGTTCTCGATATGACATTACGCGATATCGAGCGCGTTCTTTACTTTGAAGCATACGTAGTTGTTGATCCTGGCATGACTCCTGAAGGCGCGATGAAGCGCGGTCAGATCATGTCTGAAGACGAGTACATTGCTAAGACTGAAGAGTATGGTGACGGCGCATTTACTGCCATCATGGGCGCGGAAGGTATTCGTGATCTTTTGCGTTCGATTGATATCGATCGTGAAGTTGAGACTATTCGTGCTGACTTGAAGGCTACTGGTAGCGATGCCAAGATTAAGAAATACGCTAAGCGCTTAAAAGTGCTCGAGGCGTTCCAGACTTCAGGTATTAAGCCTGACTGGATGATCATGGAAGTATTGCCAGTATTGCCACCTGAATTGCGCCCATTGGTGCCGTTGGATGGCGGTCGTTTTGCTACCTCTGATTTGAACGACCTCTATCGTCGCGTGATCAACCGTAACAACCGTTTGAAGCGTTTGTTAGAGTTGCGCGCACCAGAGATCATCGTTCGCAACGAAAAACGTATGTTGCAAGAAGCGGTTGACTCATTGCTCGACAACGGTCGTCGCGGTAAGGCTATGACTGGCGCTAATAAGCGTCCTCTCAAGTCCTTAGCTGAGATGATTAAAGGTAAGAGCGGTCGTTTCCGTCAAAACTTGTTGGGTAAACGTGTTGACTACTCTGGTCGTTCAGTCATCGTGGTTGGTCCTACATTGAAATTGCATCAGTGCGGTTTACCAAAATTGATGGCTTTGGAATTGTTCAAGCCATTCATTTTCAACAAGCTTGAGACTTTGGGAATTGCAACCACTATTAAGGCTGCGAAGAAAGAAGTTGAAAGCCAGACTCCAATCGTTTGGGACATTCTCGAAGAAGTGATTCGTGAGCATCCAATCATGTTGAATCGTGCGCCTACATTGCACCGTCTCGGTATCCAGGCTTTCGAGCCAATGCTGATTGAAGGTAAAGCAATCCAATTGCACCCATTAGTCTGCGCGGCATTTAACGCTGACTTTGACGGTGACCAAATGGCGGTTCACGTTCCTTTGTCGCTCGAAGCGCAAATGGAAGCACGTACATTGATGTTGGCTTCGAACAACGTATTGTTCCCAGCTAACGGCGAGCCATCAATCGTTCCTTCACAGGACGTGGTGTTGGGTCTGTACTACGCTACACGTGACAAGATCAACGGCAAAGGCGAAGGCATGGTTTTCGCCAACATTACTGAAGTAGTGCGTGCATACGAAGCAGGTCAAGTTGAATTGGCTTCTCGTGTTGCTGTTCGTATTACTGAGTATGAGATCGTGGACAAGAAGGCAGAAGGCGATGCGCGTTTTGCTGAGAAGACCAAGATCTATCAAACATCAGTTGGCCGTGCAATCTTGTCTGAGATTTTGCCTAAGGGCATGTCTTTTGAGGAAATCAACAAGCCTTTAAAGAAAAAAGAAATCTCACGTTTGATCAACACATCATTCCGCAAGTGCGGTTTGCGTGAAACAGTCATTTTTGCTGACCGTCTCTTGCAGTCTGGTTTCCGTTTGGCTACCAATGCTGGTATCTCTGTTGCGATCGATGATATGTTGATCCCAACATCTAAAGAGCGCATCATCACTGAAGCTTCTGCCAAGGTTAAAGAGTATGACAAGCAGTTCATGTCTGGTCTCGTAACCAATCAAGAACGTTATAACAACGTGGTTGATATTTGGGGTGCCGCAGGCGACCAAGTTGGTAAGGCCATGATGGATGAGTTGTCACACGTTGACGTACTCGACCGTAACGGTAAGACTGTTCGCCAAGAATCCTTCAACTCCATCTACATGATGGCGGATTCTGGTGCGCGTGGATCTGCAGCGCAGATTCGTCAGTTGGCCGGTATGCGTGGTTTGATGGCTAAGCCTGATGGCTCCATTATTGAAACCCCAATTACTGCGAACTTCCGTGAAGGCTTGAACGTGTTGCAGTACTTCATTTCAACCCACGGTGCTCGTAAAGGTCTGGCTGATACCGCATTGAAGACAGCGAACTCAGGTTACTTGACGCGTCGTTTGTGCGACGTTACTCAAGATCTCGTGGTGATCGAAGAGGATTGCGGCGCGACTACTGGCGTAACGATGAAGGCGCTTGTTGAAGGCGGCGAGATTATCGAAGCATTGCGTGATCGTATTTTGGGTCGTGTATGTATCGGTGACATCGTTCACCCTGACACACAAGAAGTGATTGTTCCTAACGACACATTGCTCGATGAAGATCATGTTGATCAAATCGTTGCATTGGGCATCGACGAAGTTAAAGTTCGTACAGTATTGTCTTGCTTAACTCGCTTTGGCTTGTGCGCTAAGTGCTACGGACGTGATCTAGGTCGCGGTGGTTTGGTGAACGTTGGTGAGGCAGTTGGTGTTATCGCTGCTCAGTCGATCGGTGAGCCAGGTACACAGTTGACTATGCGTACCTTCCACATCGGTGGTGCAGCGTCACGCGCTTTAGTTGCAAGCAATATTGAAGCTAAATCAAATGGTGCATTGAAGTTCTCCGGCACGATGCGTGTTGTGAAGAACGCGAAGGGTGAGCAGATCGTGATTTCACGTTCTGGCGAAGCCTTGATCGTTGATGAGAATGGTCGTGAGCGCGAGCGTCATAAAGTTCCTTACGGCGCAACTCTCTTGTTGAAAGAAGATGCAGCGGTTAAGGCTGGCGCAAGCTTAGCAACCTGGGACCCATTAACACGTCCGATTATTTCTGAGTACGCTGGTATCGCTCGCTTCGACAACGTTGAAGAAGGTGTAACTGTTGCTAAGCAGGTTGACGAAGTTACCGGTCTATCCACTTTGGTGGTGATTGACGGTAAGCGTCGTTCAGCAGCAAGCAAAGGCGTTCGCCCAATGATCAACTTGGTTGATGAAAAGGGTAATGAAGTCATGATCGCTGGTACTGATCATCCAGTAAACATTGGCCTCCAGGTAGGCGCTTTGATTACTGTTAAGGATGGTCAGAAAGTTGAAGTCGGTGAAGTATTGGCGCGTATTCCAATCGAATCACAGAAGACTCGCGACATTACCGGTGGTTTACCACGCGTTGCAGAATTGTTCGAAGCACGTTCACCAAAAGATGCAGCTGTATTGGCGAAAGTTACTGGAACAGTTTCCTTCGGTAAAGAAACCAAAGGTAAACAACGTTTGGTAATTACCGATATGGACGGTGAAGCCAATGAATTCTTGATTCCTAAAGAGAAGCAAGTTCTCGTTCACGACGGTCAAGTTGTGAACAAGGGCGAGATGATTGTGGAAGGCCCTGCTGATCCACACGACATCTTGACTCTCAAAGGTATCGAAGAGTTGGCAATCTACATCGTTGACGAAGTTCAAGACGTTTACCGTCTCCAGGGTGTGAAGATCAATGACAAGCACATTGAAGTTATCGTGCGTCAGATGTTGCGTCGTGTTCAGGTAACTGATCCAGGCGACACATCATTCATCACTGGTGAGCAAGTTGAGCGTTCTAAGTTGTATGACGCTAACGATGCAGTGATCGCCCAAGGTAAGCACCCAGCTCAGTTCGATAACGTGTTGCTAGGCATTACCAAGGCATCCTTGTCGACCGACAGCTTCATTTCAGCGGCTTCTTTCCAAGAAACCACCCGTGTATTGACCGAAGCCGCAATTATGGGCAAGACCGATACACTCCGTGGCCTCAAGGAAAACGTCATTATTGGTCGTCTGATCCCTGCTGGTACCGGCTTGTCTTATCGCCGTGCACGCAAGGTCAGAGAGCAATTCGAGCGTGACCGCGCTCAAATGATTGCCGCCGAAGAGGAAGCAATGGCCAATATGCCTGTAGAAATAGAGGCTGAAGTCGTTGCTCCTACTGGGGAGGCTGATCCAAGCTAATTTGGTAATTCTGGCCAGAAATGGCCAGTTTTTTCCCCATTTGGTTGACGGAAAAGGCTGGCCAAGCTAGAATGCTGAGTTCTACTGATTCAGAAGAGGGTCTTTTTGACCTAGAAATTCTCTAAGTCATTGATTTTCTTGAAGAAAGCAACAAAGAAGTACTAACCGAGCTATTTTATGCCAACAATTAATCAATTAATACGCAAGCCAAGAGCAAAGCTTACCGTTAAAAGCAAGAGCCCTGCGATGCAAAACAGCCCGCAGCGCCGCGGTGTATGTACACGTGTGTACACAACTACTCCTAAAAAGCCTAACTCTGCGCTACGTAAAGTAGCCAAAGTTCGCTTAACCAATGGTTTTGAAGTGATTTCATACATTGGTGGTGAAGGCCATAACCTCCAGGAACACTCAGTAGTGTTGATTCGTGGTGGTCGTGTTAAGGACTTACCAGGTGTTCGTTATCACATCGTGCGCGGTTCTTTGGACTTGCAAGGTGTTAAAGATCGTAAGCAGGCCCGTTCTAAATACGGTGCTAAGCGCGCTAAGAAAGCTGCTTAATTTTTCGTAATTAAGCAGTTGTAGTTTTTTGCAGTAAGTCATTGTTTGTCAGACTTAAAAGACAAGTAAGTGGCTGTTCCGTCTAAGAATTTTCTTAGATAGTAGGACAGCCGGAGCGGGTGATTCATGTGAACACCCCTAACTGAACTGAAGGAGTAGTTATGCCACGTCGTCGTGAAGTTCCCAAACGGGAAATTTTGCCGGATCCAAAATTCGGTAATGTAGAAGTAGCTAAATTCATGAACGTCCTCATGTTGGACGGTAAGAAATCGGTTGCAGAGCGTATCGTTTACGGTGCCTTTGATCACATCGAGAAAAAAGCAAATAAAGAACCACTCGAAATTTTTTCAACAGCCATGGGCAACGTTAAGCCAATGGTTGAGGTTAAGAGCCGTCGTGTTGGTGGCGCTAACTATCAAGTTCCTGTTGAAGTTCGTCCATCACGTCGTTCCGCTTTGGCAATGCGCTGGTTGCGTGAAGCCGCTAAGAAGCGTGGCGAAAAATCTATGGCTCAACGTTTAGCCAACGAATTATTAGAAGCTGCTGAAGGTCGTGGCGGCGCAATGAAGAAGCGTGAAGAAGTTCACCGTATGGCAGAAGCTAACAAAGCTTTCTCACATTTCCGCTTCTAATCAAATAGTAAAGAAAAGGCACCAACAGTGGCACGTAAAACCCCTATCGACAAATACCGCAATATCGGTATTTCTGCGCATATTGACGCAGGTAAGACAACAACTACAGAACGCGTTTTGTTCTACACCGGTGTTAATCACAAAATCGGTGAAGTTCATGACGGCGCTGCAACTATGGACTGGATGGAGCAAGAGCAAGAGCGTGGTATCACGATTACTTCTGCTGCTACTACTACATTCTGGAAGGGCATGGCAGGCAATATGCCTGAGCACCGTATCAACATTATTGATACCCCAGGACACGTAGACTTCACCATTGAGGTTGAGCGTTCAATGCGCGTTTTGGATGGCGCTTGCATGGTTTACTGTGCGGTGGGTGGTGTTCAGCCACAATCTGAAACTGTTTGGCGTCAAGCTAACAAGTACCAAGTTCCACGTTTAGCATTCGTAAACAAGATGGACCGTACGGGCGCGAACTTCTTCAAAGTATACGAACAGATGAGAACTCGCCTCAAGGCGAATCCAATTTTGATTCAAATTCCTATCGGCGCAGAAGAAAACTTCAAAGGCGTTGTGGATTTGGTAAAAATGAAGGCTGTGTATTGGGATGAAGCTTCACAAGGTACTAAATTTACCTATGAAGATATCCCAGCTGAATTGCAAGCTTCCGCTGAAGAGTGGCGCGAGAAAATGCTCGAGGCTGCTGCTGAAAGCTCAGAAGAGTTGATGGAAAAGTATCTCGGTGGCGAAGGCTTGACCGAAGATGAAATCAAAAAGGCGTTACGTCAACGTACTATCGCTAACGAAATCGTTCCAATGTTGTGTGGCACTGCATTTAAAAATAAAGGCGTTCAGGCGATGTTGGACGCTGTAGTTGAATTATTGCCATCACCTCTGGATGTGCCACCAGTTCCATGTGAATTAGAAGACGGCACTCCTGCAGTTCGTAAAGCATCTGATGATGAGAAATTCTCAGCATTGGCATTCAAGATCATGACTGACCCATTCGTTGGTCAGCTCATCTTCTTCCGCGTTTACTCAGGTGTGATGAAGTCGGGCGACACAATTTATAACCCAATTAAGGGTAAAAAAGAGCGTGTTGGTCGTTTGTTGCAAATGCACGCTAACGAACGTGAAGAAATTAAAGAAGTTTTTGCGGGTGATATTGCAGCGGCTGTTGGCCTCAAGGACGCAACTACTGGCGAAACATTGTGTGATCCAGATAGCATCGTTGTTCTGGAGCGCATGGTATTCCCAGAGCCTGTGATCTCACAAGCTGTTGAGCCAAAGACTAAGGCTGACCAAGAAAAAATGGGTCTTGCTTTGAATCGCTTGGCACAAGAAGATCCTTCTTTCCGCGTGAAGACAGACGAAGAATCAGGTCAAACAATTATTTCCGGTATGGGCGAGCTCCACTTGGAAATTTTGGTTGATCGTATGAAGCGTGAATTTGGTGTTGAGGCAACCGTTGGTAAGCCACAAGTTGCTTACCGTGAAACGATTCGTAAGACTTGTGACGAAGTTGAAGGTAAGTTCGTTAAGCAGTCTGGTGGTCGCGGTCAATACGGTCACGTTGTATTAAAACTTGAGCCACAAGCCCCAGGTAAAGGCTTTGAATTCGTTGATGCTATTAAGGGCGGTGTCGTTCCGCGTGAATACATCCCTGCGGTAGAAAAAGGCATCATCGAAACATTGAACTCCGGTGTTTTGGCTGGCTACCCAGTCGTAGACGTCAAAGCAACATTGTTCTTCGGTTCGTACCATGATGTTGACTCCAATGAAAATGCATTTAAGATGGCGGGTTCTATGGCGTTCAAAGACGGTATGCGTAAAGCAGCCCCTGTGTTGCTTGAGCCGATGATGGCTGTTGAAGTAGAAACACCAGAAGATTTCATGGGCAACGTAATGGGCGACCTCTCATCACGTCGCGGTATTTTGCAAGGTATGGATGACATTCCAGGCGGCGGCAAGATCGTTCGTGCTGAAGTGCCATTGGCAGAGATGTTTGGTTACTCAACTGGCTTGCGCTCGTTGACCCAAGGTCGCGCTACTTACACCATGGAATTTAAGCATTACGCAGAAGCACCTAAGAACGTAGCAGAAGCAGTTATGGCTGCTAAAGCGAAGTAATTTATTAATTTTGAATATTGACTAGCTAAAGAAGGCAGACAAAAATGGCAAAAGAAAAATTCGAGCGGACAAAACCGCACGTAAACGTAGGCACCATCGGTCACGTTGACCACGGTAAAACCACATTGACAGCAGCAATTGCAACCGTGCTTTCTAAAGCATTCGGTGGCGAAGCAAAAGCATACGATCAGATCGATGCTGCTCCAGAAGAAAAAGCACGTGGTATTACGATTAATACAGCGCACGTTGAGTACGAGACAGCTAACCGTCACTACGCTCACGTGGATTGCCCAGGACATGCTGACTACGTTAAGAACATGATTACTGGTGCTGCTCAGATGGACGGCGCAATTTTAGTTTGCTCTGCTGCTGACGGCCCAATGCCACAAACTCGTGAGCACATCCTCTTGGCACGTCAAGTTGGTGTTCCTTACATCGTGGTGTTCCTCAACAAGTGCGACATGGTTGATGACGCTGAATTGCTCGAGTTAGTTGAAATGGAAGTTCGTGAGCTTCTGTCTAAGTACAACTTCCCTGGCGATGACACACCAATCATCCAAGGTTCTGCTAAGTTAGCTTTAGAAGGCGACGAAGGCAAATTGGGTAAAGAAGCCATCATGAAATTGGCTGAAGCACTTGACTCATACATCCCAACTCCAGAGCGTGCTGTTGACGGTGCGTTCTTGATGCCAGTAGAAGACGTGTTCTCTATCTCCGGTCGCGGTACTGTTGTTACAGGCCGTATCGAGCGCGGCATCATCAAGGTCGGCGAAGAGATCGAAATCATCGGTATCAAACCAACACTCAAGACAACTTGTACTGGTGTTGAAATGTTCCGCAAATTGCTCGACCAAGGTCAAGCAGGCGATAACGTTGGTATCTTGTTACGCGGTACAAAACGTGAAGAAGTTGAGCGCGGCCAAGTATTGGCTAAGCCAGGTTCAATCACCCCACATACTCACTTTACAGCCGAGGTTTACATCTTGGGTAAAGACGAAGGTGGCCGTCATACTCCATTCTTTAACAACTATCGTCCACAGTTCTACTTCCGCACTACGGACGTAACTGGTTCAATCGAGTTGCCAAAAGACAAAGAAATGGTTATGCCTGGTGATAACGTGACTATTACCGTAAAACTCATCGCTCCTATCGCGATGGAAGAAGGTTTACGTTTTGCGATCCGTGAAGGTGGCCGTACTGTTGGCGCCGGCGTGGTTGCAAAGATTTTGGCTTAAGTTTTACTAGTAATAAATATTTAGCGGTTTGCTAACCGGTGACATCAGTGCTGCTGATGTCACCGAGCTCTTTAGATGTATAACGTGGCAGCACCACAACGCTCTTTGGAATTAATATGCAAAACCAAAAAATTCGTATTCGCCTTAAAGCATTTGATTACCGTTTGATCGACCAGTCTGCAGCTGAAATCGTTGATACAGCTAAACGTACTGGCGCAGTTGTTAAGGGTCCAGTACCTTTGCCAACTCGTATCGAGCGCTTTGATATCTTGCGTTCACCACACGTGAACAAGACATCCCGTGATCAGTTAGAGATCCGTACCCATCTCCGTTTGATGGATATCGTTGATCCTACAGAGAAAACTGTAGATGCTTTGATGAAATTAGATCTCCCAGCAGGTGTGGACGTCGAAATTAAGTTGCAGTAATTTGTTGTTTCCGGTCTTTTTGCTTGTCAAGATCGGCATTTCGGGATAGAATCTCAGGCTTCGCTCAATTATTTGAGCGAAAAACTTAGTTTTATCAGCATTAAAAACGTTGTAGGTTATTGATTTAGAAGTACTTTTACTTGTAAATCACTTAAATTAATTTTGCCGACCAATCGAAGTCGGCGTGGAGCATGAATATGAGCTTAGGCTTAATCGGCCGCAAGGTCGGCATGACCCGTCTATTTACGGACGAAGGGGAAGCGATTCCTGTGACCGTAATCGACGTGAGCGACAACAGAGTCGCTCAAATCAAGACCCAGGCAACTGATGGCTATAACGCTATCCAGTTGGCACATGGCACACGTAGAGCTACTCGCGTTACCAAAGCAATGGCTGGTCACTTCGCTAAAGCAGGAGTGATGGCTGGTAACGGTCTCAACGAATTTCATTTAGACGCAGCAAAAATCGCAGAAATGACACCAGGACAAGTAATTCCTGCTGAAACTGCATTTACTGCTGGTCAAAAAGTGGACGTACAAGGCGTTTCTATCGGTAAGGGCTACGCAGGTACCATCAAGCGTTATCACTTCGCTTCTGGTCGTGCATCCCACGGTAACTCACGTTCACATAACGTACCAGGCTCAATCGGTATGGCGCAAGATCCAGGCCGTGTTTTCCCTGGTAAGCGTATGACCGGTCACTTGGGTGACGTTACACGTACAGTTCAAAATTTAGTCATCGCACGCATTGATGCAGAACGCAATCTCATCATGGTTAAAGGCGCTATTCCAGGTGCCCCAGGCGGTAAAGTTATTGTTACTCCAGCGGTTAAAACACCGTTGAAGAAGAAATAAGGAGAGCGAATATGGAACTTAAGCTTCTCCAGGACAACGGTACTTTAGGTGCAGGCGTACAAGCTTCACCAGAAGTATTCGAACGTGAATATAACGAAGCGTTGGTACACCAAGTTGTTGTGGCTTACCAAGCAAACGCACGTAGCGGTAACCGTGCACAAAAAGACCGTGAGCAAGTTAAGCACACAACCAAGAAACCTTGGCGTCAAAAAGGTACTGGTCGTGCACGTGCTGGTATGAGCTCTTCCCCGCTGTGGCGTGGAGGTGGTCGTATATTCCCGAATTCTCCAGAAGAGAATTTCAGCCAAAAAGTAAACAAGAAAATGTACCGCGCTGGTATGAGATCAATTTTGTCTCAGTTAGCTCGCGAAGGTCGTTTGAATGTTGTTGATCAATTCAGTCTCGACGCTCCAAAGACTAAAGTTTTAGCTGACAAAGTTAAAGCAATGGGCTTGGACTCAGTCTTGATTATTGTTGATCAGGTTAGCGAGAATTTGTACTTGGCATCACGTAACTTGCATAAAGTTGCTGTATGTGAGCCACAGCACGCTGATCCATTAGCTTTGGTTCAATACAAAAAAGTATTGGTAAGCAAAGCTGCGATCGCGAAAATTGAGGAGTTGCTGAAATGAGCCAAGTCCGTAAAAACGATCACAACCTAATGAGGGTTCTGCTTGGACCGGTGATCTCTGAAAAAGCCACTATGGTTGCAGAGAAAAACGAACAAGTAGTGTTTCAAGTAGCTCGCGACGCAAACAAGAGCGATGTAAAACAAGCAGTTGAATTGCTCTTCAAAGTGCAAGTCGACTCTGTTCAAATCGTAAATCAAAAAGGCAAGCCTAAGCGCTATGGCCGTTTTGAAGGTCGTCGTGACCACACTAAGAAGGCCTACGTAAGCTTGAAGCCAGGTCAAGAAATTAACTTTGAAGCGGAGGCGAATTAATCATGCCTTTGATGAAAACAAAACCGACCTCACCAGGTCGTCGCTCAATGGTCAAGGTGGTCAATCCTGACCTCCATAAAGGCAAGCCTTTTGCACCATTGTTAGAGCCACAGTTTCAAAAAGCTGGTCGTAACAATAACGGCCACATCACTACCCGTCATAAAGGTGGTGGTCATAAGCATCACTATCGTGTTGTTGACTTTAAACGCAACGACAAAGATGGTATTCCAGCAAAAGTTGAGCGCTTGGAATACGATCCAAACCGCAGTGCAAATATTGCATTGATCGTGTTTGCTGATGGTGAGCGTCGATATATTCTGGCTGCAAAAGGAATGACTGTTGGTCAGGCATTGATGAGTGGCTCTGAAGCCCCAATCAAGTCTGGTAACAACTTGCCGATTCGTAATATTCCAGTTGGTAGCACTATTCACTGTGTAGAAATCATGCCTGGCAAAGGTGCTCAAGTGGCACGTTCTGCTGGTGGTTCCGCAGTATTGTTAGCTCGTGAAGGCGTATACGCTCAGGTGCGTTTGCGTTCCGGTGAAGTTCGCCGTGTTCTGATTGATTGCCGTGCCACTATTGGTGAAGTTGGTAATGAAGAGCATAGCTTGCGCGTTATCGGTAAAGCGGGTGCAAATCGCTGGCGTGGTATTCGTCCAACCGTTCGCGGTGTGGCAATGAACCCAGTAGATCACCCACACGGTGGTGGTGAAGGTAGAACTGGCGAAGGCCGTGTACCTGTATCCCCATGGGGCACACCAACCAAAGGTTATCGTACACGTCGCAATAAGCGTACAACTTCGATGATCGTTCAACGTCGTCAAAAACGTTAAGCGATAAGGATAAATAGATATGACACGTTCAGCTAAAAAAGGCCCATTCTGCGACGCCAGCTTAGTAAAAAAAGTTGAAGTTGCACAAGCCAACAAAGACAAAAAGCCGATCAAAACTTGGTCACGCCGTTCAACAATCCTCCCAGACTTTATTGGTTTGACGATTGCTGTACATAACGGTCGTCAACACGTTCCGGTATATGTATCAGAAAACATGGTGGGTCATAAGTTAGGCGAATTTGCCTTGACCCGTACTTTCAAAGGTCACGCTGCTGACAAGAAAGTAACGAAGAAGTAAGGGGATGATGATGGAAGTTAAAGCTATTCACAAGGGTGCCCGCATTTCTGCGCAAAAGACTCGTTTGGTCGCCGACCAAATTCGTGGTTTGCCGATTGCCCGCGCATTAAACATTTTGAACTTCAGCCCCAAGAAAGCTGCCTTCATTGTGAAGAAAGTTGTTGAGTCCGCAGTGGCCAACGCTGAACACAATAAAGGTGCTGACATTGATGAGCTCAAGGTTTCAGCAATTATTGTTGATAAAGGCACTTCATTGAAGCGCTTTACCGCACGCGCTAAGGGTCGTGGAAATCAAATTGAAAAACAAACTTGTCACATTAGCGTGACCTTGAGTAACTAAGGAAAGATATGGGACAAAAGATAAACCCAACCGGATTCCGACTCGCGGTAACGAAGAATTGGACATCACGTTGGTATGCAAACAATACTGACTTCGCAAAGATGTTGAAAGAGGACGTTGACGTTCGCATCTATCTGAAGAAGAAGTTGAAAAATGCATCCGTAAGTAAAGTAGTTATCGAGCGTCCTGCAAAGAATGCACGTATTACTATCTATAGCTCACGTCCAGGCGTTGTAATCGGTAAAAAAGGCGAAGATATTGAAGTGCTCCGCCGCGAATTACAAAAGCGTATGGGCGTTCCAGTTCACGTGAACATCGAAGAAATTCGTAAGCCTGAAGTTGACGCGCAATTGATCGCTGACTCTATTACTCAACAGTTAGAAAAGCGCATCATGTTCCGCCGTGCAATGAAGCGTGCAATGCAAAACGCAATGCGTCTTGGTGCACAAGGCATCAAGATCATGTCATCAGGTCGTTTGAATGGTGCTGAAATTGCTCGTCGCGAATGGTACCGTGAAGGTCGCGTTCCACTTCATACATTGAAGGCTGATATTGATTACGCAACATCAGAAGCGGAAACAACATACGGCATCATCGGTGTAAAAGTTTGGGTATATAAAGGCGACACATTGGGTCGTGGTGCAGAAGCTCAAGTTGCTGCACAAGCTGCTGAACCAGCTGCCGAAGAAAAGAAAACTCGTCGTGCTCCAAGCAAGACAGCTGCTCGTAAACCAGCTGCTGGCACAGACAAGCCATTAGTTGCTGCTAAACCAGCAGTAAAGCGTGTGCGTAAGGTTGAAACACCTGCCGCAGATACGCAGAAGTCAGGAGAGTAAGCATGCTACAACCAAAGCGTCGCAAGTATCGTAAGGAACAAAAAGGCCGTAACACTGGCGTGGCAACACGCGGTAGTTCTGTAGCCTTTGGTGACTTTGGATTGAAGGCCGTTGGCCGTGGTCGTTTGACTGCTCGTCAAATTGAGTCAGCACGTCGTGCAATGACTCGTCACATTAAACGTGGTGGCCGTATTTGGATTCGCATTTTCCCAGATAAGCCAATTTCACAAAAACCTGCTGAAGTACGTATGGGTAACGGTAAAGGTAATCCAGAGTACTACGTAGCTGAAATTCAACCAGGCAAAGTGCTCTACGAGATGGACGGTGTTGATGAGCAATTGGCGCGCGAAGCTTTCAAGCTTGCTGCTGCTAAGTTGCCTTTACAGACCACTTTCGTGATTCGCCACTTAGGTTGATCGGGATAGAGATTATGAAAAATACAGAATTAGCTTCAAAAGATCTGAACGCTTTAAATGCAGAGTTAACCGAGTTGCTTAAGACCGGTTTCAAGCTCCGCATGCAAAAAGGCACTCAGCAACTCACAAATACCAGCCAATTGGGTAAAAATAAGCGCGACATCGCTCGTGTGAAGACTTTTATCGCCCAAAAGACTGCACAGAAATAAGGAAAAAGGGATATGACAGAATTATCTAAACCCTTGCGCCGCACCCTTGTGGGCCGCGTCGTTAGCGACAAAATGCAAAAAACTGTGACGGTGTTGGTTGAGCGTCAAGTTAAGCATCCAGTGATTGGTAAGTACGTTGGCCAGTCCAAAAAGTACCACGCTCATGACGAAGCTGGCACATACAAGATGGGTGATACCGTTGAAATTGCTGAATCTAAGCCAATTTCACGCACTAAATCTTGGGTTGTGACCCGTTTAGTTGAAGCTTCAAAGGGTATTTAAAGAAATATTAGGGATTTTGGAGAAGATTCTTCCCAAATCCCTGTTTTACGTAGTAGAATAGAAGGCTTCTCTGGTTTTATTGGAGAAGCAGTGTTTTTCATTAATTCCGGGTTTTAACTTTCGTTAAAGCCCATAGACGGAACCAAGACTGTTTGCCTTTGGCCAATAAGTTGGGGATTAGAAATGATACAAACCGAAAGTAGATTACAGGTTGCCGATAACACAGGCGCCAGTGAAGTGTTGTGCATCAAGGTATTGGGCGGCTCTAAGCGTCGTTACGCCAGTATCGGTGATGTCATTAAAGTGACTGTAAAGTCCGCTGCTCCACGTGGCCGTGTAAAAAAAGGTGACATTTATAACGCCGTAGTAGTGAGAACTGCTAAGGGTGTTCGCCGTCCAGATGGTTCATTGATTAAGTTCGATGGCAACGCTGCGGTATTGCTCAACGCTAAGTTAGAGCCAATTGGCACACGTATCTTCGGACCAGTTACACGCGAATTGCGTACTGAGAAGTTCATGAAGATCGTTTCTCTCGCCCCCGAAGTTATTTAAGAGGCTGATATGAAAAAGATTCGTAAAGGTGATTCCGTAGTTCTGTTGACTGGCCGCGATAAGGGCAAGCAAGGAACTGTTACAGCCGTTCTCGAGAACAAATTAGTAATCGAAGGCGTAAATATTTATAAAAAGAGCGTTAAGCCAAATCCAGCAGCCGGTGTTACTGGCGGCATGATTGACAAGACGATGCCTGTTCACATTTCTAATGTGGCTGTGGTTGACGGTAACGGCAAACCATCACGTGTTGGTATCAAACTCGTGGACGGTAAAAAGCAACGTTTCCTCAAAACCACTGGCGCAACTTTAAGCGCATAAGGGGCACGGAGAAATTATGAGCACACGTTTTCAAGAGCACTATCAAGCTAAAGTAGTTGCAGATTTGATCGCCAAGTTTGGTTACAAGTCTGTAATGGAAGTTCCACGTATCACTAAGGTAACCCTGAACATGGGCTTAGGCGATGCAGTGAACGACAAGAAGATTATCGAAAATGCAGTTGGCGATTTGACTAAAGTTGCAGGCCAAAAGCCAGTTGTAACTAAAGCTAAAAAAGCGATTGCAGGCTTCAAAATTCGTCAAGGTTACCCAATCGGTGCCATGGTGACATTGCGTGGTGCACGCATGTACGAATTCTTGGACCGTTTTGTTACTGTTGCATTGCCACGCGTACGTGACTTCCGCGGTATTTCTGGCAAAGCATTTGACGGCCGTGGTAACTACAACATTGGCGTTAAAGAACAGATTATTTTCCCTGAAATCGAATACGACAAAATTGATGCCCTCCGCGGTCTCAATATCAGTATTACGACGACTGCTAAAACCGACGAAGAAGCAAAAGCTTTGTTGGCAGCATTCAAATTCCCTTTCCGCAATTAAGAGGCTAACGTGGCAAAACTATCCCTGATTGAGCGCGAGAATAAACGCGCAAAAACTGTAGAGAAGTACGCTGTTAAGCGTGCCGAACTCAAAGCGATCATTGCTGATCAATCACGCAGCGATGAAGAGCGCTATGAAGCTCGCTTGAAACTACAGGCACTTCCACGTAACGCAAGCCCGATTCGTCAAAGAAATCGTTGTTCATTAACCGGTCGCCCACGTGGCACATTCCGTAAGTTCGGTTTGGCTCGTAGCAAAATTCGTGAAATCGCCTTCCGTGGCGAAATCCCCGGTTTAACCAAGGCCAGCTGGTAAGCGGCGAAAGAATTAGGAGAACTCATGAGTATCAGCGATCCAATCGCCGACATGTTGACAAGGATCCGCAATGCGCAAGCAGTGCAGAAACCCGTAGTCTTGATGCCGTCGTCAAAAGTTAAAGTAGCCATCGCAAAAGTTTTGCAAGATGAAGGCTATATCGAAAGTTTCGAAATCAAAGGTGAAGCAGCTAAGCCAGTGCTCCACATAGATCTCAAATACTATGCAGGCCGTCCTGTTATCGAGCGTATCGACCGTGTATCTACACCAAGTCTGCGTATCTATAAAGGCCGTCATGACATTCCAGAAGTAATGAATGGCTTGGGCATTGCAATTATTTCAACCCCTCAAGGCGTAATGACAGACCGTAAAGCACGTGCAACAGGCGTGGGCGGCGAAGTTATTTGCTTCGTAGCTTAAGGAGCGAAATATGTCCCGCGTAGGTAAATCACCAATTACAGTTCCTAAAGGCGCTGAAATCAGCATCAATGGTGCAAACATTACTGTTAAAGGTCCTTTGGGCACTTTGACACATAACTTGCATCCTTCTGTTGGTTTGAAACAAGAAGATGGCGTATTGACAGTTGTTTTAAATAACGACTCACCAGAAGCTGGTGCTCAGTCAGGTACAGCCCGCGCTTTGGTTAACAACATGGTTGTTGGCGTAACTACTGGCTTTGAGCGCAAGCTCAGCTTGGTAGGCGTTGGTTACCGTGCTGCTGCTCAAGGCGAAACATTGAAGTTGCAGTTAGGTTTCTCACACGACATTATTTACAACCTGCCAAAGGGTGTAAAGGCTGAGACTCCAACTCAAACTGAAATCATTATCAAAGGTTCCAACAAGCAGCAAGTTGGCCAGGTCGCAGCTGAAGTTCGCGCATACCGTTCACCAGAGCCATACAAAGGCAAGGGTGTTCGCTACGTGGATGAGGTTGTGCATCTGAAAGAAACTAAGAAGAAGTAAGCGAGATTAGAAAATGAATAAAGACGAATCCAGACAAAGACGTGCTAGGCAGACTCGTATTCGCATTGCCGAAGCATTGGCAAATCGCTTAACAGTTATCCGTAGCAACTCACATATTTCTGCTCAGGTTTATAGCCCATGCGGAACCAAGGTTGTAGCAGCTGCTTCAACAATGGAAAAAGATTTGCGCCAAGCGATCAAAAACGGCGGCAACGCTGAAGCGGCAAAACAAATCGGCAAGTTAGTTGCTGAGCGTGCTGTTAAGGCAGGCGTTGTTGATGTTGCATTTGATCGTTCCGGTCATCGTTACCACGGCCGTATTAAGGCCTTAGCTGAAGCTGCGCGTGAAGCCGGCCTGAAGTTCTAATAGGGTTTAGGAAAAAACATGGCAAAAATGCAAACTAAGATGCAAAACGAAGAGCGTGATGATGGTCTTCGCGAGAAGATGATTGCTGTTAATCGTGTAACTAAAGTGGTTAAGGGTGGTCGCATTCTCGGCTTCGCTGCACTCACTGTAGTTGGCGATGGCGATGGCCGCATCGGCATGGGTAAAGGTAAATCAAAAGAAGTTCCAGTTGCTGTTCAAAAGGCAATGGACGAAGCACGTCGCAAGATGATCAAGGTTACTTTGCGTAAAGGTACATTGCAGCACACTGTTACTGGTCAACATGGCGCGTCACGTGTTTTGATTTCTCCAGCTAAAGACGGTACTGGAATTATTGCTGGCGGCCCAATGCGCGCGATTTTCGACGTAATGGGTGTAACTAACGTGGTTGCTAAGTCACTCGGCTCAACAAACCCATACAACTTGGTTCGTGCAACCATTGATGGTTTGAGCAAGATGAGTACTCCTGCTGAGATTGCTGCTAAGCGCGGTAAGTCAGTTGAAGAGATTCTCGGCTAAGACCAAAAGATTAGGAATCTATAAATGACAACATCTAACTCCAAAGTCAAACTGCAATTAGTACGCAGCTTGATCGGTACACGCGAAAGCCATCGTGCAACTGTTCGTGGCTTAGGCCTCGGTCGCATCAATTCAGTTTCTGAATTGGAAGACACTCCAGCTGTTCGCGGCATGATTAATAAAGTTTCTTATCTAGTTAAAGTCATTGGCTAATAACTAGCAAGTAAATAGGCGAAGAATATGCAACTCAACACAATTAAACCTGCAGAAGGCTCCAAGAAAAACCGTCGTCGCGTTGGTCGCGGCATTGGTTCTGGTCTTGGTAAAACTGCTGGCCGTGGTCACAAAGGTCAAAAATCTCGTTCTGGTGGTTTCCACAAGGTTGGATTTGAAGGCGGTCAGATGCCTATGTATCGTCGTTTGCCAAAACGTGGTTTCGTGTCTTTGACACGTCGTCATGTTGGTCAAATTACTTTGAACGACTTAGCAAAAATCAATTTGCCAGAAGTAGACTTATTGGTATTGAAAGCCCATGGTTTTGCTGGTGAGCAGATCAATGCAGTTAAGGTTATCAAGACTGGCGAACTCAAGATTGCTGTAACCCTTAAGGGCATCACAGCTACTGCTGGCGCTAAAGCAGCTATTGAAGCAGCTGGCGGCAAATTGGTTGAGTTGGCTTAATAGGTCTTTGAGTAGATATGGCATTAGCACCTACCAATAACGCAAGCACCCCAGCAGCAGGTGGCAAGTTTGGCGAACTACGCCAACGCTTAGTCTTCCTGGTGTTGGCTTTGCTCGTGTTCCGTTTGGGTGCACATATTCCAGTTCCTGGAATTGACCCAGACCAATTGGCACAGTTATTTTCTGGCCAAAAAGACGGTATTTTGGGAATGTTTAATCTATTCTCAGGCGGCGCTTTATCTCGCTTCACCGTTTTTGCCTTAGGAATCATGCCTTATATTTCTGCATCGATCATCATGCAGTTAATGACTATCGTTGTACCCTCTTTAGAGGCTTTGAAAAAAGAAGGTCAAGCTGGTCAGCGTAAGATTACTCAGTACACACGTTACGGCACTGTGCTCTTGGCAACATTCCAAGCATTGGGTATTTCTGTTGCCTTGCAGGCTCAGCCAGGTTTGGTTATCAACCCAGGTTTGATGTTTGAATTGAACACTGTAGTAACTTTGGTTACTGGCACGATGTTCTTAATGTGGCTTGGTGAGCAAATTACTGAGCGTGGTCTTGGTAACGGTATTTCCATCATTATTTTCGGCGGCATTGTTTCTGGTTTGCCGAATGCATTAGCAAGCTTATTAGAGTTGGTTCGTACTGGCTCAATGAACATTATTTCTGCATTGCTCATCGTTGTGATTTGCGTAGCAGTGACATATTTTGTGGTGTTTGTAGAGCGCGGTCAGCGCCGTATCTTGGTTAACTACGCTAAACGTCAAGTTGGCAATAAGATCTACGGTGGCCAATCTTCTTACTTCCCATTGAAGTTGAATATGGCAGGCGTTATTCCTCCAATTTTTGCTTCTTCAATTATTTTGTTCCCTGCAACTATTGCTGGCTGGTTCACATCAGGCGAGCCAACCAATATGTTCAGCCGAATTATTAAAGACTTGGCAGCTACTTTGGCACCAGGACAACCTGTGTACACAATTTTGTATGCAGCTGCGATTATCTTCTTCTGCTTCTTTTATACCGCATTGGTATTTAACAGTCGTGATACAGCTGAGAACCTAAAGAAGAGTGGTGCATTCGTTCCAGGTATTCGTCCAGGCGATCAAACAGCGCGTTACATCGATAAGATCTTGGTGCGTTTGACTCTAGCCGGTGCAATTTATATGGTTCTGGTTTGCTTGTTGCCGGAATTCTTAGTGTTGAAGTACAACGTGCCGTTTTATTTCGGCGGTACTTCGTTGTTGATTATTGTTGTTGTTGCAATGGATTTCATGGCTCAAGTTCAGTCATTCGTAATGCAACAGCAGTATGGCTCTTTGATGAAAAAAGCCAACTTTAAGATGGGCGCTTAACTGAATGTCTAAAGACGATGTAATTCAGATGGCGGGAGAAGTTGTAGAGAATTTGCCGAACGCGATGTTTCGCGTGAAGCTTGAAAACGGACATGTGGTTCTAGGGCATATTTCCGGAAAGATGCGGATGCATTACATCCGTATTTTGCCGGGAGATAAGGTAACGGTGGAGATGACTCCTTACGACCTAACGCGCGCCAGAATCATTTTCCGTGCGAAGTAAAGATTAGTAGTACCTATTTTTAAGAGGTGAGTTATGAAAGTTTTAGCATCCGTTAAGTGTATTTGCAGAAATTGCAAGATCATTAAGCGCAAACGCGTTGTGCGCGTGATCTGTTCTTCAGACGCACGTCATAAGCAGCGTCAAGGCTGATCTGGTTAATTAAGAGGAAATCTCATGGCACGTATCGCTGGGGTAAACATCCCAAATCATCAACATACTGTTATCGGTTTAACAGCAATTTTTGGCATTGGCACAACTCGTGCACGCAAAATTTGTGAAACCACAGGTGTTGCAATCGACAAAAAAGTTAAAGACCTTACTGACGGTGACTTGGAAAAGTTACGTGATGAAGTAGGTAAATTCATTACTGAAGGTGACCTTCGTCGTGAAGTAACTATGAGCATCAAGCGTTTGATGGACTTAGGTTGCTACCGCGGTGTTCGTCATCGTAAGGGCTTGCCTGTACGTGGTCAACGTACCAAGACTAACGCGCGTACCCGTAAGGGCCCACGTAAGTCTGGCGTGCAACTGAAGAAATAATCAAGAAAGTTTATTGACATGGCAAAACAACAATCCGCTTCCGCCGCTTCACAGCGCGCTCGTAAGAAGGTTAAAAAGAACGTTGCTGACGGTATTGCACACGTTCACGCTTCTTTTAACAACACCATTATTACGATCACTGATCGTCAAGGAAATGCGCTTTCATGGGCAACTTCTGGCGGCCAGGGCTTCAAAGGCTCACGTAAATCAACACCTTTTGCTGCTCAGGTAGCTGCAGAAGTTGCTGGTAAGACAGCTATTGAATGCGGTATCAAGAACTTGGAAGTTCAGATCAAAGGCCCAGGCCCAGGTCGTGAATCAGCAGTTCGTGCATTGAACTCATTGGGCATCAAGATCACTGAGATTCAAGACGTAACTCCTGTTCCACACAATGGTTGCCGTCCTCCAAAGCGTCGTCGTATCTAAGCTTGGAAGTTGGCAGTTCAACAGTTTCAGTAGTTTTTTATTAAAGCCCACTGTTCGCCTGATTTAAAGGGCGAACTCACCGCCGGTCGCAAGACTGCGGCAAAGAAAGGAAAGCATCGTGGCACGTTACTTAGGGCCTAAGGCCAAATTAGCACGTCGGGAAGGTACCGACTTATTTTTAAAGAGCGCACGTCGCGCCCTGTCAGACAAGTGCAAGTTAGATACTAAGCCTGGTCAACATGGCCGTACATCTGGCTCAAGAACATCTGATTACGGTAATCAATTGCGTGAAAAGCAAAAGGTTAAGCGTATCTATGGCGTATTAGAGCGTCAATTCCGTCGCTACTTCGCAGAGGCTGAGCGTCGCAAGGGCAACACTGGTGAAACATTGCTCCAGTTGCTTGAGTCACGTTTAGACAACGTGGTTTATCGCATGGGCTTTGGTTCTACACGCGCTGAAGCACGTCAGTTGGTTTCCCACTGTGCAATTTTGCTCAATGGCAATCCAGTAAACATTCCATCTATTCAAGTTAAGCCTGGTGATGTAGTTGCTATTCGTGAAAAAGCGAAGAAGCAAGCGCGTATTACAGAATCACTCAATTTGGTTGGGCAAATGGCAGCTGTAACTTGGGTTTCAGTTGACGCAGCCAAGCTCGAGGGAACATTTAAGCAAGTGCCTGACCGTGAAGATATTAGCGGTGAAATTAATGAAAGTTTGATCGTCGAATTGTATTCACGCTAATTAGGCACTCTCAAGGAAAAAATATGCAAACAAATTTGCTCAAGCCAAAGATTATTTCTGTTGAAGCGCTTACCGCCAACCAAGCAAAGGTTGTTATGGAGCCGTTCGAGCGTGGCTATGGCCACACACTCGGAAATGCATTACGTCGTGTACTGTTGTCCTCGATGGTTGGTTATGCGCCAACTGAAGTAGCTATTGCTGGTGTTGTTCATGAGTACTCCACATTGGATGGAGTTCAAGAGGACGTAGTAAACCTCTTGTTGAACCTCAAAGGTATCGTATTTAAGTTGCAGTCACGTGACGAAGTTACTATCAATTTGCGTAAAGAAGGTCCAGGCGTTGTTACTGCAAAAGATATCGATTTGCCACATGATGTAGAAATCATGAATCCTGATCACGTGATCGCCCACTTGTCTGCTGGTGGCAAGTTGGACATGCAGATCAAGGTTGAAAAAGGCCGCGGCTATGTTCCAGGTAACGTACGTCAATATAACGACGAAGCTACTAAGATCATTGGTCGTATCGTGTTGGATGCTTCATTCAGCCCGGTAAGCCGTGTTAGCTATGCTGTTGAATCTGCTCGTGTTGAGCAACGTACCGACCTTGATCGTCTCGTAATGACTATCGAAACAAACGGTGTGTTGTCTCCTGAAGAAGCAATTCGTCAAGCAGCTAGCATCTTGGTTGATCAGTTAGTTGTATTCGCAGCTCTTGAGAGCAGCGAAGTTTCTGGTGATTTGGCACCAAGTCGCTCTTCAATGGTTGATCCAATGTTGATGCGTCCGGTAGATGATCTCGAGTTGACAGTTCGCTCTGCAAACTGCTTGAAGGCTGAGAACATTTACTACATCGGTGATTTGATTCAACGTACAGAGAATGAATTGTTGAAGACGCCTAATCTAGGTCGTAAATCTTTGAATGAAATCAAAGATGTATTGGCGGCTCGTGGCTTAAGTCTTGGCATGAAACTCGAAAGCTGGCCTCCAGCTAACCTCGAGAAATAATTAGAAAGGAAGCATCATGCGTCACGGAAACGGCTTACGCAAACTAAACAGAACATCATCACATCGCTTGGCGATGCTGCGCAACATGTCCAATTCACTTTTGGAGCACGAAGTCATTAAAACGACTTTGCCAAAAGCTAAAGAATTGCGCATGGTTGTTGAGCCTTTGATTACCTTGGGTAAAAAAGATAACTTAGCAAACCGTCGCTTAGCATTCAATCGCACACGTGATCGCGATATCGTTGCCAAGCTCTTTACAGAACTCGGTCCACGCTACGCAACTCGTCCAGGTGGCTACCTTCGCATTTTGAAGTTTGGCTTCCGTCATGGTGACAATGCACCAATGGCTTTGGTTGAGTTGGTAGATCGTCCAGAAGTTGATGAAACTGCAGTAGTAGCTGAAGAGGCTTAAGTCTCACGGTTACAGTAAAAAGCCAGGCTTCGGTCTGGCTTTTTTCATTTATCGGGTTATAAATACAGAATGTCTGAAAACGCTACAGTCAATCCCAGCAAGCTTTTGGTAGTCATTACAAGTCTTCCAAGTCTGGATGCTGCCAAGGGCTTAGCTCGTGCCTTGGTTGAGCAGAATTTGGCAGCTTGCGTGCAGCTAACTGAGGGCATTCAATCAATTTATCGCTGGGAAGGCAAAATTTGCGAAGAGCAAGAAGTTCTTCTTGCTGCAAAAACTACTGAGCCCAAGTGGCTTGAGATATTGGCTTTTATTAAAAACGCGCATCCATATGACCTGCCTGAGATTTTGGCATTTGCTCCTGAGCAATATGAAAGACAGTACGGCAAGTGGGTCGAGTCTGAGGTAAATTCGAAGTCATGAAATTACATTCATTCTTGGCGAAAATTTTTGCACTCTTGCTGTTCATCTCAGCACAAGTATTTGCTGCGCAAGATTTCTTGCCGCCAGAAAAAGCATTCCGAGTAGAGGCTACATGGCTAGATAATTCCAATCAAATTGAACTGGAATTTTTACCTGCCAAAGGCTATTACATTTATCAAGACTCTTTGAAGTTTCATGCGGGCTCACAGGCTGGGAAGCTAAGTAATATAAGGCCTTCACTGCCACCAGGCATAGAAAAGTTTGATGAAACTTTTCAGAAAAAATTGCAGGTATATAAAGATCCGTTCTTAGTCTTTTTAGAGATCAAGTCGGTGGCTGGACAGCCCGTTCATTTGGAGGTCACTCTTCAGGGATGCGCTGAGGCAGGTATTTGCTATCCACCCATGAACCTTAAATTTTTACTGGCTGGACCTGGCGTAAAAGCAGCACCAATTCCAGATGCATTGGATGGCGTTCCCTCGTCTAGCGTGAAGGCAAATGACCAATTTAGTTTGGCAGATTTATGGCGTGAGCGTGATGACGTTAATGCCATCAGCCGCTTTTTAGAAAGCACCTCAACCGCGTATTTATTTCTAGCCTTCTTTGTGTTGGGCCTGGCATTGGCATTCACGCCTTGCGTACTTCCTATGCTGCCAATATTATCGAGCGTTATCTTCGGTACCCAGGGTGGCAAAGCTGTCTCTAAGGGTCGTGCAAGCGCCTTAGCGCTTGCGTACGTCTTAGGTATGGCATTGGTATATGCCTTGGCTGGCGTACTCATGGCGGCCTTAGGTGGCAGCGTACAGCGCGCCCTGCAAAGCCCTTTTGCGCTCGCCACTTTTGCCTTATTGCTATTAGCTCTATCTGGCAGTTTATTTGGCTTGTATGATTTACGTCTTCCCCAAACGTGGCATCAGCATGTCGATAGGCTGGCAGGGCGTCAAAAGGGCGGCAGCGTATTTGGTGCCTTTGCTTTGGGGGGTATTTCCACCCTGGTAGCCAGCCCCTGCATTACAGCTCCTTTAGCAGGCGTTTTAGCCTTTATTGCCCAAACCGGTTCTATGAGTTTGGGAGCGGGCTTACTCTTTGTGATGGCCTTAGGAATGGGTCTGCCGCTGCTATTTATTGCTGTTGAGGCGCGCATCTTGATTCCATCTACTGGAGTCTGGATGGTGTGGTTACAGCGTACTTTGGGTGTATTGCTGGTTGCAACAGCGGCTTGGATTGCATCACCATTGCTGCAAACGAATGATGTTGCGGGAGGCGCAAAAACAGTCAACGGTCAAAGCATTCATCAGGTCGGAGAATTGGCTTTTGTGGTCATTCAGTCGCCGGCGCAGCTTGATGCTCAATTGAGCAAAGCCAAAGAAGAAAAGAAATTAGTACTCCTCGATTTTTATGCAGACTGGTGTATCAGCTGCAAAGAAATGGAAGTGAATACTTTTGCTAATCCAGAGGTTAGCAAGGAGCTCAAGCAGTTTGTTTTATTGCAGGCTGACGTTACTACAAATAGCCCGGAGAACCAGGCATTACTTAAGCGCTTTGGATTGTTTGGTCCGCCAGGCATTTTGATCTTTGATCAAAATTCTCAAGAGCAAAAAGATCAACGTGTCATTGGTTATATGTCACCGCAGCGTTTTATCGAGCGCTTAAGAAACTCATTGAAGAACTAAAGTAGCCATATAACCAACAGGTAAATATTGAATTACTTAGCTGCTTTAATGAGTCGTGCCGCCTCAAGCGCAAAGTAAGTCAGAATGCCGTCTGCACCTGCACGTTTAAATGCAAGTAAAGATTCCATCATGACGGCATCATGATCTAGCCAACCGTTTTGTGCGGCTGCCTTGAGCATGGCGTATTCGCCACTCACTTGGTAGGCATAGGTAGGGTAATCAAATTCTTCTCTTACGCGACGAACAATATCCAAATAAGGCATGCCAGGCTTGACCATCACCATATCAGCGCCTTCGCTAATATCGAGGGCAACCTCCCGCAAAGCCTCATCCCCATTGGCGCAATCCATTTGATAGGTTTTTTTATCAGCTTTACCAAGGTTCTTTGCAGATCCTACGGCATCTCTAAATGGACCATAAAAAGCAGAAGCATATTTAGCGGAATACGCCATGATGCGAGTGTGAATGAGTTTCTTTTGCTCAAGCGCTTCACGAATTTTTCCAATGCGGCCATCCATCATGTCTGATGGCGCAACAATATCAACACCTGCTTCAGCCTGCGCAACTGCTTGCTGCACCAAGATGGCGGTGGTCTCATCGTTGAGGATATGACCCTGCTCGTCAAGCACACCATCTTGACCATGGCTTGTGTATGGATCAAGTGCAACATCAGTCATGATGCCTAAATTGGGGAAACGTTTTTTGAGTTCACGAACGGCAGATGGGATGAGCCCCTTTGGATTAAAGGCTTCCTTGCCATCCGGCGTCTTTAGCGCTGCATCAATTACCGGAAAGAGTGCAAGTACTGGAATGCCTAAATCAACGCACTCTTGTGCAACTGGAAAAAGTAAATCTAAAGAAACACGATTCACGCCAGGCATCGATGCAACAGCTTCAGATTTGCCCTGACCTTCCAGCAAAAACACTGGGTAGATTAAATCATTGGTAGAGACGCTGTTCTCTTGCATGAGGCGGCGTGACCAATCATCACGACGCATACGGCGAGGACGATGCCCTGGAAAATTAAGCAATGAATTAGCTGGTGATTTCATCTTCTTTAGTCTCTGATTCAAATAACCATTTAATAACAATATTGTCGGCCTCTTCAAGTCCAATACGTTTGGTGCTTGAAAATAATTGTGCCGTAAGTTGTTTGGACTCGCCATTGCCGTCGGGCAAGGCGGGGTCATATTGTTGTAATTGATTGCGAACTGCCTCGAGTGCATGCTTACACTCGCTTTTATTGAGTTTGTCGCATTTGCTGAGTAAAACGTGGATCGGCTTACCGGTTGGCACAAACCACTCAATCATTTGCTCGTCTAGCTCGGTTATGCCACGTCTAGAGTCAACAATAAGGATCATGCCTACCAACTGCTCTCGCTCCTGTAGATAGTCGCTTAGGAGGGCATTCCAGTGGTATTTGGTCTCATGATTGACGGCAGCATAGCCGTAGCCCGGTAAATCCACCAAATAGCCCAAAAGGTCGTCTTTTGCAAAAATCCCAAAATAGTTGATGTGTTGGGTGCGCCCAGGGGTTTTACTGGCAAATGCAAGCCTTTTTTGGTTGCAAAGCACGTTAAGAGCGCTGGATTTGCCTGCATTTGAGCGTCCGGCAAAGGCTACCTCACGCAAGGGCGTGGCAGGCAGGCAATGGGTGTCATTGACTGTGGTGGCGAAGCGGGCTTGAAAGAGTTTAGACATGTCCAGAAGCTATTGTAAAATCACGCAAAATCATGAAATATCTCATGGTGTTGGGTAAAAGGTTGTAAATGCAGGGCCCAAACACTTTTAGGAATTTTTGCCAAGGTAAACATAATGCGTCAAACCTCTCAAATCTCCAAATTAACTGGCTTACGTGCTGGTTTTGCGGCTCTCTCTATTTTCGCCTTGATTGGCTTTTCTGGCACAGTTTTTGCTGCCGATGCAGCTCCTGCTGCTGAAGCCAAGGCTGCCGTTCCAGGCAAACCAAAAGTCGACGTAGCAGCTGGTGAAGCTCTGTACTCCAATGGCGATGCATCGCGCGGTGTTACAGCGTGCATCACATGCCACGGCCCTAAGGGTCAAAGTGCAGTTGGAACCTGGCCAAAATTATCTGCGCAACATGCTGCATACACGGCCAAACAGTTGAAGAACTTCAAAGAAGGTACGCGTGCTAACCCAGTAATGATGGGTATGTCAGCGACCTTAACTGAACAAGATATGCAAAATATCTCTGCTTATTTGGCTAAGCAACCTATTTCACAGGGTGTTGCCCAAAATAAGAACACGATTGAGCTAGGTCAAAGCATATATCGTGGCGGTATTGCAGCAAAAGGTGTTCCAGCATGCGCGGCTTGCCATAGCCCAACTGGTGCCGGTATTCCTGCTCAGTACCCACTCTTAGGTGGTCAATGGGCCGATTACACAAACTCACAATTGCTCGCGTTCCGTGAAGGTGTTCGTAAAAATAGCAGCCAGATGACTGCGATTGCTACAAAGCTTTCTGATCAAGAAATGAAAGCAGTTTCTGATTACATCGCTGGTTTGCATTAAGCCAATTTCTTCAAATAAAAAACCCGCTCAAGTAGCGGGTTTTTTATTGCCTAAAAATTTTACATTGCTATTGCATCATTAAGACTAAGCAATTATTAGTTCGGTAAAGTTTTTTCAGAAGAAAATAAGTCGGCAGTATTTTCACGCGCACGAATGACGTAAGCATTTTTTCCGTCAACCATAATCTCTGCAGGTTTTGGTCGCGTATTGTAGTTTGAGGCCATCACAAAACCATAAGCACCAGCAGACAGAATAGCAAGAAGATCGCCTTCCTCTACTGCAAGATGACGATCTCTTCCTAGCCAATCACCAGACTCGCAAACTGGACCAACAATGTCGTAAGTCAACGCTGTTGCTGTTTTCTTTTGGACGGGCACAATGCCGTGATGTGCTTCATATAAGGCTGGGCGCATTAACTCTGTCATGGCGGCATCGACAATACAGAAGTTCTTTTCAGCGCCTGGCTTTAGATATTCCACAGTGGTTAAGAGCACGCCAGCATTGCCAACTAAGGATCTGCCTGGCTCAAGGACAACATCTAAATGCCCAAAGCCACGTTCTGCCACTCGATTTAATAAGGTGTTCGTAAACTCAGTGATATCGGGGGGAGTTTCATCGCTATAAGAAATTCCGAGGCCGCCGCCGAGATCAAGGTGGTGAATAACAATGCCCTCTTTTTTCAGTTGCGCTACAAGATCTAAAACTTTATCGAGCGCATCTAGGTAAGGAGCAGTGGTGGTGATTTGTGAACCGATGTGGCAATCAATCCCAACAACGTCAATTTGAGCAAGTTGTGAGGCTTCACGATAAGTTTTTAAAACCTCGTGATAAGCGATACCAAATTTATTGCCCTTCAATCCAGTAGAAATATAAGGATGAGTTTGTGCATCCACATCCGGATTAACACGCAAAGAAATTGGGGCGCGTAGATTCAGTTCGGTAGCAACCTTGTTAATCTTGTGTAGCTCAGCGATAGATTCAACATTGATACATTTAACGCCAGCCTTTAAGGCTACGCCGATTTCAGATGCGGATTTGCCTACGCCAGCAAATACCAAACTTTTTGGATCTGCGCCGATGGCCAATGCGCGAGCTAATTCTCCGCCGCTAACCAAGTCAAACCCAGAACCTAGTTTTTTAAAGCAATCGAGCACTGCTAAATTACTGTTCGCCTTCATGGCGTAGTGCACGCGCGCACGACGTTTGCCATTAGCGTCTACGCATGCCTTGTCATAAGCCTGATAGGCTTCGGTCAACGCCTTTTTACTGTAGACATAGAGGGGCGTTCCAAACTCTTTCGCTAGGTCAGCAAGTGGAATTTCTTCGGCATACCAGTTGCCATTACGTTCGGTAAAACCAGATAACTGAGGGATTGGAAGTGCTTTACTTGTCATTACTTGGCCGTTGAAGAATTGCTTGGACTGGCAGGTGTTTGGGGTGGGTAGAGCTTGCCTTTGGGTTCTGGCTCTGTAGGGGCAGGCGGAACCGGTGGCACGTTTGGCATATATAGCGGTCCTCTTACCCCACACCCAACAAGGGATAATAAAAGGCTAAGGCAGAGGGTTCTATTAAGAATCGCTATCATGAATGTCTCTAAAACGAATGATTGAATATAGCATGCAGGACTCCACTATGAATCCAAATAATTCAGGCGCAGAAACCATTGATGACAAGCAGTTTTATCAATTGGGAAGCCATTTGCTGCATTCTATAGAGGTGGCACTAGAGGCTGCCGATGATGCATTGGATCTGGACTTAGATGTCGAGCGCCAGGGTGGAAATGTCATCAATATTCGCTTTAAAGATAAAAGCGTCATCGTAGTGAATACACAGCCACCCTTACATGAAATTTGGGTAGCCGCAAAATCAGGTGGATATCACTATCGTTGGGCTGGCACTATGGCCAAACCTTTGTGGCTGGACACTAAAACTGGCAAAGAGCTTTTAAGTGATTTGTCAGAGTTTGCTACTGCTCAAGCGGGCGCAGAAATAAAGATTGCCCTAATTTAAGCGGCGCCTGTGTCGCTCAAGGTTTCAATCACTTGGGCATCAGCTACGCTTTTAATCTGGGCTTTGCCAATCTTTTCTAAAACAACGTAACGGATTTGGCCGCCTTCGGTTTTTTTATCAACCTGCATGAGCTCCATATAACGTTCCGCACCAAACTTTGGCGGTGTGATTGGTAGATTCATCGACTGGATGATTTTGGTGAGACGTTGGACATCGGCTTCACTGATGTAGTTGAGGCGGCGAGATAAGTCTGCACCTAAGACCATGCCACAACCAACTGCCTCGCCATGTAGCCATTCGCCATAACCCATGCCTGCTTCAATTGCGTGTCCAAAGGTGTGACCAAAGTTTAGAGTTGCACGAATGCCGCCTTCTCTTTCATCTGCAGAAACTACTGCAGATTTAATTTCGCATGAGCGTAACACTGCATGACCCATTGCTTCTGTGTCGCAAGCGAGTAAAGGTGTTGCATTGGCTTCAATCCAATCCAAAAATTGAGCGTCTGCAATAGCACCATGTTTCACTACTTCTGCAAGACCAGCAGAGAGCTCACGTGGAGGTAAGGTCTTTAATGTATTCAGATCTGCAATCACAGCCGCCGGCTGATGAAAGGCGCCGATCATGTTTTTACCAAGAGGGTGGTTGATGCCGGTCTTGCCGCCCACTGAAGAATCCACCTGAGCAAGCAAAGTGGTCGGCACTTGAATAAAGCGAATGCCACGCATGAAGCTAGCCGCAGCAAACCCAGTCATGTCACCAATGACTCCACCACCCAAAGCAACCAACATGGTTTGGCGATCAGCGCCAAACTTCAAGAGATCATCAAAAATAAGCTGAAGGTTTTTCCAGTCCTTGTATGACTCGCCATCAGGCAAGACGATCGTTCTAACAGGCTTTCCAAAAGCATTCAGGGTCTTGGTCAGGCGCTCAGCATAGAGTGGGGCAACCGTAGTGTTGCTGACGATATAAATCGAAGTTGCTTTTTCGCAGGCACTAAATAAGTTTGGCTGATCAATGAGGTCTGTGCCAATATAAATTGGATAACTGCGATTACCTAGATCAACTTCAAGTGTTTTCATCATATTGCCAATGTATTTATGCGGAGAGTTCAAGTTGCATGATTAAGGTGTTAACCAGTTGATTAACACTCGGTTTACCAGTTTCAATCACGTGGTCAGCAATTTCACGATAGAGAGGATCGCGAATAGCGTACAAGTTCTCTAGTATTTTTTTGGCGTCACCATTTTTAAGAAGTGGGCGACCTTCGCCACCTTTAGTGCGGTGCCATAGTTCAATCGGATTGGCGTGTAAGTAGATAACAGTTCCATGCTCACTGAGTGCTTGGCGATTTTCTGGCAAGAGAATAGCGCCTCCGCCAGTTGCCAAAATGATATCGTTTTCAGAGGTGATTTCGCGAATTGCTTGAGCCTCGCGTCTGCGAAAACCTTCTTCGCCTTCCATTTCAAATATGACAGGAATTTTTACGCCGCAGCGCTCTTCGATGACGTGATCGGCATCTAGAAATCGACGCCCTAATTTTTTTGCTAAAACTTTACCGACGGTCGACTTCCCGGCGCCCATGAGGCCGATCAGAAAGATATTGTTTGTCGAAGAGTTCACCCTTCGATTTTATTAGGGTTTATCGAGAACGGTCGGAGTTAAAAAGACTAACAATTCAGTTTTGTCTTGTAATTTGGATTTATGGCGGAAAAAATGGCCAATTAGCGGTATATCCCCTAATAAAGGGATTTTGACTTCATCCTCTCGCTCGGTGGTTTGGAATATGCCGCCAATGATCGCTGTTCCACCATTCTCAACTGTGACCTCGGAACTGAGGCTTTTGGTATCAATCGCATAGCCCTGCTCTGTTTTCATGCCTACCGTGTCTTTGTTGATGCCTACCAGCATTGAAATCTTTCCATCTGGATGAATTTTGGGAAGAACTTCAAGTCTTAAATTGGCTTTTCTAAATTGCAATTTGCTGCCATTTTGATTGGAGGTTTGATAGGGGAGTTCGGTACCTTGCTCAATCGTGGCCTTTACTTGGTCGCCTGTCATGATTCGGGGATTGGAAAGAATTTTTCCTTGACCCTCAGATTCCAGGGCAGATAGTTCTGCCTGAAGAATGCGGCTCCCATTTTTCGAGACTAAGGTTGCAGCTATGGTTGCTGGATTAAAGCCGCTTAATCCAGCGCCAGCTAAATCCATACTGCCAACTAGCTTTTGATCGCCTTCCCCATTTGCTTGATACCCCAGCTTGACCCCCAGTTCTTTAGCAAAGCGTTCATCCGCCTCCACAATGCGAGCTTCTATCAGAATCTGCCTTGGGCTATTGATGTGATCACCACCAAAAGGTAGCGCAGCATCCTCACGACGAAACTTCTGAAAGGCCTGGATTTCTGCATGGGGCCCAATCCAATAGATATCGCCATTACGAACGAGCCTCAAGCCGCGACTGGCAAGAATGGAATGGAGTGCAGTCTGCCAGGGAGTCTTGTTGAGGTCGACTGAAATCTTCCCCTTAATCGACTCGCTTAATAAAAAATTGGTGTTACCCAATTTAGCCAAAACCTGCAAAAGATCTCTTATTTCAATGTCAGTAAATTGCAGACTAATTGGACTCAGAAAATGATTTTGTGAGTCTGAGTTACCACCCGCTAGATTGGGTGAAAGCAGCATGAATAGCGCTAGCGAAAAGCAGACTCTATTGAAGTATTTTTGGAGGCGATGAATGCAGGGGTTCATTCGTTCGATAAGGCTTTCAAAACTAGAAATTTGCCTTCGGGATGAGAGAAGATTGCGCTGCCATTTTCTATGCTACTAAGACGCCATTCGCCTAAAGCTTGACCCCCTTTTTCAAAAGCAATATTGTTTTTCCCAGTATTAAAAAATGCCTGATGAGAGTCCCCCATTTGGGCTGCACCCAAGTAGCGCCAGCGGCGTAATTCGGCCTCATAGGAGGGCGTCTTAGGTTTGCTGGAAACCCTGCTTTCGGGCTTTTTATTCATTAATGAGTGAATGCTTACTTCTATTTCATACATTGCTGCATATAAATCACCTTGATCTTGATGAAATTCATCGCGCAATAAGGCCATCTCCTTTTTTAGCTCGGAAATGAGCTTTTGAGACTCCTCTTGAGTGCTCTGGGATGTCTGATTGAGGGTGTTAAAGGCAATGTAGATTGCAACTGCTGAGCCTATTAATACCCCAAAAAATAGGGCAATCATCCCGCCTATTTTTTGAATAGAAGTTGGGATTTGTAACTTGTTAAGTGGGTCTGTGAAAGTGGGGTGATTGCTCCTTCCTGAGGCCTTGGGGGTAGCGCTTTGATGTGGTGGTGGTTTACGAATTCCATGGGGATCTGGAATGGCGGGGTCGTCGCCAAGATCACTCAAAATTTCGTCAAAAGATTGGCTGGAAATGTGGCGTGCAGGCATGACCCTATTCTTCAGTTTCGAGTCCTGAAAAGCCATCGGCTCAGATTGAACCCAGCGTCAGAAAGTAGGCATTTCGCATACGTAAAACAGGGTATTTGGAGCTTTTAGGGAAATTGAATAAGCACCCTATAATTTGGGCATATGGCCTTACCTCCAAAAGACAAGCCGCCGCTCAATCAGCGTCCTATTCGTCCATCCGATAGACGTCCTCGGCAAACACGAGTTCAGCCTGGCTTGCCGCGCAAGAATTCAAGCAACCCATTAGTAAAGGCTTTGTTAATTATTGGCGTGGTTTTTGCCGTAGTGATTACATTGCTGATGGGTTATGCCTTTTTGGTTGCAAAACCTAATCTTCCAAAGATCTCTGCATTAACTGATTACAACCCAAAGACTCCTTTACGCATCTACACGGCGGACAAAGTGTTAATTGGTGAGTTTGGTGAGGAGCGTCGCAAGGTAATCCCATTAAATGAAATTCCTCAAAGCATGCGCAATGCTGTTTTAGCAATTGAGGACGATCGCTTCTATTCTCACGGTGGCGTCGACTACGTTGGAATTTTGCGCGCTGCATTGACCAACTTGCGCGGACATCTTTCGCAGGGCGCTTCAACCATCACCATGCAGGTAGCGCGCAATTTCTTTCTCAGCAACGAGAAGACCTTTAGCCGAAAAATCTATGAAGTTTTATTAGCCTGGGAAATTGAGTCTCAATTAACTAAGGACAAGATTCTGGAAATCTATATGAACCAGATTTTCTTAGGGCAACGGGCTTATGGTTTCTCTAGTGCAGCGCAGATCTATTTTGGTAAAGAGTTAAAAGACATCACCATAGCTGAGTCTGCAATGTTGGCCGGCCTACCAAAGGCGCCGTCAGCTTATAACCCAGTTAGCAATTTCCGTCGTGCCAAGATTCGCCAAGAGTACATTTTGCAGCGCATGCGCGATCTGGGATATATCACTCCAGAGGATTATCAAAAAGCGATGATCGAGGAATTGCATATTCGCGGCCTTGGTAACGAGTTTGCAGTTCGTGCAGATTTCCCGGCGGAGATGGTGCGCCAATTGTTATTCACGCAATATGGTGAGGCAATCTACTCCCAGGGAATAGATGTTTACACCACCATCTTGAAAGCAGATCAAGATGCCGCTTACAAGGCGGTACGTAAGGGAATTTTTGAATACGACTTGCGTCACGCCTATCGCGGCCCAGAAGGTTTCATTGATCTTCCTGAGGATTCTGTAAAACGCCAACGCGCCATTGATGAAGCATTACTTGCTTATCCACAGTTAGATGATTTGCAGTCTGGTGTTGTGCTTGAGATCAAGCCAAAAGAAATGCAGGTCATGATTGCCACTGGTGACACCATCACCATTAAAGGCGAGGGTATGAAGTTGGCGGCGGCATCCATTACCGATAGCACTCAGCCTAAGAAACGTTTGCGTCCTGGTGCAGTTGTGCGCCTTCTTTCAGACGGTGGAGTTTGGAAGTTAGCTCAATTGCCTCAAGTTGAGGCTGCGTTTGTTTCCATGAATGCTGAGACTGGCGCAATTCTCTCTTTGGTGGGTGGCTTTGATTTCCGTCGCAATCAATTCAACCACGTGACACAAGCCTTGCGTCAGCCGGGCTCCTCATTTAAGCCATTCATCTATGCCGCTGCGATTGAAAAAGGTTTCACACCCAGCACGATGGTGAATGATGCGCCTTTATCGATTGGCAGTATGGAAACTGGCAGTCAAGCCTGGGAGCCTAAAAACTACGATGGTAAATATGACGGCATGATGCGCTTACGTACTGCTTTAGCTAAGTCGAAGAACTTAGTTTCTGTGCGCATCATTCGCGCTATTGGTCCTTCCTATGCTCAGGAATACATTCAGCGTTTTGGTTTTGAGCCAGAAAAGCATCCACCTTATTTAACGATGGCGTTGGGCGCGGGTTCAGTTACACCACTACAAATGGCTTCTGCTTACAGCGTTTTTGCGAATGGCGGCTATCGAGTGGATCCATTCTTGATTGACAAGATGGTGGATTCTAAGGGTGCCGTCATGTTTGAAGCAAAGCCAACTCGTGCTCGGGAAGATGCGCCGCGTGTACTTGATGCGCGCACAGCATTTGTCATGGATAGCATGCTGCAAGAGGTAACCAAGTCAGGGACTGCAGCTTCTGCACGCGGCAAATTAGGTCGTAGCGATATCGCAGGTAAAACCGGTACAACCAATGATTCTCATGATGCATGGTTTGCTGGGTATAACCCCAAAGTCGTTGCGATTGCATGGATTGGTTTTGATAAGCCGGCCAGCCTGGGTGATCGAGAGACTGGTGGCGGCCTTGCTTTACCAATGTGGATTTCTTATATGGGTACCGCGCTAAGAGAGGTTCCGCAGGAGACGCGTGAAGTTCCAAGTGGAGTAACGCAAGTGGACGGCGACTGGTTTATTCCAGAATTCTCAAACAATGGCGGTGTCCGCGAACTTCAATAGTTCGTATTCAACATGGCACGGCAAGCGCGCACTGTGATACCAGGCCAAGCAATGCATGTGATGGTTCGTGGTAACAATCGTGAAACACTATTTTTTACCGATGAAGATCGGCGCACTTATTTAGAGTGGTTACGCGAGGCGGCAAGACAATTTGGTTGCGCAGTTCATGCTTTTGCATTGATGCCGAATCATGTTCATTTATTGATGACTCCGCAAAATGAAGATTCCCTTGCAAAAACCATGCAATCTCTGGGACGTCGTTATGCGCAATATTTCAATCAACAGCATCGACGCTCTGGAACTATTTGGGAAGGTCGGTATCGCTCATCCTTAATTGATCCAGATTATTTCTTGCGTTGTCAGCGCTACATCGAACTCAACCCAGTGAGAGCTGGATTTGAATCGAACCCACAAAGCTCTACTTGGACTAGTTTTGCAACGCATATTGGTGGCAATGCCGAACCATGGTTAGTGGATCACCAGCATTTTTGGAAGTTAGGTAATACGCCTTTTGAAAGGCAAATGACCTGGGCTAGTTTTGTGAAAGAGGGGGCGCCTCACTGGGAGGACCGCCAAATTACGGAATCCTTGCTTCGCTCCAAACCTTGGGTGAGTGATATTTATGCGCAAAAGCTCTTCAAAAATGCCCCAGAGGTAGCGGTAATACGGCATCGCGGCCGCCCTAGAAAAATAATCCCATTAAATTCAACGACTTAGAGAAATTAAAACTTCCCCGAAATCAATTTGGGGTATTGAATATTTTGACTCTGTCCCCATATAAGTAATACATATTGGTGCGGCATCAAAATAAATGGGACAGACTCATTTTATTTCTATTGCATCGGTATGGGTATTCACCTATATTTGATCCTCCAAAAGTAATTAGGCCTTTGTCGCCCCTCGGAAATACTATGACTACACAATTAAATACAGATCTTCGCCCTATCGCTCAAGGTTTATATGACCCAAGTAATGAGCATGACGCTTGCGGCGTAGGATTCGTTGCACACATTAAAGGTAAGAAATCCCACGAGATCGTTTCTCAGGGTTTGCAGATTCTTGAGAACTTAGATCACCGGGGAGCAGTAGGCGCTGATCCATTGATGGGTGATGGCGCTGGTATCTTGATTCAGATTCCAGATACTTTGTATCGCGAAGAAATGGCCAAGCAAGGCGTGACATTGCCACCATTAGGTGAGTATGGTGTTGGCATGATTTTCTTGCCGAAGGAACATGCATCACGTTTAGCGTGCGAGCAAGAATTAGAGCGAACTGTTCGTTTAGAAGGCCAAGTTGTTTTAGGTTGGAGAGATGTTCCGGTGGATGTGAAATTGCCGATGTCTCCAACAGTACAAATGACAGAGCCATTCATTCGTCAAATTTTTATTGGTCGTGGTCGCGACATCATGACGACCGACGCGCTTGAGCGTAAGTTGTATGTCATTCGCAAGACAGCAAGTCATGCGATTCAAGATTTGCATCTCAAACATGGCAAGGAATATTTCGTTGCCTCAATGTCTGCTAGAACCATTGTTTATAAGGGTTTGCTGTTAGCCAATCAAGTTGGTGCTTATTACCAAGACTTACAAGACAAGCGCACTGTCTCAGCGTTGGCATTAGTGCATCAACGCTTCTCCACCAATACATTCCCTGCATGGGAATTGGCGCATCCATACCGCATGATTGCGCATAACGGCGAGATCAACACTGTTAAAGGTAACGTCAACTGGGTGAATGCACGTGAAGGTGCAATTAGCTCCCCAGTGCTTGGCGATGACTTGCAGAAACTTTGGCCATTAATTTATCCAGGTCAATCAGACACTGCGTGTTTTGATAACTGTTTAGAGTTGTTGGTAATGTCTGGCTACCCATTAGCGCAAGCCATGATGATGATGATTCCTGAGGCATGGGAACAACATGCATTGATGGATGACAATCGTCGCGCATTCTATGAATACCACGCAGCAATGATGGAGCCATGGGACGGTCCTGCAGCAATGGCATTTACCGATGGTCGTCAAATTGGCGCAACTTTGGATCGCAATGGTTTGCGTCCAGCACGTTATTACGTTACTGATGATGACCTTGTCATCATGGGCTCTGAGGCTGGTGTATTGCCGATTCCTGAGAGCAAGATCGTACAAAAATGGCGCTTACAACCAGGCAAGATGTTCATGATCGACATGGAGCAAGGTCGCATCATTGATGATGTTGAATTGAAGAATGCCGTTTCTAAAGCCAAGCCATATAAGAGTTGGATCGATGCAGTTCGTGTGAAGTTGGACGAAGTTGATGCCAGCAAGGTGGACTTAGTTGATGAGAAAACCACGATTCGTCCAGCGGCAAAATTATTAGATCGCCAACAAGCATTTGGCTACACCCAGGAAGATATTAAGTTCCTGATGGCTCCAATGGCCATGAATGGTGAAGAAGCTATTGGTTCAATGGGCAATGACAGCCCATTAGCGGTTCTCTCTAATAAGAACAAGCCACTCTATAACTACTTCAAACAGTTGTTTGCACAAGTTACCAATCCTCCGATTGATCCAATTCGCGAGAACATGGTGATGTCTTTGGTTTCTTTCATTGGCCCTAAGCCGAACTTGTTAGATACCAACAATATCAATCCACCAATGCGCTTGGAAGTAAGCCAGCCAATTTTGGATTTTGATGACATCACTAAGATTCGTCATATTGGCCATTACACCAATGGCAAGTTCCGCTCTTATGAATTGGATATTTGCTATCCAGCTTCATGGGGTAAGGCTGGCATTGAAGCGCGCTTAGCTTCTTTGTGTGCAGAAGCAGCGGATGCAGTGCGCTCTGGTTACAACATTTTGATCGTGAGCGATCGTCAGGTTGATGAAAAGCACGTAGCAATTCCTGCTTTATTGGCTACTTCTGCCATTCATCAACATTTAGTGCAAAAAGGTTTGCGTACTAGCGTTGGCTTAGTAGTAGAAACAGGTAGCGCGCGTGAGACCCATCACTTTGCGCTCTTGGCTGGTTATGGCGCAGAAGCAGTTCATCCATACCTCGCAATGGAAACTTTGGCAGAAATGGCCAAAGGCTTATCCGGTGATTTATCTGCAGAAAAAGCAGTGAAGAATTTTGTGAAAGCGATTGGTAAGGGCTTGCAAAAAGTGATGTCCAAAATGGGCATCTCAACTTACATGTCTTATACAGGCTCCCAGATTTTTGAAGCCATTGGTTTAAATCACGACATCATTGATCAATACTTCAAGGGCACTCCATCAAACGTTGGCGGTATCGGCGTATTTGAAGTGGCTGAAGAAGCATTACGCATGCATTCATCTGCATTTGGTAATGACCCGGTTCTAACCAATATGCTTGATGCTGGTGGTGAGTACGCTTTCCGCATTCGTGGCGAGAACCATATGTGGACTCCTGACACGATTGCGAAGTTGCAGCATTCCACCCGTATCGGCGCTGAGAAAGGCTATCAGACTTATAAAGAGTACGCCAACATCATCAATGATCAAACTAAGCGTCAAATGACTTTGCGCGGTTTGTTTGAATTCAAGATTGATCCAGCAAAAGCGATTCCGTTGGACGAAGTAGAGTCTGCGAAAGAAATCGTTAAACGTTTTGCAACGGGTGCGATGTCTTTGGGTTCGATCTCTACAGAAGCACACGCTACTTTGGCAATTGCTATGAACCGTATTGGCGGTAAGTCCAATACTGGTGAGGGTGGCGAAGATCCAAACCGTTACGTGAATGAACTCAAAGGCATTCCAATTAAGAAGGGTGAGTCTTTAGCAAGCATCTTGGGTAGCGATGTTGTCGAAGCGAATATCCCATTGCAAGATGGTGACTCCTTGCGCTCCAAGATCAAGCAAGTTGCTTCTGGTCGTTTTGGCGTAACTACAGAATATTTGCGTTCTGCTGATCAGATTCAAATCAAGATGGCACAAGGCGCTAAGCCTGGTGAAGGCGGTCAATTGCCGGGCGGTAAGGTTTCTGACTACATCGGTAAGTTGCGTTTTTCAGTGCCAGGTGTTGGTTTGATTTCCCCTCCTCCACACCATGACATTTACTCAATTGAAGATATTGCTCAGTTGATTCATGACTTGAAGAACGTTAATCCAAAAGCCGACGTTTCTGTGAAGTTGGTATCTGAGGTAGGCGTTGGAACTGTTGCAGCTGGTGTTGCGAAAGCTAAAGCAGACCACGTTGTGATCGCTGGCCATGATGGCGGTACTGGCGCATCCCCACTGTCTTCAATCAAGCATGCTGGTTCCCCATGGGAACTCGGCCTGGCTGAAACACAGCAGACATTGGTTCTCAATGGCTTGCGTAGTCGTATTCGTGTTCAAGCTGACGGCCAAATGAAGACTGGTCGCGACGTAGTGATTGGTGCTTTGTTAGGCGCAGATGAATTTGGTTTCGCGACAGCTCCATTGGTTGTTGAGGGTTGCATCATGATGCGTAAGTGTCATTTAAATACCTGCCCAGTTGGTGTTGCTACACAAGATCCAGAATTGCGTAAGAAATTCTCAGGCAAGCCAGAGCACGTTGTGAACTTCTTCTTCTTCATTGCTGAAGAGGCTCGCGAGATCATGGCGCAATTGGGTATTCGTAAGTTTGATGACTTAATTGGTCGCGTTGATTTGTTAGATACCCGCAAAGGTATTGAGAACTGGAAAGTACATGGCTTGGATTTCAGCAAGATTTTTGCTGAACCACAGGTTGCTGCTGAAGTTCCACGTTATCAAGTGTTGACGCAAGATCATGGCTTGGCTAGCGCACTCGACAATATTTTGATTGAGAAGAGCGAGCCTGCCTTAGAGCGTGGTGAGAAGGTATCTTTCATTGTTCCTGTTAAGAACGTGAACCGTACAGTTGGCGCAATGCTCTCAGGTGAAGTAGCTCAGCGTTATGGTCATGCAGGCTTGCCAGATGACACTATTCATATTCAGTTGAATGGCACGGCTGGTCAAAGCTTTGCAGCCTTCTTGGCCCGCGGTATTACCTTAGATTTGGTTGGTGATGGCAATGACTACGTTGGTAAAGGTTTGTCAGGTGGTCGCGTGATTGTTCGTGCTCCACATGAGTTCCGTGGCGATACCGCGAAGAACATCATTGTTGGTAATACCGTGCTCTACGGCGCAATTGCTGGTGAGGCATTCTTTAACGGTGTAGCAGGTGAACGTTTCGCGGTGCGTAACTCTGGTGCGACAACAGTTGTTGAAGGTACTGGCGACCATGGTTGTGAGTACATGACTGGTGGCACAGTAGTTGTATTGGGCGCAACAGGCCGTAACTTTGCTGCAGGTATGAGCGGCGGTATTGCTTATGTTTACGACGAAGATGGTCTGTTCAATAAGCGTTGCAACACCAGCATGGCGACTTTGGAAAAAGTCCTGCCTTCTGCTGAGCAGATTGCCAAGATGCCGAAGTCTGAGTGGCATGCCCCTGTCGACGTTAAAGATGGTGGCGAGCGTTTAACAGACGAGCAAATCTTGAAGGGCTTGATTGAGCGTCATTTCCGCCACACTGGCTCTGAGCGCGCAAAAGCACTTTTAGCTGACTGGGAAAATGCCCGTGGACGTTTTGTGAAGGTTCTCCCAACTGAGTACAAACGTGCTCTCGGTGAGTTGTGGGAAAAGGCTCAGAACAAAACCGTTGCTGCTTAATCAAATAGATAGACATTAAGAAAAGATACTGAGGATTCGATATGGGTAAGGTCACTGGATTTATGGAGTTTGAGCGCGTTGATGAAAAGTACGAAGCGCCGGTTAAACGTCTCCATCACTACAAAGAATTTGTTGCTGCTTTAACTGACGAAGAAGCTAAAGTTCAGGGCGCGCGTTGTATGGATTGCGGTATCCCGTTTTGTAATAACGGTTGCCCAGTGAACAACATCATTCCTGACTTTAATGATTTGGTATTCCATAGTGATTGGAAGAATGCATTAGACGTTTTGCAATCAACCAATAACTTCCCTGAATTTACCGGCCGTATTTGCCCAGCTCCTTGCGAAGCCGCATGTACTTTAGGTATTAATAGCACTGCAGTTGGCATCAAATCTATTGAGCACGCCATCATTGATAAGGGCTGGGAAAGTGGTTGGGTTAAGCCTCAGCCATCCAAGACCAAGACAGGTAAAAAAGTAGCGGTAGTTGGCGGCGGTCCTGCGGGTATGGCGGCTGCACAGCAATTGGCTCGTGTTGGTCATGATGTGACTGTATTTGAGAAGAATGATCGCGTTGGTGGCTTGCTGCGTTACGGTATTCCTGATTTCAAAATGGAAAAGTGGTTGATTGACCGTCGCGTAGAGCAGATGCAAGCTGAAGGCGTGAAGTTTGAAACCGGTGTGTTTGTTGGTAAAGAAGCGATTGGTGCTGAAGTAAAAAATTACTCCAACAAAACAGTTTCTCCTGAGCAGTTGATGAAAGATTTTGATGCTGTAGTGATCACTGGTGGCGCAGAGCAGCCACGTGATTTGCCAGTCCCAGGTCGTGAGTTAGCTGGCGTGCACTATGCGTTGGAATTTTTGATTCCACAGAACAAAGAAAATGCAGGAGATTTCAAAAACGAAATTCGTGCAACTGACAAGCATGTTGTAGTTATCGGCGGCGGTGATACTGGTTCTGATTGTGTAGGAACTTCAAACCGCCACGGCGCTACTAAGATTACTCAGTTTGAATTGCTCCCGCAGCCTCCAGAAGAGGAAAACAAGCCATTAGTATGGCCATATTGGCCAACAAAGTTGCGCACATCCTCATCCCACGAAGAAGGCTGTGATCGTGACTGGTCTGTTGGAACGAAACGTTTTGAAGGTAAAAACGGCAAAGTAGAGAAGTTGATCGGCGTACGTTTGGAGTGGAAAGACGGCAAGATGTCAGAGGTGCCAAACTCTGAATTTGAGATCAAGGCAGATTTAGTACTTTTAGCGATGGGCTTCGTGTCTCCAGTTCAACAGGTGCTAAATGCTTTTGGCGTTGAAAAAGATGCCCGTGGCAACGCTAAAGCTACTGTGGATGGTCAAAATGCCTATCAAACGAACGTTCCTAAGGTATTTGCTGCTGGCGATATGCGTCGCGGACAGTCTCTCGTAGTTTGGGCGATTCGTGAAGGCCGTCAATGCGCCCGTTCAGTTGATGAGTATTTAATGGGGTCTTCTGTTTTACCTCGATAATATTGAGGATATGAACAGTGGTCAGCCAAACTCCTTGGATGTAAGCAAGCAAGCTGCAGGCGAAGTTGTCGTCTCCATCAAAGACGTCAACTTTTCCTATGCTCCAGGTGAGCGGCAAATTTTGTCGGGACTCAATATGGAGTTTCGACGCGGTCAAGTGGTTGCTGTTATGGGTGGCTCTGGTTGTGGCAAGACCACCATTCTTCGCCTGATTGGCGGTCAATATACAGCTCAATCGGGCCAAGTTCTTTTTGAAGGCCAAGATATTGGCAAGATGAGCGGCGCTGAGTTGATGGCAGCTCGTCGACGTATGGGCATGCTATTTCAGTTTGGCGCTTTGTTCACCGACCTTAGTGTTTTTGAAAACGTTGCCTTTCCTCTGCGCGAGCATACCGACTTAAGTGAAGAGCTCTTGCATTCATTAGTGTTGATGAAACTCAATGCGGTAGGCTTACGTGGCGCACGTGATTTAATGCCCTCACAAATTTCTGGTGGTATGGCGCGACGCGTTGCGCTTGCAAGAGCGATTGCTTTAGATCCACCACTCATCATGTATGACGAGCCATTTGCTGGCCTTGATCCTATTTCGCTTGGTATTACTGCACGCCTGATTCGTGATCTGAATAATGCCCTGGGAGCCACGAGTTTATTGGTTACTCATGATGTTGAAGAGACTTTTGCGATTGCAGATTATGTGTACTTTATTGCTAATGGCCGCATTGGCGCAGAAGGCACGCCTGAAGAGTTAAGTCGCTCAACAGATCCTTTTGTTAGACAGTTTTTAGATGCCGCACCAGATGGTCCAGTGCCTTTCCACTACCCAGGTAAAGCCTTGGAAGAAGATTTTGGAATGAGGTCTCTATGACTGCGCTATTAAATCTCTTTGGCGATCTTGGATTTTTTGTTCGTCGTAACTTAAGTAGTCTTGGATTAGCTGCCCGCATGTTTGTAGCTGTAATTATGCGCTCAGGATTCTTGCTTAAGAGACCACGTTTAGTGATTGATCAAATTTTATTTGTTGGCAACCATTCGTTCATCATCATTGCGGTCTCAGGATTATTCGTAGGTTTCGTATTAGGTTTGCAGGGTTACTACACCTTAAATCGTTATGGTTCAGAGCAAGCGCTTGGCTTGTTGGTCGCATTGTCTTTAACTCGTGAGTTAGGCCCTGTGATTACCGCTTTATTGTTTGCTGGTAGAGCCGGCACTTCATTGACCGCAGAAATTGGATTGATGAAGGCTGGCGAGCAATTAACTGCTATGGAGATGATGGCGGTTGATCCTTTGGGCCGCGTGATCGCGCCACGACTCTGGGCAGGCATTATTTCCATGCCAATTCTGGCAACGATTTTCACGGCCGTGGGTGTTCTAGGTGGCTATTTGGTTGGTGTTCCACTCATTGGAGTGGATTCAGGTGCTTTCTGGTCGCAAATGCAGGGTGGCGTAGACCTATTTTCGGATATTGGTAACGGCCTAATTAAAAGCATGGTGTTTGGTGTGGCAGTAACTTTTATTGCCCTCTATCAAGGTTATGAATCTAAGCCTACGCCTGAAGGCGTTTCGCAAGCGACTACCCGTACGGTGGTCATCTCTTCTTTATCGGTCCTGGCGTTGGATTTCTTGCTGACCGCGATGATGTTCTCAAATTAGAAAGAATAAACTGGGGCTCTTATGAGAAAAAGTGCAATTGATGTTTGGGTAGGTATATTTGTTGCCATAGGTTTATTGGCAGCACTATTTCTCGCGTTAAAAGTGGGCAATATGAATGCAGTCTCATTCGCTCCAACATACAAAATTTCCGCGCGCTTTGATAATATTGGCGGCTTAAAGCCTCGTGCACCGGTTAAAAGTGCTGGTGTAGTTGTTGGCAGAATTGCCAACATCTCTCTTGATGACAAGACTTATCAGGCAACAGTAGTCATGACGATTGAAGATTCTTTTAAGTTTCCAAAAGATTCTTCCGCAAAGATTTTGACTTCTGGTTTATTGGGTGAGCAATATATCGGGCTTGAAGCAGGAGGCTCGGATGATATGTTGGCTAATGGCGAGAAGATTTCTCAGACTCAGTCAGCTATTGTTTTAGAAAACCTCATTAGTCAGTTTCTCTATAACAAAGCGGCAGATAGCGGCCAAGACAAGGGCGTAGCAAAATAATGTTGTCGCTTTTGCGAAAACTCAGGACAGCAGCATTGCTTTGCTTGACTGCAGCCATGGTTGGCTGCGCCTCAATTCCTGCTGGCGCTGAGCGCTCCCCTCAAGATCCTTGGGAGCCATTTAATCGATCTGTATTTGAGTTTAATGAAGGCTTAGACGCTTATCTTCTAAAGCCGGTAGTTGCAGGGTATCGCTTTGTGTTGCCTGAGTTTGTGCGTGATGGAATTTATAACTTCTTTAGCAACTACAACGATATCTACACTGCACTCTTTAACTTGCTACAAGGCAAGCCCGGCTATGCATTTAACGATTTCATGCGGGTAGTAGTAAATACAACCATGGGCTTGGGTGGATTATTGGATCTGGCAACGCCTGGCGGCTTAGAAAAACATAAAGAAGACTGGGGTCAAACTTTAGGTGTTTGGGGCGTCCCTTCTGGCCCATATGTTGTTTTGCCTTTCTTTGGGCCAAGCAATTTGCGCGATACCTTTGGTACTGTGGCCGATTTAGAGTCAGACTATCTCTTCAGTTACGTTAAGGATATTGGCTTAAGAAATAGCATTACCGGTTTGCGTGTAGTAAATGCGCGTAATACTTACTATGAAGCCGGTGATTTATTGGATGGCGCTGCAATTGATAAGTACAGCTTTATGCGCGACGCTTATATTCAAAGACGGGCATATCAAATTAATGAGGGTCGCGATGATGAAGAGCCTCTTATGCCGGTTTACGAGAATCCATATCAATAAGCAGTTCATCAGTGCAATTTGAAGTGACTAAAATGAGTCTAAATATAGATAAAGATAGTGGGCGGGAAATATGAAAAGTTTTAAAAAAATCGGCAGCTTTATTTTTGCAGGCCTGCTGTTTGTAGTCGGCACTGTTTTTGCTCAAACACCTGATCAATCAACGCCTCCAGATGCACTCATCAAGATGGTTGTTACAGATGTCATGGCAAGTGTTAAGGCTGATCCAGATATTCAGAAGGGCAATATTCCAAAGATTGTGGACCTGGTAGAAAAGAAAATTGTTCCTTATACCGATATGCGTCGTACAACAGAAATGGCGATGGGGCCTAATTGGAAAAAGGCGACGTCTGAGCAGCAAGCCCAGCTTACTTCCGAGTTTAAGAATCTACTCATTCGCACTTATTCGGGCGCTTTGAGCCAGTTGCGTGATCAGACTGTGCAATTTAAAGCTTTGCGCGCGGCGCCAGATGACAAAGAGGTGGTTGTAAAAACTGTTGTACTTGGCCGTGGTGACCCAGTGCCTTTGGACTATCGCCTTGAGAAAACAGCTAATGGCTGGAAGGTTTATGACATGAACATCATGGGCGTTTGGTTGGTTGAGGCCTACCGCAACCAGTTTTCAAATCAAATCAGTCAAAGCGGCATTGAGGGTTTGGTGAAGTTCTTGCAAGACCGTAATAAACAATTAGCTACCGCTAAGCCAAGTAATTAATTGTTGAATCAAGACACCATGCCTTTTCTTTTACCGAAAAACGTTACGCAAGAAAATGCCTTGCAGTTACAAAAAGAGGGCTTGTTAAATAGCCCTAGTTTGCAATTGATCGATTGCTCTGCGTTAAAAGACTTTGACTCCACTGTATTAACTGTTTTATTGGCATGGCAAAAAAAGCTCCTGTCTGAAGGTAAGTCGATTTCGATAGAGCATGCGCCAGCGAAGCTAAAAGTTTTGGCTGGTGTTTATGGTGTTGCTGCATTGCTAGGTTTGTAATGGCAATGCATCCAGCGATATCTATTCAAAACATATCCAAGCAGTATGGGGCGCTTCAAGCTTTAGATGATGTTTCTCTGGCTATTGAGCCTGGAGAGTTTTTTGGTTTATTGGGCCCCAATGGCGCCGGCAAGACCACTTTAATATCTATTCTGGCTGGCTTAGTAAGACCTAGCCACGGTCATGCAGCCATTATGGGTGCTGATGTTCAAAAAGGTTTTCGTGAGGCACGCCGTATGCTGGGCGTTGTTCCTCAAGAGTTGGTCTTTGATCCCTTCTTTACTGTTCGAGAAACTTTGCGTTTTCAGTCGGGCTACTTTGGGATACGCAATAACGATGCATGGATTGACGAGATTATGGCCAATCTCGATCTCACCTCTAAGGCCGACAGCAATATGCGTTCTTTGTCTGGTGGGATGAAGCGTAGGGTGCTCGTGGCCCAAGCGTTAGTGCATAGACCCCCAGTCATTATCTTGGATGAGCCTACTGCTGGTGTCGATGTCGAGTTGCGTCAATCACTTTGGCAATTTATTAGCAGACTAAATCAAGATGGTCATACGATTGTTTTGACCACTCATTATTTGGAAGAGGCAGAAGCCCTGTGCCAGCGTATTGCCATGCTCAAGCAAGGCAAGATTGTGGCTTTAGACACCACCGCGAATTTATTAAGTCGTTATGGCTCCGTCAAGAAAGATGGTGAAGGTAAAACCGATTTAGAAGAGGTCTTTGTCAATATTATGTCCGGAGGCGCTTTATGAAGCATGGCCCAAATAGACCGGCTTTGGAATACGGCAGCGGTTTCCCGACCTTATTGTTTAAAGAAGTAAAGCGCTTTTATAAAGTTGCTTTTCAGACAATAGCTGCACCAGTTCTTACGGCCGTTCTGTACCTGATGATCTTTGGGCATGTGCTTGAAGGTAAGGAAATTTATGGCCGCCTCAGTTACACAGCCTTTTTGATTCCTGGTCTGGTCATGATGAGCGTTCTGCAGAATGCTTTTGCAAATACATCTTCATCTTTAATTCAGTCTAAAGTCACGGGTAATCTAGTGTTTGTTTTGCTGGCACCTTTGAGCCATTTTGAGTTCTATGCAGCCTATATTCTGGCCGCAGTCTTCAGGGGTATCGTCGTTGGTCTGGGTGTACTTTTAATTACTTCTTGGTTTGCATTCCCTGCACTGGAATATCCGCTGTGGATTTTGGTATTTGCATTTTTAGGTGCGGCGATTTTGGGAAGCCTTGGCTTAATTGCTGGCATCTGGGCTGATAAGTACGATCAGTTGGCTGCTTTTCAGAATTTCATCATCATGCCAGCGACGATGTTGTCTGGTGTTTTCTATTCCATTCATTCTTTACCGCCGGCGTGGCAAGTGGTCTCACATTTCAACCCCTTCTTTTACATGATTGACGGGTTCCGCTACGGATTTTTTGGGATTTCTGATAACTCCCCTTGGAGTAGTTTGGCGATCGTGTTTAGTTTCTTTGTAGTGGTGTCAGCCATTGCATTGCGCTTGCTACAAAAGGGCTATAAGCTCCGTTACTAATTGTTAATACCCTGGTTCATTAGGAGAAAAAATGCTACCCACCCCCGAACAGATTGAAGGCTATATCAAGCAAGGTATTCAATGTACTCATATACAGGTTGAGGGCGATGGACAGCATTTTTTTGCAACTATTGTGAGTCCTGAGTTTGAGGGCAAGCGCTTGGTGCAGCGTCATCAATTGGTTTATGGTGCCATGGGCGATCGCATGAAAGCAGAAGTACATGCTTTATCAATTAAGGCTTTTACACCCGAAGAATTTGCTCAGAATTCAGCGGCATAAAAATAGCTTCATTAGATATTAATTACTAAGTTTTCACTGGAATCGTTTCATGGATAAATTACGAATGGTTGGCGGAACTCCTCTTAAAGGTGAGGTAGTAATTGCTGGCGCTAAAAATGCCGCGTTGCCAATTCTGTGTGCTTGTCTATTAACCGATCAACCAGTTGTTTTGCGCAATGTTCCTGACTTGCAGGATGTGCGTACCATGCTTAAGCTTTTGCAAGAAATTGGCGTCACAGTAGATTTTCCAGATGCGAGCGATCACAGTCATATGGTGCTGAATGCAGCAGTCATCAAAAGCTCCGAGGCTACCTATGAGATGGTCAAGACTATGCGCGCTTCCATTTTGGTGCTTGGCCCACTCTTGGCCAGAATGCATAGTGCCAAGGTGTCATTGCCGGGTGGTTGCGCTATTGGTGCTCGTCCAGTGGATCAGCACATCAAGGGCCTGAAGGCAATGGGTGCCAGCATCAAAATCAAGAGCGGTTACATTCAAGCTGAAACGAAGCCTCAATCCGATCGTTTAAAAGGCGCCTCGATCTTGACGGACATGATTACCGTGACTGGCACTGAAAATTTATTGATGGCAGCTACTTTGGCATCAGGAACAACAGTGTTAGAGAATGCTGCACGCGAACCTGAGGTTGGCGACCTAGCTGAATTGCTAGTGAAGATGGGCGCTAAGATTTCTGGCATTGGCAGCGATCGTCTGATTATTGAAGGCGTTGAAAAATTACATGGTGCAGAGCATTCAGTGATTCCAGATCGTATTGAGGCTGGAACATTCCTGTGTGCAGTAGCTGCAACTGGTGGCGAGATTACCGTCAAACACTGCCGTCCAGATACTTTAGATGCAGTGATCGTGAAATTAAAAGAAGCTGGTCTGCAGATGGAGGTTGGTCCAGATTGGATTAAGGCATCGATGCAGGGTCGCCCTAAAGCGGTAAATTTCCGCACCTCGGAGTACCCAGCCTTTCCGACAGATATGCAGGCACAGCTGATGGCAGTGAATGCCATCGCAGCTGGCAGCTCAATGATTACCGAAACGATTTTTGAAAACCGCTTTATGCATGTGCAAGAGCTCAATCGTTTGGGTGCAGACATTGCTATTGAAGGAAATACCGCAATTGCTCAGGGAGTGGAAAAGCTCTCCGGCGCAATCGTGATGGCCACCGACCTACGTGCTTCTGCTAGCTTGGTAATCGCTGGACTGGCAGCTCAGGGTGAAACCCAGGTGGACCGGATTTACCACTTAGATCGTGGCTATGACCGTATGGAGCAGAAGTTAACCCTCTTGGGTGCCAAGATTGAGCGCGTCAAGTAAGGCTGATGGATAATTAGTCCATGAAATTGACTTTAGCTCTCTCCAAGGGCCGCATCTTCGAGGAAACCGCTGAGATCTTGTCCAAGGTCGGCATTGTGCCGCTGGAAGATCCTGAGAAGTCTCGCAAACTGATTATTGAAACAACCAATCCAGATGTTCGCTTAATTATTGTCCGCGCGTCCGACGTTCCAACATATGTGCAATTTGGTGGTGCTGATTTTGGCGTTGCTGGTTTAGACGTATTGATGGAAAAAGGCACCGATGGTTTGTATGTGCCTTATGACTTAGGTATTGCCAAGTGCCGCATGTCTGTTGCTGTACGTGAGGGTTTTGATTACGCCGGCGTAGTGAAGCAAGGTTCTCGTTTAAAAGTGGCAACGAAGTATGTCAATTGCGCGCGGGAACACTTTGCCAATAAAGGTGTCCATATAGACACGATTCATCTGTACGGCTCAATGGAGCTTGCTCCATTGGTAGGGCTGGCTGACGCTATCGTAGATTTGGTTTCTACTGGCAACACCCTAAAAGCAAATGGTTTGATTGAGGTTGAGCCAATCGCTGATATCAGTGCTCGTTTGGTAGTAAATCAAGCTTCGTATAAGCGTAAGCGTGCTCAACTGCAGCCTATTTTTGAGTTGCTGAAGTAATCAGCGGCCAACCAGAAGTCTCATCCATGTCTTCAAATATCAACGTCAAACGCCTTAATAGCCAAGATGCAGGCTTCAGAGAAATTCTGCTGTCGAGCCTTTCTTTGCCTAGCGCTGATGACGAGGCTATAGATTCTGCAGTCGTCAAGATCTTGGCGGCAGTCAAAGATAAGGGCGATGAAGCGGTTCTTGGTTTTACAAAACAATTCGATCGTTTGAATGTTGCAAGCGTTTCCGAATTAGAAATTCCGCGCAAGGATTTAGAACAAGCCTACCTCTCTTTATCTGCTGAGCAAAAAAGCGCCCTAGATGTTGCTGCGCAAAGAGTTCGCGCATATCACGAGAAGCAAAAGATTGAAGCGGGTTGTCATTCTTGGGAATACGAAGAGAAAGATGGCACGCGCCTCGGTCAAAAAGTAACGCCCCTAGATCGTGTTGGTATTTATGTGCCAGGTGGTAAAGCAGCTTACCCATCCTCTGTATTGATGAATGCCATCCCCGCAAAAGTGGCAGGTGTTGGTGAAGTCATTATGGTGGTGCCTACTCCAGATGGAGCGCGTAATCCATTGGTCTTGGCAGCAGCATACCTTGCGGGTGTTGATCGCGTCTTTACGATCGGCGGTGCTCAGGCAGTGGGTGCTTTGGCTTATGGAACAAAAACTATTCCTTCGGTCGACAAAATTGTTGGACCTGGTAATGCTTATGTAGCAGCAGCTAAGCGCCGAGTATTTGGCATTGTCGGTATCGATATGATCGCCGGCCCCTCAGAGATCTTAGTCCTCTGCGACGGATCTACTAACCCTGATTGGGTTGCCATGGATTTGTTTTCACAGGCTGAGCATGATGAGCAAGCGCAATCAATCTTGCTGTGTCCAGACGTTGCATATATTGAGCAAGTGCAAGCAAGTATTAATAAGCTTTTGCCAGAAATGCCAAGAGCAAAAGTAATTGAAGCTTCACTAAAAAATCGCGCCCTATTGATTCAAGTTAAAGATATGGCAGAAGCTTGTGAGATTGCTAATGCCATTGCAGCTGAGCATTTGGAGATTTGTGCTGCCGATCCACGCAAGTGGGCAGATCAAATTCGTCATGCAGGCGCTATCTTTATGGGTAACTACACCAGTGAATCATTAGGTGATTACTGTGCCGGACCTAACCACGTCTTGCCAACAGCACGCACTGCACGATTCTCTTCACCATTAGGTGTTTATGACTTCATCAAGCGCTCGAGCATGATTGAAGTGAGTGAAGCTGGTGCGCAAACTTTAGGTGAGGTTGCAAGTACCTTAGCTCATGGTGAAGGCTTGCAAGCTCATGCTCGTGCGGCCGAGATGCGTCTCAAAAAGTAAGCACGCAATAAACCTGCGCTTACTAATTTAATCTTTTAATTCAGAATTTCTTTTAAAGCGGCGACGAGTTCGTTGCTTTGTTCATCTGTGCCGATCGTAATGCGCAAGAATTCTTCTATGCGTGCAGATTTAAAGTGACGAACGATGATGCCACGATCACGCAAGGCCTGATAGAGCTCGGCTCCAGCATGCTGTGGGTGACGGGTAAAAATAAAGTTAGCAGTTGAAGGCAACGTTTCAAATCCTAAAGCTTTGAGCTGCTCAACTAACTTAGTGCGGGTTTGAATGACCTTGGCTGAGGTTTCTTCAAGATGCGCCTGATCCTCAATAGCTGCAATAGCTCCGGCTTGAGCAAGGCGCCCTAGTGGGTAGGAGTTAAAACTATTTTTTACTCGTTCTAAGCCCTCAATTAAGTCGGGATGTCCAACAGCAAAGCCAACGCGCAAGCCAGCCAAGGCGCGTGATTTAGAAAGCGTATGAACAACTAGAAGATTTTCTGGACAGGCATTGCCGCGCAATAATGGAATGCAGGATTCAGTGCCGTAATCAACGTAGGCTTCATCGATAACTACTACGGAGTCTTTATTCCGAGATAACAAAGATTCGATTTCAGAGCGGGGAATAGATCTGCCGGTTGGGGCATTTGGGTTGGGGAAAATAATTCCACCGTTGGGCTTTTTGAAGTCGGCAGTATTGATCTCAAAATTTTCACCCAGGGAAATCGTTTGGTATTCAATCCCAAAAAGCTTGCAGTAGACCGGATAGAAGCTATAAGTAATATCCGGAAAGTGGACTGGCTTACTTTGTTTGAGAAGCCCAGCAAAGACATGCGCTAAAACTTCATCCGAACCATTGCCTAAAAAAACTTGTTTTGGGTCTAGGCCATGCAATTTGGCGATGGCTTGTTTGAGGGCTGTACCTTCTGGATCAGGATAAAGGCGTAAATCCGCAGTATTTTGACTTTCAATGGCAGCTAGCGCCTTGGGCGATGGGCCATAAGGGCTTTCATTGGTGTTGAGTTTGACCAGCCGCTGCATTTGCGGTTGCTCCCCTGGAACGTAAGGGGTTAAGGTTTTAACAACAGGGCTCCAAAAACGGCTCATGAGGGTTCTCAGGTCAAAAATCGGGATGAAAGTGCTGCAATATCGATATTTATATCTTCTCTAGGAATGATATTATGAGGCTTCAATCAACACTTCGCCTCGCGGCGCAATGAAGCATGCGGCAAGCCGACGTTACCCGAAACACTTCGGAAACCAAAATTCAGATTTCCATCAATTTAGATGGTTCCGGTAAGGCTGAGCTAGCCTCCGGAGTTCCTTTCCTCGACCATATGTTGGATCAAATTGCCCGTCACGGCATGATTGACCTCAAAGTGGTTGCTAATGGCGATACCCATATTGATGATCACCACACTGTTGAAGATGTGGGAATTACCTTGGGCCAAGCCTTTGCTAAAGCGGTAGGCGATAAAGCTGGTATTACCCGTTATGGCCACTCTTATGTGCCTTTGGATGAGACTTTATCTCGTGTTGTCATCGATTTCTCTGGGCGCCCTGGTTTGGAATTCAATGTTCCATTTACTCGTGCTCGCGTGGGTGATTTTGATGTTGATCTCAGCATTGAGTTCTTCCGTGGTTTTGTGAACCATGCTGGAGTGACTTTGCACATCGATAACTTGCGTGGCATCAACGCGCATCATCAGATTGAAACAGTGTTCAAGGCTTTTGGTCGCGCATTGCGTATGGCCTTGGCGGTAGATCCACGTGCATCCGGCTCTATTCCTTCAACCAAAGGCAGCCTCTAATCTAGATCATCTAGTTGCCAGTTAGATAACAGCAAAGATAGGCTCAATTTTGGCGCAAACCATTGCGATCGTTGATTATGGAATGGGCAATCTCCGTTCCGTGTATCAAGCATTTCATCATGTTGCACCTAATGACAATGTCCTGATTGCACATCAGCCTGAAGAAATTCGCGCCGCTGATCGTGTGGTTTTGCCAGGTCAGGGCGCTATGCCAGATTGCATGAAGCACCTACAAGAGTCCGGTTTATTAGAGGCCTTGTTAGAGGCAGCTAAAAGCAAGCCGCTCTTGGGCGTTTGCGTTGGCGAGCAAATGCTATTTGATAGAAGTGCAGAGGTTCGTGCCACTGAGCAATGGACACCGTGCTTGGGCTTGATTCCTGGTGAAGTGCGCCGTTTTGATTTGGCTGGCAAGAAGCAGCCGGATGGATCTGCTTTTAAAGTACCGCATATGGGGTGGAATCAGGTCCGTCAGGATCAAAAGCACCCCCTTTGGTCTGGTATCCCGGATTTGACTAGTTTTTATTTTGTGCATAGCTACTATGTTGTGCCGCAGCGCAATGAAGATATTGCTGGTTCTACTGAATATGGCGATTGGTTTACTTCTGCAGTGGCGCGAGATAATATTTTTGCAACTCAATTTCATCCAGAAAAAAGTGCAGAATACGGATTAAAGCTTTATCAAAATTTTGTTTCTTGGCAACCTTAATATTTATTACTCTTTGCTATGCTGCTCATTCCCGCAATTGATCTAAAAGACGGCCACTGTGTTCGACTTGAACAAGGTGATATGGATAAGGCTACGGTTTTTTCTGAAGACCCTAGCGCGATGGCGGCGCATTGGATTAGCAAAGGTGCGCGTCGCTTGCACTTGGTAGATCTCAATGGCGCATTTGCTGGCAAGTTAAAAAATGAGTCTGCCATTAAATCTATTCTCAAGGCCGTAGGTAATGAGATCCCTGTGCAGTTGGGTGGCGGTATTCGTGATCTTGAGACGATAGAACGTTTGTTAGATGACGGCATCAGTACTGTCATTATTGGTACTGCAGCAGTGAAGAATCCTGGTTTTGTGCAAGATGCTTGCACGGCATTCCCTGGGCATGTCATGGTGGGTCTTGATGCTCGTGATGGCAAAGTAGCTACGGATGGTTGGAGCAAAATCACCGGTCATGAAGTAATTGACCTTGCTAAGAAATTTGAAGACTGGGGTGTAGAAGCCATTATCTACACTGATATTGGGCGCGATGGCATGCTCAAAGGTGTGAACATTGATGCCACTGTGAAGTTGGCCCAAGCTATACGCATTCCGGTAATCGCTAGTGGCGGCTTATCGAATAATCAAGATATCGATGCACTCTGCAAGGCAGAGGAAGAGGGTGTGATGGGTGTGATTGCTGGCCGCTCTATTTATGCTGGTGATCTCGATCTCGCTGCCGCACAAAAATATGCTGATGAGTTAACACTCAAATATAAAAAGAAAATTATCTAGTGTTAACCAAGCGCATTATTCCTTGCCTCGATGTCACTGCGGGGCGTGTAGTTAAAGGTGTGAACTTTGTTGGTCTGCGCGATGCAGGTGACCCTGTCGAAATTGCAAAAAGATACAACACGCAAGGCGCAGACGAACTGACCTTCTTGGACATTACCGCAACATCTGATGGGCGCGATCTGATTCTGCACATCATTGAGGATGTGGCATCACAGGTATTTATTCCGCTGACTGTTGGCGGCGGCGTGCGTGCGGTTGCTGATGTGCGACGCTTACTCAACGCTGGCGCAGATAAAGTCAGCATGAATTCCTCTGCAGTTGCTAATCCAGATTTGGTTTCTGATGCGGCTGCGTATTACGGCTCTCAATGCATTGTGGTGGCGATTGACGCCAAGCAAACAGAAGCAGGTAATTGGGAAGTATTTACCCACGGCGGCAGAACAGCTACTGGCATGGATGTAGTGGAGTGGGCCAAGGAGGTTGCTAAGCGTGGCGCTGGTGAGATTTTGCTAACCAGCATGAATCGTGACGGTAGCAAAGATGGTTTTGATTTGGCTCTTACTGCAGCAGTAAGTGATGCGGTTTCAGTGCCGGTTATTGCTTCTGGCGGAGTTGGTAATTTGCAGCATTTGGTAGATGGCATTACCAAAGGCCATGCAGATGCAGTCTTAGCTGCCAGCATCTTTCATTATGGTGAGTACACCGTTGGCCAGGCCAAGGAATATATGGCCGCCCAAGGAATCCCAGTTCGGATTTAAACCGAATTCAGACTTTTTACTAAGTTTGAACCATTGCCTGTAAAGTTTAGGTATGAGCAATTCTCAAAGCACTTTTACACCCATTCAAAATCTGCAAGCTGGTTCATGGCTTGATGCTGTGACGTGGAATGAGCAAGGTTTAGTTCCGGCAATCGCCCAAGAGGTCGGTAGCAAAGATATCTTGATGATGGCTTGGATGAACCGCGATGCTCTTCTGGAAACATTGCGTTTGGGCGAGGCAGTCTACTGGACGCGCTCAAGGCAGAAGTTATGGCACAAAGGTGAAGAGTCTGGCCACACTCAAAAGGTAAAAGAAATCCGCCTAGATTGTGATGGCGACACGATTTTGCTATTGGTTGAGCAAAAAGATGGCATTGCCTGCCATACAGGTGAACATAGCTGCTTCTTTTTGCAGTGGGACTCTGCAAAAGCTGCTTGGGTTGATGAGTCCAAGAGTAAGAAGTAATACAAAGACCTTCTTGCAAAAGACATAAAATGATCCTATGACTAGTTCTGCAAACAAACCCTCTAATCTGGACTCGGCCTTAGCCCATTTGGCTGACGTGGTCGATCAACGTCGTGATGCGTTTAAGGCGGGTCATGCAGATCCTAAAACTTCTTATACCGCTTTGCTCTTTTCAAAGGGTGACGATGGCATTTTGAAAAAGATTGGCGAAGAGGCGACTGAAGCGGTCATGGCCGCTAAGGATGCGCGTAACTCTAATTTGGCTCCCGACCAGCAAAAGTTGCTAGTTGGTGAAATGGCTGATTTATGGTTTCACTGCCTGATTGCTCTGTCTCAATTCAATTTGCGCCCAGAAGATGTTATCGCCGAGCTTGATCGTCGCCTGGGAACTTCGGGCATCGAAGAGAAGGCCGCCAGAAAAGCAGCCGACAAAGAATAAATTCGGAATAACTGCGGAATAACCACGGAATAAGCATGTCACACGATCCAAATTGCCTGTTTTGCAAGATTTCCCAGGGCTTAATCCCCTCCCAGAAGGTTTATGAGGACGAGGAGATCTATGTTTTTAAAGACATTAATCCGGCAGCGCCTATCCATTTTTTGATGATTCCTAAAAAACATATACCCATGTTGGAGTCCGCAGAAAGCGTAGATACCCCTTTGCTGGGTAGAATGATGGAATTAGCGCCCCGTCTTGCCAAAGAACAGGGTTGCCGTCCCGGTAAGGATGGCGGCTTTAGATTGATGGTGAATAATGGTGCAGATGGTGGGCAGGAGGTTTATCACTTGCACTTGCATGTGATGGGCGGTCCCCGCCCCTGGAAAAAATAATCCAAGGAGATTAAAGATGGGTTCATTTAGCATTTGGCATTGGTTAATTGTGTTGGTGATCGTGATGTTGGTATTTGGTACCAAAAAATTACGCAACATTGGTCAAGACTTGGGTGGTGCTGTTAAGGGTTTTAAGGATGGTATGAAAGCTTCTGATGAGCCTAAAGAGCAAATTCAACAAAGTTCTGCAGCAACAGAGAAGACTGTTGATGTCCAGGCAAAAGACGTAAACAAATAAAATTTCTGAAGCGCGATAGAAACTCATGCAGCTTTTAAACGACTGGTTAAATGATTGATCTCGGAGTTTCAAAGCTTGCGCTAATTGCTGTGGTTGCTTTGGTCGTAGTTGGGCCTGAGCGTTTGCCAAAAGTTGCTCGCATGGCAGGTAATTTGTTTGGGCGTGCACAACGCTATATGGCTGACGTCAAATCTGAGGTCAACCGCCAGATGGAAGTAGAAGAGTTTAAAAAGTTTCGAGAAGAAACGACTGCCACTCTCAAAGAAGTTGAAAATAGCATTGGTTCGACTGTTCAAGAGGCGGGCGCAAACTTAAGTGACCAGGCTGATATTTTTGAGACCAATTTCGAAAAGCCGCCACTAGATGAAAAAGAGGTCCTTCGCAAAAGCAAGCGCCAAGGCCGCAATAGCTGGGGCGTTCGCCGTGCTGCAAGACCAGTTTGGTTTAAACGCTCCGCAGGTATTCGCACTCGTGTGCAATCTGGCGCAGCCAGAATGAAGCGCTTTCATCACACCGCTGGCAAATAAAAACAATAGTAAAAAGCAAAAGAATAAAAATATCTACGCATGACTGATAAGAATTCAACTGAAGACTCGGGATTACAAGAAACATTTCTATCCCACTTATTTGAATTACGTGATCGCGTAATTAAATCAGCGCTTGCAATTATTGTTGTCTTCGTATGTTTGGTTTATTGGGCGCCTGATATTTTTCATCTGTTTGCGCAGCCTTTGCTTGAGTCATTGCCGGCAGGCGGCAAGATGATAGTGACTGATGTTACTGGTTCCTTCTTTGTGCCGATGAAGGTAACCATGCTGGTTGCTTTTCTGATTGCACTACCTGTGGTGATTTATCAGCTCTGGGCTTTTATTGCGCCTGGTCTATATCTGCATGAAAGAAAGCTCATTCTTCCTTTGGTAGTGAGTAGCTATAGCCTCTTTATTTTTGGTATGGCTTTTGCTTATTTCTTGGTATTCCCAACCGTATTTAACTTTATGGCTAGTTATAACGCGCCATTGGGTGCAGAGATGTCTACGGACATCGATAAATACCTTGGTTTTGCTATGAATACCTTTTTGGCTTTTGGCATTACCTTTGAGGTGCCTGTAGTGGTAGTTGTTTTGGTGCGCATGGGTATGGTGCCTTTAGCAAAGCTGAAAGAGATTCGGCCTTACGTGATTGTGGGCGCCTTTGTGATCTCGGCAATCGTGACCCCTCCAGATGTTCTTTCTCAGTTGCTTTTGGCGGTGCCGATGACTCTTCTCTATGAATTAGGGTTATTTATTGCACGCTTCTATGTGCCCAAGCCTTCAGAGGATGAAGCTAAGGCAGAGGGTTCTGCGGCTTAATTAGCCTCTGTATCAACGGCTTGGTTTTCGAAAGTCGTCTTTAGCCAGTCAGTAACCCGATCAAAGCGATAACGTCTTTGACGAAGATTACCTTCGAGATCTATTTCTGAGCCAGCAAAAGCTTTGCCAGCTGCCAAAAGGGCGCGGCGCTGCTGAATCGTTTCAATCTGAATCAATCTCGGTAATATCTTGGGGAGTTCCCAGCGAATATCAACCACTACACAGTGCTCATGCTGTAGTTGCCCAACTTCACACAGCAATAACTCTGCCTTAGTGAAATTAAATTGATTTGCAATGATGATGCGGTGACAGAGTAATAACCAATCTTCCTCTAGTTTGTGCTCAGCATGATGATTAACGGCCTTTTCAGCATATTGGGCTAATTCAAACCATTCATTTGTTTTCGGGTTTGGACAGCTTTCTAAAATTTTGCTCAGTAACTCTTTTGCTTCAGAAACTCCTTGCTGCTGTGCTTGCCATACCCAGTAAGAGGCTTGAAGGCCACGCACCTTTTCATCACTCTTTTCACGTTTGCGCCAGAGATTGGCGCCTTTACGAAGTTGTGCCTGTGCATGGCCTAGATCTGCAGCGCGGTCAAAACAGCGATCACTTTCTGTGGCGTTGTATCCAGAAAATTGTGGACGGCGATAAATTTCACCAAGCGCAAACCAAGCATCACGATCACCGTCTTTGGCAGCAAGCTCTAGCCAGTGAGCTGCTTTCTTCAGCGAGGCATTTGATTTACCTTCCTCTATATCTACTTTGCCATCTAGTTGAGCAAGGCGTAAACCTAGAGTCAGCTTTGCAACTGTTAAGCCCAGCTCCGCAGCTTGATTCAGCGCGTCTTCATTCTGCTCATCAAGCCAAACCTTCCATAGCGAAGAAAGAGCTTCATTCTTTGGTTGAAGTTTGATGAGTAACTCTTTTGCGTTAGAAGCAAAAGCAGACTCACCGTTAGCCAATTCTTGCAAATATTCTTTGGCCAGCTTTTGAATGCCAACAAAATCTAAGGAAGAAAGTTTTTGAATGGAAGTCGGCGAACTTTTCTTTTTGAGCCAATCGACCAGCTGAGTTTGGATTTCTTGATTAGCCGGGTTCACTAATAAATTAACTAATTGCCATTTAGCTGAAAGACTCGAATAAGTGGAGTCTCCAGCTTCAGCTAGCTTCCAGAATGAGTGCCAGCCAAACTCAAAAGCTGGGGAATTGAATGTTTCTGCGAGCGGAATATTGGCAACCTGGCTTAAAAGGCCCAGGATCTCCGCGCTACTTGAGCTTTGATTCTCAAGTAGTTGATTTGTAATAGAAAAATACGATTTTTCCAGCCAAATCAATGCATTAGATGGTTGGATTGGCGTCTTAAATGCACCGGTAAGATAGGTCTGCGCCAATTTTTGTTGCGCAGAAACATCGCCTAAACGTGCAGAACTGAGGATTTTTAAGAATTCGCGACTTGCCATATGACAATTTTGGCATCTGAGGGCCATAAAAGACAGAAAAGAGGGGTCTTGTTGCCGAGATACAACGAAGAAAGCCAAAAAACTACCTTTTGACAAGCAAAAAGAGCTCCTAAATACCCTGAACCCCAGTCTGGCGAAGCAAAAGAAGCAAAATTCGTAAGTCCCAGTTTTATTTGGGCATTACTTTTAATTTTTGGAGATTTAAAGAATGAAAAAATCGCTATTAGCAGTTGCAGCTATCGGTGCATTTGCATCTGCTGCTCAAGCTCAGTCATCCGTGACTGTGTATGGTATTTTGGACGTTGGTTACAGTGGCGTATCTAGCCGCGCACCTGCTGGTACAGCGGCTGTTCAGGGTAACGGTCCAGCAACAGTTAAAACAAACACAAACCAGTTTAGCCAGTCTGCTGAAACTTCAAGCCGTATCGGTTTCAAAGGTACTGAAGATTTAGGTGGTGGTTCATCTGCATTCTTTACTGCAGAATTCGGCCTCCAACCAGAGAACACAACTTGGGCTCCTAACAACCGTCAAACTTTCGTTGGTTTGAAGAAGAACGGTATTGGTCAAGCTTCTATCGGTACACAGTACACAGCATTATGGCTGAACGCGTTGAACCCAACTGACCCAGGCGCAGCCAACAACGTTGCTGGTAGCATCATTCGTCCAGTTGGTGTTACAACTGCAACCGATGGTCAAGGCGCTGCTTCTACTGCAGTAACTATTTTGACAACTAACAGCTTGTACGCTGAAACAGCTCGTATGGCTGGTTTCCGTTTGGCTGCTAACTACGTACAAAATGCATCTGACATTACACAGCGTACGCAAGCTGCAGTTGCTCAGTCTGCAGGTACACTTGGTTCAACTGCAACCACTGTTGGTGGAAGCAATAACTTCTCTGGTGCAAGTATTTCTGCTGATTACACATGGCAAAAGTTGTTGGTTGCTGCTGCGTACTCTAATTTCAAGCAAGAGCAAATCCAGGGTGCGGCAGCTTCTTTCACAGCAGCCGGCGCATTTCCTTCAACTCCAGTAACAGTTTCAAGCACAACAAACACTGGTGATACTCAGTACTACGGTGGTGCAACTTATGACTTTGGTATTTTGAAGGCATATGCTAACTACGTAAATCGTAAGATTACTTCTGCCACTAACTCTAACCAGTACCTCAAGCGTACTGGTCAACAGATCGGTGTTCGTAGCTACATTACCCCAACAATCGAAGCTTGGGCTTCTGCTGGTGTAGGTCGTTACCAGGCTTTTGGCGTAGGTGAGCCAACAGCTAACATCACTGCATACCAGTTAGGTACTAACTACTACTTGAGCAAGCGTACAAACTTGTACGGTATTTTTGGCCACAGCCAAACTTCCTCAGTTAACGGTGGTACTGTAGTTGGCGCGCAAGCTGGTTCTGCAATCAGCCAATACGCTCTTGGCGTACGTCACACTTTCTAATTGAATGCTAGCTAACGCTAGTAAACAATTAGTTAGGTATTAAATTAACCCGCTGTGGCAACACAGCGGGTTTTTTCATTAGGAAGTTATATTTGGACGTATTCATGAAGGCAAACCCCTCTGACCAAAAGGCTAGGTACTTTTTAGCTCTGGATTTATACAATCAAGGACAAATCACTTCTGCTATCGAGGTGCTCAGTTTGGCTCCAGCGAAAGACTTTGAATATGAGTCTGCTTACTTGCTGGGAGAATTACATTTAGCGGCAAATGACCTATTGCAGGCGGCAAAGTCTTTTGATGCTGCTTTAGAGGTCAACGAGACATATGAGGCTAACTTTCAGTTGGGCTTGATTTTTTCGCATATTCAAAAGTATGAAAATGCAGAAATCTACTTTGAAAAGGCTTTGAAGTTAAATCCCGATTTAGTTCCTGCCTTAATCAATATGGGCGCGATTTTTCGCAACATAGGAAAATTTACAGAATCTTTACAGCGTCTTGATAAGGCTCTTGAGTTAGATAATGCTGACCCTGCTGCATGGTTGAATAAGGGCGTCACTTTAGATTCAATGGGCAATCTGCAAGATGCTATTGGTTGCTATGAAAAAGCGTTATCTCTAGATGGTGGGTACTTAGAGGCCTATTCAAATAAGGGGAATGCTGAGCTAGGCTTGGGGCGCTTAAAAGAGGCCCATGATTCTTTTCAGAAGGCGCTTAGAATATTTCCTGGGGATGCTGATACGTTATCGAATTACTCAGTCTTGAAATTGGCGGAGGCCAACTTTTCGGACGGTTGGAGAGATTACGAATCCCGTTTTTATTGCAGCTCAAGAATAAGCAATCCTTTTAAAAAAATTCCAAAACTAGAGTCGCTCGCTAACCTTGCGGATAAAAAAATATTGGTATGGGCTGAGCAGGGTCTTGGAGATACCATTCAGTTTTATAGATACCTAGAAAATTTAAGCAAATTCAGTCAGCACATTACGCTGGCAGTTCAAAGCGAGCTAAAAGAGTTGCTCGCTGCTCAACCGCTGAATATACAGGTGCTGAATATTGGTGAGGTGGAAGCAGGCGGTTTTGACTATCAATCTGCGCTGATGAGCTTGCCATATTTATTCAAAACAAATATTGACACCATCCCTGCTGAGATCCCTTATATTCAAGTGGACGACAATAAAGTAAGTTGGTGGAAGCAAAAGATTGCAAATCATTCTGGGTTAAAGGTAGGCTTGGTTTGGAGTGGTGGATACAAGAAAGATCCTAATCTTTGGGCAATGAATGAGAGAAGAAACATCCCCTTTTCAAGTTACTACCCCTTCTCCAATATTGAAAATATTAGTTACTTTTGCTTGCAAAAGGGCGAGGGTCTTCAAACCCCCGAGTACCTAGAAAAAAATCGCTATTGGACAAAAAACAATTTTTTTGATTACACCGATTTGCTAAATAGTTTTTCAGATACTGCAGCATTGATTAAAAACTTAGATTTAGTAATTACAGTTGACACTTCTATGGCTCACCTATCCGGCGCTTTAGGCAAGTCCGTATGGATTCTCAATAGATTTGATAGTTGCTGGCGTTGGCTAAAAAATACAAACCTAAGTCCTTGGTACCCAACGGCAAAAATTTACACTCAGCACGAGTATCAAAATTGGGAAAAAGTCATACATGAGGTTCAGGGCGATTTAACGCAACTGGCAAAAGACGGGGCATAACCCTTAAAGTTAACCCCTCTCTAATTAAGCTGCTGTTTAGGCTTAGGGCGCTTCCCAATTTGCGCTGTTAATTCTATCTCTTTGCCTTTGCGCAAAATGGTCAGCTTGGCTTGGTTGCCAGGATTGATTTTGGCAACCTGATTCAGGAGCCCGCGAACATCTGTAACAGGTTTGTTATCAATGGTTATCAGAACATCCCCCGGCACTGCGCCTCCTCGTGCTGCCGGGCCTCCTTCCAGCACGCCGGATAAAAGGACTCCAGTAGTATTGCCAGGCAGCCCCAAAGACTCTGAAAGCTCTTTGGAAAGGTTTTGGGGCTCAACCCCAAGCCACCCCCTCGTAACGCTACCGTTAGCTAGTATGGACTCCATTACTTGCTTGGCAAGGTTGACTGGGATCGCAAACCCAATGCCCATGGATCCGCCATTATTTGAGTAAATTGCCGTGTTAATTCCGATGAGATTACCGCGGGTATCTATGAGGGCGCCACCAGAATTTCCGGGATTAATTGCTGCGTCTGTCTGTATAAAATTTTCAAAGGTATTGATGCCTACATGATCGCGTCCTAACGCAGAAACAATGCCCGAGGTTACTGTTTGGCCCACTCCAAAGGGGTTGCCAATTGCAAGAACAACATCACCTACATGCACTGATTCAACTTTGCCGAACGTAATGGGTGTTGGCAGTTGTTTAACTTCAATCTTTAAAACAGCAATATCAGTCTCGGAATCACTGCCGATTACTTTTGCTTTTACTTTTCGTCCGTCTGCTAAAGCAACATCAATTTCATCTGCATCACTGATCACATGATGATTGGTCAATATGTAGCCATCAGAACTGACCAGAACACCGGATCCTAGGCTTGAGCTGGGCTCTTTCTCTGGTGGCTGATCTCCAAAGAAAAACTTGAATAAAGGATCGGCTAAATTCGGGCCCGCACCCTTACGGGGTTTAGGTTTTGAATTTGTTTTGCTAGTAAAAATATTCACCACTGCCGGCATTGAGCGCTTGACTGCATCATGATATGAGCCCGGACTTAGTTGGCCATCGTAATCACTTTCTTTAAATGAAGCGGTATTTGCTAAAGAAGTAACTCTTGGCTCTGAAAGCCACTCTGGTTTTAGTGTGGCAACAATAAACAATGCTGCCAACATGACTGTGACAGCTTGGGAAAAAACGAGCCAATATTTTTGAAGAGAGGAATTCATGTTGAGGTATTTTGGATGTGTGCTGGATGGTTGAGAAAAACGATTTCCACCAATTCACATATCTTTTTATAAATTCCGTTGAGCAAATTATTTTTTTAGGCTGTCACGAATTTCACGCAGCAACACTACATCTTCCGGAACTGGAGGAGGTGGTAGCGCATCCATGATGCGAATCTTGTTTACTACTTTCACCATCTGAAAAATGACAAAGGCCAAAAGAACGAAATTGATCGAAATGGTGATGAAATTGCCATAGGCAAAAATGGGTACCCCGGCCTTTTTGAGGGCATCAAATGTCCTAGGAACACCCTCAGGAATTCGGCCAAGGACTATAAAAAGGTTCGTAAAGTCGATATGTCCCCCTAAAAGGCTTGAAATAACGGGCATAACGATGTCATTTACCAGGGAATCCACGATTTTCCCAAAAGCCCCGCCAATAATGACGCCAACCGCTAAATCGACCACGTTGCCCTTGACGGCAAAGTCCCGAAATTCCTTTAAAACGCTCATAAATGCCTTCCTTTTAACTAAGATCCAGATTAACCAGAGATTAACCCCATAACTTTCTTGCTTACCCCACTTTTTACTTTAAAATCCTACCTTTAAGCAATTTCCACCCATAAATACCCTTTTTAGGAATTTTGTAAATGAGTGACAAGCCCTGTATGGACAAGGATCGCCGCAACTGGCTGATCGCCACATCGGCGGTTGGAGGCGTAGGTGCAGCCGCAGCCCTTTACCCTTTTGTAGACAGTTTTGAGCCTTCCGAGCGTGCTAAAGCCGCTGGCGCTGCTGTTGAAATCGACATCGCTGGCATGCAGCCGGACGAGATGAGAATGGTCGAATGGCGTGGTAAACCTGTTTGGGTGGTGCGTCGTACCCCTGAGCAAGTTGCAGAGTTGTCCAAGATTGATGGCGAATTAGCTGATCCAGATTCTTTGCGTGATCCAGCTCAATTCACACCCCCTTACGCTCAAAATCAGTGGCGCTCTATTAAGCCAGAGTACCTTGTGGTTGTTGGTATTTGCACGCACTTAGGTTGTTCTCCTACAGCTAAATTTGAATCCGGTGCTCAACCTTCCTTGCCTAATAACTGGCCAGGTGGCTTCCTTTGCCCATGTCACGGCTCTACCTTTGACATGGCAGGCCGCGTATTTAAAAACAAACCAGCCCCAGACAACATGGAAGTACCGCCACATATGTACCTGAGCGATACCAAGATTCTGGTTGGCGAAGATAAGAAGGCCTAAGGAGAGATAAATGGCATTTCACGAAAAAGAAGTTCCTGCAGACGCGTCAGCCGCAGTAAAGCTAATGGCATGGGTTGACTCACGTTTGCCTGTTACAGACGCATTCAAGCGTCACATGAGTGAGTACTATGCTCCTAAGAACCTGAATTTTTTCTACATCTTTGGTGCACTTGCAATCGTTGTTTTAGCAATTCAAATCATTACCGGCATTTTCTTGGTGATGAACTACAAACCAGATGCGGCTAAAGCATTTGAGTCTGTTGAATACATCATGCGCGAAGTGCCATGGGGTTGGTTGATTCGCTACATGCACTCAACTGGCGCCTCGATGTTCTTTGTCGTGGTTTACATGCACATGTTCCGTGGTTTGATCTACGGTTCTTATCGCAAGCCACGTGAATTGATCTGGATTTTCGGTTGCGCAATTTTCTTGTGCTTGATGGGCGAGGCGTTCTTCGGTTACCTGCTCCCATGGGGTCAAATGTCCTATTGGGGCGCTCAAGTGATTGTGAACTTGTTCTCCGCAATCCCACTCATTGGCCCAGATCTATCTTTATGGTTGCGTGGTGACTATGTTGTTGGTGATGCTACCCTCAACCGTTTCTTCGCATTCCACGTCATTGCTATTCCATTGGTATTGATTGGCTTAGTTGCAGCACACATTCTTGCTTTGCATGAAGTTGGCTCAAACAATCCTGATGGCGTAGAAATTAAAGAGAACTTGGATGCCAATGGTCACCCAGTTGACGGCATTCCATTCCACCCTTACTACAGCGTTCATGACGTAATGTACTTGGGTGGGTTCTTGATGGTATTTGCTTGCATCGTGTTCTTTGCACCAGAGATGGGTGGATACTTCTTGGAAGCGAATAACTTCATTCCAGCGAATCCATTTGTAACTCCGACACACATTGCACCGGTTTGGTATTTCACGCCGTTCTACTCTATGTTGCGTGCAACCACTACTAACTTCTTATTGCCGTTGTGGATCTTCTTGGCCATCATTCTTGGAATGTTTGCCAGAAGTTCAAGCGACAAAAAAGTGAAGGGTGCATGCGCAGCAATTGCAGTGGTATTGGCTGCCGGCTTCTATTTCTTTGATGCTAAGTTTTGGGGTGTTGTGATCATGGGTGGTTCTGTTGTGATCATGTTCTTCTTGCCTTGGCTTGATAAGTCACCAGTGAAATCTATTCGCTATCGCCCTCAGTTTCATAAATACATCTATGGTGTATTTATCGTTAGCTTTGTAATCTTGGGTTACTTGGGTATCGAGCCACCATCACCAGTATTTGAAAAGATTTCTCAGATTTGTACGATTTATTATCTGGGCTTTTTCTTGGCAATGCCTTTCTGGAGCAAGCTTGGTACCTTCAAGCCAGTTCCGACGCGCGTTACTTTTGAATCCCATTAATTCAGACACCAAAGAGAAACTAGGAACTAGCATGAAACGAATTCTGCAAACTTTGATGGGCGTCTGCCAAGCAACAGTATTGGTTGCCGCCCTCGGCTTTGGTGTTGCTGCCAATGCAAGTGAAGGAGGCTTTCCTTTAGACAAAGCCCCTGATCGCGTAAGTAGCAATGCCTCATTACAAAACGGCGCAAAGATTTTTGTGAACTATTGCTTAAATTGCCATTCAGCAACCAGCATGCGTTACAACCGCTTACGCGATATTGGTTTGACAGACCAGCAAATCAAAGACAATTTGATTTTGACGGATGCCAAGGTTGGTGATTTGATGACTATTGCCATGACACCTAAAGAAGGCAAGGCATGGTTTGGTAAGACTCCACCAGATTTATCTGTTGAAGCACGTGCGCGTGGCATTGACTGGCTTTATACCTACTTCCGTACTTTCTATAAAGATGATACGACTCAAACTGGATGGAATAACTTGGTATATCCAAACGTGGGTATGCCTCATGTTCTATGGCAGTTGCAAGGTGAGCGTGCTGCGAAGTTTGAGGAGCGTAAAGATCCTCATGACGAAAGCAGAGTGGAGAAAGTATTTGTAGGCTTTGAGCAATTAACACCGGGCACCATGAAGTCACAGGAGTACGACGACAATATGGCCGACTTGGTTGCGTTCATGTCATGGATGGCTGAGCCAGTTCAGTTAGAGCGCAAACGCCTTGGCGTCATCGTGCTCTTGTTCCTCACTGTCTTTACTCTCCTAGCTTGGCGCTTGAATAAAGCTTATTGGAAAGATATTCATTAATTGAATGTGATAGACCCTTCGGGGTCTATTGGCGACAATATTTAACGCTGTTGTGCGTTTGTTGTATTGAAGTAGAAATTTAAGGAAATAAATTTATGATGGTGTTGTACTCGGGTACTAACTGCCCATTCTCGCAACGCTGCCGTTTGGTGCTTTTTGAAAAAGGCATGGATTTTGAAATCCGCGATGTTGACTTGTTTAATAAGCCAGAAGACATCTCTGTAATGAACCCATATGGCCAAGTTCCTATCTTGGTTGAGCGCGACTTAATTTTGTATGAATCAAACATCATCAATGAATATATTGATGAGCGTTTCCCTCATCCGCAATTAATGCCGCCTGATCCAGTAGCACGTGCACGTGCGCGCCTCTTCCTCTTTAATTTTGAGAAAGAATTATTTGTGCACGTAGCAGCCTTGGAAAACGAAAAAGGTAAGGCTGCTGAGAAGGTTCATGAAAAAGCGCGTTTAGCGATTCGTGATCGTTTGACTCAGCTTGCACCTATTTTTGTAAAAAATAAGTACATGTTGGGCGATGAGTTCTCAATGCTAGACGTTGCAATTGCACCTTTGTTATGGCGTCTTGAGCACTATGGCATCGATCTTTCTCGTAATGCTGCTGCTCTCTTGAAATATGCTGAGCGTATTTTCAGCAGACCTGCATATATTGAAGCTTTGACTCCTTCTGAGAAGGTAATGCGCCGCTAAGCAGTTTCAGCGGTTCATTAATAGTCAGTATGTCTGACGTCCCAAGCAATAAACCCTATCTAATCCGTGCTCTACATCAGTGGTGCACGGATTTTGGTTTTACACCCTTCATTGCCGTATTTGTTGATGCTAGGGTGGAAGTGCCGATGGAGTTCGTGAAGAATGATGAGATTGTCCTTAACCTCTCCCTGGAGGCCTGTCACCAGCTTCAGATGGAAAACGACTGGATTAGTTTCCAGGCGCGATTTGGTGGGGTTCCGCGGAAGATCCTGGTGCCAGTTACTCATGTATTAGCAATCTATGCCAGGGAGAATGGACAGGGGATGTCTTTCCCATTTGACCCAGCTCAGGCCAGAGATTTACACATCGCAGATGCTGATGATGGGGCCCCAGAAAAGCCTAAATCTATAAGACCTTCCTTGAAGATTGTGAAATAGGCTAAAATATATCCCGTTGCCCCTTTAGCTCATCTGGTAGAGCAACTGATTTGTAATCAGTAGGTGGTCTGTTCGAGTCGGACAAGGGGCACCAAAATTTAAAAAGCCTCTAAAAAAATTAGAGGCTTTTTTCATTCAAGCTTCTAGACACTCAAATCAATCTTTTTAGTTTCCGGTAAATACAGTAGCGCAAGGATTGCAGCGCTTCCCAAGAAGATGGTTGGATACCAAAGTCCCGCAATATCATTCCCCCATTTTTGATTTAACCAAGTTACGATCAGAGGTAATAGACCACCTATCCAACCAGCTGCAAGATTGTGTGGAAGTGTTGCTGCACTATTGCGTGATCTTGCCGGAAATAGCTCTGCAAGCAGTGCGGTCTGTGGGCCCACTACCAAAGCCAGCGCAAGAGATAAACAAGTAAGCAATAAACCAATCGATAGAATATTTTCTTGATGGCTTAGCTCTAGATATTGCGAGCCAAAATACTGAAGCGCATGAAAGGTCGGCAAAATAATAAATGCGCCTAAAAGAAGGCCACTTACTACCACTGGTTTGCGACCCACCTTATCTGATAGCCAGCCAGCAAAAACAGTTAAAGGCAAAAGGCAGAGAGTTGCGTAAAGACTAAGTTGATCAACTGTTGCTGGCGCCAATTTAACGGATGTCTTTAAAAAGATTGCCGTGTAAACCTGAACACAAAAGAAAAGAACAGCACCACCGGAGGAGATACAAAAGAAGAGTAGAAACATTCTTTTGCGAGTATGGGGATCGCGAAAATTAGTGACTAAAGGATTTGTAGCGTTCTGATTATTTTTAATCAGCTCCAAAAAGATGGGCGTTTCTTCAAGGGCAATCCGAGCTTTAAAAGCGATCATCAGCAAAACAATAGAAACCCAAAATGGCACTCGCCAACCCCAGGCCTGAAATTCTTCTGGAGTTAAGTAGTTTCTAAGTAAAGCAATTTGTAGTGTTGAAAATAAGATGCCTAGCGGTCCCATTAGCTGTAAAAAGCTTGTCTTAAATCCTCTACGTTCATTGCCTGCGTGTTCAGTGAGGTAGACGGCGCTCCCGCCAATCTCCCCGCCTGCAGATAGCCCTTGGAGTAGGCGCAGGCTGACCAGCAAGATGGGGGCCCAAATGCCTGCTTGAGCATAGGTAGGCAAAAAGCCTACGCTAACAGTTGCGACACCCATCAAAGCAATGGTGATCATAAATACGGGTTTTCGGCCAATACGATCGCCCATAGAGCCAAATAAAGCTGCTCCAATGGGTCTTACCACCATTCCCACTCCAAAGGTCGCTAAGCTCGCTAAAAGGGCTGTATTCGGGTCTGTGGACGGAAAGAATAGGGGGGCAAAAATAACGGCCAGAGTGGCAAAAGTTAAAAAGTCGTACCACTCCAAAAAGGTCCCAAAGCAGGCTGCAATCGCTACTTTTCGATAAGAATGGGAATTCTGAATTTGCATTAAGTTATTGATTTAATTAGGTTTATATCTAAATAGCGATATATTTATTGCAAAGCAGCAAATACTTCTTGATTTGTCATTTTCATTCAGTTACAGTTTCATGGTGCAGTGCAATATTTAAGGCATCTTAAATCTCCTTAAATGCACTTAATTGACAGTTGTACCACTTAATTTCTGGAGAAATACATGAACCAAGATCAAATCACCGCTAAATTGTCCCAAATTAACAGCAAAGGCCTTGAGGCTACATTTTCTCTGAGCGAAGCTGCTTTGGAAAATGCTCAAAAATTGGCTGAGTTGAACTACGCTGCTTCTAAAGACGCATTGGTAAATACACAAGACAGCATTCAGCAAGTATTGACTGCAAAAGATCCAAAGCAAGTTACTGAAATCTTTACTGCCGATTCTTTGCAAGCTGCTGGCAATCAAGCTGTTGCTTACCAAAAGAAAGTAAGCAAAGTATTGCGTGATAGCAATAAAGAGTTCGTAAATGTTGTTGATGCAAGCATCGACCAATTGCAAGATGGCTTCCAAGATTGGATCAACACAGTTGCTGCTAATGCACCTGCAGGTTCTGATACTTTCTTATCTTCATTCAAAACTGTATACGGTAGTGCATTGCAAGGTTTTGAACAGTTCCGCGCTGCTAGCAAAGAGGCTTTTGCTACTGCAGAGAAAACTGCTGATCAAGCAATCGAAGCTGTACAAGGTCAAATTGCTCAAGTTAAAAAATCTGCTACTCCTGCATCACGTAGCCGCAAAGCTGCTTAATTTAGAGCTTATTCAGAACTAAATTTAGTAGTAAGTCTTAAGAAAAACCCCGCTTAGTGAAAACTAGGCGGGGTTTTTGTTTATCTAAGTCTATTGAATATTCACTAAGACAGAGAGGTGGAATTACTCAAAGTCCGCAGATGATTCAATTAGTGGCGAAGCCAGGCTCTTGCTGGGTTTGACGCCTAGCTCACGCACTTTTTCAGCTGAGCGAATGAGGTTGCCTTTACCAGTTTTCAGTTTATTAAACGCATCGTGATAACTAGTTTGCGCTTGATCTAATCGTTGACCTAGCTTTTCTAAGTCATCTACAAAGCCAACAAATTTGTCGTAAAGATTGCCACACTGTTTTGCGATCTCCAATGCATTGCGATTTTGATGATCTTGTCGCCAGAGATGGGCAACTGTTCTAAGTGTCGCCATTAAAGTGCTTGGGCAAACTAGAACAATATTCTTGGCTAGCGCCTCTTGATATAAGTTGGGCGCAGTCTTTAATGCTAGTAAGAATGCAGGCTCTATCGGTACAAACATTAAAACGAAATCCACTGAGCCCACCCCATAGAGGGAGCTGTAGTTCTTTCCAGAAAGGCCTTGAATATGTTGGCGCAGTGACTGAATATGCGCGGCCAGTTCTTGTTCGGCTGTTACAGGGTCTGTGGTTTCGGCATGTCTGGCATAGGCCGTAATCGATACTTTGCTATCAACTACCAGGCTTCTGCCCTCAGGCAGCTTGATAACAACGTCCGGCTGTAGGCGTGAGCCATCGCTTTGTGTATGACTATCCTGAACTAAGTACTCTTCGCCCTTGCGCAGACCAGAGGATTCCAGGATTGATTCCAGCACCAACTCACCCCAATTGCCTTGAACCTTGGAGTCACCCTTTAGTGCTTGAGTTAATGAGCGTGTTTCATCTGACATACGTAGATTCAGATTAGCTAAGCGCTCAATTTCACTTTTCAGGGCATGGCGCTCGCGAGCTTCATTGCCATAAGAGCTACTTACTTGCTCTTTGAATTCAGTAAGCTTAGTTTGCAAAGGCTTAAGAAGGGCATCTAAGCTTGCCGCATTTTGTTCGGTAAAGCGCTTGGATTTATCTTCCAAGATTTCATTGGCCAAATTTTTAAACTGATTTGTCAGCGCTTCTTTTGCTTCGTTAAGTGACTCAATTCTGCCTAAACCCTGTTTGCGCTCTGAATCTAACTCTGCCTCTAGGCGGATTGCACTTTGTAACGCTTGATCACGTTCGATGCGAAGGCTTTGAGTGAGCGCAATCTCAGTCTGAGCCTGGAGCTCAAGGCGAGCAAGGGCGGAGCGTAAGTTAAGCGCATAAACTAAAAGGCCTGCACATAATCCTAATGGCAGGCCAAACAGTAGAAGAGAGCTTAAATCAAAACTCACAGCGTCAATAGTCTCTACAAAAAGAGTAATTAAGCTTTAACAAGCTTTTGGAGTTCACCAGACTGAAACATTTCAGTCATGATGTCAGAACCACCAATAAATTCACCATTGATATAGAGCTGAGGAATAGTGGGCCAGTTTGCATATTCTTTGATGCCCTGACGAATGCCTGCATCTTCTAAGACGTTTACGGTATGGAGTTTTTCAACGCCACTAGCGCGCAAGATATTCACAGCATTTCCGGAAAAGCCGCATTGCGGAAACTGAGCAGTCCCCTTCATGAATAAAACAACAGGGTGGCTAGTAACGATTTCTTTAATTTGAGCTTGAGTGTCCATACATTCTTTCTAATAAATTTCTACTGCAGCAGTCTTATTGCTAAGACAGTTTTAAAAACAAGGTTTAGTTGATTTTAAGACTTAATGTGAAAAAAGGTTATTTGGCTTTATTTTCTGCCCGAGGCAATACGGTAATGCCCACCCAAATCTACATGGGTTTGAATATCACGCAACCCTGCTAGCTTCATTAGGGATACGACCGCTTCTGATTGGTCAAAACCATGTTCTACCGCAATTAAGCCATTCGGGTTTAGGTGTAGCCGGGCCCCAGAAATAATTGATTCTAGGCAGCTAAGTCCTGTGCCATGATCGGTGAGGGCTGAAAGAGGCTCAAAACGTAAGTCACCCTGATTTAAGTGTGAATCTTGGGAGGCAATATACGGTGGATTGCTCAAGATGACGTCAAAAGAGGCGCCAGTCTCTAGAGCTTCATACCAGCTGCCTTGGAAAAATTGCACACGATCGGTAATCTTCAATTGTTTTGCATTGGTTTTGGCAATCTCCAATGCCTCGGTGGATTGATCGGTAGCGGTAACAATGGCCTGAGAGGCGTCACTTGCAATCGCGAGGGCAATCGCGCCAGAGCCTGTACCAAGATCCAAAATGTTTACTGGGGTATTTAAACGCTTTATTTCTTGCAGGCCAATTTCCACAAGAAGTTCTGTCTCTGGGCGCGGAATCAAAACGCCGGGGGCAACATACAGTTCAATGTTATGAAAACCTCTTTTACCAATGAGGTAGGCAACTGGTTCACCTTGCAGCCTCTTGGACTCTAGTTTTTTCCAGTCTTCAAGAGCATTGTCATTAAGCTCTAATTCATCACGTGATAGTAGGGCGGAGCGTGGAAGCTGGTAATGTTTTTCTAGAACATACGCCATAAGTACTTTTGCATCAGCAGATGCAAGTGCCGTGTCTCTTAATAGAGCGCGTAGGCTTAAATTGGCACTCACAGTTTCGGTGATCGTTGCTTGATGACTTAGTTATCACCAAGTGCAGCAAGCAATTCGGCTTGATGCTCGGAGGCAAGGGCATTACATAGATCGTCTATATCGCCATCCATCATTGCATCAATCTTATATAGAGTGAGGTTGATGCGATGATCGGTAATACGACCTTGGGGGAAGTTATAAGTTCGGATACGATCGCTACGATCTCCGGAGCCAATCAGAGATTTGCGGGTCTGTGCTTCGAGTTGATGCTTCTCGCGTTCGCGTGCATCCATGATGCGAGAAACTAATACTTTCATGGCTTGTTCGCGATTGCGGTGTTGGCTGCGATCGTCTTGGCACTCCACCACTGTTCCTGTTGGTAAGTGAGTAATGCGTACCGCGGAGTCTGTTTTATTAATATGTTGTCCGCCAGCACCTGAGGCGCGGAAAGTATCGATTCTTAATTCAGCAGGGTTGATCTTGACCGCCTCAAGTTCATCTGCCTCAGGCATAACGGCTACAGTACAGGCAGAGGTGTGAATACGACCCTGAGTTTCCGTCTGTGGAACGCGTTGAACACGATGACCACCAGATTCAAACTTTAGGCGCGAGTAAACGGCTTGCCCCACGAGGCGCAAGACCACTTCTTTATATCCACCTAAATCAGATTCAGCAGCACTGACCACTTCTACTTTCCAGCCTTGGCGTTCGGCAAAGCGCGTGTACATACGCAGAAGATCGCCTGCGAAAAGTGCGCTCTCATCACCACCAGTACCTGCCCGAATTTCTAAGAAAACGTTACGTTCATCGTTCTCATCTTTAGGCAACAATAGCTTCTGGAGTGTGCCCTCAAGCGCTTCCATAGTAGCCAAAGCTTGCTTTTGCTCTTCGTCCGCGAAATCTTTCATTTCCGGATCTTTGCGCATATCTTCTGCTGCTTGAGCATCGGCTTCGGCTTGCTTGTAGAGTCCGAATTGTTCAACTACTGTTGCAATATCAGAATGCTCGCGCGTGAGCTTCCGATAGGCATCCATATCTTTGGTAGCTTCTTCGGAAGTTAATAGGGAATTGAGTTCGGCTAAGCGCGTGTCTAGGTGGTCTAGCTTAGCCCGCATGCTGGGCTTCATCTAATGGTCTTCTGGCTTGGAATGCGAGGCGAATAATTTAGGTAACAACTTAATCAAGGCGTCACGCTCAGCGCCATTAGAGTGTTGTAACGCATGGAGTGAGCCATGCAAAAATTTATTTGTCAGACCTTGTGCCATCGCATTGAGAACTTCTTGTGGGTCATCACCGCGCATCAAGCGCTTCATTGCACGCTCAAGCTCAAGCTGCCGCAAGCGTTCACCTTGCTGTTGAATATCCTGAATGAGTGGAACAGAATTACGACCCTGCATCCAATGCATAAAGTTGCCAACACGATCTTCGATGATCGCTTCGGCTTGACTTACTGCCGCTTGACGTAAATTGGCGCCAGTTTGAATCATGACTCCTAAGTCATCCACTGTGTAGAGATAGATGTCATCTAAGCGGGAGATTTCTGGTTCAAAGTCTCTTGGTACTGCTAAATCAATCATTACCATCGGCTTATGGCGACGCTGCTTGAGGGCGCTTTCCACCATACCAAGACCAATGATCGGCAGTGAGGAAGCGGTGCTAGAAACAATAATGTCGAACTCGTGAAGGCGGCCGGGTAGCTCGGAGAGTTTGAAGGACTCAGCCTCTACATCTTGCGCAGAAATAGAGTCTGCTAATTCCTGGCCGCGCTCGATAGTGCGATTGGCGATCGCAACATTTTTAGGTTTACGTGCAACGAAATGTGTTGCGCATAAGGTGATCATGTCACCAGCACCAATAAACAAAATCTTTTGATCTGAAATTTTTTCAAAAATGCGTTCAGAGAGTCGCACAGATGCTGCAGCCATTGAAATAGAGTGAGCGCCGATTTCAGTTGAGCCGCGCACTTCTTTGGCGACCGCAAATGTTTTCTGGAAGAGTTGATTGAGATAAGTTCCCAAAACACCAGCATCATTTGCTGTGCGGACCGCATCTTTCATTTGTCCTAAGATTTGAGTCTCACCAATGACCATCGAGTCTAGACCGCATGCCACTCTGAAGGCATGTCGAACTGCATCGGATTGCGGTAAAGAGTAAATATGAGGCTCAAGACTGCTAGGCGCAAGTTGTTGAGTTTTTGCTAGCCAATCAAAGGTTGCTTCATGCAAGATACCTGCGGCATTGTCATCATTCGCAGCGCAATACAACTCAGTACGGTTACAGGTCGACAAAATAGTGGCTTCAGGCAGCCCAGCATGATTCGCACCAACCAAGTGTTGGCGTAGATCGTGCAACGCTTCTTGAAGAAATTCAGGGTCAAAGGCGACCTTTTCCCGAATGGCGACCGGCGCTGTGTGATGATTGATGCCGAGTGTCAACAACTTCATAATGGCAATTATAGATTTGATGGCAGCATTAATGGGGGTATCAATGGGGTTTTTAGCTTTTCTGGTGATTGGGGGTATTTCTGGGGTCTCAGCCTGGATCTTTTATCCCGGACCCCCACAGGGCTTCAGGCCCGGGAAGGTCCTTGCAGCCTTCTTGCTCGGCTTCATTGCAGCTGCTGGCAGCTCGTTTTTAGGGCAATACTTGGGATTTTTTCAGTCTGGGCAAATATTGGAGTGGGCCAGCGCTATTTTTGCCTCTTGTACGGTAGCTTGCGTATTTACCGCTTTAACTAAATAAGTCATTTTGAACGCTCTCCACCCAACGGATGGGTGAGCTTTTGTGTTCAATGAGCCACTGATTGGTTCTGCTGAAGTGATTGCAGCTTGCCTTAGCGCCGGGCTCCAAAAAGGGCTTATCTGTTTTATATACCCCTAAGCCCGATGGGTGCGAGGATTGAAGCACCAATTGGTCTTGGCCGTCCTCAATCAAGGGCATTTTGGATTGTGCGTGACCACCCCAGAGCATCCAGACTAAATGCGACTTAGATTTAGAGAGTGCGTTGATTAAATGATCAATCAAACTTTTCCACCCTAAATTAGTGTGACTACCTGCTTCGCCGAGCCTGACGCTCAAGGCGGTATTGAGAAGAAGAACACCCTGCTTGGCCCAGTTGTGCAGATCACCGTTGGGTAACTGACCAAAACCTTCTATCGCAAGTGCTTTGCTAATGTTGCGAAGTGAACTGGGAAATTCTCGAGAGTTGATTGTAATTTCCGCTGGAATAGAAAAAGCAAGTCCCTGGGCTAATCCTGGAGAGTGATAGGGGTCTTGACCCAGAATCACTACCTTAACCGAATCCACTGGAGTCAGTTTGAGTGCTTTAAAAAAGTTTTGCGGTTTTGGCCTTACTGCGCCTGGATCAGCATTCAAAACAGTCTGCAAATTCTTTTCTAGCGATTGCCAATCTGCCGACTCAAAATAGTTTCCCAGTAGTGCACGCCAATCGCTAGGGATATCGTCTTTTGAAAATAGCGCCTTCAATTTTGATCAGACATCTTTCTTTGGCGATAGTTCATATTGTGTAGGTGCATGGGCGGATTGCAGTGAGACCATGCGCTCATGCTCAAGATCATCGCGATAAAAAGTGATGCGTGTTTGAGTGTTTTCAGAAAGGCTGCCTAAAACCCTATCCCAACGTGCGCTGGTGACCCTTTGCCCATCAACACTAGCCAGTAAATCCCCGGCTGCCAGACCTGCTGCCTGGGCAATGCCGCTATCGAGTACATGAGTAATCTTGAGCCAACCATTCGCATCGGTATATCGCATGCCAAATTGCAGCTTAAGTTTTTCTAGGGTTGATTGGTGCTTCAGTTTGACGGCAACAAGGTTTGATCCAATCCATTTTTGCAATGGAATATCTTCAACGCCAAAAATGTAACGCGCTTTTATGTCTGCCCAAATTTTTCTGAAACCTTCGCCTAGCAATTCAATTAACAAATGATCCAGTTCATCTTCTGCGAGGCCGTCTAGGGTGATGCCATGCTTGCGCCACATGAGACGCATTAGATCATCTAGGGAGAGTTTGTTTTTAGAGAATGCGCGGATTTGTAAATCGAGGCCAAGAGCCATTAATGCACCTTTGCCGTAGTAGCTAACAACGGCATTGGGTGTGTTTTCGTCTGCTTGGTAATACTTAGTCCAGGCATCAAATGAGCTATCAGCAAGGCTTTGCTTTTGACGACCTGGGCCGCGCAAGATGCCATTCCAGTTATCTGCAACGAGTCTTAGATAGGTTTTTAGGTCAATCCGTTTGCTGCGCAATAGTTGAAGGTCATCGTAATAACTAGTAAAGCCTTCAAATACCCAGAGTAAGCGTGTGTGATTTCTTTTTGCGAGATCGTAAGGTTGAAAAGCTTTTGGTTGAATACGCTTAACCAACCACGCGTGAAAATATTCATGACTGCACAAACCTAGAAATTCTCTGTAAGCAGACTCTTCAAAGACAATATTTTCCTGGGGGATTTGATCGCGTCGACAAAGTAATGCAGTGCTATTGCGATGTTCAAGGCCGCCGTAGCCATTTAGTACGGCATTGACTAAAAAGAGATATTCCCCAAATGGGGCACGCTTAGTTTTTGGTTCAAATAATTCAATAGTACTGATGCAGATTGCCTGAAGATCTTCAGCAAGGCGCTTAGAGTCAACAATGTGATTGCACCCTTGAATGGCCATGCGATGGGATACGCCATTAGATCTCCAGTGCACCAGTTGAAACTCGCCCATAGCGACAGGATGATCAAGTAAATCATCATAATTTTTTGCTAGATAAAAACCAAATCCACGCCCATCAGTCTTTGCTGCCCTTAATGTCGTTTGCACTGTCCAGTGGTCTGCAAAAGCAGCCTCAGGCGCAGTGACAGCAAGAGAGCAAGGTATATGCTCTTGGCCTTTGACTGCAAGACATAAGCTGGTTGCATTGAAGAAGGCGCGCTCAGTATCGAGATAGGCTGCACGAACTGATGAATCAAATGCGTAAACAGTCGTTAGGATCTCTACAGATCTATTGCTTGGTGGCAACTGCCAATGGTCATTATCAATCCGCTCGACCACGAGCTTCTTTCTAGTGCCTGTCGCTGAGAATGCTTCAAGTGACTCCACATGTTTACTGAAATCCCGAATTAAATAGCTACCCGGAATCCAGGCCGGCATTTGCAGAATCTGACCCTTAGGGTCGGGGTTTGTAATGTGTAGCTTTACACGAAAACGATGACCATGAAGGTCTGCTGGCCAGACTGTATATTGAATTGCAGGTAAGTCGGCGTTATTCATGATGATTATTTCAGTGAATTAAATTTCTTTTCAATGTCAGTGATTTGTACGGCCCCAGGGAAACGGCTGCCGTCTGTAAAGAATAAAGTTGGCGTGCCTGTAACTCCATAGGTCTTAGCAAAAGCCATATTCTTGTCTAGTGGCGTGCTGCAATCCCCTTTGCCACTGGGTGTAATACCGTTAATCATCCAATCCATATAGGCCTTATATGGATCTGCTGAGCACCAAATTTGTTTTGATTTTTGCGCAGAATCTGGCGATAAGATTGGAATTAGATAGGTATAGATGGTGACGTTATCCAGTTGCTGTAGTGATTTTTCTAAGCGCTTGCAGTAGCCACAATTAGGATCAGAGAAAACGGCAAGCTGACGGCTGCCATTGCCGCGAACATTTTTGATGGCGTTAGCAGGGGTTAAGTCACTCCATTTAATGCGATTTAAATCTGCCTGTCTTTGCTCGGTAATATTTTTACCGCTTGCAAGTTCGATGATCTCACCTTGAATCAGATATTTTCCAGAGGCGTCTGTATAAAAAATATCGTTGCCTACCAATACCTCGTACAGGCCAGATACAGGTGCAGGTGAAACACTTTTAACTTTAGCGTTAGCGCCTAACTTCTTCTGAATTTCTGTTTTGATTTGCTGCTCTGGTTGCGCATGCGCTAATCCAGTGCAAATAAGGCTGGCGCCAATAAAAGCAACCATAGATAAGAGTTTATTCAAAATCAATTTCTCCTAAAGCGCGTTCAATTAAGCGCTGTTTTATAAAGTGGCTTTTGTTCACAAGACCTAGACCCCAGTTACGAAGTTGTCGTTCTGTGTTGCTGCTTGCAGAAAATAGTTTCTTCAGTTTATCGGTAACCCACAAAAGGGCGCTGGTATCGCCTTGGCGTTGACGTTCATAGCGACGAAGTAACACGATGTCACTTGGTGATCGGAAGGACTCGCGTTTACCCAAAACATTCAGTAAAACAGCAACATCACGAAGTCCTAAATTGAGGCCTTGCCCCGCCAGAGGATGCATGACATGCGCGGCATCGCCAATGAGCACAACCTTTGGAGAGGCTTCTGGGCCGATAAAACGTTTGGCTCGAATTTTTCGTAAAGGATAGGCCGCTGGTATGGAGTTCAGAGTGAGTTCGCCTAACTGCTTAAGTATGACGCCATTCGCAATCGAAGAAAACTGATCTAGCCATTGTGCTTGATCGAGTTTTAATAACTCAGCTGCATGCTCTGTCGAGGTAGACCAAACCATCGAGACTTGTTTGCCTGGTAAAGGCAACATGGCGACTATGTCACCACCTGGTAAGAACCACTGATATGCAGTTTCTAAGTGTGGATAGGCGCAGAGCCAATTAGCTACCACCGCACTTTGCGAATAACTTTCTTCGCTGGCGCTAATCCCAAGCTCGTTGCGAATAGGGGAGTTGGCACCATCAGCTGCGATTACCAGTTGTGCGCGAATACTGCCGCCATTTTTTAAATGCAAAGTACTTCCATCTGCATCTATATAGATTTTTTCTACGACATCACTGATACGCTCTAGTTTGTTTTGAAAGCGTGATGCTTGATCAAGGGTGTGCTCAATTAAGTTGGATTCTCCAATCCAGGCAAGCTGAGGTGTTCCTGCTTCAAATGCTGAAAGGTGGAGTTGGTCATTTTTTTCGCCCCTATCGCCGTATATGCGCATATCTCGGACCGGCTGCAGGCGGCTGTGATCAATTGCGTCCCAAATTTGTAGGTGAGCCAGCAATTTTTGAGTGCTTGGGGAAAAAGCGTAGATTCGTTGCCCCCATTGGGTGCCTTGTGGGCTAGCAACGCTTTGTCCTAAATCAGGGGCTATTTCTATGGTTTGCAGGCCCAGTTGGGCTAGGCCGAGTGCGCAAGCCTTACCAGTAATGCCTCCGCCGACTACAACAACGTCTGTAGTGCGCATTTGGGAGGGATGGCCTGAGGATTTGGACAAGGAATTTAAGTGAACTTCTGACATAACTCGATGATATCGAAACCAGCCCCTTTACAATAACGCCATGTCTTTGAAATGTGGCATCGTCGGCCTGCCTAACGTCGGCAAATCTACCCTCTTTAATGCGCTTACCAAGGCTGGAATCGCAGCGGAAAACTATCCTTTCTGCACGATTGAGCCCAATGTAGGCGTAGTTGAGGTTCCTGATCCCCGTTTAGCCGCACTGGCTGAGATCGTGAAGCCTGAGCGCATTCTGCCGGCAGCAGTCGAATTTGTCGATATTGCTGGTTTGGTAGCTGGCGCCTCAAAAGGCGAAGGTCTCGGCAATCAGTTTTTGGCGAATATTCGTGAAACTGATGCCATTACCCATGTGGTGCGGTGTTTCGAGGATCCAAACGTAATCCACGTTGCTGGAAAAATTGATCCCATCGCCGATATTGGCGTGATTGATACCGAGCTGGCCCTATCCGATTTAGCAACAGTTGAAAAAACTCTGAATCGTTCAAGTAAAGCAGCAAAGTCAGGTAATGACAAAGAAGCTGCTGCTTTAGTTGCTGTGCTGACTAAAGTTCAGGCCCATCTAGATTCTGCTTTACCAGTGCGTAGCCTGAACTTAAGTGACGATGAAAAGTTGCTCATCAAGCCTTTGTGCTTAATTACGGCTAAGCCTGCGATGTATGTTGCGAATGTGAAAGAAGATGGCTTCTCAAACAATCCACATCTCGACGCTGTTAAACAACACGCTGCAAAAGAAAATGCGCCGGTCGTAGCTGTTTGTGCGGCAATTGAAGCAGAAATTGCTGACTTGGATGAAGCTGACAAGATTGAGTTTCTGGCTGATCTGGGGATGGAAGAGCCTGGCTTGGATCGCGTGATTCGCGCCGGATATTCATTGCTTGGTTTGCAAACTTACTTTACCGCTGGTGTTAAAGAAGTTCGTGCTTGGACTATTCATCAAGGCGATACAGCGCCACAAGCTGCTGGTGTTATTCATACGGATTTTGAGCGCGGGTTTATTCGTGCTCAAACTATTTCTTATGATGACTTCGTTCAGTTCAAAGGTGAGGCGGGCGCCAAGGAAGCAGGCAAGATGCGCGCTGAAGGTAAGGAATATGTTGTGAAGGATGGAGATGTATTGAACTTCTTGTTTAACGTCTAAGAAGTTCTATTTCAGCCAAAAAAAGCCCTGAAAAGGGCTTTTTGTTTATGTAGCCAAAGAATCTGAAGCCTTTATGAAGAGGCTTTAACAGCCTTTTCTAAGCATTTAGAAATTTCTTCATAGCGCTTAAGCGCCATTTTGGTGGGCAACACTTCTTTTTTGCGACCATCTACATTGGCAGCCATTTTGATGTAACCCAAGGCGCTGAGATTTTTGAGTCGACCATGCAAGGTGGCTTGTGAGCCGAGATCGGTGATGGAAATGAGGTCGCCAACCAAAATCGCTTGCTTTGCATGAGCACAAGCAACGATCTTATCGAGCAAGCTTTCTTCAATGCAGTCCAATTTCTTCCCCGGATTAATGCGATCGATAGCATCAATCAGGTTGAGAAACTTAATGTAAGACGAGGTTTTTGTAGTGGACATATTTACTGGCGTTGATTTATTAGCTTAAGAGCTAACATGAGTGTATTCCCTAAGTCCTATTTTAGCAATTGACGCACATCAATTAATAAAATTAATCCATACTGACTGCAATGTCTAAATTCTTCACAATTTCTCCAGAATGGTTTATTGGGTGCGCTATTAGTGCGATGGCGTACACATTTCTCTTTTATTTCAATGGCTGGTTAACGAATGGCTTAGTGTTTGGTTTGGGAGTGAATTGGATTTATCTTCCCGCTGGCTTACGTTTATTTCTAACTTTGATTTTTGGTTTGCCTGGCGCTCTAGGAATTGCAACCGCCTCTTTCCTGATTAGCTACTACGGCGACTTCCCACATGAATTAACAATTTGCATTGGCATTGGATTGATTTCAGGATTTGCGCCGTACTTAGCTAGATATTTTGTATTTAGCAATCTGCGGCTTGAATCAGATTTAAGTAATCTGAATTTTCCAAAGTTGATAGCCTGTATTTTGATTTATTCCCTGCTGTCAGCAGGCCTACACCAATGGTGGTTTTCTACCATGACCTTGGAGGATACCGGTAGCGTAAATCACTTTGTAGTGATGTTTATAGGCGATGTATTAGGTTCGCTGCTACTAATCTCGTTAATCAAATACTGCTTAGATCTTTTGAGAAAAGTTAGGCAAACAGCTCACTAAGAGCGACGCCTGGGTCGGCGGCACGCATAAAGGCTTCACCCACCAAGAAGGCATTCACTTGATGCTCGCGCATGAGCTGAACATCGGCGCGACCCAATATCCCAGACTCTGTTACCAATGTTTTGCTACTCGGAACCATAGATAGCAGAGAGAGTGTAGTTTGCAGGGTTACCTCAAAAGTCTTGAGATTGCGATTATTAATACCAAGTAGTGGTGTCTTGAGTTCCAGGGCTTGCTCCAGCTCGGGAGCATTGTGTACCTCGACCAATACATCCAAACCTAGCTCGTGCGCGCAGGCTTCAAGCTCTTTCATTTGATTGAGCTCTAAGCACGCTACGATTAACAGAATTGCATCTGCACCAATCGCGCGGGCTTCATAAACTTGATATGGGTCTATGGTGAAGTCCTTACGCAAAACGGGAATACTGCAAGCAGCACGAGCTTGCTGGAGGTAGTCGTTGCAGCCTTGAAAATAATCCACATCCGTTAGAACTGATAAACAAGCGGCACCATGTTTTTCATAAGACCTGGCAATGTCTGATGGCACGAAGTTCTCGCGCAAGATTCCTTTGCTTGGGCTTGCCTTCTTAATTTCAGTGATCACACCAGCTTTACCAGCCGAAATCTTTCTCTCTATAGACTGAATAAAGCCTCTGGGCTTCAGAAGCGCGTCTAGATTGTTGGCTTCAGCTTGCTCGCGTTGATTGGCAAGCGACACTCTATTGAGGCAGTTGGCAACTTCAATCTTTTTAGTTGCAACGATTTTGTCGAGGATATCGCTCATAAATAATGACTTATTTAGATTGTGTTGCTGCTACGAATGAGTCTAGCTTCTGACGGGCGGCACCTGATGCAATAGCGGCTTTAGCAAGTTCAACACCGCTAGCAATGTCTTTAGCCACGCCCGCAACGTAAAGGGTTGCACCTGCATTGAGGCAAACAATATCGCTTGCTGCACCTGGCCTGCCATCGAGAACCTCAAGAACAATCTTCTTGGACTCTTCAGCGTTGGCCACTTTGAAGCCATTGGTTGCGGCTGTATTGAGGCCAAAGTCTTTTGGATGAATTTCATATTCACGCACCACGCCATCTTTGAGCTCTCCAACCAGGGTTGGTCCCTCTAAAGAAATTTCATCAAGACCATCGCGTCCGTAAACCACTAGTGCGTGCTCCATTCCTAGTGCTTGTAATACACGTGCCTGAATTCCTACTAGATCAGGGTGGAACACCCCCATCAAGATACGCTTGGCATCCGCAGGGTTGGTGAGTGGGCCCAAGATATTAAAAATAGTTCGTACGCCGAGCTGCTTGCGAATTGGAACAACATTTTTCATTGCTGGATGATGGTTTGGTGCAAACATAAAGCCTGCGCCTATCGTTGAGATACATTTGGCTACTTGATCAGCGGACAGCGCAAGATTAACGCCAAGCGCTTCTAAAACATCAGCGCTACCGGACTTGCTGCTCACACTTCGGTTGCCGTGTTTAGCAATCTTTGCTCCGGCACCTGCTGCAACAAACATCGCTGCAGTAGAGATATTGAATGTGTGTGCGCCATCGCCACCTGTGCCTACAACATCGACCAGGTGACTACGGTCATCCACTTTTACAGAGGTTGCAAACTCACGCATTACTTGTGCAGCAGCAGCGATTTCACCAACGGTTTCTTTTTTGGTGCGAAGCGCAACTAATAATCCAGCAACCAACTCTGGCGACATCTCACCGCTCATGATGAGGCGCATCATAGCGGTCATCTCATCATGAAATAGTTCGCGATGTTCAATGCAGCGTTGTAAGGCTTCTTGCGGAGTAATTGGCATAGCGCTGTAATTAGGGTTACTTATTTATTTTGTAAAAAATTCTTGAGCAGGGCATGACCATGCTCAGAAAGAATCGACTCTGGATGAAACTGCACGCCTTCAACCGCAAGCTCCTTGTGGCGTACACCCATAATCTCTCCATCAGACGATGTTGCAGTGACTTCTAGCATCGCAGGTAGGGAGCTTTTCTCAATAGCGAGAGAGTGATAACGAGTCACCTTAAATGGATCGGGCAAGTCTTTAAATACGCCCGCGCCAGTGTGATGAATGCTATCGGTCTTGCCGTGCATCACCTTTTGGGCGCGAATGACTTTACCGCCAAACGCCTCACCAATAGCTTGATGACCTAGGCAAACTCCAAGAATCGGAATTTGTCCGGCATAGCGCTTGATAGTTTCAACTGAGATGCCTGCTTCAGCTGGGCTACATGGCCCAGGTGAGATGCAGATACGTGCTGGATTGAGCTTGGCAATATCCTCAACGGTAATTTCATCATTACGAAATACTCTTACCTCTTCACCCAGTTCTGCAAAATACTGAACAAGGTTATAGGTAAACGAATCATAGTTATCAATCATTAGGAGCATCAAGTCCTCCTTGTACTAAATCTGCTGCAGTCAGTACTGCACGTGCTTTTGCTTCTGTTTCTTTCCATTCGGCTGTCGGGTCAGAGTCGGCAACGACACCTGCGCCTGCCTGAGAGTGCAGCATGCCATCGCGGATAACGCCCGTACGAATAGCAATGGCTACATCCATATCTCCGGAAAAGGATAGATAGCCAACCGCACCACCGTATACGCCGCGCTTCACGATTTCCATCTCATCAATGATTTCCATTGCCCGAATTTTTGGTGCCCCTGACAAGGTGCCTGCCGGGAAGGTGGCACGCAACACATCCATATTGCTCATATTGTCTAAAAGATCGCCTTCTACAGAGCTCACAATATGTTGAACATGTGAGTACTTTTCGATCGACATGGAGTCAGTCACCTTGACTGAGCCTGTTTTTGCGATGCGTCCCACGTCATTGCGCGCTAAATCAATCAGCATGACGTGTTCAGCGATTTCTTTAGGATCTGCCAAGAGTTCTTTAGCTAGGCGCTCATCTTCCTCAGGGTTTGCTCCGCGAGGGCGTGTGCCCGCCAGCGGACGTATGGTCACAATCTTCTCGGCAGCACGTTTTTCTTGGCGCACCAGAATCTCAGGGGATGAGCCAACAATTTGCATATCCCCAAAGTCATAGAAGTACATATATGGGGACGGGTTGAGTGAGCGTAGGGCTCTGTAGAGTGCCAAAGGTGAATCTGTAAATGGTTTGCTGATGCGCTGACCAATCACCACCTGCATACAATCACCGGCCAAAATATATTCTTTGGTTTTCAGAACTGCATTTTCAAAATCGGCAGCCTTAAATTTGCGAATGAGTTCTGTCTTAGTGCTTGGTAAAGATGCTGGCATATTGGCTGGCTTACCAAGACAAGTCATTAATTCTTTTAAACGTCCCTGGGCTTTTTCAAAGCTATCAGTCATGCTTGGGTCTGCATAAACGATAAAGTAAATTTTTCCAGCGACGTTATCAATCACTGCTAACTCTTCAGTCAACATGAGTTGAATATCGGGTACGCCTAATTCATCGGGTAGTTGGTGTTTAGCTAGACGTGACTCAATGTAACGCACTGTGTCATAACCAAAGTAACCTGCTAAGCCACCACAAAAACGTGGCATATCGGGTTGTAGTGCAACCTTAAAGCGTTTGAAATAAGCATCAACAAAGTCGAGTGGATTATCGGTGTTGCTTTCAACGACTTTTCCATTTGTAACCACTTCATTGATCGGTGCAGTGGGTGTGCCAACAGTTCTAACGATTGTCTTGGCGGGTAGGCCAATAAAGGAGAAGCGGCCAAAACGCTCGCCACCTAAAACGGACTCCAGCAGGTAAGTATTTTTCGTACCAAACGCTTGGCTGAGTTTTACGTAAAGCGACAATGGCGTTTCCAGATCGGCCAAGACCTCCTTAATAAGAGGAATGCGATTGAAACCCTGTTTAGCTAGGGCATTAAATTCATCGCGTTGCATTAGGATTTTCCTGACTTTCCTAATTCAGCGCGCATTGCATCAATCACTTGCGCATAATTTTCTTTGCCATAAATTGCTGAGCCGGCAACAAAAGTATCGGCGCCCGCTTTTGCAACTTCAGCAATATTGTCGACCTTAATGCCACCATCTACTTCAAGACGAATGTGTCGACCAGTCTCAGCTTGGTAGCGATCGAGGCGCGCGCGAACTTGAGCAATCTTATTGAGAGTGCTTGGTATAAATGATTGGCCACCAAACCCTGGATTAACTGACATGAGTAATACCAAGTCAATGAGCTCCAGCGTGTGATCAAGATGATCTAGTGGAGTTGCTGGATTAAATACAAGACCTGCTTGGCAACCTTGATCACGAATGAGGTTCAGTGTGCGATTGACATGCGGACTTGCTTCAGGATGAAAGCTAATTAAATTGGCGCCCGCTTTAGCAAAGTCCGGAACAATGCGATCCACTGGTTCGATCATCAGGTGCACATCGATTACAGCCAGCGCGCCATCTTTGGTTGCATACGGACGAATAGCCTCACAAACCAAGGGGCCAATAGTCAGATTAGGCACATAGTGGTTATCCATCACATCAAAGTGAATCCAATCAGCGCCCGCCACTAAAACGTCTTGCACTTCCTTGCCCAGACAGGCGAAGTCAGCAGACAAAATTGATGGGGCAATAACAAATTGGCTATTTGAGGATGTTTTTTGGCTTTCCATCCCTAGATTCTAGCTTGCAGTTGACCTTAGGATGGAGCAGAATTCGACCATGAATCCCCACGAAATCAGCATAACGGTCAAAGCCCAGTATCTTCCGGAGCAATCTGACCCAGATAACCGCCAATTTGCCTTTGCTTACACCGTCACCATACGTAATACAGGCACGGCCAGTATTCAGTTAATTGCCCGCCATTGGTTTATTACGGACGGGGATAACGACGTCCAGGAGGTCCGTGGCCTGGGGGTTGTAGGTCAACAGCCGCTTTTGCGCTCTGGGGAGCATTTTGAATACACCAGTTGGGCAACTTTGCCCACCCCTGCGGGGACTATGCGTGGGGAATATTTCTGCGTAACTGAGGAGGCTCAGTTCTTTCAGGCCCCTATTCCTGAGTTTGCTCTGGTGATGCCTCGTACCTTGCACTAGCGCAAGGTTCAGGAGACTACTTTTTGCCTTTGCCCGTCCAGAGGACAATAAACAACAATAGTCCTAAGGCAACGGCACCTTCAAAGACAAACAGTAGCATTGGGTATTCATCGAGTAAATTGGCGATCATGATTTCTAAATTTAAATATATTTCATTAAGTGTATTCGCAATCCTGGTCGTTAGCTTGATTGCGGGATGTTCTACTCCCCCCACGCGTGGCACGGGATATCGCTCAAGTGGTTCTGGTGCCTCGCCATCAGGCTACAGCTCTTCCATTGCAAGTTTTAGTGCTGTCTCTTGGCAGGCATTACCTGGATGGCAGGATGATGACTTATCCCAAGCTTGGCCTGCATGGTTAAAAAGCTGTGATGCTTTGCGCAAGAAAAGTGGCGAAGTAAATTGGCGTCAAGTGTGCGCTCAAGCGAGCAATGTTTCGGGTCGAGATACACAAGCAGTCCGTAAATACTTTGAAAGTAATTTTCAAGTTTATGAAATTCGTACTAGCTCTGGGAGTGACACTGGCTTAATTACTGGGTATTACGAGCCGGTCATGAATGGCTCACTCACTCGCACTAGCACATACAACGTGGCGCTTTATAGCTACCCAAGCGCGTGGCGTAAATCAAAACCAAATCCTGGTCCAACGCGCGCAGAGCTCATGAGTTCAGGGGTTCTTAATGGATCTGAAATCGCTTGGGTACAAGACCCTGTGGCAGCTGCTTCCATGCAAATCCAGGGTTCTGGAAAAATTCGCCTGGAAGATGGACGCATCTTGCGTCTTGGTTATGCTGGCACCAACGATCAACCATTCAAATCATTTGCGCAATGGTTGTTAGATCGCAAAGAGATCACGCGTAGCGAGGCAACGATGCAAGGCATTTCGCAATGGGCTAAACGTAACCCCGATCGAGTTAATGAAATGCTGAACGCTAACCCGCGTTTTGTTTTCTTTAAAGAGTTGCCGGGTAATGTGGCGGCAGATTTAGGTCCCAACGGAGCCTTAGGTGTTCCGCTGACTAGTGAGCGTAGTATTGCTGTGGATTTACAGGCATTACCTTTGGGTGCACCAGTATTTTTAGCTACAACAAAGCCTTTGAGTAATCAGCCTTTGCAGAAACTCGTGATGGCACAAGATACCGGCAAAGCTATTGTGGGTGGTGTCAGGGCGGACTACTATTGGGGATCAGGGGATTCTGCTGGAGAGATGGCAGGCCGCATGAAGCAAAATGGCAGGATGTGGCTGCTGCTTCCACGTTAATGCATTCTTACTACTGAAAGAAATCAATGAGCTACAAAACAATTTTGACTGAAGTGGATGGCAAAGTTGCAACCATCACTTTAAATCGTCCTGAAGTATTGAACGCCTTGAATGACCAATTGATGGAAGAGCTTGGCGCTGCATTATTGGCTTTTGATGCGGATGACAATATTGGCTGCATGATTGTTACTGGCAGTGAAAAGGCGTTTGCAGCTGGAGCTGATATCGCATCTATGGCGAAGTATGGGCTGAAAGATGTTTATCGCGGTGACTTTATTACCCGCAACTGGGAAGAGATTAAAAAAGTCCGTAAGCCTGTAATCGCTGCTGTCTCTGGCTATGCGCTTGGTGGTGGTTGTGAGCTCGCCATGATGTGCGACACCATTATGGCTGCGGATAACGCGAAGTTTGCTCAACCAGAAGTGAAGCTAGGCATCATTCCTGGGGCTGGTGGAACACAACGTTTACCACGTGCAGTATCGAAAGCAAAAGCCATGGATTTAGCTCTGACAGGCCGCATGATGGATGCTGCCGAAGCGGAGCGCTCTGGTTTGGTCGCCAGAATTTTCCCGCAAGCAGATTTGTTGAAAGAAGTTAAAGCAATTGCTAAAGGGATTGCCGATATGCCTTTATTGACTGCAATGATGGTGAAAGAAAGTATCAACACAGCTTACGAGACTACATTGTCTGAAGGCATTCATTTTGAGCGCCGTCTCTTTCATGCATGTTTCGCAACAAATGATCAGAAAGAGGGTATGGCTGCGTTTATGGAAAAACGCCCAGCTAAATTTACCAACTCTTAATTTCAGAAATTCAAAAAAGAATTTAGTTTTTTCCTAGGAAGCGTTGAGCTAGTTTGACCCAATAGCTCACGCCTACTGGAATCAAGGAATCATTGAAGTCGTATGAAGGATTGTGTAGGTGGCAAGGACCCATGCCATGACCTACAGAGCGATGATCGCCGTCGCCATTGCCAAGGAAAACATAGCAACCTGGCTTTTCCAGCAACATAAATGCAAAGTCTTCTGCACCCATCGTCGGATCGATTGAGGCATTTACATTTTGCTTGCCAACCAATTCGCTCATTACCTCAGTGGCAAATTCCACTTCATTGGCGTGATTAATGAGGGGTGGGTAATTTCTTGCAAATGTGATTTCTGCTTGGCAATCAAAAGCACTCGCAACACTGTGTGCGATTTCTCGAAGGCGTTGCTCAATGAGATCTAAGACATCCAATGTAAATGTGCGCACTGTGCCGCCAATGAATGCGCTATCTGGAATGACATTGCTTGTTTCGCCTGCATGAAATTGTGTAATGGATAAAACCGCAGCATCTACAGGGCGTTTATTACGGGTAATGATGCTTTGCAAGGCAAGAACTACTTGCGCCCCAGCAAAAACTGGATCTGCACTGTTATGGGGAAGGGCGGCGTGACCACCTTTGCCTTTAATAGTGATTTCGAAAGTATTGCTGGAGGCCATCATGGGGCCAGGCGTTACGCCAAAGTGACCTTCTGCTAATCCAGGCCAGTTGTGCAATCCAAATACGGCATCACATGGGAACTCTTTGAAAAGCCCATCTTTAATCATTTCATTTGCGCCGGCGCCACCTTCTTCGGCTGGCTGGAAAATAAAAATCACTGTACCTTTGAAGTCGCGATGATTTGATAGATATTGCGCAGCACCAAGAAGCATGGCAGTGTGACCATCATGACCACATGCGTGCATTTTTCCTGGATTTTTTGAAGCATGCGCAAAATTGTTGTGCTCTTGCAATGGCAGCGCATCCATATCGGCGCGCAAACCAATCATCTTGCCGGGTCCTAAGTCGCCATCTAAGCGACCTACTACTCCAGTTTTTCCCATACCGCGGTAAACAGTGATTCCCCAGCTAGAAAGTGCCTCAGTGACTAAATCAGCCGTGCGGTTCTCTTCGAAACGCAATTCAGGGTGTGCATGAATATTGCGTCGAATTTCTTGAATAGCTTCTGCGGATTCGGTAATTTCTGGAAGTAAATGCATCCCTTCATCTTATCCGAAAGTCTTTTGATATGCCTTTAGAAGGCAATTAATACTGATTATTGATTGGGCAATTGAATGTGCTTTGCAGCAAAATGCAAAGCCTCAATTGAATAAGGGCTATCAGTGGCTTTTTGTAGCTCTTTTGGCAGTGACGGAATCAGACCTAAAAAGGGCGCGTCAATCCTAGCTCGCAGGGTCTGGAGATTTCCCTGTAGAAGAGGCATTTCCTCTTCAAGGGCATTGGCAATCCATCCAGCAATCTTTAAGTTGCGCGCTTTGATTGCTTCATACGTTAACAGGGCGTGATTAAGGCAGCCTAATTTCATGCCCACCACAAAAATTATTGGCAAATCAATCTTCTTTGCAAACCCACCTAAATCTTCATCTTGATTTAAAGGTACTAACAGACCGCCAGCTCCCTCAACCACAATGCAATCCGCATGCTTTTGAATATTCTGAAAAGCTGCAGTCATCATGCTCATCTCAAGCTTTAGCCCTTGCTGCGCTGCTACTAGGTGAGGAGCGGCTGGTTGATCTAGTGCATAAGGGCATAAACTCAATTCATGATGACTGAGGTTGGATGCAATGCGTAGCGTTTCTAAATCTTCATTGAGAGTTCTGCCGCTTGTATCTTTGTAGGTGCCAGCAACAACCGGTTTAAAGCCAATGGCATTTATTTGTTGCTCGCGCAATTTAACAATGAGCGCACCGCTGACCAAGGTTTTCCCAACTTCGGTATCGGTGCCTGTGACAAAGAATCCAGCAGACTTACTCATGGGGCGCCTTTTGGGTTGCTATCTGCTCAATAGTTTTCAAGGTGGCGATTAGCTGACGTAAATCCGCTTCACTATGATTTGCCGAGAAGGTAATTCTCAATCGCGCACTCCCAATGGGTACGGTCGGTGGACGAATGGCTGGAATCCAGTAACCAGCTTCATCTAATAACTTAGCAGCCAGTAAGGCATTGGCATTACTGCCCAAAATAACAGGCTGAATGGCCGTGCAAGAGGGCACCTTTTCCCACTGAGCAAAATGCATTTCATCTTGCCAAATGCGAATGAGTTTATTGAGTTGGGTGCGGCGATTGCTACCTTCATTCCCCTCAATGATGTCTAGGCTCTTGGAGAGTGTGTGCGCTATTGCTGGTGGCGTAGCAGTACTGTAAATAAAGGGCCGCCCTTTTTGGATAAGCCATTCAATCAAGGTTGCCTGCGCAGAAACAAAAGCACCGCTGACACCAGCAGCCTTACCAAGCGTGCCGATATACACAATGCGATCTGAGCAGATATTTTCCTGCTCCAAAATGCCGTGACCGTGCTTACCTAAAACCCCAAAGCCATGAGCATCGTCCACCAATAGCAAGGCATCGTATTGCTCAGCGACTTCTAGTAATCTCTTAACAGGGGCAAGGTCACCATCCATACTAAAGACGCCATCGGTGACGATCATCTTGAGGCGGTTTTGATCAGCCTTCAGTAATTCACTTAATGTATTGATGTCTTGATGATCAAATAAGTGAACTCGTGCATTAGTTTGCGCACTTGCTAGGCGAACACCATCAATCAAAGACGCATGATTTAACTTGGCTGAATAAATGCTGGTGGATCCTTGTGGCGCAAGTCTTGCAAAGGCTGTAATTGCTGTCAGATTGGCAAGATAGCCAGTACTAAAAAAGAGTGCGCGTGCACCTGGGATATGTTGCTTCTGAAAATCTGCCAACTTGCTCTCAAGAATCTCATGGGCAATGCTGTGGCCGCTGATGAGGTGAGAAGCGCCGCTACCAACGCCATACTGCGCGGCACCTTCAGCAAGGGCTTGAACTAGTGCGGGATGATTTGCCAGACCCAGATAGTCATTGCTGCAGAAAGCCTTTAATTCACGCCCGCTAACTAGCGCTTTGGTGTCGCATGGAGATTCAGTTGCCCTGAGTTTTCGCTTGAGTAGCTGCAAATCCAAATCTGCAATTTGCTCTTGCGCTAAAAGAAGGGCATTAAATGCGTTCGTCATACTAATGTCTTATCGAGGGCAAGCTGTACTGCTTTACCTAATTGCATCGTTTCTTCGGATGACAGAATATAGGGAGGCATTACATAAATCGTATTACCAATAGGCCTAATTAATACAGCTGCTTCTAGGCTATGGGCAAACATAGTACGTGCAAAAGTTTTGGGATTCTTAAGGCAATTGTTTTTAACGTCAAATGCCAAAATCATTCCCTGCTGGCGCCAATGCTCAATTCGGGGATCCAACTTTGCCCATGCAAATGCATTTGCTAGATCTTGCGAGCGCCCAATGTTTTTTTCTAATACGTTTTCGGATTCAAAAATTTCCAGACAAGCTAGAGCGGCAGCGCATGCTAACGGATTGCCGGTGTATGAGTGGGAGTGTAAAAACCCTTGCGATGTTTGATCACCATAAAACGCTTGGTAAATCTGATTGGTAGTAAGGCATAGGGAAAGTGGCAAATAACCGCCGCTAATTCCCTTGGAGAGCGTTAAGAAGTCTGGCCAGATACCAGCATGTTCACAGGCGAAGAACTTACCGCTCCGTCCACAGCCAACGGCAATCTCATCTGCAATCAGATGCACTTCATAGCGATTGCATAGTTCTCTGACTAGGCGCAAATATTCGGGAGAGTGCATCGCCATTTGTCCGGCGCATTGCACTAAGGGTTCAACAATAAACGCAGCTATCTGTTGATGCTCTTTTGCAAATAACTCTTCAAGTTGTTTGGCTGCGTGTTTTGCCACATCATCTGCGGTCTCACCAACTTTTGCTTTGCGTGCATCGGGGGAGGTGACTGTGTAGACATCTTGCAGCAGTGACCCATAAGCTTCTCTAAAAATGGCTACGTCAGTTACCGCTAATGCACCTAACGTTTCTCCGTGATAACCATTCTCTACACAAACAAACTTTTTCTTTTGTGGTTTGCCATTGAGTTGCCAATAGTGATGACTCATCTTCAGTGCAATCTCAACAGCAGACGCGCCATCGGATGCATAGAAGACGTGACCTAAGTGATGCTTGGTTAGTGCTGAAATTTTTTCAGATAATTCGACTACTGGAGGATGGGTAAATCCTGCGAGCATCACGTGCTCAATTTTTTCTAGCTGCTCAGTTATTGCATGATTGATGCGTGTATTGGAGTGGCCAAATAAATTGGTCCACCAAGAACTAATAGCATCGAGCAGGGCATTTCCATTTTCGTCATAGAGCCAAGCACCTTTGCCTTTGGTAATCGCAACTAGCGGAAAAGACTCATGCTGTTTCATCTGAGTGCAGGGGTGCCAAACGGCGGCTAGGCTGCGATCAACGAGTGCGGCTTGATTTAAATCAGAAATAACCTTCATGTTTGATATTTGACCACTAGTTTTCCCAATTTCAGACCTGTATCTGTTATGTTTATGCCTTGAATCTACCTAATTTCTGGAATTTGCCCATGCAGGACACTCAAACCGTTGAAAAACCTTTAACTCAGTTCAAATCGAAGGCTGAATTGCATCAAAGTACTAATTCGGAGATTGAGGCGCCTGGAGAGTGGTCAGTGGCTCAAATTGAGGCCTTATTTGCACTCCCATTCAATGAATTGATGTTGAAGGCTCAAGAGACTCATAAGGCTTATTTCCCTGAGGGTGATGTGGAATTGGCTACCCTGTTGTCAATCAAGACGGGTGGTTGTCCTGAGGACTGCGGCTATTGCCCGCAAGCTGCCCGTTATGACACAGACGTTAAGGCCGAGAAGTTAATGGGCTTGGAAGAGGTTTTAGAGGCTGCTAAAGCAGCTAAAGCAGCCGGTTCTAACCGTTTCTGTATGGGTGCTGCATGGCGTGAGCCCAAAGATCGCGATATTGAAAAAGTGACCGCCATGATTAAGGGCGTTAAGGCCTTAGGCCTTGAAACCTGCGCTACCTTGGGCATGTTGGAAGCTGATCAAGCTCAGGCCCTCCAAGAGGCTGGCCTGGACTTCTATAACCATAATTTAGATACCAGCGAAGATTTTTACCGCTCAGTGATCTCCACTCGTGGTTATCAGGATCGCTTGGATACGATTTCCAATGTCCGCGCTGCCGGTATGTCAGTTTGCTGCGGTGGAATCGTAGGCATGGGTGAATCCAGGGAACAGCGCGCTGCCTTTCTGGCGCGCTTAGCCAATCTGAGCCCATATCCAGAATCAGTGCCTATTAATCATTTGGTGCCAGTTGCTGGTACTCCTTTGGCAGATCAAAAGCCATTAGACCCACTCGAGTTTGTTCGAACTATTGCGGTTGCTAGGATCACCATGCCTAAAGCCCGCGTGCGTCTGTCTGCTGGTCGTCAGGAGCTCGGCAGAGCAGTCCAGGCGATGTGTTTCTTGGCTGGTGCTAACTCGATTTTCTACGGTGAGCAACTACTCACTACCGGTAATCCTGAGGCAGAACAAGACCGTGCACTCTTAGCTGAGTTGGGTCTGAAGACCAAGCAAAGCAGCAAAGCAGAGGTTTTAATTTAACCTTTGTCGCGAATGTCTCCGATAGATCGCTTTATTCTGGAATTTGATACTGCCCTTAGGTCGGTAGTTGGGGGCGCCAATGCTCAAAGACCCACCCCAGGGTCGGATTTTGCCAATCATTCTGGTTTGGATGCTGCCGAACGAAAACATGCTGCTGGACTCATGCGTGTCAATCACGTTGGTGAAGTTTGTGCGCAAGCGTTGTATCAATCACAAAAATTAGTCGCACGAAATTCAGATATTCAAGAGATGCTGGACCACTCTGGTCGCGAAGAAATGGATCACCTAGCGTGGTGTGAAACTCGCCTACAAGAGCTTGGGTCACATACCAGCTATCTCAATCCACTTTGGTATGCGGGATCCTTTGCGATCGGCTTGGCAGCAGGCTTAGCGGGCGATAAGTGGAGTTTAGGATTTGTTGCTGAAACAGAAAAACAAGTTGAGAATCACTTAGAAAGTCATCTCGAAAAATTGCCTAAAGAGGATCAACGCTCACGTGCAATTGTTGATCAAATGCGCATGGATGAAATTGCTCATGGACAAGCCGCAAAAAATGCAGGCGGTGCAAATTTGCCAGAACCTGTTCAGAAAATAATGCACGCAATGTCTAAGGTAATGACCACTACTGCTTACAAAATTTAAAACTGAAATACGATTAATTCTTAAAAATTAATTTCTGATTAATTTTGATGTATTTTTTTGATATTACTGTTTATAAATACAGTATATTTTGCGATTATCTAGCCCAATAGCTAAGATCTATTCTTAAGTATATTTTCCAAGCCATTGTTTCAAGTAGCTATTTTACTAACACCATTTTCTGAACACATGACGCTAAGTGTTTGTAAACACTAGAGAAATTCCTAAAAAAACTCCTAAAAACACTTGACCCTCTTAGTGCGATCCTCTAAAGTGGGAGGAAGTGTGAAAAAGTGGGGTAAATGGTGTTTCAAGGTGCGTCAGCTCTCAATTTAGATGCAAAAGGCCGCATGTCTGTGCCGGCAAAGCATCGTGACGCCTTGTTGGTGCAGGGCGAGGGCCGAATCACGCTCACAAAACACCCCGACGGCTGCCTACTTCTCTTCCCAAGACCTGAGTGGGAAACCTTCAGAGCGAGAGTTGCACAACTTCCAATGGATGCTCATTGGTGGCGTCGAATCTTCTTGGGTAACGCAGCGGAAATGGATTTGGATAGTGCTGGTCGCGTATTGGTCAGTCCTGAATTGCGCGCAGCAGCTGGAATAGAAAAAGAAGTGATTTTGCTTGGTATGGGAAGTCACTTGGAATTGTGGGATGCAGCAACATACGCTGCAAAAGAACAGGCGGCGATTGCGCAAGGCATGCCTGAAGCACTCAAGCAATTTAATTTTTGATGACAGGGTGCTATGAACATATCTCATCGCCCAGTGTTACTGGCCGAGGCGGTGACGGCGCTAGTTGGCGGCCCACTGATTCAAAATCAAAATTCAGCAAAACAAATTCTGGTAATCGATGGAACCTTTGGGCGTGGCGGTCATACTCAAGCGCTGCTCAAAGAATTGAATCCATCAGCACGCATGATTTCTTTCGACAAGGATTTGGATGCGATCGCAGTAGCGCAGCAAATCAACGATCCGCGTTTGAAAATTGTGCACGACAGTTTTGCGCAAATGGATCAGTACGCGGAAGCAGAATCGGTCGATGGAATTTTGTTGGACTTGGGTATCAGCTCGCCCCAAGTGGACGAAGCACATCGGGGATTCTCTTTTCGACGCGAAGGTCCCCTCGATATGCGCATGAATACCGATCATGGTTTAACTGCAGCAGAGTGGTTGGAGCAAGCACCACCGGAGGAAATCACGCACGTGATTAAGACTTACGGAGAAGAACGCTTTGCATATCAGATCGCTAAAGCCATTGTGGCCAAGCGTGAAGAAGGCTTGTCTCCAAAAACTACAACAGAATTAGCCAGTCTTGTAGCTAGTGTTGTACGCACACGTGAAGCGGGTCAAGATCCTGCAACGAGAACATTTCAAGCCCTGCGAATTTTTATCAATCGCGAGCTAGAAGATTTAGAGCTCGGTTTAAAAGCGGCATTGAAATTATTAAAGCCTGGCGCAAGACTAGCGGTAATCAGTTTTCACTCTCTTGAAGATCGCATCGTGAAGCAGTTCATGCAAGCACATGCCAAAGTAGAGGTGCCTCGTGGCTTGCCAGTGCGCGAAAAAGATTTGCCGCAAAGCGCGCTTGAAATTATTGGTCGTGTTAAGCCTAGTGATGCAGAGGTATCTGAAAATCCTCGCGCACGATCAGCAATAATGCGTGTCGCTGAAAAGCGCATGGGGGCAGTTGCATGAATCGCGCGACATTGACCTTGCTCGCATTGCTATTAATTTGTGCTCTATCTCTAGTGGCGGCGCAGCAGCGTGCGCGTAAGTTATTTATTTTGCAGGAACGGGCGCAGATTGAAGAGCGTAAATTAAATCAAGAATGGTTACGTCTTGAGTATGAGCAACGCAATCTTTCGAAGTCCGCACGTATTCGTGATGTTGCGCGCAATCAATTACGCATGTCCCCAATTTCTCCTGAACGTACTTTGTATCTGAGGGAGGCTAAATGAGGCCGGTTGGTTTTTCTACTACGCCTAATTTAGTGTTGCGTCTGCCAATGTGGCGGTCGCGTTTAATGCTATTCCTCCTATTCTTTGTTTTCATGATGCTTTTGCTACGTGCATTTTGGATTCAGGGTCCAGGCAATGCATTCTATGAAGCAAAAGGCGTGCGCGGCACTCAGCGTGAATTAGAGTTGCCCGCGAGTCGCGGAAAAATTTTGGATCGCAATGGTCAGGTTATTGCGACTAGTCTGGAAGCGAAATCAGTTATCGCCTATAACGACACGGTGCCTGATGATTTAGCTGCAGATAAGGTGCAGAAGCTGGCAAGTCTCTTGCAGATGAGCGAATCAGATTTACGCAAGAAGCTAAAAGAAGAGCGCAAGCAAATCTTCTTAAAACGCCAAGTTGATCCAGCGGTTGCACAGCAAATTAAGCAATTAGAAATTCCAGGCATTGGTTTAAATAATGAATATCGTCGCTTCTATCCAGAGGGCGAGGCGATGGCGCACGTGGTTGGCTTTACAAACGTAAACGATAAAGGCCAAGAGGGTATGGAGCTTTCGAGAGAGAAAGATCTTGCCGGACACCCAGGGCAGAGACGTGTAGTGGTTGATCGTCTTGGGCGCGTTGTCGATGAAATGGCTATTTTGCAGTTGCCACAAAATGGCAAGGACTTGAATCTTTCGATTGATAGCAAGATTCAGTTCCTGGCCTATAACGCTGTGAAAGATGCAGTTGAAAAGCATCACGCTAAGGCGGGCGGCGCGGTAGTGCTTGATACACAAACGGGCGAGATTTTGGCTTTGGCAAACTATCCAAGTTACAACCCGAATGATCGCAGGGTGTTAACTGGCGAGCAATTACGTAATCGCGTCTTAACGGACACCTTTGAGCCTGGCTCAACCATGAAGCCGTTAACGATTGCAATTGCATTAGAAAAAGGCGCGGTCAAGCCTGATACCAATATGGTGATTGGCGCTAAATATTTAATTGGCCCTAAACCAATTACCGATACACATCCTTATGGAAATTTAACGGTCTCGCAAATTATTCAAAAATCCAGCAATATTGGAACGGCAAAGATTGCAATGAACAGTCTTTCCGCTGAAGAGATGTGGGATTTCTATACGGCAGTTGGATTTGGCCAGGCACCAAAAATTGGTTTCCCTGGTGCTGTAGCTGGAACAGTTCACCCATTTAAAAAGTGGATGCCTACCGATCAAGCGCGTATTGCATTTGGTTACGGTATTTCTGCTTCGCTATTTCAAGTAGCTCGTGCTTACACAGTTTTTGCCCGTGATGGTGAATTGGTTCCCCTGACAATTGAGCGTAGCCCAGAATTTAAACCAGGCACAAAAGTTCTTTCTCCAAAAACTGCAATAGAAATGCGCGCCATGATGGAGTCAGTTACTGAGCCTGGAGGCACTGCTATTAAGGCCCAGGCTGAAGGTTTCCGTGTGGGTGGCAAGACTGGAACAGCACATAAGTTAGTTGGAAAAGGCTATGGCAATAAATACCGCGCCTACTTTGCTGGCTTAGCTCCCATTAGTGCGCCACGTATTGTGGTTGCAGTCATGATTGACGAGCCTACCGGCGGAAGTCACTACGGTGGTGATGTCGCAGCACCAGTTTTCTCGACTATTGTGAGCGAAACACTGCATACCTTAAATGTATTGCCAGATAACAAAGTGAAGCAGATGGTTTTGCAAGATAAGAGTCCGCACGAGATTCAGTCTGCAAATGCACAAGCGCAACATGTGGTTTTGAAGCGATGAGGGTGGACTTGAAAATAGACACCAATCACTTGATTGACCACTTACACACACTAGCGAATTCCTCCGCAAAAGTGTGTGCGGATAGTCGCCAGATTCAGTCTGGCGATATCTTTTTTGCCTATCCGGTAGGTCATGGCAATGCATTGCGCGATGGACGTCAATTTATTCATGCTGCTTTAGAAAATGGTGCAGCAGCCGTGGTGTTTGATCCTGTGGGTATGGACAATCAATTTATAGATCACCCACAATGCTTCGCAGTTGAAAATCTTGCCGCAGGGGCGGGCCAGTTGTGCTCTCAGTGGTACGGAAACCCCAGTAAAGAATTGAGCATTATTGGTGTTACTGGCACCAATGGAAAAACAAGTATTACTCAGTGGCTTGCTCAGGCTTTAGATGCCAGCAATCATCGTACTGCGGTTTTAGGCACTTTAGGAACTGGATTTCCAGGTGCTTTAGTTCAAACTGGCTATACAACTCCAGATGCTCCAAAGTTACAAACTCAACTAGCAGAGTTGCTCAGCGCAGGTGCAAAGCAAGTAGCCATGGAAGTATCTTCACACGCATTAGATCAATATCGAATCGCCGGAACTGACTTAAATTGCGCGGTCTTCACCAATCTCACGCAAGATCATTTGGATTACCACGGCAGTATGGAAGAGTACGCCGAGGCGAAAGCTAAGTTATTTCAGCAGTCTGGACTTAAGCATGCGGTCATTAATTTGGATGACGCATTTGGTCGTGAGTTAGCTATGAATCTGTTGGCTAAAAATGATTTGAAAGTTTGGGCGTACGCCTTGTCGCCAGCAATATTTAAAGGTTTTGAAAAATTTGGTGACCGATTACACCGTATTTATGCAAAAGAGACTGCGTTGAGTGGTGCAGGCTACGATTCCACTTTTGTTTATGACAATGCGGGAAGTGCTCAATTGCACATCCCGTTATTGGGTGAATTTAATTTAAGTAATGCGCTTGCAGTATGGACGGTATTGCTTACTCAAGACATGAGCTGCGAGCTTGCAGCGCATAAAGTCAGTCAATTAAATCCGGTGCTTGGGCGTATGGAGTTAATTCAGATTGGCAAGCCTCAAAAAACAGAAAGCTTATTGGCGGTTGTCGATTACGCACATACGCCAGATGCTTTAGAAAAAACTTTGCAGGCTTTGAGACCTATTGCAGATCAGCGTGGTGGAAACATTTGGTGTGTATTTGGCTGCGGTGGCGATAGAGATGCCGGAAAACGATCGCTAATGGGCGCTGTTGCAGAGCGTTATGCCGATCAAATTTTGATTACTAGTGACAATCCACGCTCAGAGGATCCGCAAGCCATCATGCAGATGATTCGTGGCGGTCTAAAAGTGGATGCAAGAAATGTTCAGATGATTGCCGATCGTGCTGCTGCCATTATGGCGGCTGTGCGCAATGCGAATGCTCGCGATATTGTTTTGGTCGCTGGTAAGGGTCATGAAACTACCCAAGAAATCAATGGCAAGAAATTTGATTTCTCTGACCAAGAACATATTCGCTTGGCCGCAGGGGGTGGAATTTAATGTCCATCATGACAACGCTTGCTCAAGCCCAGGCTATGCTGCCTGGAAGTAAGTTAATTAATACCTCTGTAGAAACTGCTCAGGAGTTAGTTGTTTCTCGAGTGAGTACTGATAGTCGTCAGATAGTGCGTAACGAATTGTTTGTAGCTTTGGTTGGCGAGCGTTTTGACGCTCACGACTTCTTATCTGATGTTGCTAAAGCTGGAGCAGGTGCTGCGTTAATTAGTAGTCAAGATAAATGCCCGGCCGACTTGCCGGCAATTTGCGTTTCGAATACACGCGTTGGTTTAGCAAATTTAGCCAAAGCATGGCGCGCTAATCACCCCATTCCTTTAGCTTTGGTTACTGGTAGCAATGGTAAGACCACAGTTAAGGAAATGATTGCTTCTATTTTCAAGGCTGCCGTTGGCGAGCAACATACCCTGGTGACTAAAGGTAATTTGAACAACGATATTGGTTTGCCATTAACCCTATTAAAGTTACGCTCGACGGATCGTCTAGCAGTTGTTGAGCTTGGCATGAATCATCCGGGTGAGACGGCACAGTTGGCTGCTATTGCTCAAGCCAATATCGCATTAATTAATAACGCCCAGCGTGAGCATCAAGAGTTTATGGCAACAGTGGCTGCTGTAGCTGAAGAACACTCTGATGCAATTCGCGCTTTACCAAGTGATGGCATCGCTGTATTCCCAGCAGATTCTGAATTTGCAAATGTTTGGCGCCAGGCCGCTGGAGGTCGCAAGGTCATTGATTTTGTTTTGTCATCTGCACAGACTAAGGCATCGGCTGCAGTGACTGGAACCCTATTAAGCAATGGGTTAGTGCAGATTAAAACTGAACAAGGCAGCATCGAGGTTCAGTTAAATACTTTGGGTAGCCATAATGTTCGCAATGCCCTAGCAGCAAGTGCGGTAGGAATTGCTGCTGGTGTAAGTCTTGAAAAAATTAAAGAGGGTCTCGAAGCTTTCTCGCCAGTCAATGGACGTATGCAAGCTAAGGCGATCGATTTAAATCGAACTCTCATTGATGATAGCTATAACGCTAATCCTGATTCTGTAAGGGCGGCAATTGATGCTTTAAAGCAATCAGGAAATTTATCTTGGTTGATTTTGGGTGATATGGGTGAAGTTGGTAATCAAGGTCCAGAGTTTCATCGGGAAGTTGGCGCTTATGCTGCTGAACAAGGGGTTGCCAAGCTTTTTGCCTTAGGTGAGCAATGCCAATTCGCACTCCAAGGATTTAATGAGGCTGGTAAAGGTGTTGCAACTTCAGCTCAGGCAAAACATTTTTCAGATATGGACAGTCTGATTGCGCAATTAAGAGATGCGCTTCATACCCAGTCCAGCGGCAGCAATCAGCATTTAAATATTTTGGTTAAAGGTTCACGGTTTATGCGCATGGAGCGTGTAGTGCAGGCCTTGTTAGAGGAGGCTAAAACATGCTCTTAATGTTGGCGCAATGGTTGCAGGATGATTACGGATTTTTCCGAGTGTTCAACTACATCACTTTTAGAGCGGTGATGGCAACGGTGACTGCATTGTTAATTGGTTTGGCTGCCGGACCTTGGGTTATTCGCAAACTTACCGCTTTAAAGATGGGTCAGGCAGTAAGAACAGATGGACCGCAAACGCATTTAGTGAAATCTGGCACTCCGACAATGGGTGGCGTCTTAATTTTGATTGGTATCTTTATTTCATGCATGCTGTGGGCGGATCTTAGCAATCGCTTTATTTGGATTGTGATGATTGTTACCTTTGGCTTTGGCTTGGTAGGTTGGGTGGATGATTACCGTAAAGTGGTCTACAAAGATCCTAAGGGTATGGCCTCTAAAGAGAAATTCTTTTGGCAAACTTTGATTGGTTTGTTTGCTGCAATCTACCTTGCGTTTTCTGTTTCCGAGGTCAATAACCTCAAAGTGCTGCAATTATTCTATGAGTGGCTCAGAAGCGGTTTCGCTTTAGACCTGCCAGCAAAAACCGACTTGTTATTGCCGTTTATGAAGGAAGTGAGCTACCCATTAGGAATTATGGGTTTCATTATTTTGAGTTACTTGGTAATTGTTGGTAGTAGTAACGCAGTCAACTTAACTGATGGCCTTGATGGTTTGGTCATCATGCCAGTCATTCTGGTGGGTGCTGCATTAGGTGCTTTTGCCTATGTGATGGGTAATGCGATTTATGCGAAGTACCTCCTCTTTCCATATATTCCAGGCGCGGGCGAGCTAATGATTTTCTGTGGCGCTATGGGCGGTGCAGGATTAGCTTTCCTTTGGTACAACACCCATCCAGCTCAAGTATTTATGGGTGACGTAGGTGCGCTAGCTTTAGGCGGTGCACTCGGCACTATTGCGGTCATTGTTCGTCAAGAAATTGTGTTGTTTGTGATGGGCGGCATTTTTGTTGCAGAAACCCTTTCAGTCATGCTGCAAGTGTTTTGGTTCAAAGCAACTAAAAAACATTTTGGCGAGGGCCGTCGTATTTTTCGTATGGCGCCATTGCATCATCATTTTGAATTGGGTGGCTGGAAAGAAACACAAGTAGTTGTGCGCTTCTGGATCATTACGATTCTCTTAGTCTTAATTGGCTTATCTAGCTTGAAGTTACGGTGATCCAAAAGTAAATATGTTGATTTTAGAAAATACCTTCGCTAATTCAGCTTTCATGAGTGATGAAGGCTATCAAGCGCCAAGCCGATTCCTCATTTTAGGTTTGGGTGAATCTGGTGTTGCAATGGCTAAGTGGTGCTTGCGTAATGGTGCAGAGGTGCGTCTCGCCGACACCCGTGAGCAATCATTATTAAGTGAGCGTCAGAATGCTTGGTTGCAAGAGCTTCACATTGCGGGTCTAAAAGATGCTTGTTTTGGACCTTTGAGTGATGACTTACTCAAAGGGATTGATGTGATTGGTATCAGCCCAGGGCTTTCTCCGGTGCAAGACCCAATTTATTCATTCTTGGTAAAAGCTGAGGAAGCTGAAATCGACGTGTGGAGCGAAATTGAATTTTTTGCTCGTGCAATTTCTGCTTTAGGTCGCATGGCTCAGGCACAAGAGTCTAGCTATGAGGCTGCGATATTGGCGGTCACTGGTACCAATGGCAAAACAACGACTACTGCGCTAACGGGTCAACTCTGTGAGCGCGCCGGCAAGAAAGTTGCTGTTGCGGGAAACATCAGTCCTGCCGCTTTAGAAAAATTAATGAGCTGCCTAGACTTGGCAGATCAAATTGTCGACATGCCTGATGTTTGGGTGTTGGAGTTATCTAGTTTCCAGCTGGTTTATACCCACACCTTAAATGCAACTGCAGCAACTGTGTTGAATATTACCCAAGACCATTTGGATTGGCATGGGGATATGCAGGCTTATGCAGACGCTAAGTCTAGAATATTTGGCGCCGATACAGTGTGCATCCTGAATCGTGATGACTCTCTTGTAATGGGCTTGCTTTCTGAAGAGCAGAAAACAGAGAAGTCTATTGTGACTTTTGGCTCTAATCGTCCAGATGAGCAAGGCGCATTTGGTATTGAGCATGACTTGCGTGCTGGCGGCATTGATTGGCTGGTGTGGGCTGAAGTAGATGAGGATGTAGAGCCTAAGCCTAAGCGTCGTCGCAAGTCTGCGGTTGTTGAGGATGATGAGCCATTACGATTGAAGCGCCTCATTCCAGCTGATGCATTAAGAATTCGTGGTCGTCACAACGCCTTAAATGCCTTGGCTGCGCTTGCGTTAGCACGCGCTGCCAATTTGCCAATGAACTTGTTATTACATGGTTTGCGTGATTACCATGGCGAGCCTCATCGAGTACAAAGCATTGCGATTGTTAAAGACGTTGAGTATGTGGACGATAGTAAAGGCACTAATGTGGGTGCTACTGTTGCCGCATTAAATGGTTTGGGTAATAACGAATTAGGAAAACGCATTTGGTTAATTGCTGGTGGAGATGGTAAGGGGCAAGATTTCAGCCCACTTCGTGAACCAGCTTTGCGTTTTGTAAAGGGCGCCTTCGTGATTGGCAAAGATGGTGTTGCCATTGGCGAATCATTAGGCGCTGGAATACCTGTCACTAATTGTGGTGACTTAGTGACTGCAGTTCAGGCTGCAGCTGCGCAGGCAATATCTGGTGACATAGTGTTGTTATCTCCAGCTTGCGCTAGCTTAGATCAGTTCCGTGACTATAAAGAACGCGCTCAAGTATTTGCTGCAGAAGTCGAAGAGTTGGGAATGCGCTTTGAAGGGGTCCAGGCATGAACTTAAAAGAGAAATTCTTTCCTGAAAACCGTCTTGGATTAAATCGTTTCTGGAATTTTTCTAGAGGCGGAATCGATAACTTCCGTACTGGCTTGCGAGATGCGGTATCTGGCGTAGAACAAACTCGTTCACGCATGATGGAGTATGACCAGTTGCTTGTTTGGGCAATTTTGTCCCTCATGTTGATTGGTCTAGTGATGGTGTATTCAGCTTCTATTACTTTGGCTGATGGACCTAAGTATGCAAACTACAGTAGCAACTTTTTTTTGATCCGCCACATGATTTCTTTGGCAATTGCTATTGGAGTGGGTATTTGGGCTTTCAAGATTCCTACAAAGGTGTGGGATCGTTATTCACCAGTTATTTTTGGATTTACCGTTTTGCTGCTTATCGCTGTATTAATCCCTGGCGTAGGTAAAGGCGTGAATGGAGCTAAGCGCTGGATCCCCCTTGGCTTGATGAACTTTCAGCCTTCCGAGTTAATGAAATTTGCTGCAGTGATTTTTGCGGCAAGCTATACGGTGCAACGCCAAGAGTATCTCCATTCTTTTGTGAAGGGCATGCTACCTATGGGTATTGCAGTTGCCTTGGTTGGTGGCCTGCTGATGGCTGAGCCGGATATGGGCGCATTCGTTGTGGTTGCATTGATTGCATTTGGCATTCTCTTTTTGGGTGGTATCAACGCTAAATTGTTCGGTGGTTTGATTGCGGTTGGTTTGATGAGCGGTGCAACGATGATTGCGCTCTCACCATTCCGTCGTGGACGTATGTTGGCATTTATGGATCCATGGCAAGTAGATAACGCAGCCAATAAGGGATATCAATTAACCCATTCACTCATGGCTTTTGGACGTGGCGAGTGGTTTGGTACAGGTCTTGGCGGTAGCGTAGAAAAATTACATTACTTGCCTGAAGCCCATACCGATTTCATCATGGCAGTGATTGGTGAAGAGCTTGGTTTTGTTGGTGTCGTCGTGATGATCTTCTTGTTCTACTGGATCGTACGTCGCGCATTCTTAATCGGACGCACCGCATTGCAATTAGATCGTAGCTTTGCAGGACTTGCTGCTAAGGGTGTAGCTATTTGGATTGGTTGGCAGGCCTTTATTAATATGGGTGTGAACCTTGGGCTGTTACCAACTAAAGGTTTGACTTTGCCATTGGTGAGTTATGGTGGTTCTGGTATTTTGATGAATGCTGTTGCGATGGCAATGCTATTGCGCATTGATTTTGAAAATCGCATTCTGATGCGTGGAGGGAAGCTTTGACAAAACCCTCAATTCTTGTGATGGCTGGTGGTACTGGTGGGCATATCTTCCCGGGCCTAGCTGTCGCTGAATACTTGCAGATTTGTGGTTGGAATGTCTCTTGGTTAGGTAATCAAGCGGGCATGGAATATCGCCTCGTGAAGTCTTGTGACTTTCCATTTGAGGCAGTTGATTTTGGTGGCTTGCGTGGAAAGGGTTTAAAGACCAAACTCATGTTGCCAATTAATTTGATGCGTGCATGCATTCAGAGTTGGAAAATCATGCGTCGCGTCAAGCCGAACGTTGTTTTAGGTATGGGTGGCTACATTACTTTCCCAGGCGGCTTAGTCAGTAAATTATTGAAGCGACCATTGGTTTTGCATGAAGCAAATTCAGTTGCTGGTAGCGCCAATATTGCGCTAAGCAAAATCGCCATGCGAACTTTGACTGGATTTCCCAATACGATGCCAAATGCAGAATGGGTTGGTAATCCGATTCGTGAAGAATTTGACCATATGCTCGCGCCAGCAGAGCGTTATGAGCAGCGTCAAGGACCTTTATCTATTTTGGTTGTCGGCGGTAGCTTGGGAGCTGCAGCCTTAAATGAAAATATTCCAGCTGCTTTGGCGTTGATTCCAGTAGGGTCTCGTCCTAAGGTTATTCATCAAGCCGGCGATAAGCATTTAGCAGATCTGGAAAAGCGTTATGCCGATCTGGGTGTCGTGGCAGATATTCGTCCATTTATTGACGACATGCCAACTGCATACTCGCAGGCAGATTTAGTGATTTGTCGTTCTGGTGCGATGACTGTTTCTGAAATAGCCGCTTGCGGAGTTGCTTCTTGCCTTATTCCTTTCCCATTTGCGATTGATGATCATCAAACTGCTAATGCACAGTTTTTATCTAATGCAGATGCTGCAGTTTTATTGCCACAGCCCTTACTCAATCCGCAAGATTTAGCAATGATGATTCAAAGCTTAAGTCGTAAAGAATTAAAAGAAATGGCGCTGAGAGCCCATGCCTTGGCTAAACCAAATGCGACCCAGCGAGTGGCTGAAGTGTGTGCAGACTGTGCGGGAGTAGGCAAATGAAGCATATTGTTCAGCAAATTCACTTTATCGGTATCGGTGGCGCTGGTATGAGCGGTATTGCTGAGGTGCTTTTGAACTTGGGATATCAGGTTTCAGGATCAGATCTTACTGAGGGTGCTGTTACTAAGCGCCTGAAGGAGTTGGGTGCCGTGATTCATATTGGTCATGACCCTAAAAATATTGGCACTGCTGAGGCAGTAGTCATTTCAACAGCAGTCGCTGGCAATAATCCCGAAGTCTTAGCTGCACGAGCAGCAAAAATCCCAGTTATTCAGCGCGCTGTGATGTTGGGTGAGTTAATGCGCCTAAAGCAGGGCATTGCGATTGCTGGTACCCATGGAAAAACAACGACTACTAGTTTGGTCGCATCAGTTTTGGCTGAAGGCGGACTAGATCCCACATTCGTGATTGGCGGGAAACTCAATTCTGCAAACGCCAATGCGCGTTTAGGGCGTGGTGACTTCATCGTTGTTGAGGCCGATGAATCCGATGCTTCTTTCTTGCAATTATTTCCAGCAATGGAAGTCGTCACCAATATCGATGCAGATCATATGGATACCTATCAGCACGATATGGCTCGCTTAAAGCAAGCATTTGTGCAGTTTATTCAGCGTATGCCTTTTTATGGTGTGGCAGTACTTTGTATTGATGATGCAAATGTGCGCGACATTATTCCATTTGTATCCCAACCAGTATTACGCTATGGCTTATCTGAGGATGCCGATATCCGTGCAAGTAATGTGCGCGCAGATGGCACACAGATGCATTTCACAGTTGATCGTCGCACGGTGCGCAGACATGGCAATAAGCCTGGTCCACTCAATGTCACGCTGAACTTGCCTGGATTACACAACGTTCGTAATGCCTTGGCTGCAATTGGTATCGCTACAGAGCTGGGTGTGGGCGATGAAGCAATCACAAAAGCACTTTCCGAATTTAGCGGTGTTGGTCGTCGCTTCCAGCGCTATGGAGATATTCCGTTGGTATCAGGTGGCAGCTTTACTTTGATTGATGATTACGGTCATCATCCAGTGGAAATGGCAGCAACTTTAGCTGCCGCACGCGGCGCCTATCCAGATCGTCGTTTAGTTCTGGCGTTCCAGCCACATCGCTTTACTAGAACGCGTGATTGTTTTGGTGAATTTGTACAAGTCCTTAAAAGCTTTGATGCGTTGGTGTTGACTGATGTCTATCCAGCCGGTGAGGCAAAAATTCCAGGGGCAGATGGCAAGAGTTTGATGAAGGCTGCAATAACTGAAGATAAGAATTCAAAAGCCTTATTAAATTCAGCTGCAGTTGCTTACGCCGCAAATATTGCAGAGATGCCAGAAAAATTGAGTCAAGTTTTAAAAGATGGAGATGTATTAATTACGATGGGTGCAGGATCAATTTCTGCTTTGCCGCATACGTTAGCGGAGGCAAAGCATGTCTAAAGTAGGTACTAACTTGAGCTCTTGGGGCGATCGCGTTAAGGCTAGCTTAGCTAGTATGGACGTTAAGTCATTCGGTCGTGTCGGCGTATTGCTTGGCGGTAAATCTGGCGAGAGAGAAATTTCTCTTATGTCAGGCAATGGTGTGCTGGAAGCCTTGCGTTCTAAAGGCGTGGATGCCCACGCCTTTGATACTGGTTTGCGTTGCCCTACTGAACTGGCTAAAGAAAAATTTGATCGTATTTTCATTTCGCTGCACGGTCGCTTTGGTGAGGATGGCACTATTCAAGGCTTGCTCGAATTACTTGACCTACCATATACCGGCAGCGGAGTTTTGGCATCCGCTTTGGCGATCGACAAGATTGTCACCAAGCAAGTCTGGATTAGCAATGGACTAGCGACCCCTGAGTATGAAGAGTTGACTGCAACAAGTGATTGGAATGCTGTAGTTCAGCACTTAGGTTTGCCGCTAATTGTGAAGCCTGCGCATGAGGGATCTTCCTTGGGGATTACTAAGGTGAAATCAGTTGATGAGCTGCCGGCCGCTTACAAACTCGCCGCTGGTTTAGATAAAAAAGTGATTGCAGAGACCTGCATCATCGGCGACGAATTAACTTGCCCACTGGTTGGTTACGGTAAAACTGCCGAAGCATTGCCGGTGATCAAAATTATTCCTCCGCAAGCAAATTACGATTTTCATAATAAGTATTTCTCTGATGAAACTCAGTACCTATGCCCAACAGGGCTTGCGCCAGAGGTGAATGCTGCCGTTCAGGAATTAGCCTTGGCAGCTTACAAGGCCTTGGGTTGCCGGACTTGGGGTCGCGCTGATGTGATGCTGGAGCAAAAAACTGGCAAACCTTATTTGCTAGAAATGAATACTTCTCCAGGCATGACTTCTCATTCATTGGTGCCAATGGCCGCTAAGGCCACAGGTATTGAGTATGCAGATTTGGTACTTTGGTTATTGGGCCAAACACTGCTGCAAAAAGAGGGTACTCATGCATGAGTAACTTCATGGACCGCTTCGGTGAAATTTTCTCTATGTTGATGGCTCCACTTTGGAATCACTCAGATCGCATGGAGAAGCTAAGTAGTTTCTTGATACGTTGCTTCATAGTGATGCTATTAATTGGTATTTTGGTTTGGCTTAGTCAGCGTCCAGTATTTGCATTGAAGCAAATACAAATTGAGCCAGTTGCAGGACAAACGCTCAAACATATTAAGAAGCCTATCGTGAGGCAGCAGGTCCTAGAAACGGTACAGGGTAATTTCTTTAGTGTTCGTCTAGAGGATGTAAAGCGAGGCTTTGAGAGCATGCCTTGGGTTCGACATGCCAATGTACGCCGTGTCTGGCCCAATGGATTGGTCGTCAGTATTGAAGAGCAGAAACCATTCGGTACATGGGGTGGTGCTGAGAGTCACACGTTAATGAACACTCATGGGGAGTTATTTGCTGGACGAGTCTCTGAGGTAGGTGACGACATCCATCTGGTTGACTTCTCTGGCCCCGCAGATTCAGGCAAGGAAGTGATGAGCCTTTATGAAAAAGCAAATAGCTGGTTTAAGCCTTGGGGTGCAGAAGTAACTAGTCTTGCCTTAACGGAGCGCTACGCATGGAACGTCAGACTGTCAAATGGTATGAGAGTCGAGTTTGGACGTGATGAAGAAAGCTCCGATAAAAATTTAACTGAAGAACGTGTAGCGCGATTATTTAAATATTGGCCCCAAGTACAAGAGAAGTGGGCAAATCGAATTGATGCAATTGATTTGCGATATGCAAATGGTTTTGCGGTTCATCTTGCCTCTGCAAGTTTGAAGAAGAGTGATGTAGATGGCAAAAAAAGCGAGCTGAAGCAATGAGGAATGGCAATGAGTAAAGACAATCGTGATGTGTTGGTTGGGTTAGATATTGGTACATCCAAGGTTGTTGCCTTGGTTGCTGAATTAGCTCCTGATGGTCAATTCAATGTAGTTGGCGTTGGCCAAACCGCATCTAAGGGCTTGAAGAAGGGCGTTGTAGTCAATATTGAGGCGACAGTTCAATCGATTCAAAAGGCGCTTGAAGAAGCCGAGGTGATGGCGGATCGTCAGATCGTCCAGGTATTTACGGGCATTGCTGGTAACCATATTGTGAGTTTTAACTCGAGCGGCATGGTGGCAATACGCGACAAAGAAGTTGGCGCTGGCGATGTGGAGCGCGTGCTCGAGACTGCCAAGGCTATCAACATTCCAACTGATCAGCAGATTTTGCACATCCTTGTTCAGGAATTCATTATTGATGGACAGGAAGATGTGCGCGAGCCGATTGGCATGAGCGGTCTTCGCTTAGAGGTGAAGGTGCACATTGTTACTGGCGCTGTAAGTGCAGCACAAAACATTGTGAAGTGCGTGCGTCGCTGTGGTCTTGAGGTAAATGATTTAATTTTGCAACCTTTGGCCTCAAGTTTGGCAGTACTCACTGAGGATGAAAAAGAGTTGGGTGTAGTGCTGGTGGATATCGGTGGCGGAACTACTGATATTGCAATTTACTGCCAAGGTTCTATTCGTCATACCGCAGTAATTCCAATTGCGGGCGATCAAATTACCAATGACATTGCGATGGCTTTGCGTACACCAACAATTGATGCGGAAGATTTGAAGATTGCACATGGCATTGCTCGTCAAGACATGGCAGATCCTACTGCGATGATTGATGTTCCTGGTGTGGGCGATCGTGAGCCACGTCCGATGTCTAAGCAAGCATTGGCGGCAGTGATTGAGCCACGTGTGGAAGAGTTATTTACGCTCGTGCGAGGTGTAGTTCGCGACTCCGGTTATGAAGACATGGTTTCTTCAGGAATTGTTTTAACAGGTGGCACTGCGCTCATGCCTGGCATGGTTGAGTTGGCTGAACAGGTCTTTTTAAGGCCAGCCCGAATCGGTACGCCTGAGTACCGCGGCCATTTACATGAAGTTTTGCGTAGTCCCAGATATGCCACCAGCATTGGTTTGCTGATGGAAGGTCAAGCGCAGTTATTGCGCGGCCGTCGTGTTTCTCAATCAGGCGCGTTGCAAGGAGTTATCTCGCGCATGAAGGAATGGTTCACAGGAAATTTTTAAGTTTTTTTCGTCGTCGTCAATGTAGTACGTTTTTTACCTAGGAGGGTATATGGAATTTGAAATGTTAGATCAAGAAACAGCTGGCAAGACCATTATTAAAGTGGTTGGAGTCGGTGGCGCTGGTGGCAATGCTGTCCAGCACATGATCCGTCGTGGTGTTAACGGCGTAGAGTTCATTTGCATGAACACCGATGCTGGCGCTTTACAGCGTTCTGAGGCATCTGTGAATTTGCAACTGGGCTCTAGCGGATTGGGTGCAGGGGCTAAACCAGAAATCGGTGCTGCATCTGCTGAAGAAGCGCGTGCCCGCATTGCTGATACCTTGCAAGGCGCACATATGGTGTTCATCACTGCTGGTATGGGTGGCGGTACTGGAACTGGTGCGGCCCCAATCGTTGCTCAAGTAGCAAAAGAAATGGGCATCCTCACTGTTGGCGTGATTAGTAAGCCATTTGATTTCGAGGGTGTGAAGCGTTTGAAGGTTGCTGAGAACGGTGCTGCAGAACTTGAGTCATATGTAGATTCACTTATTGTTGTACTCAATGAAAAACTCTTTGAAGTAATGGGTGAAGATGCTGAGTTCGACAAGGCATTTGCTTGTGCAGATGACGTATTGCATAACGCGGTTTCAGGCATTGCCGAGATCATTAATGTTCAAGGTTTGATTAACGTTGACTTTGAAGACGTTAAGACAGTCATGGGCGAGCAAGGCAAAGCCATGATGGGAACAGCAACTGTTTCTGGTATGGATCGTGCACGCTTGGCTGCTGAAGCTGCGGTGGCATCACCATTGTTAGAGGGTGTTGATCTTTCAGGCGCACGCGGTGTATTGGTCAACATTACTGCTAGCCGTTCATTGAAGTTGTCTGAGACTCGTGAAGTAATGGCTGCGATTCGTGGCTACGCTGCAGATGACGCAACAGTGATCTTTGGTACTGTATATGACGAGAGCCTAGGCGATGCCTTACGTGTGACTGTAGTTGCTACTGGTTTGAATAATCCTCAAGCTCGTAAAAATAATCAGCCTGAAGTAGTTTGGAGACAAGCTACTGGTACTCACGATGCAATGCCAACAATGGCTGATCTCAATAGTTTTGCCCCTGCAAGCCCATCTGCTGCAATGAGCAAAGTAAGCATGGATTCTGCTTTGGGAACTAGCGCAGGTTTGGCAATGACTGGTGTTGGTAGTGCTCCAGCGATGGCAGCTCAGCCAGCAAGCACTGGGGTTGAATACAGCCAATATGACTTACCACGCGTTTTTCGTAGCTCTCGTGAAGCGACTCCTGCGCCTACATTAGGTGCAGATAGTTCTCCACAGGCTAAATCCATGTTGGACAAAGGGGCTGATTACTATGAAATCCCAGCCTTTTTGCGTAAGCAAGCAGATTAATTGACTGCTTAATACAATAGGTAATTGCAAAATGCCAGCGCGGCGCCCCTCCGGACGACGAATCCCGCGCTTGCGTTGGCATACTTACTAACAATTATTTATTGGAGATGTCATGATTGCTGTGGGACAAAAATTACCAAACGCTACTCTTTATGAATTTATGAATGAAGAGACTGAAGGCTGCTCCTTAGGGCCCAATGCATTTGAAGTTGAGAAATTAGCAGCTGGTAAAAAGATCGTACTCTTCGCATTGCCAGGCGCTTTTACGCCAACTTGTTCTGCTAAGCATGTGCCCGGATATGTTGAGCACTTTGATGCGATCAAAGCGAAAGGTGTTGATGAGATTTGGTGCGTTTCTGTAAATGATCCATTCGTAATGGGTGCATGGGGGCGTGATCAAAAGGTTGGCAAAAAAATTCGTATGTTAGGTGACGGCAGTGCTGAGTTCACCAAAAAACTTGGTTTGGAATTAGATTTAACTGCTCGTGGATTTGGTGTGCGCTCTGATCGTTATGCCATGATTATTGAAGATGGTGTTGTGAAGTCACTTGATCGTGAAGCGCCTGGCAAGTTTGAAGTAAGCGACGCAGCTTCTATTTTGAAAAAGCTGTAATTAGAATTTACTAACGAAAATCCCCTGAATTTAGATACCCACATATGATGAAGCAACGCACTATCGCCACTCCGGTAAAAACCGTGGGGATTGGCTTGCACTCTGGCCGCAAGGTGACGATTTCTATCAAGCCTGCGCCAGTGAATTCAGGGGTTCAGTTTGTTAGGGTGGATACGCCTGAGCAGTCAGTTGTTCCCGCAACTGCCTTGGCTGTTTGCGATACAAGACTAGCTTCTGTCATTCAGAAAGATGGCGTACGCGTTTCAACTGTAGAGCATTTGCTATCTGCTTGTGCCGGGCTAGGTTTGGATAATTTATTAATTGAACTTGATGGTGAAGAAGTCCCCATCATGGATGGCAGTGCTGCTTCATTTTTGTTTTTAATTGAATCAGCGGGTATTGCCGAGCAAGAGGCTCCACGTCAATTTGTCGTGATTAAAAAACCAGTTGAGGTTCGTGAAGGCGACAAGCTTGCGCGATTAGAGCCATTCTTTGGATTTAAGTTGGACTTTACGATTGACTTTAAACATCCAGCCGTAGATAAAACTGGACAACGTTTTGTAGTGGATTTTGCAGAACACGCTTATCGCAGTGAAATTGGTCGTGCACGTACTTTTGGTTTTGCTCACGAAGTGGAATCATTGCGTGAAATGGGTTTAGCGCGTGGCGGTAGTTTAGACAACGCGATTGTTTTGGATGAGCACCGTATTTTGAATAACGAAGAACTTCGTTACGAAGATGAGTTTGTGCGTCATAAAATCTTAGATGCGATTGGCGATCTCTACCTCATTGGGCACCCAATTGTGGGCGCTTATGTTGCTGAAAAGTCAGGACACGCCCTCAATAACGCACTTTTGCGTAAGCTTTTGGAAGATCCAAGTTCTTACGAAATTAGCTCCTTTGCTGAAAATAAGGCTCCTGAAGCCTATTCCCAAGAAAGTCAGCCCCTCTTTTTCTAAGAAGCTCAAAACCGCTTTTTAGCTTATTTCGGCTTGTTTTTGAGTAGTTTCTCGATAGAGGAGCGCAGGCCTGATTCTGGCCCTAATTTCTCCAAAAGAGACTCCCAAGACTTTTTAGCTGCTTCATTTAAGCCTTTTGGCTTTTCCCGTTCGGCTGGTCTGGCTTTTACCTCCCAGGCTGGCGGGGCTGGTTTAACCCGAATCATTATTGCACTACATACTAAGCCAGAATTAGCTAACTCTTTGATTAGGCTGGGTAAAATTTGCTGTAAGCGACTAGCAATGCTGGCGCTGCTCACCAGTAAAAAGAGCTCATCTTTCGAGCCAGAGCGCCATCCAGCTTCAATTTTTGAGCTGAGGTGACCTAAATCCAGGGTAGTAAGTGCTGAGTGGATCCGCCCCTTCAGTTTTGCCAGATCCTCTGTTCTAGCCAAAATCCCCCCAAGCCCATCGGATTCTCGTAGGTAATCCATCCAGTCATGGGCTGTGTGCTTGCGGGATGATTTAGGGGTGAAGTTCATAAAAAATGGGGTTGCGGGTGATAAACTCAAGGACTTAATTTTCTTCAATATCCCATGGTAATCGGTCTTCTTAAAACCCTGGTCGGCAGTCGTAACGACCGCCTCTTAAAACAGTATCGCAAAGTCGTTGCCAAGGTCGGCGCTTTTGAAGCGAGCCTGCAATCTTTGGATGATGCTGCACTTGCCGCAAAAACTGCTGAATTCAAGTCTCGCTTAGCTTCTGGTGAGTCATTGGATGACATTGCCGCAGAAGCATTTGCTGTTGTTCGTGAGGCTAGTGCCCGCGTCATGAAGATGCGTCACTTCGATGCCCAGATTTTAGGTGGTTTAGCCTTGCATCAAGGCAAGATTGCTGAGATGGGTACTGGTGAAGGAAAAACCTTAACTGCTACTCTGCCAGTCTATTTGAATGCACTGACTGGTAAAGGTGTGCACGTTGTAACAGTCAATGATTATTTGGCGCAGCGTGATGCCGAATGGATGGCCAAGCTATACAACTTCTTGGGCATGAAGGTGGGTGTGAATTTATCCCAGATGGATCACACAACTAAGCAAGAAGCTTATGCCGCAGATATTACCTACGGTACAAATAACGAATTTGGTTTTGATTACCTACGCGACAACATGGTTCAGGACTTGGGTCAGCGTGTACAGCGTGGTTTAGCTTATGCAATCGTTGACGAAGTTGACTCCATTCTGATTGATGAGGCACGCACACCGTTAATCATCTCCGGTCAGGCGGAAGATCATACCGATCTTTATATCAAGATTAATGCTCTGCCATCTCACTTAGAGCGTCAAATTGGCGAAGAGAAGGCCGATGGTACTGGCGTTGAAAAGCCAGGCGATTACTGGGTGGATGAGAAGTCCCAGCAGGTTTATTTGACAGAGCAAGGGCACGATAAAGCTGAGCAAGTATTGGTTCAGTTGGGCGCGCTCAATGATGGCGATTCCCTTTATGCGCCACAAAATATTACTTTGATGCACCACGTGTACGCAGCTCTGCGTGCGCATTCTTTGTATCACCGTGATCAACATTATGTTGTTCAAAATGGCGAAGTAATCATTGTTGATGAATTCACTGGTCGTTTGATGCAGGGACGTCGTTGGTCTGATGGTTTACATCAAGCCGTGGAAGCTAAAGAAGGCGTACAGATTCAAAATGAGAATCAAACTTTAGCTACGATCACTTTCCAAAACTATTTCCGCATGTACGGCAAGTTAGCTGGTATGACCGGTACTGCTGATACAGAGGCTTACGAATTTAAGGAAATTTACAACTTAGAAACAGTTGTGATTCCTCCAAACCGGATTAGCCAAAGAAAAGATAAGCAAGACCAAATCTATAAGTCTTCTCGTGAGCGCTATGATGCGGTCATTAAAGATATTCAAGATTGTTATGAGCGTGGTCAGCCAGTACTAGTTGGCACAACCTCAATTGAGAACTCTGAGTTGATCGCACAACTGCTAGATCAACGTAAATTGCCGCACCAAGTATTGAACGCAAAGCAGCATGCTCGCGAAGCAGAAATTATTGCTCAAGCAGGGCGTCCAAAAATGATCACGATCGCTACTAATATGGCTGGTCGTGGTACCGACATTGTGTTGGGCGGCAACGTTGGCAAGCAATCTTCTTTGATTGAGGCCGATAGTTCTCTTTCCGATGCTGAAAAAGCATCCAAAATTAAGCAATTGCAAGATGAGTGGCAAAGTATTCATGATGCAGTCCTTGCGTCAGGTGGATTGCACATCATCGGTACCGAGCGTCATGAGAGCCGTCGTATTGATAACCAGTTGAGAGGGCGCTCAGGCCGTCAGGGCGATCCAGGCTCCTCCCGTTTCTATCTTTCATTAGATGATGCGCTGCTTCGTATCTTTGCAGGCGATCGTTTACGCGCTGTGATGGATCGATTGAAGATGCCAGACGGCGAGCCGATTGAAGCTGGCATGGTGACTCGTTCTATTGAGTCTGCGCAGCGCAAAGTTGAAGGCCGTAACTTTGATATTCGTAAACAGTTGCTCGAATATGACAACGTTGCTAATGATCAACGTAAAGAAACATATCGCCTCAGAAACGAAGTGCTTGAAAGTAGCGATATTGGCGACTTAATTGCCAATTTACGTGAAGATGTATTGCGTTCAGTTTGTTCAGTTTATGTACCGCTGGAGTCTATGGAAGAGCAGTGGGATCTCACTGGGCTAGAGAATGTGCTTGCTAGCGAGTGGGGCCTTACAGTTGACCTGAAGGGTTGGGTTGAAGCGGCCGATAGCGTAGATGATTCTGAAATTGTTGAGCGTGTATTGCAGGCTGCTAAAGAAGCTTACGATGCAAAAGTAGATCTCTCCGGTCGAGAATCTTTTGCTAGTTTTGAACGTTCGGTTCTGTTGTATAGCCTAGATAGTCATTGGCGTGAGCACTTGGCTGCTTTAGACCATTTGCGCCAAGGCATTCATTTGCGTGGCTATGCCCAAAAAGATCCTAAGCAAGAATATCGTCGCGAAGCTTTCGAGTTATATGGCGAGTTGCTTAACGTCATTAAGAATGATGTTGTTAAAAGTATCATGACAGTTCAGATTCGTAGCGCAAGCGAGTTAGATCAAGCCTCTGAATCGATGAATGATGATTTGGCTAAGCTTTCCGAAGTTCAATATCAGCACGCTGATCCGGAAAAAGAAGTTGCAGGATCAACCGGTGATGGTGGTGCTGCAGTGGATATTCAGCCGGCACCTCTTCGCACTGGACCAAAGGTGGGGCGTAATGATCCTTGTCCATGCGGTAGCGGTAAGAAGTATAAAAATTGCTGCGGTGCATTAGCTTAAATTCAATTAAGCTAAGTATTAATCAAAAGGGGGCTAAGCCCCCTTTCTTTTTCCTATATCTCTGCAATCCTTCAGGGCTTTCCCTAGCTATCTAGCACCACAAATTTCGATGATTATTCGCTCTAATATGCAAAAAATTGCATTTATTGCAAAAAGGAATCGACATGCAAAAGTCCCTGCTTATTAATGCAGACAAATGTACTGGGTGTCTTCAATGTGAGATGGCCTGTAGTTATGAAAACTATGGAGTTTTCAACACCTCTAAATCCCGAATCAAGGTTTTTGAATTTCATAAAACGGGCAAGAAGGTTCCTTATACCTGTACTCAATGTGATGAAGCCTGGTGTCTCCAAGCATGCCCTGTAGATGCGATTCGAGTAGATTTGGTTACTGGCGCCAAGGTGGTTTCAGAAGATACCTGTGTTGGATGCAAGGTCTGCACTATTTCCTGTCCTTTTGGAACCATCAACTATGTTCAAGAGACTGGTAAGGTGCAAAAGTGTGATTTATGTGGAGGCGATCCTGCTTGCGCTACGGCATGTCCAACACAAGCGATTACCTACGTAGATGCAGATTGGACTGGTCTGGACAGAATGCGTGAGTGGGCTGACAAGCTTGGCAACCAAGATAGCGCTAACTAAAAAAGTATAGGAAAAAAATCATGTCATGGGCTGGAAAACTACTGCGCGTTAATTTAAGCAAGGGCACTTGCCAATCTGAACCTTTGAATATGGAGTGGGCCAAAGCGTATTTGGGTTCACGTGGTTTAGCGTCTAAGTATTTTATTGAAGAGGTTGATCCAAAAGTAGATCCCCTTTCTGCAGAAAATAAAATTATTTGGTCCACTGGCCCTTTAACTGGAACTACGGCATCTACTGGTGGTCGTTACACAGTTGTAACCAAGGGCCCATTAACTGGGGCTATCGCATGCTCTAACTCTGGTGGTTATTGGGGTGCAGAGTTGAAGATGGCTGGCTGGGATATGGTGATTTTTGAAGGCAAGTCTCCTAAGCCGGTATACCTTTATATAGAAAACGATAAGGCTGAATTGCTGGATGCTTCAGATCTATGGGGTAGATCAGTTTGGGAAACAGAGCCGGCCATCAAAACAAAACATCAAGATCCGCAAATTCGGGTTTCTTGTATTGGGCGCGCTGGTGAAAATCAAGTGTTGTATGCGGCCATTGTGAATGACTTGCATCGCGCGGCTGGACGTTCGGGTGTTGGCGCTGTAATGGGTAGCAAGAACTTAAAAGCTATTGCAGTTCGTGGCACCAAGGGAGTTGGAAATCTGAAGAATCCAAAGGCATTTATGGATGCAGTTGCAGCAGGTAAGGCTGTGTTAGCTGGTCATGCTGTTACTGGTCAAGGTCTTCCTACTTACGGCACACAAGTATTGATGAACGTGATTAATGAGGTAGGCGCACTGCCTACTCGCAATCATCAAGATGTTCAGTTTGAGGGTGCAAAAGATATTTCTGCTGAAGCGATGGCAGCACCTCGTGAGAGTGATGGCAAAGCGCATTTAGTAACCAATCAAGCTTGTTTTGCTTGTACGATTGCTTGTGGACGCATCTCAAAAATTGATGATACTCATTTCTCTATCGAAAATAAGCCACAGCATATGCATGCTTCTGGTGGTCTTGAATATGAAGCTGCTTGGGCGCTAGGCGCAGCGAATGGCGTAAATGATCTTGAGGCATTGCAATACGCTAATCAGCTTTGTAATGAGCAGGGCTTAGACCCGATTTCATTTGGCGCCACCATTGGTGCTGTGATGGAGTTATATGAGATGGGTGTTTTAACCAAAGAGCAAATTGGCATTGAGGCTCCATTTGGGTCAGCTAAAGCGCTTTGTTATTTGGCAGAAATTACCACTGAAGGTACTGGTTTTGGGAAAGAGATTGGCCTTGGATCCGCTCGTTTAACTAAAAAATATGGATACCCAGATCTCTCTATGAGCGTGAAGGGTCAAGAGTTCCCGGCTTACGATGGTCGCGTGATTCAGGGTATTGGTTTGGCTTATGCCACTTCAAACCGTGGTGCGTGTCACCTTCGTGGTTACACCATTGCTTCTGAAGTCCTGGGGATTCCAGTTAAGACAGAGCCTAGTGAAACTCAAGGTAAGCCAGAGTTAGTTAAGGCATTTCAGGATGCTACCGCTGCGTTTGATTCTGCTGGAATTTGTATTTTCACCAGCTTCGCATGGACCCTGGCTGATGTGGCCCCGCAATTGCAGGCAGCCTGTGGCGATGAATTTACAGTAGAAAATTTAACGACTATTGGCGAGCGTATTTGGAATATGGAGCGTGACTTTAATAATCGTGCCGGCTTTACGAATAAGGACGATAAGTTGCCTAAACGTTTGATGGAGGAGGCTGCTAAAACAGGACCGGGTAAGGGTGTGGTTAGCGGCCTGGATAAGATGCTTCCTGAGTACTACCAAGTTCGCGGTTGGGATGCTGAAGGGCGTCCAAGCGCTGAAACTTTGAAACGCCTAGGCCTTTGAGTTTTTATATATGAAGCATGTCATCCTGGGCAATGGCCCGGCCGGCGTCATTGCGGCGGAAATCATTCGTAAGCGCGCCCCACATGATCAGATTGTGATGATCGGGTCTGAGGATTCGCCACCTTATTCCCGAATGGCTATTCCTTATTTACTCATGGGCAACATTAATGAGTCGGGGACTTATTTACGCAAGGATTCTGATCATTATCAAAAACTGAGAATTGAGCAGGTTCACGGAAAAGTGATCGCGGTAGATATAAAAGCAAAGAAATTGGAGTTGGAGGGTGGTCAGTCTATGCAGTTTGATAAATTGCTGATTGCAACTGGCTCAATTCCTGTGCAGCCTCCGATTCCCGGCATAGATTTACCCGGCGTTCATCCATGCTGGACATTGGCAGATGCTCGGGCAATCACAAATTTGGCAAAACCTGGTTCTCGAGTTTTGCAAATGGGTGCTGGCTTTATCGGGTGCATCATTCTTGAGGCGTTAGCCAGCAGAAAAGTTGAGCTTACGGTTGTTGAGATGGGTGATCGTATGGTTCCGAGAATGATGACCTCTGTAGCTGGCGGCATGATTAAAAAATGGGTTGAAGATAAGGGTGTTCAGGTTCATACCAGCACTAAGGTGGAGGCAATTACAAAGGCCAATTCAGGTTTGACAGTAAAGCTGTCCAACGGAAAGACTCTAGAAGTTGACCTAGTAATTTCAGCGACTGGTGTACGTCCTAATATTGCCTATCTAAAATCTTCAGGCCTTGAAATTCAAACGGGAATTTTGGTTAACGAGCAGATGCAAACCTCTCATCCAGATATTTATGCAGCAGGGGATCTAACCGAGAGTATTGATTTTTCCACTGGCGAGCGCATCGTGAATGCGATTCAGCCTAATGCTGCTGAGCAAGCCAGAATTGCTGCTATTGCTATGACTGCTGGAGAAGTTGAGAGCTTGGGTGCGCTGCAAATTAACGTCCTTGATACCTTGGGATTAATTTCCTCCTCATTTGGTTTATGGTCGGGCGCCCAAGGTGGCGATCATGTGGAGTTAGTTGATTTGCAGCAATATAAATACTTGCGCTTAGAGTTTCTTGGCGACGTTTTAGTTGGCGCTACTTGCGTTGGCAGTACTGAGCATATTGGCGTACTTCGAGGTTTAATCCAAGGAAAGATCTCGCTGGGTGAGTGGAAAGAGGTATTGATGGCAGATCCTACTAAAGCAATGAGCGCCTATCTCGCTGCGGGCCAAGCACAATCTGCCTGGATGAATTAAGCTTCAGGAATGCAAGTTACTTTGAAGTTGTTTGCCAGCTTGGCAAGCTATCTACCTTCCAATAAAAAAAATAGCATCGAAGCAGACATCGAGTTAGCTGATGGCAGCACGATCGGTGACGTTATTAGTCTGTATAAGATTCCAAGCAAATCAGCGCATTTGGTGATGGTGAACGGGGTTTATATCAAGCCAGAAGAGCGCGATCAATACGCCCTAAAGTCGAACGATGCCTTAGCCATTTGCCCTCCGGTTGCTGGCGGATAATCCCCGCGTATTTACGGAATGCCGCAATTTGACAGAAATATGGGTTGCACCAGTGCAGACCTGATGCGTTGGCTACCCCAAGCGTTGGGCAAGCTCCATACCAATACAAGCCTTGTTATCGATGGTCAGCTCTTGAAAGAGGCTACTCAACCCCAATTGCGAATTTTTGGGTCTAGTCAGCCGGTACGAAAAATTGCACTTTTAGAAATCCCGGTTCTACAGGTGAGGCTCCAATTTTCCGAAAGCTGGTCGCAAAGCGATTGTGAGGCTGTCCTAAAGCGATTTGATCTTTATACTCGAAGAGGTGGGGGTTAGTTGTAACCCTCTTCAAATCCATTTATTGAGTTTTTATATGACCGTTAATTTACCCCTCCCCCAAAAAGCCGAACTCAAGCCCGTTAAAGGTTTCCAGATGGGCATCGCTGAAGCCGGAATTAAGAAGGCAAATCGCAAGGATCTTCTGGTGATGACCTTAGCTCCTGGATCCCAGGTAGCAGGTGTTTTTACCTTAAATCGTTTTTGTGCTGCCCCTGTGCAAGTTTGTCGTGAGCATTTAGCTCAAGAGGGTCGTAATGGTGAGATCAGGGCTCTAGTCGTGAATACTGGCAATGCTAATGCTGGAACAGGTGAGTCAGGTATGAAGCATGCTTTAGAAACCTGCGCAGCTTTGGCAAAAGATCTGAAGATTAATCCTGAGCAAATTTTGCCTTTTTCAACGGGCGTCATTCTTGAGCCACTACCGATTGAAAAAATTATCACCGCCTTGCCAAAAGCGGTAGCCAATTTGGGTGAGGACAACTGGTTTGATGCGGCTGAAGCTATCATGACCACCGATACCCAACCTAAGGCCACATCAGTTACTGTGGAGACGCCTGCTGGCGTAGTGACCATTACAGGCATCTGTAAGGGTGCGGGAATGATTCATCCCAATATGGCGACCATGCTTGGATTTATTGCGACTGATGCAGGATTCGCTCCAGGTCTACTGGGCAACCTGACGCGTGAAGTTGCAGACCTTTCTTTTAATGCCATCACGATTGATGGCGATACATCGACCAATGACTCATTCATCATTATTGCTACTGGTCAGTCAGCAGTTCAGATTCAATCTTCGAATGATCCTAGCTACGCAATTTTGAAAGATGCATTAATTTCATTAGCTCGCAAACTGGCGCAAATGATTGTGCGTGATGGCGAGGGCGCCACTAAATTCATGACTATTGAAGTGGTTGGCGGAAAAACTCCTGAAGAGTGCCGCTTGGTTGCTAAAGCAGTTGCCCATTCACCTTTAGTCAAAACGGCTTTCTTTGCAAGCGATCCCAATTTAGGCCGCATCCTTGCTGCGATTGGCTACGCGGGCATTTCTGACTTAGATGTGAACCGTGTGCAAATGTGGCTTGGCGATGTTTGGGTTGCGAAAGATGGTGGTCGTAATCCCGATTATCAAGAGGCGGATGGTCAAAGGGTAATGCAGGCTCCAGAAATTACTGTGAAGATTGATTTGGGTCGTGGCACGGCTACACAAACTATGTGGACATGTGATTTATCTCATGACTACGTATCGATTAATGCAGACTACCGCTCATAAAATACCACTTGAAATATGAATGAAAAATTAGATCGTCTTTTAGACCACCTTGATACTTTTTTACCTAAGCCTTTAACTGAAGAACAGTGGAAATCCTCAACAGCATTTAGATGGCGTCGTCGCGACAGTATTTTCGGTAGCATTGGATTTTTGCAGCCTGTAAAGCATGTGTCTGATATCACCTTCGAAGACTTGCAAAACATTGACCGTCAACGCGATGCCATTCGTGACAATACAAAAAACTTTATTCAGAGGAAGCCGGCCAATAATATTCTGTTGACTGGTGCGAGAGGGACTGGAAAGTCTTCTCTCATTAAGGCAAGCTTGCATGAGTTTGCTAGCCAGGGTTTACGCCTCGTTGAGGTTGAAAAAGAGCATTTAGCAGATTTGGCTGACATTACTGAGCTCTTAGCAGAGCGTCCAGAGCGCTTTATTATTTTTTGCGATGACCTTTCTTTTGAGGATGGAGAATCTGGCTACAAGGCCATGAAATCAGCCTTAGATGGCTCTGTTTCTGCCCAGGTCGACAATATTTTGATTTATGCCACCTCTAACCGCCGTCATTTATTGCCGGAATATATGAAAGATAACGAGAGTTATGTTCATAACGATGATGGTGAAATTCATCCTGGTGAAGTCGTAGAAGAAAAGATTTCTTTGTCTGAGCGCTTTGGTCTTTGGTTATCTTTCTATCCACCTAAACAAGATGAGTATTTAGCGATCGTGGCTCATTGGTTGCAGCACTTTGGTTTGAGTTCCAAAGAGATTGAAGCGGCTCGCTCTGAAGCCTTGGTATGGGCATTAGAGCGTGGATCACGTTCAGGGCGCGTTGCTTGGCAATTTGCCAAACACTGGGCTGGCTCAAAAGCTTAGATGAATAATTTTCATGATTGAAACCCAACGTTCAATTACCGAAGTCGCCGCAGGTATATTGCTTGATGCTGAGGGCCGCTATCTTTTGGGGCAGCGACCTGAAGGTAAGCCATATGCTGGATATTGGGAAGTCCCGGGTGGAAAAATCGAAAAAGGAGAGTCCGTTTTCGAGGCGCTTAAGCGTGAACTTTGGGAAGAGCTTGGTATTGAAATTGAATCAAGCGAAGAGCTTACCGTGCTAGAGCATGACTACCCACATGCCTATGTTCGTCTGCATGTCAGCATTATTCGTGATTGGAAAGGCACGCCCAAGGGCTGTGAAAATCAATCCTTGTCTTGGGAATTATTGTCCGCAGAAAAACCCAGTGTTGAGCCTTTATTGCCTGCGGCCTGGCCTATGCTAGAAAGGCTTAGAGCCCTTTTATCTTAGAGCTGACAGAGGGTTAGCTTGAATGGCACATCTGCATTTACGAGCTGTGCTTTTTTATCGCGTTCCGACTTTAAGAAGCGCACTGAGAGCAAATATTTATTCGCGCTGATCTCAGAAAATAAAGTGTCATCTTCAACTGCAATACGCATTAATTGATACACTTTGCCAGAAGGAGCTTGTTGAAATGATCCGTTATGTGCAACCACATCCTTAGCTTCGCCCGACTGACGAAGCAGTCGCAAAAATAATTGACATGCTTCTTGCCAAGGCAGGAGTGGACTAATATATTTTTCAAGCAATTCTCGGCGCTCGGAGGTGGGGCTATTTTTCCAAGCATGATAGCTAGGCAAATCAATTGGACTTGTGCCGCCTGGAATATTTAGGCGGGTACGAATTGCATTTAACCATTCACTCTCGGTAATAGCGGAGTTAGGTCTGCCAGCAGATTGATTGATGCTAGCAGCAACAGCATCAATTTCAGAAAGAGTTTGCGTGAGTGCCTCTTGATCTACTTTTTGTGATGACTTCAATCCATTGAGCGCATATTTCTGGCGCTCAAACTCTTTGAGCAGCAATGACTTGATATCACCACGAGCGCCAATATCTCCAAGATCAAACAAGATAGAAATAGCGTTGTGGTGTAACTCAGGGTCATCCGAGCGGATAAAGTGATTGAAGCGGGCGAACAAATACTCCAGCCGAAGCATGCTTCGAACTAATTCATTGAAGGGGTATTCGTAGACAATCACAAGCCCATATTCTATGACGAACTTGAGCGATCTTTCTGAATCTGTAAGATTTTTTGGTGCAAGCTCAAGACTTCTGCTTTGAGTTGATTAAGGGTCCCCTGGTTTTCAATCACCAGATCGGCCAAAGCAAGTCGCTCTGCTCTGCTTGTTTGGGCTTTAAGGATTGCCTCAACCTCATTACGGGGTAATTTGCTGCGGTGCATCACTCGTTCAATTTGTGTCTCTTCCGGGCAGTCCACCACTACCAAGTAATCCAGCAGGGGCCTCCAGTTGCCTGACTCAATTAACAACGGGACCACAAAAACAAGATAAGGAGCCTTTCCCCCAATCAATTTCTGAGCTTGTTTATTCGTTTCATGCCGAATTAAAGGGTGGGTAATCTCCTCTAGGGATTTCCTAGCCTGAGGGTCTGCAAAAACTAGGCTGCGCATTTTGCTTCTATCTAGCGCTCCGCTAGGGTCAATAAATTCTGCACCAAACTGCTTTTGAATTAAAGGAATGGCCGCACCACCTGGGGCGGTAATCTGGTGGGCAATCAGATCGGTGTCTACTATGCCCGCTCCTAACTTAGCCAACTCATCACTAACTGCCGTTTTGCCCGAGCCAATGCCGCCTGTTAGGCCAACAAGGGGCAATCGCCCTTTTAACGCACCTAGGCTAGCTTGCTCAGCAGGAGTGTTTGTATAGTCTGAGGCCATAACAACTCAATGATGCCAGCAATGGCAAGAAAGGGGCCAAATGGAAAAGCCGCCCGATGATTTTGCTTATTCCACACCAGCCAAATAATCCCACCAATCAGTCCGGTCAAGGATGCCGTGAGAAGAATGCCGGGCAATGGCTGCCAGCCAAGCCAGCCCCCTAAGGCTGCCAAGAGTTTTGCATCTCCCATGCCTATGCCATTCTGTTTCTTGAGTGCACGATAGAGTGCATTTAATAACCAAAGACCTGTATAGCCAAGAATGGCGCCAATGATTGAATCTTGAAAAGAGGCAAAACCTTGGTTTGAAAGGCTATTGAATAAAAGACCCGCGAAGATGAGCGGCAGGGTGATGATGTCGGGTAGCCTGAAGGTGCGCAAATCAAAGTATGCCAAATACAGCAAGACCAATATTAGGAATATTTGGATCCACTCTGAAAAAACAAGATTGGCCATTAAACAATTTGTCCTAGGTTAAAGATGGGGAGATACAAGATGATGACTAGGCTTCCAATGATGAGTCCAACAACAATTATCAATAAAGGCTCCAAACTATGGCTGAGAGTATTTAGGCGATTGCTTAATTGGTTGCTCAATACAGTTGCGCGCCTCTGTAGCATATCAGCGAGCGCGCCACTTTCTGAGGCAATTCTTAAGAGTTGCAGTGTCTCCAGGTCAAATAGTGAATGTCGAGGATCAGCCTTTACTATTGCATCCCCAAGCGACCAGCCGCGGGTCAAGTGCTTAAATATTTCAGCGCTGAAATCATGACTAAGCCAATGGTTTGATGATTGGGCAGTCACTCTGAGGGCATCAGGCAGTGGCAATCCAGATTTCAGCAGATGGCCTAATGTGCGACACCAATAAGTCAGGGTAGCTAATCTGAGGAGCTGTCCAATTAGGGGTATGCAGAAGCTGAGTCGATCGCATTGCTTTTGTAGTTTAGGAAGCTTGATCCATGCAAAACTAAAGAGACTGACTAGGCTGACTAGAGTTATCACCATCTCAATATAAAAGGCCTCAAACCAGGCAGATAACTCAATCAATGTCTTCGTTGGGGCTGGCAGCTCTGCTTGAAAATGAGCAAATACATCCTTAAAGACTGGCACAACCCAAATCATCATCACAATTACCAGTAGGCAGGAGCTTGTTAGGGTGATCATGGGATAGCTCATCGCCTGTTGAATTTTTCGTCGCAATTCTATTTGAGCCTCAAGTTGTGCGCAGATTGTTTTAAGTGCTAGATTAAAGTCCCCTGTACGTTCGCTAACCCGAATCAAGTTAATGAACTCCATAGAAAATAGATTTTGTTGGCTGCGCAGGCATTGAGAAAAGCTCTCTCCCTTTTTAAGTTGCGCATAGATGCCACCAATCCAGGGAAGCCAGGATTTGGGTGCGGTGGAGTAAATGAGTGCAATTACATTAAGAAGTGGCAAGCCGGACTCGAGAAGTGTTAGGAGTTGGTCGGCAAAATGCAATTGATCGTGCTTGCTCAGTGCCATGCACCTACTTCTGATTCTAGGTCCGCTTGAGTAATTAATCCGACTTGTACATGAGCTAATCCAGCTGCTCGCATAGAGATGAATGAATGGGATGGATCAAAGAGTTCGGATTGACTAAGTACTTCATGAACCCCTATGCGACCAAAGTAACCGCTACCTCTGCAGCTTGTGCATTGATCTCGTTCATTCAGACCCCAATTAAGACATTGATGGCAAGTCATCCTGACTAAGCGCTGTGAACTGACAATCAATAGGCAGGACTCGAGAGATTCTCGATCAATCCCCAGATGCCGAAGTCTTGGTACAGCCCCGCATGCATTGCGAGTATGCAGGGTACTCAGAATGAGATGTCCTGTTTGTGCTGCCTGAATCGCTAAGTTCGCTGTGGCAGCATCGCGTATTTCACCAATCATGATGACATCAGGATCTTGCCGCAGTAGAGCGCGGATGATGGTTGGAAAGTCTAGCCCTGCCCGTGGATGATAGGCAACTTGATTGACTCCTGCCAGACGAATTTCAATCGGATCCTCTATGGAGCAAAGATTGCGATGAGATTGGTTGAGATGCCTTAGGCAGCTATACAGAGTACGAGCCTTACCGCTGCCCGTTGGTCCGGTCACAATAATGAGCCCATTCGGTTGGCTAAGTCCTTCTTGGAATATCTGTAATTGATCTGGAAGAAGTCCAATTTCCTTAAGATCAAGATCTTCAGTGCAGCTTGGCAGTATTCGAATGACGCCTTTTTCTCCATGAAGAGTTGGCAGAATTGAGACGCGACAATCTCTATCGGGCTTGGAGAAATTGTGCCCAATACAAAGACGCCCATCTTGTGGAAGTCGTTTCTCTGCAAGATCTAAGCGAGCTAGAACTTTGACGCGTGCAATCAGACGTTCATGTAATTCAATGGGGTAGTGCGAGTGAACTCTTAACAAACCATCTACTCGAAATCGAATGAGGGTTGCTTGGGCTCCAGCCTCAATATGAATATCACTCGCTCTAGCATCTAGGGCATGAGCGGCAATTTCATACCAAGTGCGAATGATTAGTGAGTCATCTTGAGCAACGCTCAATCTTGCTCTTGGGCTTGGAATGGGCGATAGAGCTTTACTGTTTTTACGCCATGTTCATCAAATTGAATAATTTCCATGACTATGCCTGCAATACGAATGCTGACATCGTGATCTGGAATGGCTTCTAGCTTTTCAAGAATGAGGCCATTTAATGTGCGCGGTCCATCCAAAGGAAGGTTGAGATTCAGTAGGCGATTAAGGTCTCTCAGTGAGGCGCTACCGCTTGCTAGATAGGTTCCATCAGCAAGCCAATGGGGGTCAGTTGAAAGATTGGAGAAGGAAGTTGTGAACTCACCAATCAACTCCTCAACAATATCCTCAAAGGTAACTAGGCCCAGCACTTCGCCATACTCATTTACAACCAAGCTTAAGCGCTGTTGGTTGTCTTGGAAAAACTGCATTTGCTGCAAGACTGGTGTGCCGCTCGGAATAAAGTAGGGCTCATTTAGTAGGACTCTAAAATCCTCATGTTTTAGGTCTGTATCACCCAATAATGACAAGGCTTTTTTGACCGAGAGGATGCCGACAATTCGCTCAGAGTCTTGGTCACATACTGGTAATTTGTTGTGATAGCAGGTTTCTAGTTGTTGAACCACTTCATCAATGGGTCTTGATAGGTCTAAAACTTCAATCTTGGATCTAGGTGTCATCACATCATCAACCGTGATGTTTTCTAGGTTAAACAAGTTGAGCAAAATATTGCGATGATGGTTGGAAACAAAGCGATTTGATTCCAACACTAGACTGCGTAACTCTTCCTTGCTCATGGCTCTGCTATCAGAGGATGATTGCAGGCCGGAGACTTTCATCAGGCCTGACACAAAGCTATTAATAAACCAGAGCAAAGGCTTCAGTAAAAATGTCAGCGGCAAAATAACCCAGCCAACATTGGATGCAATTTTTTCCGGAAATGCTGCCCCAATAACTTTGGGGGTGATTTCACTAAAAATAATAATCAGCAATGCAACCACTAAGGTTGCGATCGAGAGCACGAGGCCACTGTCACCAAAAATATGTAGGGCAATTCCTGTTACTAGGATAGGTAAAACGGTATTAATGAGATTGTTAGAGATCAGCAGAACGGATAGCAGTGAATCAATACGTTTCAGGAGTCTTTCAGCCAGTGCTGCTCCTGCATTACCGCTATTGGCCATTGCACGGAGACGATGACGATTGGAGGACAGCATGCTGGTCTCTGCCATCGAGAAGAAGCCAGAGAGTGCGAGTAAAAATAGGACTAGAGCAACTTGACCGTAAAACGGCCAATCGTCAAAAAAAGTGTCCATGCGGTCTGCCCAAAAAAGTAAGGATGAGTCAATATAGCAAAGTGGCATATAGCAAGCTATAGCCACAGTGTAAAGAGTGGTCAGCTAACCTGTTTAATTATGTGAGAATGAATCCCTATGACAGCCTCTCTAACGCCATTCACCGCCAATAGTCCAAGTTACTGTGTGATTGCAGCACCTTTTGGCCGCCTGGGAATTTTGACTGAACTGGTGGAGGGAAGTTTAATGTTGTCAAAAATTGACTACTTACCAGCAGAAGAGGTTTTGATAGCACCAAAAAATGCACTAGCAAAAGAGGTGGCACGCCAGTGTAAGGCGTACTTTAAGGACCCTACCTGGCAATTTGATTTGCCTACAAAACCTGTAGGTACTGAACATCAGAAAAAGGTATGGGCCAGCATTCAAGATATACCGGCCGGCACAACAAAAACTTATGGTGAGGTAGCAAAGAAAATTAAGAGTGGTCCTCGGGCAGTGGGCACTGCATGTGGTGCAAATCCTTACCCCTTAATTGCACCTTGCCATAGAGTAGTTTCTGCTCAAGGAATTGGGGGGTTTATGAAAGAGAATTCCCCAGGTTTGTATCGCCAAATTAAGCTCTGGCTTTTAAAGCACGAGGGTGCTTTGTAAGTTTTTATTTAATTAAATATCTGCTATTCAGGTAGAAAAAAGCCTTCATTAGGACATCACTTTTAACGGCAATCTTGGTAAAGCCATAAAACTTCATAACAGCGCTTTTGGAAAGCTTTACTTCATCCTTGCTATCAAATTCTTTGCGCTGAGCAATTTTTGAAAGCGTCATAACTGCTAAGCCAAAAGCCAAAAAGCAAAAGCGCCTCATACCTTGCTCTTCCTTGGGAATCAGTAGGATATATTGCAGAGAGTCTTGTAGTTTTTGATAGGCAATCTTTAAAAGCTCTGCCTGACTTACATTCATTGGCTTCCATGAAACTCCGCGCGCCTTATCCTCCGGTGAGTCTTTAAGAATATTGGTCATTTGTAGCGCTTGACCAAATGCGATAGCTAGATTCTCATGCCCTACGAGTGCTCTTTCAAAAGCCCGGGAATGATTGCTGAATATGGTGGTAAGTAGCTCACCAACTACGCCAGCAACTACATAGCAATACTTTTCAAACTCTGCGAGGTCTTGAAGGCCAGCTTGATTCTGTTTGCCATGAAAGAAGGACATCCCCTCTGACATGATGGAAACGCAGCGACTGACGGCCTGTTGGTCATTGCTGGAGCAAGTGTGCAGTATTCGTAAAACTGTTGGCGTATTCGCAATCAAATCAATTTCATCTGGATTACTGTAATTTTTTAATGCCTCAAGACAGGGTTCAACAAAACTTTCAACTGGCTTCTTTTCAAGAACGGCATCTAAAAAAAGCGCCGAGAGTGACTGCTTCGTCTGGGCGCTTAATTCTGCTGCATCTTCAATGGTGTCAATAATGCGGCAAAGCAAATAGGTGTTGCCAACCACTTTCTCGATACTTGGTGGCAGGAGCGGTATGGTGAGGGCAAAAGTACGCGATACAGAGCTTAGGATGGCTTTTTGGTAGGCCAGATCAGCAGAGGGGTTGGGTGTTGGGGTTTGCTTAGGCGCTCTCACTCTTGAATTATGTCAGACCAGCGTCTTTCGTGGAGCACTCCAAATGGGCGCTTTTTGCTAACTGCTAAAAGTGACATGGCCATATAATTTCATCACATTTCAGAAGGAGCATTTAGGCGTGCTAATTTGGTTCGTCATTATTTACTGGGTAGTCTCAGTGGGAATTGGTTTGTGGGCTGCCCTGCGAGTCAAAAATACTGCTGACTTTGCTGCGGCTGGTCATAGCCTTCCTTTGCCGATCGTTACTGCAACGGTATTTGCTACCTGGTTTGGATCTGAAACTGTTCTAGGAATTCCCGCCACTTTTCTGAAAGAAGGTTTGGGGGGTGTAGTTTCTGATCCATTCGGTTCATCTCTTTGTTTAATTTTGGTCGGCCTCTTTTTTGCGCGACATCTCTATAACCGTCGCATGCTCACGATTGGTGATTTCTTTCGCGAAAAGTATGGGCGCACTGTAGAGGTTTTAGTAACTCTCTGTATCGTGGTTTCCTACTTAGGTTGGGTAGCCGCACAAATTAAAGCTTTGGGTCTCGTATTTAATGTCGTGTCTGAGGGCAGTATTTCTCAGACGGGTGGTATGTTGATCGGTGCTGGCAGTGTGTTGATTTACACCTTGTTTGGAGGTATGTGGTCAGTTGCCATTACGGACTTTATTCAAATGATCATCATCGTGATTGGCATGCTCTATATCGGCGGTGAAATGACTTCTCAGACTGGTGGCATTGGCGTAGTCATTGAACATGCGGCCGCAGCTGGTCAATTCAGTAACTTCTGGCCGGATATGAATTTGGCGTCCATCTTGGGTTTTGTCGCCGCTTTGTGCACGATGATGTTGGGCTCTATTCCACAACAAGACGTCTTCCAGCGGATTACCTCATCTAAGAATGTCAATATTGCTGTTCAAGCTGCTTTGCTGGGTGGCGTGTTGTATTTCATTTTTGCTTTTGTGCCGATGTACTTAGCTTACTCAGCAACCTTAATTAGTCCGGATTTGGTGAAGCAATATTTAAATACCGATCCACAAATGATCTTGCCGAAACTGATTCTGAATCATGCGCCATTAATTGCGCAGGTAATGTTCTTTGGAGCGCTTTTATCGGCGATTAAGAGCTGCGCGAGTGCCACCTTATTGGCGCCATCAGTCACGTTTGCTGAAAACATTGTGCGAGGCTTTTTTAAGCATTTGTCAGACCAGGATTTACTGAAGGTCATGAGAATTACCGTGCTCTGTTTCGCGGTGGTAGTGACATTCTTCGCCATCAACTCAAATCTTTCGATCTTCAAAATGGTCGAGAACGCCTATAAGGTGACTTTGGTAGCTGCTTTTGTTCCCCTGGCGTTTGGTGTGTATTGGTCAAGGGCCAATTCTTTGGGTGGCTTGTTGGCGGTGGTTGGAGGCCTTACGGTCTGGATCAGCTGCGAAACCTTAGCGCCTGATGCCATCATGCCCCCTCAATTAGCTGGGTTGGTGGCGAGTATTGCAGGCATGCTTTTAGGTAGCCTAGTGCCTAGAGATCAATTAAAGGCTATTTAAGTCAAAGGTTGCTTAAAAATTAGGCAACCTTAATTGCTGCAGTGCAAAAATCCAATTAAAATAAACCCAATTCAAAATTTTTAGTTCTTATGGAGTTCCTATGAAAATCTGTGTGATCGGTGGGGGTGGCGCTATTGGCGGTTACCTGGCTGTCATGTTGGCGCGAGCAGGCAACGATGTCACTGTTGTTGCTCGTGGCGCAACTTTAGCGGCGATTAAAGAGCGTGGTCTTGCTCTGATTATGGATGACCAACCAGAGCCTTTGGTTGCCCAAGTAAAGGCTGTGGAAAAAATTCGTGATGCTGAAACTCCAGATGTAGTCATTCTGGCAGTGAAGGCGCATCAAGTGGAGCCGATCATTGATGACTTGGCTGCGATCATGGGTCCAGAAACCATTTTGATTCCAATGCAAAACGGAATTCCTTGGTGGTATTTCCAGAAGCTTGGTGGCGACTATCAAGATCACTCCGTTGAAACGGTAGACGCTGGCGGCGTTGCTAAGAATGCGATTAATCCAAACAACATTATTGGTTGCGTAGTGTATCCAGCAACCTTTACTCAAGCGCCTGGCGTGATTCGTCACGTGGAAGGTAACCGCTTCCCGTTGGGCGAGCTGGATGGCAAGACTACAGAGCGCATTCAGAAGATGTCCGAGATGATGGGTGCGGCTGGATTTAAGTCACCCATCTTGGACGATATTCGTTCAGAGATCTGGCTCAAGCTTTGGGGCAATATGACTTTTAACCCAATCAGCTCTTTAACTCACGGCACCTTGGAAGGCATCTGCCAATACCCATTGACCAAAGAGTTGGCCCGTAACATGATGGCCGAAGCTCAGACTATTGCTGAGAAGTTGGGTGTTACTTTCCGTGTTGATATCGAGCGTCGTATTGCGGGCGCTGAAAAAGTTGGTAAACACAAAACTTCTATGTTGCAAGACTTAGAGGCTGGTCGTAGCTTGGAGATCGATGCTTTGTTAGGTTCAGTGATTGAGCTTGGCAAGATCACACAAACTCCAACCCCTTGCTTGAATACTGTTTTTGCTTTGACAAAGTATCTGGATGAAAACGTTCAAGCTACCAAAGGTAGCTTGGCGTTGCCTTCAGTATCAGGCTACTAAAAAGTAAAGTTACTTCAAATAAAAAACCCTTGCTACTCAACATAGCAAGGGTTTTTGCTTTTCCAAGTCCTTAATTACTCGAAGCGATTATCGAGTTGTCCTACGCCATCAATGATGATGCTGACATTGCTACCAGGCTTCATTGAGCCGACGCCTACGGAAGTACCACAAGCAATGATGTCGCCCACTTCGAGCGGCACATCTTGTGAGATCAGACTGACCAATTTTGCAGGTGGGAAAATCATATCTGCAATTGGATAGTTTTGACGCTCTTGATCATTGAGGATCGTCTTGATGCTTAGCTTGCTTGGGTCTACATCAGTAGTGATGTAAGGGCCAAATACACCAAAGGTATTAAAGCTCTTTGCACGTGTCCACTGCGCATAACCAGGATCGCGATTCAGAATTTCAATAGCTGTTACATCATTAATACAGGTGTAGCCAAAAATTGCTTTTGCAGCTTCTGCCTCATCCGCTTCATGGCAGCGCTTACCAATCACAATACCAAGCTCACCCTCATAAACCACTTTTCCTGTGTAGGATTTGGGCGTGCGAATCACTTGGTTTGCGGCCAAGAATGAGTTATTCCCTTTGAGAAAGTACAAAGGCTCGGCTGGCACCGCATGTTCAAGTTTGGTGACTAAGGCATGAAAGTTATCCACCATAGCAACCATTTTTGAAGGGGTGCATGGGATGTCGATAGTGACATCAGATAACTTGATGGTTTCACCGGTGGCCTTGGGTCCGTTGAATAAATCACCTTCGTACACGGCGATTTGGTCGCCCTGCACCTGCCCTAAACCACTTTTTCCTTGATGCTGAAATCTAAGCCACTGAGCCATAATAAGTTCCTATGAAGTTAAATATTTGATATGCAATATCTTACAGGGATGAATTGATGTCTAAGACTTCTGAGCTTGAATTTGCACCAGAACAGGATCAGCCGGTTCGCTACATAGAGCGCACCCGAAGTTACTACTTGGGTTTGGGTTATGAAAATCCTTATGTTTGGGCTCACTACATTGATGTTCCATTTAGCCCCCTCAAAAAGCCGCTGACTCAATCAGTGCTGGGGCTCATTACTACGGCTGTCCCATATGACTCGGATAAGGGTCCGCAGGGTCAGGGCGCCCCTTACAACTCAACAGCTAAGTTTTATCAGCCGTACCAGCAATCCACCGAAGGGGAAGTTGATTTACGGATTGCTCATGTCGGCATTGATCGCAAGAATGCCAATATGGAAGATAGCAATTGCTGGTTTCCGCTAGAGGCTGCTAAAAGGGCATACGCAACGGGGGAGGTGGGTGCGCTTTCACCTAATTTTTATGGCTTGCCTACTAATCGCAGTCAGCGCCATACATTGGAAATAGATGCGCCACTTATTTTAGAAATGCTTCAAGCGGATGGCGTAGATGTAGCAGTATTGATTCCGAATTGCCCGATCTGTCATCAGAGCCAAAGTTTATTGGCGCGGTATTTGGAGGCTGCGGGAATTTCAACTGTGGTGATGGGCGCTGCAAAGGATATTGTTGAGTATTGCGGCGTACCGCGATTGTTGTTTAGTGATTTTCCTTTGGGTAATGCTGCAGCAAAGCCGAATGACGTTGCTTCGCAGGATCTCAATTTTCAATTGGCTTTGCGGCTTTTGGAGTCTGCTCCTGCACCGCGCACAACTGTTCAGTCACCATTGAGATGGTCTGATGATCCTACTTGGAAAATGGATTACTCCAATCTAGATAGATTGTCTTTACAGGAAATTACACGCTTGCGTGAAGAGGCTGAGCGGGCACGAATTACAGCACGCGAGCTGAGAGTGAAGACCCTAGGAACTTAGGTTTGTCTTGTAAGTGAATATGCGCAGAGTGCTTCTAGCGCCTGAGAAGCGGGGTTTGCAGGGAAGTCTTTGAGATAAGACAGGGCTAGGTCTGCTTCACGTTTAGCCGCTGCTTGGGTGTAATCCAGTGCACCAGAGTTTTGTACGGCAGCCAGGATTTGTGCAAAAACATCATCCGGTAAATCTTGGTTTTGCTCAATTGCTGCACGCACTAAAAGTCGTTCTTCGTTAGTGCCGTTTTCTAATAAGTAAATGAGTGGCAAGGTTGGTTTGCCTTCACGCAAATCATCACCAGCATTTTTTCCCATTTGTGCAGCATTGGCCGTGTAATCGAGAAGATCATCCATGAGCTGAAAAGCTGTGCCGATGTGACGGCCAAATGCAGCAGCTTGTTCGCGTTGTGCATCAGTAGCGTTGGCAAGAATAGCGCCTAACTCGGTAGAAGCTTCAAATAATTTAGCTGTTTTATAGCGAATGACTTGTAGGTAGCTAGCTTCATCAACTTCCGGATCATTCATGTTTAGCAGTTGCAAAACTTCGCCCTCAGCAATCGTATTGGTTGCATCCGACAGAATTTGCATCACCCTTAAGTCGTTTGGACCCACCATCATTTGGAAAGCTCGGGAATATAGGAAATCGCCGACTAAAACGCTGGCAGCATTTCCAAAAGCAGCATTCGCAGTCTCGCGACCTCTTCTGAGGGTGGATTCGTCGACTACGTCATCATGAAGGAGGGTGGCTGTATGAATGAACTCAACTACAGCGGACATCTCCAGAATATGGGGGGTTTCTTTGCCGTTAGCCAGGGATTTGGCCACCAACATCAAAAGGGCGGGCCTTACCCGTTTGCCGCCCGCCTGGATGATATAGGTCGAAATTTGGTCAATTAAGGCCACTTTTGAGGCCAAACGCTGACGGATAACATCATCTAAGGCCTTGAAATCTAAGGCAATTGGGGCCAGGATTTGGCTTAAGTCATTGGTTTTGACAGTGCTAGGCATGCAAGATATAATAATGGGCTTAGCTGGTCCAGGGTGGATTAGCTTAAATGTAGATATTAATTGAGGTTTCAAACCATGTACGCGGTCATAAAAACCGGTGGCAAACAGTATAAAGTTGCTGCAGGCGAAAAATTGAAAATAGAACAGATACCAGCGGAAATCGGCAGCGAAATCACTCTTGACCAAGTCCTCGCCGTTGGCGAAGGCGCTTCACTGAAATTAGGTGATCCATTGGTTAATGGTGCAGCTGTGATGGCCACTGTCGTCTCCCAGGGACGTCACGATAAAGTGACAATCTTTAAGATGCGCCGTCGCAAGCATTATCAAAAGCACCAAGGCCATCGTCAGAATTTCACTGAAATTTTGATCAACACGATTAAAGCCTAATTCAGGTAGGAGAAAGATATGGCACAGAAAAAAGGCGGCGGCTCAACACGAAATGGTCGCGACTCAGAATCGAAACGCTTAGGCGTTAAGGTATTTGGCGGCGAGCATATTAATGCTGGCAGCATCATCATTCGTCAACGTGGTACACGTGTTCATCCAGGTGCAAACGTTGGTATTGGTAAAGATCACACTTTGTTTGCCTTAATTGACGGACAAGTGGAATTCGGCGTTAAGGGTGCTTTGAAGAAGGCCCAAGTTTCAGTCCTGCCTCGTTCATAAGGCGCCTGACTGAGACTCGTTTGATTCAGATTTATTCCGAATTTAACTCTTAGGAACAGGCCTCGCTAAGCGAGGCCTTTTTTATTCATGAAATTTATAGACGAAGCACGTATTGAAGTAATTGCCGGGCAAGGTGGTGCCGGAAGTGCCTCTATGCGCCGTGAAAAGTTCATTGAATTTGGCGGTCCTGATGGCGGTGACGGTGGCAAAGGCGGTAGCGTCTGGGCAACGGCAGATCGCAATATCAATACTTTGATCGATTACCGCTACGCAAAAACGCACACTGCAAAAAATGGTGAGCCTGGCCGCGGAGCTGATTGTTATGGTCGTGCTGGTGATGACATTGAGCTGCGCATGCCCGTTGGCACGATTATTTCTGATTATGAAACTGGCGAACCTATTGCCGACTTAACTACGCATGGTGAGCGCCTTTGCTTAGCGCAGGGCGGTGTTGGTGGTTGGGGCAATATTCACTTTAAGAGCAGTACAAATAGAGCGCCGCGCCAAAAGACAAACGGCAAACCTGGTGAGCGTCGTAAATTGAAATTAGAGCTTAAGGTATTGGCTGACGTTGGTTTGTTGGGCATGCCTAATGCGGGTAAATCAACATTGATTACTGCCGTTTCGAATGCGCGTCCAAAGATTGCGGATTATCCATTTACAACCCTCCATCCAAATTTGGGTGTGGTGCGTGTGGGTGCTGAGCGAAGTTTTGTGATTGCCGATATTCCTGGTTTGATTGAGGGTGCGGCTGAAGGCGCTGGTTTGGGCCATCGCTTCTTGCGTCACTTGCAACGCACGGGTGTGCTGCTTCACTTGGTCGATATCGCTCCTTTTGATGCGAATGTTGATCCGGTAGATGATGCTGTGGCGATTGTGAATGAGTTGCGTAAGTATGACGAAGCCTTGGTTGAAAAACCACGTTGGTTAGTGCTTAACAAAGTCGACATGATTCCTGAAGAGGATCGCAAAAAGGTTGTTGCTGACTTTGTGAAAAAGTTTAAGTGGAAAGGTCCTGTATTTGAGATTTCCGCTCTGACCGGCATGGGCTGCGACAAGCTTTGCTACTCTTTGCAAGATTATTTAGACTCTGTACGCCGTGATCGTGATGATGCTGATGAGCGTGCTCAAGATCCTCGCTATAAAGACCAGCTAGAAGATAAAAAACCAGATTAAATATTCCATTTGCTCTTTGCTATGAATGCTAAAAAAACTCAACGGATTGTTGTCAAAGTAGGCTCTAGTCTTGTCACCAATAATGGTGAAGGTTTAGATCATGCTGCGATTGCTATGTGGGCAGAGCAAATGGCAGGCCTATTAAAGGCTGGTCATGAAGTATTGATGGTGAGTTCAGGTGCAATTGCTGAGGGTATGCAACGCTTGGGATGGACCAAGCGTCCACAAGAAATTCATCAGCTACAGGCAGCCGCTGCAGTTGGTCAGATGGGTTTGGTGCAGGTTTATGAGAGTTGTTTTGCGCGCTTCAATTTGCGTAGCGCTCAGATTTTGCTGACGAATGCAGATTTAGCTGATGCGGAACGAAATGCCAATGCTAGAGCTACTCTGGACACGCTATTGAAGCTGGGTGTCGTTCCAATTATTAATGAGAATGACACCGTAGTTACCGATGAAATTAAGTTTGGTGACAATGACAGTCTTGCTGCATTAGTAACCAATTTAATTCATGCAGATCTCTTGGTTATTTTGACCGATCAAGGTGGTTTGTTTACTGCAGACCCACGTCAAAATCCTAATGCCATATTGTTAGCAGATGCTATTGCTGGCGATCCTACCTTAGAAAAAATGGCTGGTGGTGCAGCAAGCGAACTAAGCAAGGGTGGAATGCTCACGAAGGTATTGGCTGCCAAGATTGCTGTGAAGACTGGTGCAGCAACTGTAATTGCTTCTGGACGCGAACCCAATGTCCTGACCCGTCTAATGGCTGGCGAGAAGATTGGTACCCGTTTAGCGCTGCTTTCTCAGTAATTTTTAATAGATCACGCCAAATGAATTGCTGGGCTTTGTACCGCCAGTGAATGATTTTGGATTGAGAGATTGAACGATATTTTTGATATCTTTTTCTTGGGCGTTGATATTACAAAAAGCCCCTTGAGCTAAAGCTGCTTGATATCGATTTGCAGTGCGTTGTTTCATGACTTTCCACTCTCCCAAAGGATTTTCTTTCCACTTCCCATTTTCAAGGCTTCCATAAAGGCGCCATTGAAACGAGTCGCATCTAATTCCCTCATATTGGGCTTGCTGCTCCCCACTTGGGTTGGTGATGACAACAATATAGCGAGTCACCCCATCGGCACCAATCAGTATGGAGCTGGTGTCGACCGCAAATTTAAAAATAGTTTCCTGTGACACATAAAAAGGCACTAAGGTCGCTTGGTTGGGTGGATTCAGTGGCATTGTAGTTGTGCCCTCTTTAAATACCATTGGCGCAAAAGGATCTACGCCGCTAATCAGGGGATCTCCAGCGCATGCGGACAAGGCGAGGCCAAAAATAGCGCTGCAGAAATAAGGTAAGGTGCGTTTGATGAGAATCTTCATTTGGATTGGTCTTTTGGGTTTTCATCTTTAGGGTGGTCATTGCGTTCACCGTAAAAGGACTGAATTAAATCGAGAGGAGATCCCCAGGCAAGCTGTTGCATACGCATTCCGCGTGATAGGTAGCGCGCCAATTCGGATAATGCAAGTTGATACACTTCGCGTTTGAAACCAATAACGGCATCTAATTGAATCCAAAATGGAACCCAGCGCCAAGCATCAAACTCAGGATGCTCTGAGGCGCGCAGTTGAATATCGCTGTCTAAACCTACTAGACGCAAGAGAAACCAGATTTGTTTTTGTCCGCGATAGGCGGCACGGTGGACGCGGGTGGAGTTTTGGCGGCGCAGGTACTCCTCAGGGACATCGTAGCGAAGCCAATCCCTGGTGCGTCCAATAATTTGGACATGCTCCGGCAGTAAGCCAACCTCCTCATGCAATTCGCGGTACATAGCCTGTTCAGGGCTTTCACCATGCTGAATCCCACCCTGTGGGAATTGCCACGAATGCTGCCCAACGCGTTTTCCCCAGAAAACCTCGTTACGGCTGTTGAGGAGGACAATGCCGACATTCGGGCGATACCCTTCACGGTCAAGCATGATCGTGCCTCAAATCCTTTAAAATCAACGATTTGATTATATCCATACATGAAAGCCTCACAATCATTTCTCGCCACGCTAAAAGAAGCCCCCTCCGACGCTGAGGTGGTTTCGCACAAACTCATGGTGCGCGCAGGATTAATTCGCAAGCTCAGCGCAGGCGTCTATAACTATTTACCGCTAGGTTTAAAGGTGATTCGTAAGGTGGAAAACATCATTCGCGAAGAAATGAACCGTGCTGGCGCTATTGAATTGCTGATGCCGATGATTCAACCCGCTGAATTATGGCAAGAGACTGGTCGCTGGGAAAAGATGGGTCCAGAGTTGCTCCGCATCAAAGATCGTCATGATCGTGATTTCTTAATTCAGCCAACTTCTGAAGAAGTGATTACGGATTTGGCTCGCAATGAGATTAAGAGTTACAAACAATTGCCGGTCAACTTTTATCAAATCCAAACTAAGTTCCGTGATGAGCGTCGCCCTCGTTTTGGCATCATGCGTGGTCGAGAGTTCAGCATGAAAGATGCTTACTCATTCGATCGTGATGTTGAGGGCCTCAAGAAGTCTTATCAAATCATGTTTGATGCATACACCCGCATCTTCAAGCGTATGGGTCTCCAGTTCCGTGCGGTAACTGCTGACAATGGCGCCATTGGCGGCTCTGGCAGTCAAGAGTTCCACGTGATTGCCGATACGGGTGAAGATGCGATCGTGTATTGCCCTAATTCTGATTATGCGGCTAATTTGGAAGCAGCGGAATCATTGGCTTTGATAGCCAGTCGTGCTGCTGCTTCAGCGGCAATGAGCAAAGTTCCAACGCCTGATAAAACCAATTGCGCTGATGTAGCCAAGTTCTTAAATGTTCCGCTTGAATCCACTGTGAAGTCCTTGTTGTTTGCAGCAGATCAAGAGAATGGTCCAACCAAACTCTTTATGTTGTTGGTGCGCGGTGACCATGAGCTCAATGAAGTAAAGGCCAGCAAGATTCCTGGCATGGCCGAATCTCGTTTTGCTACAGAAGTAGAAATTAAGCAAGCTTGTAATGCACCTGCGGGCTATTTGGGCCCTGTTGGTGTGAGTGCTGATGTGACCGTTGTTGCTGATCGCACTGTTGCCAATATGGCAGATTTTGTTTGTGGTGCGAATGATGCTGGCCATCACTTAACCGGTGTGAACTGGGGTCGTGATTTACCTGAGCCTTTAGTTTTGGATATTCGTAATGCTGTCATTGGTGATCCTTCTCCAGATGGCAAAGGTGTTGTTGATATTTGCCGCGGCATTGAAGTGGGCCACGTATTCCAATTGGGCACGCGTTATTCAGAGGCGATGGGTTGCACTTACTTGGATCAACAGGGTAAAGCTCAGCCGATGGTGATGGGTTGTTACGGCATCGGTGTTACGCGTTTGCTTGGTGCTGCAATTGAGCAAGGGCATGATGAGAAGGGCATTATTTGGCCAATCTCGATGGCTCCATTTGAAGTGGTGATCTGCCCAATGGGTTACGAAAAGTCAGAAGCAGTGAAAGCCGCGTGCGATCAATTGCATGATGACTTATTGGCCGCAGGCATTGATGTCATTTTGGATGACCGCAATGAACGTCCAGGTGCGATGTTTGCTGACTGGGAGTTAATCGGAGCGCCGTTCCGTGTAGTCATTGGTGATCGTGGTTTGGCGGATTCTCAAGTGGAATTCAAAGGCCGGAATGATGCTGAATCCCAAAACATCCCGCTAGCCGCAATTAAGGCGAAAGTCATTGCTGCAGTTCAAGCTGCTAAGCAATCGATCGCTTAAGCCATCTCTTAAATTAGCTTTTAGATTTAGTTACTTTTTAAAGAGTCCGCCAATACCTTTGGCGGCTCCTTTTGCAGCCATGGTGGCCATGGTGCGCGCCATTTTCCCGCCCTTGAATTGCTTCATCATGGTTTGCATTTGCTCGAACTGTGCGAGCAGGCGATTGACTTCTTGAACTTCCACGCCAGAGCCCGCAGCAATACGACGCTTGCGACTGGCTTTCAGTAATTCAGGTTTTCTGCGCTCTTGAGGCGTCATGCTGTCAATAATTCCACGCATGCGTGTGGTTTGTTTATCAGCATTACTTAAATTAGTTTTTGAGGCCGCTTGCGCCATTTGACTGGGCAACTTATCCATCAGGCTGGCCATGCCACCCATCTTTTGCATCTGCATGAGTTGATCGCGGAAATCCTCAAGATCAAATCCACCTTTAGAAATCTTGCTGGCTAATTTTTCGGCTTTAGCAACATCGACATGCTGCTGAGCTTGTTCAACTAAGGCAAGGATATCCCCCATGCCCAGAATACGGTTTGCCATGCGCTCAGCATCAAACGCTTCTAGGCCATCCATCTTTTCGGCGACGCCGATAAATTTGAGTGGTACACCAGTAACTTGGCGAACTGAGAGGGCCGCACCACCACGGGAGTCACCGTCTAACTTTGTCAGAATCACGCCAGTGAGTGGCAATGCCTCATGGAAAGCCTTGGCGGTATTCACGGCATCTTGGCCGAGCATCGCATCAACTACGAATAAGGTTTCAATTGGATTGAGGCTAGCATGCAGGGTTTTGATTTCTTGCATGAGCGCTTCATCAATACCAAGGCGACCTGCGGTATCAACGAGCACTACGTCAAAGTAGTGCCGACGAGCCCAATCTAGGGCGGCGAGCGCAATGTCATTTGGTTTTTGGCTAACATCACTTGGGAAAAATTCAGCACCAACTTGCTTGGTAACAGTTTCTAATTGCTCAATCGCCGCTGGACGATAGACGTCGCATGAAACGGTGAGAACTTTCTTTTTCTTTTTCTCTTGCAACCATTTTGCTAGTTTGCCAACAGAAGTGGTTTTACCGGCACCTTGTAAACCAGCCATCAAGATTACTGCAGGTGGTTGAGTAGCTAAATTGAGTTCACCACTTTGATTGGTGTCGCCCATCATCACTTGGGCAAGTTCGCGTTGCACTACGCCAACAAGAGCTTGTCCTGGACTTAAGCTCCCAACCACTTCCTCGCCAAGGGCTTTAAATTTAATTTGCTCAAGCAAAGACTTCACTACTGGAAGCGCTACGTCAGCCTCTAATAGGGCTAAACGGATTTCCCGCAGCATTTCTGCGGTATTGGCTTCAGTAAGGCGGGCTTGGCCCCGCATTGTTTTAACAACGCGAGATAGGCGGTCGGTGAGGTTTTCTAGCATTTATCGATTAGACTTTCCAGATGGATATTTTAGGTTACTCAAGTTACGGATGGCTTCCTTCCGCACTTTATTTAGTGCTTTTGCTGGTTTTAAGCTTCAAAGCCAAGAGCGGCGTGGAGTCTAGGTTCTCAACAGCCATGGTTCAGGTCGCTATTTTTGTAATTTTGGTGATTCATGGGATACAGCTTCACGACTCTGTCTTCACTCCGGAGGGCTTTGTATTCGGTTTTGCGCAAGATTTATCCTTAATTGCATGGGTTGGCCTAGCCTTTTATTGGTTCCAGTCTTGGTTTTTGCCCATCTCCAGTCTGCGTTGGATGGCTCTAATGTTTGCGCTGATTTGCGCATTCCTCCCAAGTCTATTCCCCGGGGTCTTAATTTCGCCTAAGGCAGTTTCAGATCCTTGGTTCAAAGGCCACTTTGTTGTGGCGACGGTTGCAGTGGGCTTATTGAGTTTGGCAGCTATGCACGCCATGCTCATGAGCGTGCAAGATCGTGCCTTGCATCGTCAGTTAGCCATTATTCCCAATGGAAGACTAGCTCATTGGTTGGAGGATCTTCCACCCTTAATGACTATGGAGAGCCTCCTATTCAACTTGCTCTACGTTGGTTTTGCACTTCTAAGTTTGACGGTCTTCTCTGGTTTGCTCTTTTCTCAAACTCTGTTTGGTAAACCGTTGGTCTTTGATCACAAAACCATTTTTGCTTTGGTCTCATGGGTCTTGTTTGCAGGACTGCTTTTGGCTCGCTGGCGAGTAGGTTTGCGCGGTAGAGCTGCAATTCGTTGGGTATTAAGTGCTTACACAGCTTTACTGCTTGCTTATGTAGGCAGTCGCTTTGTGCTTGAAGTTATTTTGCAGAGAGTGTAATTCTTGTTTAAGTGGATTTTATTAATTGCAGGTGCTGGCCTTGTTTATCTTTGGATTAAAGGTAAAAAGCAGGCTAAGCTCAATGCTGAAAATCCCCCCAAACCCAGTAAAGATAAGTCTAAGAAGGCTACCGATCCTGAGGTCATGGTGCAGTGTCAATATTGCAAAGTGCATCTTCCGCAACCAGAAGCAATTGCTTATGACAATCGTTTCTACTGCTCAAAAGAGCATCTTCATGCTCTCGATTCTGAAGGCTGGATTGGTAATGCATATTGGCGCATTTCGCCTAACCAAGATATCAGACCTGAAAATATTCAGCCTGATCTTGCGGTAATTCATCACATTAGTCTGCCACCTGGCGAATTTAGAAAGCAGGATTCCAGCGGATATATCGTGGATTTTTTTCAAAATAAGCTAGACCCAAATCAGCATCCCTATTTTGCGGAAATTGCCGATCAAAAAGTATCAAGCCATTTCTTGATAACACGCTCTGGATCGCTGGTGCAGTTCGTATCTACTCGCAAGAAAGCTTGGCATGCTGGGGTTTCTGAGTTTCTTGGTAGAGAAAAGTGCAATGACTTTTCTATTGGGATTGAGTTAGAGGGTGATGGTGACACACCATTTGAGGTCGCTCAATACCAAGCCTTAACAAACCTCATACAAAAATTGACAAGCTCATACCCTGACTTGCAATTTGCTGGACACAGCGATATTGCTCCTGAGCGTAAAACAGATCCTGGAATAAATTTTGATTGGAAAAAGTTCCAAAAAGAGACAGGAATTTCTGACAAAAAACTGCCTTTCGGTTTGGATTCTCGATAGGTAAGTTTTGTATGTGAGCGTCCGCTTACTTTTACAGCCTTTGTCTAAAAAGGGCTAAAAAATCCGCACCAAAATGACCCCAAAATTAGTAGAAAACTTAGTAAAAATACTAATAAATATTTGTCATAAATAGCTTACCAAATACTAAATATTTCCCTATACTTAGTGCCTAATGCACTTCAAGACACTAGATGTAGTGTTTGAATCCAGCAATACCCCATTGTTTTTTAACGATATTTTGTCCAAATAACTATATACAGACGCAGGAGCAACATGACATACGCTAATCCACAGACAGCAGACCAATCCGCTGGAGCGAATAACCCAGGAATGAGTCCTGCAGGGGCAATGAATCAAGCTCCTTCCGCCGGCTTTGTGGCTGGTGGTGTTGGTGGCACTCAGGCAACACAATTGTCTGATTACAAAATCATTCGCCGCAACGGTTCCGTTGTTGCTTTTGAACCATCCAAAATTGCCATTGCTGTAACCAAAGCATTTTTAGCGGTTAATGGCGGTCAAGGCGCTGCATCTGCACGCGTACGTGAGCAAGTTGAGCAATTGACACATTCTGTTGTGCGCGCATTGTTGCGTAGCCGTCCAAACGGTGGCACTTTCCATATTGAAGATATTCAAGACCAGGTTGAGTTGGCTTTGATGCGCAGCGGCGAGCACAACGTTGCTCGTGCCTACGTTCTCTATCGTGAGAAGCGCAACCAAGAACGCGCTGCTCAGCAAGAAGTTTCACAAGAAGCACAAACCGCTAATCAGGCTGGTGAGTCTGGTATCAAGGTGACGGATAACGGTGTTGAGAAGTGGCTTGATATGGCTGCTTTGCGCACAGTGATTGAGGCTGCTTGTGAAGGCTTGGGGACACATATTGATGCAACCCCAATCATCACTGAAACCATTAAGAATTTGTATGACGGCGTACCAATGGCACAGGTGTATGACTCCGCGATCTTGGCATCCCGCACATTGATTGAAAAAGATCCTGCATACAGCCAAGTAACTGCGCGCATTTTGATGCACGTGATTCGCAAAGAAATCTTGGGCAAAGAAGTACTGCAAGGCGATATGCAGGCTGAGTACAGCACCTATTTTGCTAAGTACATCAACGAAGGCATTTCCGCTGAATTGTTAGACCCACGCATGCGTGAGTTTGATTTGCCACGCCTGGCTGCAGCCTTAAATGCTAGCCGCGATTTGCAATTTAACTACCTCGGTTTGCAGACTTTGTATGACCGCTATTTCTTGCACATTGAAGACCGTCGCATTGAGATGCCACAGGCTTTCTTTATGCGCGTAGCAATGGGCTTGGCTCTGAATGAGTTGGATCGCGAGCGTCGTGCAATTGAGTTCTATGAAATCCTTTCTACATTTGATTTCATGTCCAGCACACCAACATTGTTCAATTCAGCTACAACGCGTCCACAGCTCTCTAGCTGCTACTTGACTACTGTAGATGATGACCTTGATGGCATTTACGAAGCATTGAAAGAAAACGCATTGTTGTCTAAGTTTGCCGGTGGTTTGGGCAACGACTGGACTAACGTTCGTGCGTTGGGAAGTCATATCAAAGGCACTAACGGTAAATCACAAGGTGTTGTGCCATTCTTGAAAGTGGTGAATGACACTGCTGTTGCTGTTAACCAAGGCGGTAAGCGTAAGGGTGCGGTTTGTGCCTACTTGGAAACATGGCACTTAGATATCGAAGAGTTCTTGGAGTTGCGCAAGAACACAGGTGACGATCGTCGTCGCACCCATGACATGAATACCTCTAATTGGATTCCTGACTTGTTCATGAAGCGAGTTATGGAAGGTGGCGATTGGACTTTGTTCTCTCCATCTAATACCCCTGATTTGCATGACAAGTTTGGCAAAGCTTTTGAAGAAGCTTATGTTGCTTATGAGCAAAAAGCTGATCGTGGTGAGTTGAAGCCATTCCGCCGCATTCCAGCGCAGCAATTGTGGCGCAAGATGCTCGGTATGTTGTTTGAAACTGGCCACCCATGGATCACATTCAAAGATCCTTGCAATATCCGTAGCCCACAGCAGCACATTGGTGTAGTTCACTCATCTAACCTCTGTACTGAGATCACTCTCAATACAAACGAGACTGAGATTGCGGTTTGTAACTTGGGTTCTGTGAACTTAACCGCTCACATGACAACTGATGCCAACGGCAAGATGATTTTGGATCACGAGAAGCTCCAAAGAACAGTTCGCACTGCAATGCGTATGTTGGACAACGTGATTGATATCAACTACTACGCAGTAGCTAAAGCTCGCAACTCCAACTTGAAGCATCGCCCAGTTGGTATGGGCATCATGGGCTTCCAGGATTGCTTGCATATGCAACGTATTCCTTACGCGAGTGATGAAGCGGTGAAGTTTGCTGATTCTTCCATGGAAGCGGTTTGCTACTACGCTTATCAAGCATCCAATGAGTTGGCTGAAGAGCGTGGCGTTTACAGCACATACAAAGGTTCATTGTGGGATCGCGGTATCCTCCCGCAGGATTCAGTAGCAATGTTGGCAGCTGAGCGTGGCGGTTACGTAGAGGTAGACAACTCTTCCACTATGGACTGGAGTGGTTTGCGTGCACGTATTAAGCAACACGGCATGCGCAACTCAAACTGCGTAGCGATTGCGCCAACAGCAACGATTTCCAACATTATTGGTGTTTCTGCTTGTATCGAGCCTACATTCCAGAACTTGTTCGTGAAATCCAACCTTTCTGGCGAATTCACAGTGGTAAACGAGTACTTGGTGCGTGATTTGAAAGATCGCGGCCTCTGGGATGAAGTCATGATTGCTGATTTGAAGTACTTTGACGGTACTTTGTCTAAGATCGATCGCATTCCACAAGATTTGCGTGATTTGTATGCAACAGCCTTTGAAGTTGAGCCAACCTGGTTGGTTGAGGCAGCTTCTCGTCGTCAAAAGTGGATTGACCAAGCGCAGTCATTGAATATCTATATGGCCGGCGCTTCTGGCAAGAAATTGGATGATACCTACAAGTTAGCTTGGTTACGCGGCTTGAAGACGACTTACTACCTCCGCACAATGGCTGCTACTCACGTTGAGAAATCAACTGTTGCTAGCGGTCAGTTGAATGCAGTTTCAAGCGGTGGTGGCGTGAACGGTACAGATGCTGCAGCAGCACAAGAGGCAGATGGTCCGGTTTGCACAATGCGCCCAGGCGATGCAGGATTTGAAGAATGTGAAGCATGCCAATAAGCGATTCGCTTATTGGTGATAAATAGAAGAATTAGGAGAGAGTTATGTTGAATTGGGAAGAGGAAGTTGCTCCAGCACTGGCGAAAGCTGGTCTTGCGCCGCAGCCGGTTGCAGTGGAGCCACAACGTCCGCAGCCAGATCAAATGGCAATGGCGCCACAAGCTGCAGCACCTGCGTCAGTAGCGGCCGCTAATTTATCAGGTGGCGCAGCCATGCGTGTAAACGCCGCCGACAAGCGCGTGATTAATGCGAAGACTGACGTAAATCAGCTTGTGCCATTTAAGTACAAATGGGCTTGGGAGAAGTATTTGGCAGGTTGCGCAAATCACTGGATGCCACAAGAGATCAATATGAACCGCGATATCGCGCTTTGGAAAGATCCAAATGGTCTGACAGAAGACGAGCGTCGCATTATTAAACGCAATCTTGGTTTCTTCACAACAGCTGATTCTTTGGCTGCAAACAATATTGTTTTGGGTACTTATCGCCACATTACCGCTCCAGAATGCCGCCAATACCTATTGCGCCAGGCTTTTGAGGAGGCGATTCACACCCATGCGTACCAATATATTGTGGAATCTTTAGGCTTAGATCAGTCTGAAATCTTTAATGCGTATAACGAGATTGAGTCAATTCGCGCTAAAGACCAGTTCTTAATTCCCTTTATCGACGTATTAACAGACCCAAATTTCAAGACTGGCACATTAGAAAACGATCAAAAGTTACTTCGTTCGCTGATTGTTTTTGCTTGCGTGATGGAAGGTTTGTTCTTTTATGTTGGTTTTACGCAAATACTTGCAATGGGTCGTCAAAACAAAATGACGGGTGCTGCTGAGCAGTATCAATACATCCTTCGCGACGAGTCTATGCATTGCAATTTTGGTATCGATTTGATTAATCAAATCAAGCTGGAGAACCCGCAGTTATGGACTTCCGCGTTCAAAGACGAGATCAAATCTATCTTCGAAAAAGCGGTCGAATTGGAGTACCGTTACGCTGAAGATACGATGCCTCGCGGAGTGCTCGGATTGAACGCTCCGATGTTCAAAGGGTACCTAAGATATATTTGTAATCGCAGATGTTTGCAAATAGGACTTGACGCGATGTTCCCAAATGAAGAGAATCCATTTCCATGGATGTCAGAAATGATTGATCTGAAAAAAGAACGAAACTTTTTTGAGACACGCGTTATTGAGTATCAAACCGGTGGTGCGCTTAGTTGGGAGTAGTAAGACTGAAGTAAAGCGCACAACTGGCTAAATAGGAGATTAGACGGTTGGATAGTTTTAGAAGTCAGCAAAACCAGACTCAAATCCGAAAACCCTTGCTCAAGGGTGCCTGGGCTATTCTCTCTATTTTTTCCAGCACATTTAAGAAGCCGTTGTCCTTCGGGGCCACGGCTTTTTTTCCAAGATTCATTAGCGTGCAGCACTTAGTATCAAGCCGCGCGCCGATGAATGGCTCGCTCGTCAGATCCAAAAGGTTGCAAAACCAGGCGGAAATGAGTGGTCGGGTCTTCTTAATGTAGTTTGTACTAATCCTCACGTGAAGGAGCATTACTATGGCAACTGCCAAGAAAAAACCTGCTGCAAAGAAACCAGCTGCGAAGAAAAAAGTAGCTGCTAAGAAGCCTGCTGCTAAAAAAGTAGCTAAAAAGCGTCCTGCTGCTAAAAAAGCTGCTGCTAAAAAGCCAGCTGCTAAAAAAGTAGCTAAAAAGAAGCCTGCTGCTAAAAAAGCTGCTGCTAAAAAGCCAGCTGCTAAAAAAGTAGCTAAAAAGAAGCCTGCTGCTAAGAAAAAAGCTGCTGCTAAGAAGCCTGCTGCTAAAAAAGCTGCAAAAAAGGTTGCTAAAAAGCGCGTAGCAAAAAAAAAGTAAGTAAGCCTGCTGCGAAGAAAGCGGGCTCCGCTGTAAAAAAGCCCGCGGCTAAGAAAGCTGCACCAGCGACTAGTGCGTTGAATCCTGCCGCTGCTTGGCCCTTCCCAACTGGCACACGTCCTTAAACAGACGGGTGTTACTAGAAGGGGTCTCTCACGAGATCCCTTTTTTTATTGCCAAAATTTGGGTGGCTGAAAGAAAAACCAAAGAATGCTTAGAAGCTAAAGCCAAACGCCGCTTTAAATTGGCTGGCAATCTGATCTTTGCTTAATTGGTGATTTTGTGGTCCTTGATGGGTAATTTTGATTGATCCCATGAGGCTTGCCAGGCGACCAGTAGCCTCCCAGTCCATGCCATTTTCTAGGCCAAAGAGAAGACCGCCGCGGAATGCATCACCGCAACCGGTTGGGTCAACCACTTTTGCTGCTGGTACTGGCGGAATAGCAATACATTTGCCATCAACATAGATATCGGCCCCTTCAGCACCTTTGGTAACAATCAGCGCCTTCACTCGCTCAGCGACTTTTGCCAAGCTCAATCCTGTTCTTTGCGAAAGCATTTCGCCTTCATAGTCATTTACCGCTAAGTAGCTGGCGATATCGACCAGTTCAAGCAACTCTGGGCCGTTGAACATCGGCAAGCCTTGGCCTGGATCAAAGATAAATGGAATATTGGCATCGGCCAATTGGTGGCAGTGCTCCCACATGCCTTGACGACCATCGGGGGCAACAATTCCCAACTTCGCCGGGCCTTTAGCATTTTTATTGCGCTCCGCCACAACTGCAGAAACATGATTTAAGTGTGATTCGCCCATTGCGCCCGGATGAAAGGCGGTAATTTGATTATTCGCCTGATCAGTGGTGATCATGGCTTGGGCAGTAAACGCATTTTCGATTTGACGAATATGGCTCGCATCAATCTTGAGTTGCTCAAGGTGGTTCATGTACGGTACCGCATCGCCACCAACGGTAGCCATGATGATGGGATCGCCACCCAAAAGATTAAGGTTGTAAGCAATATTGCCTGCACAACCACCAAATTCACGACGCATGGTTGGAACCAAAAAGGCTACGTTCAGGATATGAATCTGCTCAGGCAGGATTTGATCGGCAAATTTGCCTTCAAAATTCATGATGGTGTCGTAGGCGATAGAGCCGCAGATCAAGCTAGCCATAAATTGCTTTCTTTATAAAAAATGAGGGGATAAATGTGATGTTGATGAATGGATTGAGGGGTAGAGCACCCGAACGCGATAACCCGCGGCATTTGGTGGAAGTGAAATAGGTAGCTCAATCTGCAAAAGCTCGCCAGAAGGGACCCCCTTTTTTAAAAAATCAGGATGAGTCTCTTGCCAAGCTTTGGGAAGCCATTCTTGCGGGGTAAATTGCAGTGATTTGATTTCAGATTCTTCTGCATCAGTCAAAGTAATTTCTAAATTTGGCGGTAAAACGGTAATAGCAAGACGATTTTGTATCTCAACTTGCAACACAGATTGATTTGCGACGCTTTTAAGCCCTTCTCGCGCGTTTTCTGGTGAAAGTTTGGCTGAAGTTATTTTCCAGGCGGCAAAATCGCTTACAGCGCGATCTAGACATCCTAGTGCGCGACAAAGTTTTACATCTACACGCTGTAAAACAGAAAATGAATTCACAAAAAAAGAATTTGATGTGCCATCAACGCGTGGTGCAAGTGCTGGAAGCAATGAATTTCTTGAGAGATGCTCTCCAAAAACCAGCAAGAGCAGCAATAAGCCTGCGTAAAGGACTAATTTAAGACTTTTTTTTTGAGCAGATGGAGCAAAAGCAGCATTGGCAGCACTTTGCTTCTCTTGGTTGAGGGTGCCATGCAAACAAACCCAACCTTCGCTCTCTTTCCAGACTGAAAGCGATAGCCATTGACTGTAAGTGGCAATTACCTCTTCAGCTTGGCGTGCAAGTACGCCCGATAAAACAATCCGACCGCCCAATTTCGTCTTATTTACCAGGGCAGGAGCAAGCACTTGCAGTGGGTTGGCCAAAATATTGGCCATAACGATGTCGTATTTGGTTTCTGCAGCTAACTCTGTGGCACCTTCATTTGGTAACACGAAAGTAATGGTGGTGTTATTGATTTCTGCATTACTGCGCGCTGCAACCATGGCTTGTGGGTCGATATCAGTGCCAATAACAGGATTGCAACCTAACTTAGCTGCAGCAATTGCCAAGATTCCTGAGCCACAACCGTAATCCAAAAGGCTCTGGTTCTGAAGATTATTTTGTTGCTCAAGCCAAAGTAGGCATAAATGGGTGGTGGGATGACTGCCTGTACCAAAGGCAAGTCCTGGATCAACGGCTAGGCAAATCGCATTTGGATCGGTTGGCGCATCGTGCCATGAAGGCACTACCCAAATGCGTTCACCAATTTGAATGGGTGCAAATTGACTTTGAGTTAGTCGAACCCAGTCTTGCTCTTCAACTGTTTTTTCTTGGGGAGGCGCTAAGTTAAAGCCGGCTTCTTTTAAGGAGGCAAGCAGCTCTGGGATAAATTCCGCGCTGCCAGAAGCGTCAATCTCAGGATTAAATAGGGCAGTTACTGCAGATCGATCCCAGGCTTGCACTTCTGGTGAAAGCCCTGGCTCTCCGTAGAGGGGATTTTCATCGTATCCACCAGCAGCATCATCCTCAACGGTGACTGATAGGGCGCCCAAGTCCAAAAGCGCATCACCTAAAGGCTCTGCGGTTTCGGCAGCTACCGTGAATACCAGTTCACGATAAGACATGAGGCGCTCGCATTAATTAGGATTTGCCGCGACTTGCAGCTTGCTCTTCTAAGCGATGCTCCAAGTAGTGAATGCTGGTTCCGCCTTCAATGAAGTTGGGGTCCAACATCAATTCACGATGCAGTGGCACATTAGTCGTGATGCCATCAATCACCATTTCGGAGAGCGCAATCTGCATACGGCGAATAGCTTGCTCACGGGTATTGCCGTAAGAAATCAATTTGCCAATCATGGAGTCATAGTTAGACGGCACTACGTAACCGCTATATGCATGTGAGTCGACACGAATACCAGGACCACCTGGCATATGGAATGAACCAATCTTGCCTGGGCTTGGAGTGAACTTGAATGGATCTTCGGCATTCAAGCGGCACTCAATGGCATGTCCACGGAAAACGATGTCTTTCTGGCGGTAGCTGAGTTTGAGGCCAGCAGCAATACGAATCTGTTCTTGAACAATATCCACGCCAGTAATCATTTCAGTAACTGGATGCTCTACCTGAACACGGGTGTTCATCTCAATAAAGAAAAATTCACCGTTTTCGTAAAGGAATTCAAATGTACCTGCGCCGCGGTAGCCAATCTTGCGACAAGCTTCTGCACAACGCTCGCCAATTTTGGCAATTAAACGACGGTCAATGCCAGGAGCTGGGGCTTCTTCAATCACTTTTTGGTGGCGACGCTGCATGGAGCAATCACGCTCACCTAGCCAAATGGCATTGCCATGAGTATCAGCAAGAATCTGAATCTCTACGTGACGAGGTTTCTCTAAAAACTTCTCCATATAGACTTCTGGATTACCAAAAGCGCGACCAGCTTCCTCGCGAGTCATATTGACCGCATTGATGAGGGCCGCCTCAGTGTGAACTACGCGCATACCGCGACCACCACCACCACCGGCGGCTTTAATGATGACGGGATAACCAACCTTTTTAGCGGTTGCAAGAATCTCTTTTGGATTATCGGGAAGAGCACCCTCGGAACCAGGAACGCAAGGCACGCCTGCTTTAATCATGGCGCGTTTAGCAGAAACCTTGTCACCCATTAAGCGAATAGATGCTGCTGTAGGTCCGATAAATGCAAAACCCGATTTTTCTACGCGCTCTGCGAAGTCAGCATTTTCAGAAAGGAATCCATAACCAGGATGGATCGCTTCTGCATCAGTCACTTCTGCCGCAGAAATAATCGCAGGCATATTAAGGTAGCTCAGTGGAGATGGCGCCGGTCCGATGCATACCGCTTCATCGGCAAGCCTCACATACTTCGCTTCTTTATCTGCAGTGGAATACACCACAACAGTTTTAATTCCCAACTCGCGGCATGCGCGTTGGATGCGGAGAGCAATTTCTCCCCGATTGGCAATCAGAATCTTATCGAACATGTCGGCTCTGAGTTAAGTAACGGTGAATTGGAATGGATCTAAGTAGATCTATTAGACGATGATGAAAAGAGGCTGGTCAAACTCAACACCCTGACCGTTTTCACAGAGGATTTCTTTAACTACACCAGCATGCTCAGATTCAATTTCGTTGAGTAGCTTCATCGCTTCAATGATGCAAAGAGTTTGGCCTACTTTGACGGTATCGCCGATATTGACGAAGTTTGGTGATTCTGGATTTGGTGCGCGGTAGAAAGTCCCAACCATAGGAGACTTCGCAACAAAACCAGTTTCAGCAGCAGGCGCTTCAACAGCTGCCGCTTGGGCAGGTGCGCTAGCAGCTGGCGCAGCTTGCATGGCTTGTACAGGCGTTGGATTGGCGTAAACCACCTGGCCAGCAGGAGCTGGAGACCCAGCGTTTACGATGCGAACGCGATCTTCGCCTTCATTTACTTCCAACTCAGAAATGCCTGACTCAGAGACTAAGTCGATCAAGGTTTTTAGTTTTCTCAGATCCATACGAGTGCTTCCTCTCTTGTAATTCTTTAAATAGATTTACTTCTTTAGACTTGTAATCGCTGCTTGCAGCGCTAATTCATAACCAATGGCACCAAGCCCACAAATAACTCCCGTCGCAATATCAGACAGGTAGGAGTGCTTGCGGAATTCTTCACGCTGGCGAATATTTGATAAATGAACTTCAGTGAATGGAATGGCTACACCAGCCAATACATCGCGCAGGGCAACGCTGGTATGAGTAAAGGCGCCTGGGTTGATGATGATGAAATCAACACCATCTTGTTTGGCCTTCTGAATTCGGTCGATTAACTCGCCTTCATGATTGCTTTGAAAGGTGTTTAGATCAACAGATTGCGCTTTAGCTAGCTCACCTAGCTTTTGATGAATGTCTTCTAGGGTTGTTTTGCCGTAAACATCGGGTTCACGGGTGCCTAATAGATTTAGGTTTGGGCCTTGAATTACGAGAATTGAAGCTTTTTTCGACATAGATCCCTATTTTTAGAGGCAGTTAAGCGTTAATTGACGATTTGGGTTTTGTGCCCTACATACAACTTCATGCTTTATTGCTTATGAGGGAAAGTATACCTTTATAAGAGCGGTACAAGACCAAAAAGTTGCTTCAAAAATAGGAATTTTCGAAACTTTTAAGTGCAGATATTGAAAAATATTGAATTTATTGCCTGAAATTGAGTTGGAATGGCAGCATGCTGGAAGCATTAAAACTTAATAAAAATACTTATAAAGCGGATTTAATGGCATTTCTGAGCTCATCTTCGCTTATCTTGCCTAATTTGCTATAGCTGGATTTCCCTTTGGCATTAATGATGATGGTGTAAGGGAGGGCGCCTTGGGAGTTTCCCATTTGCTTAGAAAGATTACTGCCCTGCAATCCGCCAATCATGATCGGATAGCTAACCGGGGTTTTTGCGAGGAATTCACGAATATTAGAGGGTGAATCGATGCCGATACCGACAAATAAGACGTTTTGCTTTAAAAACTCTTGTTGCAATTTATCTAAAGTAGGCATTTCTTCAACGCAAGGGGGGCACCAGGAGGCCCAAAAGTTCACAACCAGGACTTTCCCTTGCCATTCTTGGGTGTTGGCTGTTTTTCCATCCGGGGTTTGCCAAGGGTTTTCAAGAAATGCTTTTACGGCGGGGTCGCTAGCTAAACCAGTTTTGTAAATCCATTGCGAAGTCAGTACGCCTGAAACTAGTGCCAAAAGACTAATTACGACGATGATGATCCATTGTCTGCGGTTCATTACAGCTCCTTCGCTAAAATTCGTAAATGCATATACATATCCTGGGCATTTGCGGTACTTTCATGGGCGGCATTGCCGCAATCGCTAGACAAGCTGGACACCGCGTTACTGGCTGCGATGCCAACGTGTATCCACCAATGAGTACGCAGCTTGAAGCTCAAGGTATCAAACTGATTGAGGGATTTTCGCCCGATCAATTATCTCAGTTTGAGACCATGCCTGATTTATTTGTAATTGGCAATGTGGTTTCTCGCGGCAATCCTTTAATGGAGGCGATTCTCAATCAAGACTTGCCCTATATTTCTGGTCCGCAATGGTTGGGCGAACAAGTTTTATACGGCAGACATGTTCTAGCGGTTGCTGGCACACATGGCAAAACAACTACCTCAGCTATGCTGACTTGGATTTTGGAATTCAACGGTTATAAACCCGGTTACCTGATTGGTGGGGTGCCTCTGAACTTCACAGTATCTGCGCGCTTGGGTGAGAGTAAATATTTTGTGATTGAAGCAGATGAATACGACACTGCATTTTTCGATAAGCGCAGTAAGTTTGTGCACTACCGACCTCGCACTGCTTTATTAAATAATTTGGAATTTGATCACGCCGATATCTTTGCGGATCTTGCTGCAATTGAAACCCAGTTTCATCATCTTGTCCGTACCGTTCCGGGCGATGGTTTATTGGTGGTAAATGGCGAAGAGCCTGCTTTAGCGAGTGTCATTACGCGTGGTGCGTGGGCCCCTGTAGAGCGCTTTGGCCAAGATCTTGCAAATGAATGGTCATTAATCTCACAGGAGAATGACGGTTTTGTTGTGCGCAAAGCTGGTAAAGAAGTGGCAACAGTAAAGTGGTCAATGGATTCAGGTGTTATGGGTCGGCACAATCAACTAAATGCTCTTGCAGCGATTGCTTCTGCCAATCACATTGGAATTTCTCCTGTAGATTCTGCGCGTGCGCTGGCAGAGTTCAAGAATGTGAAGCGTCGTTTAGAAACCATTGGTGTTGCAAATGACATTACGGTCTACGACGATTTTGCACATCACCCAACTGCAATCACTACTACCGTTGATGGTTTGCGTCGTCGCGTTGGTAAATCGCGCATCTTGGCTGTACTGGAGCCACGTTCAAACACAATGAAGCTTGGCGTGATGAAGGCTCAACTTCCTGGAAGTCTTGAAGCAGCCGATAAAGTATTTGCATATGGCGCAAACTCAGGAAAAGAGTCATTGGGTTGGAACTTGACTGAGGTTTTATCTCCACTCAACACAAAAGAGCAGGGTAAAGCACAAGCTTTCGATGATCTTGAAGCTTTAGTTAAGGCAGTTGCACATGAAGCCAAGCCTGGTGATCATATTTTGGTTATGAGTAATGGTGGGTTTGGTGGCGTGCATCAAAAACTATTGAAAGCCATTTCGGCAAAGTAACAAAATACAGAAAGCAAAAAATGGGCGATAGATTAAAAGACAAAGTAGCCATCATCACCGGTGCCGCTAAGGGTATTGGTTTTGCTACTGCTCAGCGTTTTGCGCAAGAGGGTGCCAAGGTCATCATTACCGATATCAACCAAGAGGCAGTCAACACCGCTGCTGCACAAGTCTTGAATTCCGAAGGCTATGCCATGAATGTGACTGATCGCGCCAGCATTCAGTCGGTAGTTGACCAGGTGATGCAAAAGCATGGACGCATTGATATCTTGATTAATAACGCAGGCATTACTCAAGATGCGCGCTTGATTAAGATGACCGAAGCTCAGTTTGATACGGTGATTGATGTCAATTTGAGAGGTGTATTTAATTGCACCCAGTTGATTGTTCCGCATATGCTCGAGGCCGGCTCTGGTGCGGTAGTCAATGCATCTAGTGTTGTGGGTCTATACGGTAATTTTGGTCAAACCAATTACTCAGCTACAAAATTTGGCGTCATAGGCTTTACTAAAACATGGGCGCGCGAGCTTGGTCCTAAGGGAATTCGAGTAAATGCGGTATGTCCAGGATTCATTGCTACAGAAATGGTTAAAGCCATACCAGAAAATATTCTGCAAGATATTGAAAAGCGCAGTTGGCTTGGTCGCTTAGGTACTCCTACTGAAATGGCGAACGTTTATCTGTTCTTGGCTAGTGATGAAGCGAGCTATGTCAATGGAGTGGCATTAGAGGCCAGCGGCGGGATCTCGCTCTAAGCATGAATCTTTTATATGAAGAAGGTGGCGATATCAAGATCGCCACAGTGCAGTCTGCATCAGGTGCTGGGGATGCTGAGTCATGGCAGGCAACCAGTCTTTCTGGAAAAAAGATCAGGCTCAAAGCTAAAGAGGTTTGGTTGCGCTTTGAAAAGCCAGAAGCTCAGGCCGCTATAGACGAAGCTGGAACTCTGACAGCCGATATTGATTTGCAGTTACTTTGGGATTGCGCACCAGATGAAGAATTTGGTTTGGTTGATGTGGCGCACGAGTACTTTGGATCACAAGCCAGCATTCCGCAACAAGTTGCACTAGCAATTGCTTTGCAGGGCGCCCCCGTTTTCTTTCGTCGCAAAGGACGTGGCCGCTTTCAGAGAGCGCCATTAGAACAGCTTCAGGCCGGGCTGGCCGCTTTAGAGCGAAAGCAAAAAGAGCTTGATCAGCAGTCTGTTTGGCAGCAAGAGTTAGTTAGCGGTACTTTCCCTGAAACACTCAAGTCTTCAGCCAAGCAATTACTTTTTTCTCCCGATAAAAATACTTCTGCGTACAAAGCGCTTATTGCTGCTTGTACCGAGACCGGTGAATCTCCAGCGCAGTTGATGATTCGTTGTGGCGCAATTGATTCGCCTTTAGCATATCACCAGGGACTGTTTCTAAAGGCGCATTTTCCGAATGGTGCGGATCACAGCCCAGCTATTGGGGTTGATCAAGCAGCATATGCAGCTGCTATTGCTGAGCTTCCAGTCGCCCAAGTGCAGGCATTCTCTATCGATGATTCCGGCACTACTGAGATTGATGATGCTCTATCGGTCACGCCAATTGAGGGCGGGCATCGAATAGGTATTCATATTGCTGCTCCAGGTTTGGCCATTGCAAAAGATGATCCCTTGGATCAAGTTGCGCGTAATCGTATGTCTACGGTGTACTTCCCTGGCGACAAAATTACGATGTTGCCTGATTCAGTCATTGAGCAATTCTCCTTAGATGAAGGCATGCCAAGACCTGCCTTATCGATCTATGTTGATATTGATTTGCAGGGGGTCGTCAATCGAGCGACTTTGCAGATGCGTGCAGAGATGGTGCCTATGGCAGCCAATTTACGCTTGGAAGATATTGAGCATCTTGTGAGTGAAGAGAGTTTGCTTGATGAGGGTGCTAACTATCCTTATCGCAAAGAGTTAGCCATTTTGTGGCAAGCCGCTAAACATCTTCATGCGGGTCGTCAAGAAAAGCGCGTAGCAAATGGCTTACGTGCCGAGCAACTTGGGCTTGTGGATCCCAATCCCCTCGCAAGGGATTTCCACTTCCAGATTCAAGAGGTAGATGGGGTTCAGCGCGTTGATATCTTGCCGCGTCAGCGTGGCTCCATTTTGGACACCATTGTTGCGGAGTGGATGATCTTCTGCAACAGCGCCTCTGGTCAGCTTCTTGCCGACCATGGTCTTCCAGGATTATTTAGAACTCAGAAGGGCTGGGGCCCACTGCGCACTCGCATGCAAACCACTCCAGGACCGCATGAAGGCTTGGGCTTGGACTATTACGCTTGGTGTACCTCTCCCTTGCGTCGATATTCCGACCTGGTCAATCAATGGCAATTGATTGCGCTTGCAAAGCATGGCGTGACAGCCAAAATGGTTGCACCGTTTCCGCCACGCGATGCTACGTTGATGGGTATTGCTGCTGACTTCGAGTCTTGCTATCAAGCGTATGGAGAGTTCCAAGACCGACTAGAAAAATATTGGTGCTTACGTTGGATCACGCAAGATGGTGAATCAAAGACTGTGTATGTCCGTCATTTGAAAGAAGGCATGTCTCGAGTGGAGCAAGTGCCATTGCACTTACCTATTCCTGAGTTGGCAACGCATCCTCGTATGACGCGTGCAGAAGTAGTGATAGCCGATGTAGATTTATTGCAACTTAGCGCAGGTGTTCGAGTTCTAGAAATTGAAGCAAAGTTGGAGGCTCCTGAAAAGGAATCAGCTGACCAAGCCGTAGAGTCGGAGCCAGAGCTATCAGACAAACCTGAAGAAGATGCTAGCCCAACTTAAATCTCTTGAGATTCCATGTCCTGAGGGACTTGGTAAGGCCTTGCATTATCTGCATCGCGCATGGAATCGTTATCCATTTCGCTTTGCCTTATGTGTCTCCATTCTGATTCATCTGGTGCTCTTGTCATTTCGCTGGGGTGTCGGGGAAATTCAAAATCGCCGACTCAATACTCCCTTGAGCGTGGTTTTGGTTAATGCCAGCAATAAAACGCCACCTCAAAAAGCGAGCAAATTGGCTCAAGCCGATTTACAGGGTGGCGGTAAAACAGAGAATCAAGACACTACAGCTTTGCATCGTGCTAGATTGGGGGCGGAAGCAAGACTTGAAGTTTTGGAGAAGCAGCAAAAGCAAATGCTCGCAAAGCTAGATGAGCAGCGCAATCGCTCTGGCGGTCGTAAAAGCGGCGATGAGCAAAAAATTACACCGCAACTCAATTCTTTAGAAGCTGAGTTAGCAAAGCGGCTCCAGTCTGATGGTAGAGAGCCAAGACGTAAGGTGCTGACTGGCGCCAATACAAAAGCAGTGAGCTTTGCACACTATTACGATGCCATGCGCCAAAAAATTGAGGCTTATGGCAGCGCATTTTTCCCGAGGGCAAATGGGCGCCCTTTATACGGCAGCTTGGTGATTGTGGTGAGTGTAGATATCCAAGGAAGAATCACCACGAACGCCCAAGGTAAAGACGGGCTTTCTATTGGTCGCAGTTCTGGCAATCCCGAGTTGGATCGTCAGGCCCTTGCCATCGTTAGGGCTTCAGCCCCCTTTGGGCCCTTTCCTTCGGAAATGCGTAACCAAATTGATGTATTGGATTGGATCTCCACTTTCGAGTTCACACGCGATGGGGTGGATCGTCTAGAGCTACGTCGTTAAAGCTATTTAACTAACTTTATAAATTCGCTTATTCTGTAGTCATTATGAGTTCCACGAATACCACCCCTTTGCATACAGACCCAAGCCTCTTTGCTGGCGTGGATGTTTATGCTGTGGCTGGTAATCCGATTGCCCACAGCAAATCTCCGGCAATTCATCAACGTTTTGCGGAGCAAGCAAAGCAGCGTATGCACTATGGGCGTCTTCAGCCTGAGGTAGGTGCATTTGCGCAAGCAGCTAAAGCATTTTTTGCTGCAGGTGGCAAAGGTATGAATGTCACGGTACCCTTTAAGTTAGATGCCCAAAACCTGGCTGATGTATTAACGCCTCGCGCACAATTGGCGGGCGCCGTTAATACTTTGTGGAAAACAGAGGGCAAAATTTTTGGTGACAATACTGATGGCGCTGGTCTAGTGCGCGATCTTTTGGCGCAAGGTATTGATCTGCATAGCGCCCGCATTTTGTTGATTGGCGCTGGTGGAGCTGCGCGCGGCGTGATTGGTCCGCTACTGGAGCAAGCCCCCAAATCATTCATTATTGCTAATCGCTCCAGTGCTAAAGCAGATGAATTGGTCAAACTCTTTGCTGATCTAGCGGCCTCCAAAGAAGTTGCGCTAGAGTCTCGGACTTTAGCTGATCTTGAAGACCCTGCAAAAACGCAGTACCCATTTGATTTGGTAATCAATGCCACTGCTGCTGGTCTGACGGATGAATCACCTTTGAGTTCGCAGGCAGTGAGCAATATTTTTGTGCCCAGCTCTTTTGCTTATGACATGGTCTATGGCAAAACTACCGCTTTCATGCAGCAAGCCCTTCAACGGGGTGCACGGGTTAGTGATGGCCTTGGAATGTTGGTTGAGCAAGCAGCTGATGCATTCTTACTATGGCGTGGTGCACAGTTGACAAGTTCTATTGATCCTCGCGCAGTGTTGGCAGAGCTTCGTAGCTGATTTGTTCTGATGCGCTGGCTTTTCTATCCAGTGAAATGTTTGCTTGCAGGATTTGTGGCGATGCAAATATTTTTTGCCCTACAGATTGCTTTATGGATCGGCTTGGATCCAAGTAGCACTGCTTTTCAAAGGGCAGAGCGTTGGCGCTTATGTTCATGGCACTGGAGTTGCTCCGTGCAATCTCGATGGGTGTCATACGACAAGATCTCCAATAATCTCAAGCGTGCAGTTCTGGTCAGTGAAGACGATATCTTCTTTCAGCACGGTGGCGTGCGGGTAGAGGATATGCAAAAAGCTTGGCAGAAAAATCAACAAAAAACTCAAGCAGGCAATAAATCAAAAACAGCTTTGCGAGGCGGTTCAACCATTACGCAGCAGTTAGCAAAAAATTTATTTCTTTCCTCGGAGCAAAATTATTTGCGCAAAGGGCAAGAGCTCATCATCACCGGGCTTTTGGAGTTAACCCTTTCAAAACAGAGAATGTATGAGATTTATCTCAACTCGGTGGAGTGGGGCGAGGGTATTTTTGGAGTTGGTGCTGCATCCCAGCACTATTACGCTACAAGTCCAGCGGCGCTTGACCGAAATCAGGCTGCTGCACTAGCTTCAGCATTACCTGCACCCAAGTGTTTTGATAAGCAGCAGTATTGCCGCCGTGGAAGTATTAATTATTCCGCTCGCCAAGAATTTATCTTGGAAGGCATGGATCGGGTTGCATTAGCGCCTTACCCAAAAAAGTAAGAGCGCTTAGCAATTTCTTAGTTATTTGTTTGTTGCAGCTCTGAGAGCATCACGCGTGCTCAGGGCAACCGCTCTAGCGGCTTCTGCAAAATCACTTCCGGAGCTGGCATACAGAATGGCTCTGGATGAGTTAATGATCATCCCCGTTCCCGGCTTACCTGCGATTTTTCCGGCGCTGACGGTGGCATCAATGTCACCGCCTTGAGCACCAATACCCGGAATTAACAAAGGCATCTCACCAACGATGGCTCGTACTTTGGCGATTTCTTCTGGGAAGGTTGCTCCAACGACTAGGCTAATCTGACCAGACTGGTTCCATTGCTGCGCAGCGAGTTTAGCTAAATGAAGATAGAGTGGCTCACCATTCTGGGCTACGTTTAGAAACTGCAAATCAGATCCACCGGGATTCGATGTACGGCACAAGACAATGACGCCTTTACCTGCATGCTTGAGGTAGGGCTCAATCGTGTCAAAGCCCATATAGGGGTTCACAGTTACCGCATCGGCGCCATAGCGATCGAAGGCCTCTAGAGCGTAATGGTCCGATGTACTGCCAATATCCCCGCGCTTGGAATCGAGAATCACGGGGATATGGGGGTATTTATCTTTGAGATGCTGAATCAGTTTTTCTAGTTGAGCCTCGGCTCTTTGGGAGGCAAAGTAGGCAAACTGAGGCTTGAAGGCGCAGACCAAATCCGCAGTCGCATCAGCGATTTCGCGACAGAACTCATAGATGCCCTCTGGTTTCCCTTGTAGAGATGGGGGTAAGCGCTTTGGGTCTGGGTCAAAACCAACGCACAGCATGCTGCCTTGGGAAGCCCATGCGGACTGGAGTTGCTGGTTAAAGGTATTTGAGCGAGAGTTCATTGGATTTGGCTTATTTTAGTGAAACTGTCATGTTCTATAGGATAAACTAGCGCACATTCCTTAGGAGTTCACCATGATCAACTTGTTCGTCCTGCAAAATGGCCGCCTCTCTCAAGAGCAAGTCGAAGATCGCAATGAATTGTTGCAATATGCCAATCCTATCTGGATTGACGTGGTTGATCCAGAAGAAGAGGAATTAATCTGGATTAAAGAGGCATTTGGCGTACTCTTGCCTGAGTTAGATGACTTGGGTGACTTGGAAGCTTCTGCGCGTTACTTTGAAGCTGATGATGGCCACCTCCATATTCGTACCGATTTCTTATTGGATGAAGAAGAAACTTCTCGTAACGTTCGAGTCGCTTTCGTTCTTACCAAACAAGTACTGTTCTCGATTCATGACGAAGATTTGCCAGTGTTCCGTTTGGTGCGCTTGCGCGCGCGTTTGCGTCCAGGATCAGTAAGTAATGCAAAAGACGTATTACTAGATTTGTATTCAACCGATGCTGAGTACTCTGCGGATGCTTTGGAAGAGGTTTATGAAAATCTAGAGCAAGCGGGTAAACGAGTCTTGCAGGATGATATTAATGATGCGGATGCAGAGCAAGTTCTCGAGACCATTGCAAAAGAAGAAGATACCAACGGACGTATTCGTCGCAATGTGATGGATACCCGCAGAGCCTTATCTTTCCTGATGCGCAGCAAGTTACTCTCTGATGAACAGCAAGAGGAAGCGCGTCAAATTTTGCGCGACATTGACTCACTCGAAAACCATACCGCTTTTTTATTCGACAAGATTAACTTCTTGATGGATGCTACCGTCGGTTTCATTAATTTGAACCAATCTAAAATTATCAAGATCTTCTCGGTGGTATCCGTAGCTTTAATGCCACCAACCTTGCTTGCCAGTATCTGGGGTATGAACTACAAGCACATGCCGGAATTAGACGCGACTTGGGGTTATCCAATGGCAATTGGTGCGATGTTAGTCTCAGCAATCATCCCTCTGTGGTACTTCCATAGTAAAGGCTGGATGAAGTAATCGGCGGTTGATTATTTCTTTTAGCTTCTAAGTAGAGCAATTAGCTCGGTAAGTGCGAACTCGGTTGCTTGCTCTCTCACCTTTTGACGATCGCCGTCAAAGCACATGGTTTTGGTCAATGTTTGATTTGCAGTAGCCCAGCCAAACCAAACAGTTCCAACCGGTTTTTCAGACGTGCCACCAGATGGCCCTGCCACCCCAGTGATTGAAATAGACACATTGCTTCCCGAATTGATCCTAGCGCCCTCGGCCATGGCCTTGGCTACGGCCTCACTGACTGCCCCATGGTCCTCGATGACCTCTGCTGGCACCCCAAGGCATTCAGTTTTGGCTTCGTTGCTATAGGTAATGTAGCCACGTTCAAACCATTCGCTTGATCCTGACAGCTCAGTTAAGGTCGCGCAGACCAAGCCACCAGTACAGGACTCGGCTAGCGATACCGTCCAATTTCTGGAAAGCAAAATCTCAGCCAATGTTTTAGTGAGGTCCGCTGTATTCATTGATGTTCGTTATTTAATCAGAAACTGCAACAAGGCAATTACCAGAAGCGTGCAAAAGGCGGCTGCAAGATCATCAATCACAATGCCAAAACCGCGCCAAATAATTTGTAATAAAGAAGAGCGCTTGGAATGATCGGTTGCCATATCTTTAAAGTGGCGGTCAATTATTCCAATTGGACCTGGCTTCATTGCATCAAAATAACGGAACAGCCCGAATGCAATTGCTTGCATCCAAATATTGGTTGGCATGATGAAGATCAGAACTAACCAAAAGGCAACAATTTCATCCCAAACAATTCCACCAAAATCTTTTTTGCCAAGCTCTTCGCTGACCTGACCACAGATCCAGCAGCCAAGCAATATGCCGCCACCAATAATCCAGAGAAAATCTTCGGTACTAAGAAAATATTCGCCAACCAGAAAAGCTGCCCAGGCCCAGAGCGTGCCGGCAGTGCCTGGTGCTACGGGGCTAAGGCCGCTACCAAAGCCAAATGCAATGGTCCGACTAGCAGTTTGAAATACCCACTTAAAAGTTGGCTTCACTTCTACAGAATTCTGGGGATTCGTCATGATGCAAAGTGATCAAATGATTTTAAAAACGGGGCAGCTTCTGCATCACTCAAAAGAGCGCCAGATTCGTGCAGTAAATATACTTTTACTGCATCATCCTTTTTTGGAACTGTTTTGCCAATGATGGTTAGTGGTAATCCGATAGATTTACTAATGGCTTGGATGTTGTCGCGTTGACTTGCGGAGGCAGTAAAGCAAATCTCATAGTCATCTCCACCGCAGGCTGCAAATTGATTTTGAATTTGTAGATCTTGCTTTTGCAGCGTGTCAGTTTTTGGCAGCTTGTCTAACTGAATTTCAGCATCGACTTGTGACTGTTTCAAAATGTGACTTAAGTCGCCAAGAAGACCATCGGATACATCTAAGGCGGAGCTCGCAATATTTCTAAGTTGCATACCCAGTTCAATTCTCGGTGTGGGGTTGTGCATACGATGTTCTATCTGTTGTAAATCCTCGGTAGATAGCGTTATTTCATGACGCAGTGCAGCAAGAGCAAGTCTTGCGTCGCCAACGGTTCCAGAAACCCAGATGTCATCCTCCGGCTTTGCCCCTGATCTACGAATGGCCTCTCCTTTGGGTAAAGCACCAAAAGCAGTGATTGAAATCGTCAGCGGTCCAGCCGTGGTGTCGCCTCCTATGAGGGGGCATGAATACTCTTCCGCCATGGCAAAAAGGCCCTTAGAAAATGCCTCTAACCATGTGTTTTCTGCTGTTGGTAGGGCAATTGCTAGCGTAAATCCGAGGGGTCTTGCACCCATCGCGGCTAAGTCTGAAAGGTTGACTGCTAGGGCTTTGCGGCCTAATCGCTCGGGATTGGCGCCTGCAAAAAAATGCCTGCCCTCAACCAGCATGTCGCTGGTAATGGCAACCTCTTCATCTGCCCTAGGTTTGATTAGAGCGCAATCATCACCAATTCCAAGGGTAATCGCCTGATCTGCATTGGTGCGCAAAGAATTAGCGGCCGTTTTAAAAAAACGTTCGATCAGGTCAAATTCCCCAAAGGGTTTGGAATGAGAAGACATGCCTCATTTTATGGTGGTTATGTAACGAACGCCCGAGAGGAATAGAATTAAGCTCTTAACAGTCTTAGATGAAATAAAGATAAGACGAAATTTAGCGAGCTAGTGAATGAGCAAAGAAAACAATAAAGAACAACAAATTGCAGCCTTGAGAGAGGCGGCCCTTCAGTACCACGAGTTTCCTACTCCGGGCAAAATTGAAATTGCCCCGACAAAACAACTAACTAATCAGCGAGATCTAGCCCTAGCGTACACGCCTGGTGTTGCTGCTCCTTGCGAAGAAATTGTTAAAGATCCTGCGAATGCTTTTAAGTACACGGCACGTGGAAATTTAGTTGGTGTTATCACAAACGGTACTGCCGTTTTAGGTTTGGGAAATATTGGACCATTGGCAAGTAAGCCGGTGATGGAAGGTAAAGCGGTTCTCTTTAAGAAATTTGCTGGCATTGATGTTTTCGATATCGAAGTTAATGAAAACGATCCAGATAAGTTGGTAGAAATTATTGCGGCATTAGAGCCAACATTCGGTGGCATTAATTTAGAAGATATTAAAGCGCCTGATTGTTTTGTGGTTGAGCGTAAGTTACAAGCGCGTATGAAGATTCCGGTCTTCCATGACGACCAGCACGGTACTGCTATTGTGGTTGCAGCCGCCATCCTCAATGGTTTGAAGGTGGTTGGCAAAAAAGTTGAAGAGGTAAAGCTGGTTACTTCTGGAGCGGGTGCTGCTGCATTAGCTTGTTTAGATCTGTTGGTTGATCTTGGCATTCAGCGCAAAAATATTTGGGTAACAGACTTAGCTGGTGTTGCTTACAAAGGTCGTAAAGAGTTGATGGATCCAGAGAAGGAGCCATTCTGCCAAGACACAGATTTACGCACGCTCGATCAAGCAATTGAAGGCGCAGATATTTTCTTAGGCCTTTCTGCTGGTGGCGTTCTTAAGCAAGATATGGTGAAGAAGATGGCGCCCAAGCCATTGGTTTATGCATTGGCAAATCCAACCCCAGAAATCTTGCCTGAGGAAGTGAAAGCAGTTCGTCCAGACGCAGTGATGGCAACTGGCCGTACTGACTATCCTAACCAAGTCAATAACGTTTTGTGTTTCCCATTCATCTTCCGTGGCGCATTGGATGTGGGCGCAACCACCATTACTCGTGGCATGGAAGTCGCAGCAGTCAAGGCTGTGGCGGAGTTGGCTCAAGCGGAGCAGAGTGAAGTAGTAGCGTCGGTTTACGGTATTGAAAACCTTTCCTTTGGTCCGGAGTATTTAATTCCAAAGCCATTTGATCCGCGTTTGATTACTGTGATTGCTCCAGCCGTTGCTAAAGCTGCAATGGATGATGGCGTTGCTTCACGCCCGATTAAAGATTTCGATGCATACCGCAATCAGTTGCAGCAATTTGTGTACCACTCCGGTACTTTGATGAAGCCACTCTTTAGTATTGCTAAGCGCGTGCCTGCAAATCAAAAACGCATTGTGTTTGCTGAAGGTGAAGACGAGCGCGTATTGCGCGCAGTACAAATCATCATTGATGAGCATTTGGCTACGCCAATTCTGATTGGTCGCCCAGCCGTAATAGAGCATCGCATTGTGAAGTTCGGTCTTCGTATGAAGGCGGGTGATGACTTTGAAGTTGTTAACCCAGAGAATGACCCGCGCTACCGTGACTTCTGGCAAACCTATCTCGGCCTTACAGAACGCAAGGGTGTGACCGAGTCGTTTGCTAAGTTAGAGATGCGCCGCCGTAATAGTTTGATCGGCTCCATCATGATTATCAAAGGCATGGCCGATGGCATGATTTGTGGAACTGTAGGTAATTCTGCAACTCATCTCAAGTATGTCGATGAGGTAGTTGGTCGGGAAGCTGGCGCCAATGTTTACGGTGCAATGTCTGGTTTGATTTTGCCGGGCCGCCAAGTATTTTTGGTTGATACGCACATCAATATCGATCCAACCGCTTGCGAATTAGCGGAGTTGACTTTGATGGCTGCAAGTGAAATGCGTAAGTTAGGTCTCGTACCTAAAGTGGCGCTGCTTTCACATTCCAACTTTGGTTCAAGTAATGCGCCATCTGCTATCAAAATGCGCGAAGTGTTGGCATTGATTCAGAAGGCGGATCCAACCTTAGAAGTGGATGGAGAAATGCATGGCGATAGCGCTTTGGATGAAACCATTCGTGCGGGCGCGGTAACGTCTTCCCCATTAAAAGGTGATGCCAACCTCTTAGTTTTGCCAAATATTGATGCAGCAAACATTTCTTACAACTTGCTAAAAACTGCAGCGGGTAACGGCATTGCAATTGGCCCATTGTTGTTGGGTGTTGCTAAGCCAATCCATATCCTGACCCCAGCAGCAACTGTTCGCCGCATTGTGAATGTGACAACTTTGGCAGTTGTGGAGGCCGCAAGCAACGCAAGAGGCATTTCTTAAGACCCTATAATTATGTAAGTTAGTGATAACTTACATAATTTATTTCTATATAAATCAGTGTGTTACATAAAATGCACTGTATTTGGGCTTGATTTGATGGCGTGTTACGGGTAACCTAGCACCCATCATGAATAATCGCTCTGAAAACAGCAATACAGCCAGCTTCGAAGAACATAGCCGCGCTGAAAGTTGGGATAGCAATGATCGACTTGAAACTGAGTCATCCGCTGCCAATATTTATGCTGAAGGCGGTTTATCTCGTTTACAAACCTATGCAGCAAATCAAGTTTCGGGGAAAAAAGTGACAGCTTCTTGGCGTGCCGCTTTGGCCGTTCGCGATGCCGGACCGCCGGCAATGTTGCGCAGTGTGCGCCCTAATATCGTGCAATCGATTCGTGCTTTCCGCACTCCTGACTTACAGGAAGCGGCTACAGAGTTAGGTCAACACTTCATTTATGCCAATTGCGCCAATGCAATGACTAAGGGTGAGGTTTTGGAATCTATTGCGATTGCTTATACGTTTACTAAGCAGCAGGCAAAAAACTACGATCCTTTGTTGGATGCTTTGACTACTACGGTTGATAAGTCTGGCCCACAGCCAGGCTTTGTTGTAGTCCTTGAAGGCTTGCCTTGCACTCAGAAATTCGACAAAGAAGCGCGTGAAACTCTTTTGGATGTTTTCCGTGATGCAGTTGATTTCTGGGCTGAGCGCCGCACTCCATACCGCGTCTTCTATTCTTTCGCTTAGTAGCAAAAGTCTTGGAAGTTATATAAATCGCCTCTACTTGAGGCGATTTTGCATTTCAGGGTTCCACACGCTATGGACGGCTGTAATGGCCACTACACCAGCCGTTTCTGTTCTCAGTACGCGCTCACCCAAGGAAACCAATTGATAGCCCGCAGCCTCTGCCCGAGCTTCTTCTTCGGGAGAGTGACCACCCTCAGGACCAATCATTAGCACAACATCCTGAGGTTCATTCTCTATGAGTACTGAATACAAGCTTTTGGTGGCATCTGGACTTAACAGTAGCTTGAGAGCTGGTTTTGGAGTTGCCTTTAAATAGCCCTCAAAAGTTTGAATGGGCTCCAGGCTGGCCAAGACAGTGCGATCACATTGTTCACAGGCTGCTTGAATAATGCCTTCCCAGTGAGCAAGCCGTTTTTGGGCGCGCTCAGCATCACTTGAACGAGTCAGTTTGAGAATAGAGCGCTCACATTGCATCGGGGCAATAATTTGGGCGCCAGTCTCAACCGCTTTTTCGACAATCCAGTCCATTTTGTCGCCGCCAGCTAGTCCCTGGGCCAGGGTAATGGCGTAAGGAGTCTCGCGATGGGTATCTTTGCAGATGTCAGTTAGCTGAACTTGACCTGTTTTTCCGCTCAAAGAGAGGAGCTCCCCCTTGGCAACCTGGCCTTTTCCATCAAATACTGGGAAGAATTCCCCGGTCTGAATGCGTCGAACACGCAAATGGTGGGCAACCTCGGGTGTGAGGGTCGTTGGCTTTTGGGATTCCCATGGTCCGGGAAGATAAAATTGAGGCATTACTGAAATATAGCCAATTTATTTTCCTAGAGACCACTTTTACGATGTCAAACCTTCAAATTCGCATGGCCAATGCCATTCGCGCTTTATCCATGGATGCAGTTCAGCAGGCAAATTCAGGTCACCCTGGTATGCCGATGGGTATGGCAGATATAGCTGTAGGTCTTTGGAACGAACATTTAAAACACAATCCAACCGATCCGCATTGGATTGATCGCGATCGTTTTGTTTTATCGAATGGTCACGGTTCCATGTTGTTGTATTCACTCTTGCATCTTTCTGGTTACGACTTACCAATTGAAGAGTTGAAAAATTTCCGTCAACTACATAGCAAGACTCCGGGGCATCCTGAATATGGAATTACTCCTGGAGTAGAAACAACTACCGGACCATTGGGCCAGGGAATTTCGAATGCGGTTGGTATGGCATTGGCAGAGAAATTGCTTGCTGAAGAATTTAATCGTCCTGGTCACAACATTGTTGATCACTACACCTATGTATTTTTAGGTGACGGTTGTTTGATGGAAGGTATTAGCCATGAAGTTTGTTCTTTGGCTGGCACTCTCAAGCTGAATAAGTTAATTGCATTGTGGGATGACAACGGCATCTCTATCGATGGCAAAGTAGTTTCTTGGTTTAACGAAGATACGCCTAAGCGCTTTGAGGCTTACGGTTGGAATGTCATTCGATCTGTTGATGGACATGATGCGGAAGCAGTATCTGCGGCTATTGCTAAGGCTAAAAAGAGCGACAAACCAACACTCATTTGCTGCAAGACTGCCATTGGTCAAGGCTCACCAAATATGGCTGGCAGCGATAAAGTGCACGGCTCACCATTAGGTGCCGCTGAAATTGCAGCTACTCGCGTTGCTTTGAACTGGCCTTATGCTCCGTTTGAAATTCCGAAAGATATTTATGCGGCATGGGATTTTAAAAAGCGTGGTCAAGCAGCTGAGCATGAGTGGAATAAAGAATTTCAGAAATATAAAAATAAATTTCCAGAACTTGCTTCTGAATTACAGCGCCGCATGGAAGGTGAATTGTCAAAAGACTTTTCATCTACCTTAAATGCGTATTTAAAAACTTGCCAATCTAAAGCTGAGACCATTGCTACTCGTAAAGCAAGTCAAAATGCGATTGAAGCTTTGGCGCCAGCATTGCCAGAATTTATGGGCGGCTCTGCTGACTTAACAGGTTCTAACTTAACCAATTGGTCTACATGCAAACCTGTGCGTGGTGATCAGTGGGGTAACCACATTAATTACGGTGTGCGCGAATTTGGTATGAGCGCCATCATGAACGGTATCGCTCTGCATGGTGGCTATATTCCATTTGGTGGCACCTTCTTAACCTTCTCTGATTACAGCCGCAATGCCTTGCGTATGGCTGCGTTGATGAAGCTGCGCAGTATTTTTGTCTTTACACATGACTCGATCGGTTTGGGCGAAGACGGCCCAACTCATCAGTCTGTAGAGCATGTTGCCAGCTTGCGCCTCATTCCAAATCTGATGGTTTGGCGTCCTTGTGACACCACTGAGAGTGCCGTAGCCTGGGGCTCAGCTATTGAGCGCAAGCATGGCCCTAGCGCCTTGATCTTTAGTCGTCAGAATTGTCCATTTGTATCTCGTACTCCTGCGCAAATCAAAGAGATTGCTCGCGGTGGTTATGTATTGCGTGATCCATCTGGCAAGATTGATGCAGTGATTATGGCTACTGGCTCTGAAATTGCACTCGCTTTACAAACAGCACAGCAATTAGAAAAAGAGGGCTTAGGCATTCGCGTTGTTTCGATACCTTCAACCACCGTCTTTGATCAACAAGGCACTGCATATAAAGCAAAAGTATTGCCGGCCAATATTCCACGCATTGCAGTTGAAGCAGGCGTAAGTGATTTCTGGTGGAAGTATGGATGTGCAGCAGTGCATGGTGTTGATACCTTTGGTGAATCAGCACCTGCGCCGCAACTTTATGAGTACTTTGGTCTGACAGCTGATCAGATTGCAAAGACGGTTAAACAATGCATCGCAAAGAAGTAATTTAAATACGAAATATATTCAATATTAGTAAGGGGAAATAAATGACAATTCGTGTCGCAATTAATGGTTATGGGCGTATCGGCCGCATGGTATTGCGTGCCCTATATGAAGATCAAGTAAACGGCAAACCACGCCGTGATATCAAGATTGTTGCGATTAATGCGATGGGCGATATTGCCATTAATGCTCACTTGACTCAATACGATTCAGCGCACGGCCGCTTCCCCGCTGAGGTCTCGGTAGATGGTGATTGCATGGTGGTAAATGGCGATCGCATCAAGATGTTCTGTACGCGTAATCCTGCAGAAACTCCTTGGGGTGAATTGGGTGTGGATTTGGTTTTAGAGTGCACAGGTAAGTTCACTTCTAAAGAAAAAGCGATGATTCATATTGAGCAGGGCGCGAAGAAAGTATTGATTTCTGCTCCTGGTGAAAAAGATGTGGATGCAACGATTGTGTATGGCGTGAACCAAAACGTACTTAAGCCAAGCGATGTAGTTGTATCCAATGCTAGCTGCACAACAAACTGTTTGGCTCCACTGGTGAAGCCACTTTTAGAAAAGATTGGCATTGAATCTGGCTTGATGACAACGATTCATGCATTTACAAATGATCAAGTGTTGACTGATGTGTATCACAAGGATATGCGTCGTGCGCGCTCTGCTGTAACAAGCATGATCCCAACCAAGACTGGTGCTGCTAAGGCGGTAGGATTGGTTCTGCCAGCATTAGCAGGTCGCTTTGATGGTTTTGCAATGCGTGTGCCAGTGATTAACGTTTCAGTAGTTGACCTTACGTTTGCTGCAAGTCGCGCTACTAGCGTGGATGAAGTAAATTCCATTCTCAAGGCTGCTAGCGAAGGCGAGCTCAAAGGTATTTTGGGCTTCAACACCTTGCCATTGGTTTCAATCGACTTTAACCATGATCCACGTCCAAGTATTTACGACGCTTCCCAAACTCGCGTTTCTGCAGATGGTAAGTTGGTTAAGGTATTGGCTTGGTATGACAACGAGTGGGGTTATTCAGTCCAAATGCTCAATGCCGCAGAAGCATTAATGGCTGTAAAGTAAGGAAAAATAAATAAGATTAGCTAACAGTAGCTAAAAGTTGTTAAAAAACGCTTAAATCTTCTTTTTAAGCTTAATTATGTAAAAAAGACCTCATTTTGAGGTCTTTTTTGTTTCTAAGTAGCTTAAAAACAGCCTATTTTGCTTGTTTATTGCGGCAATTTTTCTTCTGGCATTGGCCATACATGGCTAAAGAATGCTCTTGGAGCTTAAATCCGAGGTTTTTAGCGATATCACGCTGCCTTTTTTCAATGGCTTCGTCTACGAATTCCTCAACATGGCCGCAATCAATGCAGACCAAATGGTCATGGTGCTGCCCCTCATTGAGCTCATAGATAGCCCTGCTATCACCCTTGCTGGACTCAAAATGGCTGCGTAGGAGCAGGCCGGCTTGTTCAAATTGGGTAAGAACCCGATAAACGGTGGCTAAACCGATCTCTTTATCCTCTTTGGCTAAAGCCATAAAAACGTCTTCAGCGCTAAAGTGCGTGCCGCCGTTTTGATGGAAAAAATCCAGAATTTTCATCCGTGGTCCGGTCGCCTTCAGGCCAATATCACGTAAATTTTCAGGGGTAGGGATTTGGGTCATATATATGGCATTGGGAGCTAAAATCAATGTCTTAATGATACGGCCAGCCATGCAAAATTGCCTTGAACTTTTTATCCACTTTTTGAACCCAGTTTTAAAGGGTGCTTATTCCCCTGTTCGACTGGGAGTTGTGGCTCTCACCCTATTTGGGCTCATGGGAGTGGTTGGCTGCACTTCCGCAGTTGATGATACGCAACGCGCTTGGGTTAACAAAATTTTTAGACCTTATGTTCCCGATGTCGTGCAAGGCAACTTTATTTCTAGTGAGCAATATGCAAAGCTGCAACTTGGCATGAGTCGCGAGCAGGTACGTCAAATTTTAGGCACACCATTGTTGGCGAGTTACTTCCATGCTAATCGCTGGGATTACATTTTTGAATTTAAGCGCTCTGGGCAACCTATTGGCAAAGAGCGTCATGTCACCGTATTTTTTGATGGCGACAAAGTGGTGAAGTTTGAAGGTGACGCATTGCCTACTGAGGTCGAGTTGGTTGCGGAGATTGATAACTACGCCAAAACAAAACGCTCTTTCTGGGATGTTGTTACTGGATCTAATAAGCCCCCAGTTACCCCACCATTGCAGAGTCCGGAATTATTGGTTCCAAGCAAGACGGATAACTTGGCTGCCGGTGCAGCTATTCCTCCTGCACCAAGCAGTAGTTCATTCTGGGACTTCTTTGGCTCTTCAAAGAATGACCCAGCTGCACAGGCTCCGCAGTTGGGGCCTGGCACTTTAAATGATGTGCCAAAGGCAGCAGATTCTAAATAATAGAAATCAATTTTGTACTGATGCCAAGATTACCTTTTTGGCTCACTTGAATAAGAAGCGAAGAAACACATGATGAAGATTGCAATTGCAGGCGCGACGGGTCGTATGGGTAAGATGTTGATTGAGGCTGTCCTCAACATAACAGATGCGCATTTGGTTGGTGCACTTGAACATACCTCATGCCCACAACTGGGCGAAGATGCTGGCGCATTCTTGGGCAAAAAGACAGGTGTGCTGATTTCTGCTGATGTGGCTCAGGTATTGGCTGATGCGCAGTTCTTGATCGACTTCACTAGACCGGAAGGCACCATGGCCCATTTAGCCGTTGCCGAAAAGACCGGCACCAAAATGATTATTGGTACTACTGGCCTAACTGCCGATCAAATTGCAAGCTTGAAAAAAGCCTCGTCAAAATTAGCAATTGTGTTTGCACCAAATATGAGTGTGGGCGTTAATGCCACTTTTAAGCTCCTCGAGATCGCAGCCAAGATGCTTAATCAGGGTTATGACATTGAAATTATTGAAGCTCATCATAAGCATAAAGTAGATGCCCCTTCTGGCACGGCGCTCAAAATGGGTGAAGTGATCGCGGATGCATTGGGCGAGAAATTAGATGACGTTGCAGTCTATGCGCGTGAAGGCCATACCGGCGAACGTAAGGAAGGTTCGATTGGTTTTGCGACTATTCGCGGTGGCGATATCGTAGGTGACCATACTGTGTTATTTGCTGGTGATGGTGAGCGTATTGAAATTAGTCACAAGTCTTCAAGCCGTCAGTCTTACGCGCAAGGATCATTACGCGCTGCCCGTTTCTTGCAAGACCAAAGCAATGGTTTGTTTGATATGCAAGATGTTCTAGGCTTGCGCAAATAACTAGTTGATCAATTAAAGATAGAAGAAAAGAGTTGTCGCAGAATGAGCAAGGATTACGACTACCGCAGTATTGAAGCCGCAGCGCAAGCTGATTGGGAAAGTGCGCAAGTCTATCAAGTAGCAGAGAACGCGGTTGATGCAGAAGGCAAAAAAAAGCCAAAGTACTACGCTTGTTCTATGTTGCCTTATCCGTCTGGCAAGCTCCACATGGGGCATGTACGCAACTACACCATTAATGATGTAATGGCACGTCAACTCCGCATGCAGGGCTACAACGTCTTGATGCCAATGGGTTGGGATGCGTTTGGTATGCCTGCTGAAAATGCGGCTATTCAGAATAAAGTACCTCCAGCAAAATGGACCTACGACAACATTGCTTATATGAAAAAGCAAATGGCTGCAATGGGTTTAGCAATTGATTGGTCACGTGAAGTTGCAACTTGTAGTCCTGATTACTATCGTTGGAACCAGTGGCTCTTCCTGAAGATGTTGGAAAAAGGTATTGCCTATCGTAAAACTCAGGTAGTCAACTGGGATCCGATTGATCAAACTGTTTTAGCAAACGAGCAGGTGATTGATGGGCGCGGTTGGCGTTCTGGCGCCTTGGTTGAGAAGCGTGAGATTCCTGGTTATTACTTCAATATCACCGCATACGCCGAGCCTTTGCTCTCTGGCTTAGAGGGTTTGGGTTGGCCAGAGCGCGTGAAGACTATGCAACAAAACTGGATTGGTAAAAGTCGTGGTGTGCGGTTTGCGTTTAAGCACGAAATTGCTGATGACCATGGCAACTTTATTCAAGACGGTCTTTTGTATGTGTTCACTACACGTGCAGACACCATCATGGGCGTTACCTTTTGCGCGGTGGCGGCAGAGCACCCACTAGCCACTAAGGCGGCTGCCAATAATCCAGCACTTGCTGCATTTATTGAGAAGTGCAAAACGGGCAGCGTGATTGAGGCTGACTTGGCTACTCAAGAAAAAGAAGGAATGTTTACTGGCTTGTATGTCACACATCCTTTGACGCATGAGCCTGTGCCCGTCTGGGTTGGTAACTACGTTTTGATGTCTTATGGTGATGGCGCAGTCATGGGTGTGCCTGCACATGATGAGCGCGATTTTGCATTTGCACTGAAGTATGAGTTACCGATTAAGCAAGTGATTGCACTCAAAGGCGAGTCACCGATGTTTAACGCTACTCATTGGGAAGATTGGTATGCCCAAAAAGATGACGTAGTTTGTTTTAATAGCGCGCAGTTTGATGGCCTATCGCACGATGAGGCGGTAAGTGCAGTTGCTAAAGAATTAGGAAAGCTCGGCATTGGTGAAATCAAGACGACCTATCGCTTACGCGATTGGGGTATTTCTCGCCAGCGTTATTGGGGCACGCCGATTCCAATTATTCATTGTGGCGATGAGAGCAATCCTGGTTGTGGCGCAGTTCCAGTGCCCGAGGCGGATTTGCCTGTAGTGTTGCCCGAAGATTGCGTGCCAGATGGTAGCGGTAATCCGCTCAATAAACGTGCCGACTTCTTAAATGTGAAGTGTCCGAAGTGTGGCAAGCCTGCACGTCGTGAAACTGACACCATGGATACCTTTGTCGACTCCTCTTGGTATTTCATGCGCTATACCGGTCCTAATGCGAAGACCATGGTTGATGAGCGTAATGAGTATTGGATGCCGATGGATCAATACATTGGTGGTATTGAGCATGCAATTTTGCATCTGCTTTATGCGCGCTTCTGGACCAAGGTCATGCGTGATCTCAATCTCATTACCTTTGATGAGCCATTCCAGAATCTGTTAACGCAAGGCATGGTTCTTAATGAGACCTATTACTCTGAAGATGCCTCTGGCAAAAAGACTTGGCTCAATCCACTAGATGTGGAATTGGATCTTGATGAAAAGGGTCGCCCTAAGGGCGCCAAGTTGATTGGTGATACTTCAAATACCCCAGTTGTAGTTGGGGGTGTTGAGAAGATGTCTAAGAGTAAAAACAATGGCGTTGATCCTCAGGCATTAATTGATCAATATGGCGCGGACACCGCTCGTTTATTTGTGATGTTTGCGGCCCCTCCTGAGCAACAGCTGGAATGGTCTGGAGCAGGTGTAGACGGTGCCTCTCGTTTCTTGCGCCGAGTATGGATGTATTCCAGCAGTCAAGCGAGCGCTTTGCGTGATGCATCTGATTCATTGCCAAGCAACTTAAATGATGATGAAAAAGAATTACGTCGCGAAGTGCACACCATTTTGAAGCAAGCTAATTTTGACTATCAACGTCGTCAGTACAACACTGTTGTCTCTGCTGCTATGAAAATGCTCAATGTGCTTGAGCCTATTAAGTTAGACCAAGATTCTAAGATCAGCGCTCCTGTATTACGTGAATGTCTGAGTATTTTGTTGCGTGTTCTTTACCCAGTAGTTCCTCATCTGACGCATGTACTCTGGACAGATTTGGGCTATGCAAAAACTTTTGGACCACTGCTAGATGCTCCGTGGCCCTCAGTAGATGAAGCTGCTTTGATTCAAACTGAAATTACTTTGATGTTGCAGATTAATGGCAAGCTGCGTGGCGATATTAAGGTGCCTGCAGATGCCAATAAAGAGCAAATTGAACTTTTGGCGTTAAAAAGTGAGCCTGCACAAAAAGCATTAAATGGTGGCGCACCCAAGAAGGTTATTCTGGTACCTGGCCGCCTTGTGAATATTGTTGCTTAAATAGAAGATAAAGACATGAGCGTAAACTCTCTGCGCCGCACAATGCTAGGTTTGATTGCTGCCGCCCCCTTGAGCGGGCTGATTGCTTGTGGCTATCGTTTGCGCGGCATGGTAGATTTACCTTTCAAGGTCATTGCCATTACTGGAAACCCTTCGCCACCATTGCGGGCAGATTTGCAGACTGCGATTTTGACGGGGACTGATGCCAAGGTTGCCCTCAATCCCAAGGATGCAGACCTTATCTTAGAAATTACCAACGATGTGAATGGGCGTGAGATCTTGGCATATAACTCCAATGGTCAAGTGTCAGCATATCGCCTCAATATTCGTGTTGGCTTTAGAGCATTTGATATGGCAGGTGCTGAAGTAGTTCCAGAGGCAGAGATTTATATGACTCGGGATATGGACTTTAGTGTTTCAACAGTCTTGGCAACCGATGTTCAAATTCAGCAATTTTTGTCGCTCATGCGTCGAGATTTGGCAATTCAGATTTTGCGACGCGTGGCTGCCGCTGCTAAATCACCGAGAGCAAGAGCGTTTTAATCAGACGTAGCGCGCATGATTAAAGTTGATTCCCTTCACGCGCATCTCAAGTCCTTGAGCTCGGGCGCTGCTATGTCACCGCTATATGTCTTTAGTGGTGATGAGCCTTTGCTGATGATGGAGGCGATGGACCAACTGAGGTCTGCGGCAAAGAAACAGAACTTTACTGAGCGTGAGGTGTTGCTCCAGGAACGTGGATTTGATTGGAGCGCCCTGTTAAGTGCAGGTCAGACTATGTCCTTGTTTGGCGATAAGCGATGGGTAGAGTTACGTATCCCGACTGGCAAGCCTGGGCGCGATGGAGCAGACGCTCTCAAACAGTTTGCAGCTCAAATTGCTACGCAGCCAGTGGGTTCCGAAGGTCCCGACACCGTAGTTTGTATCGTTTTGCCTCGCTTGGACGGCAAGACTAAAACCTCAGCATGGTTCAGTGCTTTGGATGATGCAGGTATGGCAATTCAGATTGATTCATTGGATCGCAGTCACTTGCCTCAGTGGATTGCAGGACGTCTTAAGCGACAAGATCAAGAAGTTGAGGCAGGCCTAGAAGGTCAGCGAGCGCTTCAGTTTATTGCTGATCAGGTGGAGGGTAATTTAATTGCTGCCCATCAAGAAATTCTGAAATTAGGTTTGCTGTATCCCACTGGGAAATTGACTGAAGAGCAAATTCGCTCTTCTATTCTGAAGGTGGCACGTTATAACGTTTTTGAGTTAACCGAAGCTATGCTCGCTGGGGATTTGGCAAGGCTGAATCGTATGTTGGATGGTCTCAAAGGTGAGGGCGAGCCGTTGGTATTGATTCTGTGGAGCGTAACCGAAGAGCTTCGGATACTATCTAAACTGAAGGCGGCGAGTGATGCAGGGGAGTCTGTACAGAATCTCATGCGCGCCAACCGAATTTGGGGAAACAAAGAGCGTTTATATCCGGCGGCATTGAGTAGAGTGCAGCCTCTAAAGCTGAGAAGAGCGATGCAGGTTGCCGCAGGATTGGATCGTCAGGTAAAGGGTCTACATGCTGCTGATTTGCCGGCAGACCCTTGGGATGGCTTACGCTTAGTAGGTAATTTATTGCGTTAAGAAGTGAGCAAAGAGCTAGTGAAGAGTAATCAGAGAGTAATCAGAGAGTAAAAATGAGTTCAGCTATCAAAGAAATGATGCAAGACATTGGCATGCGAGCACGAGTCGCATCGCGTGCAATGGCGCGCGCATCGAGCGAGCAAAAAAATCAGGCTTTATTACATATTGCAAAGGTGGTTCGTCAAAAGTCAGCTGAGATTCAGAAGGTTAATCAGGTGGATGTTGATCGTGCTAAGGCTAATGGCCAAGATGCAGCGTTTGTTGATCGCTTAACTATGACTCCAAAAACAATCGAAACAATGGCATTGGGTTTGGAGCAAATTGTTTCCTTGGATGATCCGATTGGCAAAATTACTCCGCTACAAAAGCAGGCATCTGGGATTGAACTGGGTCAGATGCGTGTGCCGCTTGGAGTGATAGGCATTATCTATGAGTCTCGTCCTAATGTAACCATTGATGCCGCTGCATTGTGCTTAAAGTCGGGTAATGCTGTGATTTTGCGTGGCGGCTCAGAGGCAATTGATTCCAATACTTTGTTGGCTCAGATTATTCAAGAGGGACTATCTGCCGCAGGCTTACCTAAAGATGCAGTGCAGGTGGTGACAACGACGGATCGCAGTGCTGTCGGTGAAATGATTACGATGACTCAATATATCGATGTCATAGTGCCACGAGGTGGAAAGAGTTTAATTGCGCGCTTGATGGCTGAGGCACGTGTTCCAATGATCAAGCACTTAGATGGTATTTGTCACACCTATATTGATGCAGATGCTGATGTAGCAATGGCTGTAAAGGTGTGTGATAACGCTAAGACCCAACGTTATGCACCCTGTAATGCAATGGAAACTTTGCTCGTAAATCAAGAGATTGCTAACGCAGTATTGCCAACGCTGTGCAAGATTTATCAAGATAAAGGCGTAGAGCTGAGAGTTGATTCATTGACTCGTAAAACACTTGAGGCCAATGGTTTTCAGAATTTAATCGATGCCAAGGAAGAAGATTGGCAAACCGAATACTTAGCCCCAATTCTGTCAATTAAGACGGTGGCTAATATTGATGAGGCCATGAATCATATTGAGCAATATGGCAGCAAGCACACTGATGCCATTATTACGAATAATAAAGCGCAAGCAGATCGCTTCTTGCGCGAGGTAGACAGTGCCAGTGTAATGGTGAACGCCAGTACTCGTTTTGCCGATGGCTTTGAGTATGGCTTGGGCGCTGAGATCGGTATTTCGAATGACAAGCTGCATGCCCGCGGCCCAGTTGGTCTTGATGGACTGACCTCCTTAAAGTATGTAGTCATGGGCCATGGCGAAATTCGCACCTAATTTAATAGCGCAAAGTAAATACACTACATATGAGTAATTCCTACCTTTGGGTTAAAACTTTTCACATCGTATTTATAACTTCGTGGTTTGCTGGCTTGTTTTATCTGCCCAGAATCTATGTGAATTTGGCTGAAGAGAAAAACGCTGAGGCTTATGCTCGCCTGCTAGGTATGGCTGACCGCTTATTTCGGTTCATGACTATCCTGGCGGTCCCGGCAGTCTTATTGGGCATAACGCTGTGGCTTCACTTTGGTATTGGTCGTGGCGATATATGGATGCATGCCAAATTATTTTTTGTGATTCTGGTGATTGGTTATCACCACGCTTGTTTGAGCTTGCTCAAGAAGTTTCGTGCTGGAGTTAATAAGCGATCCGGTGTTTGGTTCCGTTGGTTTAATGAAGTTCCAGTGATTTTGTTAGTCATTATTGTTGCCTTAGTATTGTTTAAGCCTTGAGACCAGCTGATAAGTTCCATTTAATTTTTTAATATTCCCATTTATAGATTGTTAGCCCCATGAGATTTTTTGTTGTATGCCCAGGCGGTCTAGAGGTGCCGCTTGCCCAGGAGCTAGCAGAGATTGCTGGACGCCCTGAATGTAAGGCTTTAGGCACCTGGGTAATTGACCCAACGCCGACCAGCCCAACTGGTGGCGTAGGTCTGGCGGGACCAATATCTGCAGCAATGGCCCTGAATTTGCATTCTCGTATTGGGAGTCGAGTTTTATTGCAAATGGCGCAAGCTCCTTATAGGCAAGAAGAAGATTTATATAAGTTGGCTAGTGGTTTGGCTTGGGAAGAATGGTTTACGTCTAAGCAAACATTGCGCGTTGATGTCACTGCTCATCGCTCCCCACTCAAGAGTTTGAATTTTGCTACCCTCAAAATTAAAGATGCGATTGTCGATCGCTTACGTGATGTAACTGGAGATCGACCGAGTATTGATACCGCCTTTCCAGATGTGCGCGTGCAGGCGCATTTAACAGCAACCCAAGTCACTATTTACTTGGATACTTCTGGTGAGGCGTTATTTAAGCGTGGTTGGCGTGATGAAAAAGGGGATGCACCCCTCAAAGAAAATCTGGCTGCCGGAATTTTGTCGTTCACTGCCTGGAAACCTGGTCAAACTTTATTTGATCCGATGTGCGGTAGTGGCACATTTTTGATTGAAGCTGCTCAGATGGCCTTATCCATTCCACCTGGTGCTATTCGTGCGGGTATGTATGGCGATGATGCTAAGCCAAGCAGACTAGCTTATCGTCCGTTGGTTACTTCGGCGCATGGTTTTGGTTTTCAGCGACTCAAACCCTTTAAAGAAGCTGCTGAGCAAAAGCGTTGGGTTGATTTAAAGGAAGTTGCTCTTGCGAAAATGCTAGAAATGCGTAAGCACTACCCTAGTGTTGATGCCTTAAAAATCACTGGCGGTGATATTAATGAAAAGTTAGTTTCCATGTTTAAGGGTAACTGGCAGAGAGCGCAATTGCCGGACCAGCCTGTAGTGCGTCAAATTGATGCCTTAGCTGCTAAGCCGCCAGGAAGTGTTCATGAGGGTGTGATGTTATTGAACCCTCCTTACGGTGAGCGATTGGTAATCAAGGGCGGCCGCGGTCAGGATCGGGTATCTGATCGTGATGCGCAGGATACCCATGCAGATGAACCGGATAACCGTTTTGAGCTGAACCTAGAGACGGGTCGTCAAAGTGCCAAGCGTTCTAGTCGTGAATCATTGAAAAAGCTACAGGCTCAGGAAGAGCAAGACCCTAAATTTGTGGAGTTTTTGCGTCAGTTTGGCCAGCATCTAAAAGATGACTTTGGTGGATGGAATATATTTGTGCTGACTGCAGATATGGCGCTTCCAGGCCAGCTGCGTATTAAAGAATCTAAGCGCACCCCGTTGTTTAATGGTCCACTTGAGTGTCGTTTATTCAAGTTTGAGATGCATGCGAAGCGTCCAGCTTAAGCAGCTATAAAACCTTAAAATAAGACAAGAAGCATAGTAAACAAAAGATATACCAAAGAACATCAGAGAGCAAAGCAATGGAATTTAAAACATATATGTGTTTAATTTGCGGTTGGGTTTACGACGAAGCCGCTGGTTTACCGGAGGAAGGTATTGCGCCAGGAACACTTTGGAAAGATGTGCCAATGAACTGGACTTGTCCAGAGTGTGGCGCTCGCAAAGAAGACTTTGAAATGATGGCAATTTAATTAGAAATAACCATGGCAAACGTAGACCAAAACGAAGCGCTATTTGAGCGTGCACAAAAAACTATTCCTGGAGGAGTAAATTCCCCAGTGAGGGCTTTCCGTCAAGTTGGCGGAACACCCCGTTTTGTTGCGAAAGCCAAAGGCCCTTACTTTTGGGATGCCAACGATAAGCGCTATATCGATTTAATTATGTCTTGGGGCCCGATGATCGTGGGCCACGCAAATCCCGAAGTGGTAGCTGCAGTTCAGAAAGCTGCTGAAACCAGTTTTAGCTATGGCGCACCTACCGAAGGTGAAATTGAATTGGCAGAACGCATTTGCGCCTTAATGCCAAGCGTTGAGCAGGTGCGCATGGTGTCTAGTGGCACAGAAGCGACGATGAGTGCCCTGCGCTTAGCTCGTGGCTACACTGGCCGTGATTTGATTATCAAGTTTGAAGGTTGCTATCACGGTCATGCTGATAGTCTTTTGGTAAAGGCTGGTTCCGGTCTATTGACCTTTGCTGACTCTACACAAAATGCACCATCTTCTGGCGGTGTGCCACAGGATTTGGTGAAACATACTTTAGTGTTGCCATACAATGATGTCGCTGCGATTGAGGAAGTATTTAAAAAGCAGGGCGATCAAATTGCTGCGGTCATCATCGAGCCAATCGCAGGCAATATGAATTTAATCAAGCCTTCTAAGGAATTTTTAACGGCGATTCGGAGTTTGACTAGTAAGTATGGCGCTGTATTAATTTATGACGAGGTCATGACTGGCTTTAGGGTGGCTTTGGGCGGTGCTCAGTCTTTGCAAGGCGTCACCCCAGATCTCACGTGCCTAGGCAAGGTCATGGGCGGCGGCATGCCGATGGCAGCTTTTGGCGGTAAGAAAGAAATCATGTCCAAGCTTGCACCTTTAGGTAATGTGTATCAGGCTGGCACTCTCTCTGGCAACCCGGTTGCAGTCGCTGCAGGTCTAAAGACTCTCGAGATTATTTCGCGAGAAGGTTTCTATGAGTGCTTGACAGGCCAGACAGAAAAATTAATGGCCGGTTTAAAAGCAGCTGCCGATAGGAACAATATCCCCTTTGCTGTAGATAGCGAGGGCGGGATGTTTGGCTTTTACTTTACCAATGAAGTTCCCACCTCATTTGAGGCAGTGACTAAATCTAATATTGATGCCTTTAAGAAATTCTTCCACTTGATGTTAGATGAAGGGGTGTACTTAGCACCATCTGCATACGAGGCAGGTTTCACATCCATTGCACATGACAATGCTGTGCTCGATGAAATTATTGCTGCAGCTGAGAATTCATTTAAAAAGCTTTAAGCCTTTAAAAATTTATCTTTGCAATGATTTACATCCTGAGTGGGTGGTCATAGCCACCCACTTGAATGATGTCTAATTTCGGGTTGTCTTGATTGGAATCTGCAATTTCCAGTGCGGTGAGTTTTCCGCCCCAGACGCAGCCGGTATCTAGACCAATGACATTATGTTTACGCATTAAGCCTAGTGTGGACCAATGCCCAAAGTAAATTAAGGTGTTAGCAGTCTTTCTCTTGGGCGCCATGAACCAAGGTGTGTAGCCTTTTGGTCCATCCTCTAAACCTTCTTTACTTTCAAACTCCATTTGACCGGTAGGGCTACAAAATCGCATGCGGGTTAAGGCATTAGTGATGGCTCGCAAGCGTTCATACCCTTTTAGGGAGTTGCTCCATTTGGTGGGGGTGTTACCGTACATATTGGCCAAAAAGGTTTTGTAAGACTTGCCACGCAAGGCCTTTTCTACCTCTTGGGCGCATTCAATGGTTTGTTGTAAGTCCCATTGGGGTAGCACTCCTGCATGAACAGTGAGGACTTTGCCATTACTCAATGCCATGGGGCGATTTCGTATCCAGTCAATGAGCTCTACCCGATCAGGGGCATGCAAAATGGGCTCAACAGTATCTAGCCCTTTCGTTTTACGAAGGCCAGCATCAATTGCAAGTAGGTGCAAATCATGATTACCCAAGATACACTCAGCACGACCAGATTCTTGTAAGGTTTTCAAATGTCGCAATGCACCCAATGAATCAGGCCCGCGATTAACTAAATCCCCCAGAAAAATCATTTTAGATTTTGGAGGAAGCTTTTTGACTAAGGCTTTTAACGAAGGTGCGCAGCCTTGGACATCACCTACGGCATAGATCTTGCTCATACCTAATCTTAAAGCGGAAATGAGGGCTTATGGATTTTGTTAAGTGATTTTTTTCACAACACTGTAGCGCACTAAAGTCTTCTTGCGCGCTTCATCATGATCTACAACCGGCAATGGGTAATCTCTTCCCAGGCTGATGCCTGCCGCCTCTAGCTCGATATGGCCAGCCTTCCACGGGGCGTGAATCGACTTCTTGGAGAGTATTTCTAATTGCGGTAGATAGCGTTTGATGAACTTGCCCTCTGGATCAAACTTTTCTGATTGGGTAATAGGATTAAAGATTCGGAAATACGGCTGGGCATCGCAGCCTGACGAAGAAGCCCATTGCCAGCCACCATTATTAGAGGAGAGTTCAAAGTCATTGAGATGTTCAGCAAAATAAGCCTCACCCCAGCGCCAATCTATTCCCAAATCTTTCGTTAGAAAGCTGGCCACCACCATCCGTAAGCGGTTATGCATATAGCCACTTTGATTCAGTTGATGCATGGCTGCATCAACAAGTGGGTAACCAGTTTTACCTTCACACCAAGCGGTAAATAATTTCTTAGCAGTGGCACCACTCTCCCACGCAATATTATCGTAGTCGGGTTTAAAAGATGCGCCCTTAGCAAGGCGAGGATGATTAGCCAGAATCATGAAGTAAAAATCACGCCATATTAATTCGCTTAACCAAATAGTGGCACCCATGCTTCCCGCTAGCATGCGTCGATGAGCTTCGCGCACTAAACCTCGAATGGATAACATGCCAAAACGTAAGTGGGTGGAGAGATAACTCACGCCCTTGATCGCGGGAAAGTCTCTGCCAACCTGGTATTGATCTATGCGATGAAGAAAGTCTTCTAAAAAGGCTTGGCCACCTTCAGAGCCAGGCGGCAGGTAGCTTTCAACGCCGGTGGGGCAAAAACCCATAGACTCTAAGGAAGGAAATGGTGCGGATAATTTCTTGGGAATCTCTGCAAGCTGCCCTGGTTTCGGATTGCATTCATAAGCAGAGAGATCTTTTTCTTGAAGTGTCTTGAGCCAATTATTTTTATATGGCGTAAAAATAGAAAAGACGGTATTCGAATTGGTCAAAATTTCTTTTTTCTCAAAGATCACTTGATCTTTAAAAGTCTCAAACCCAATACCTTGTTTTTCTAACTGAACCCTGACAGTCTCATCGCGCTCAATTGCTGAAGGCTCATAGTCATGATTGGTAAATACTGTGTTTACACCGAGTTCTTTGGCAATTTCGGGAATGCATTGAGTTGGTTGACCGTAGCGGACAATCAGTCCTCCACCTTGTTTACGTAGTTCATCATCGATTTGTTTTAAGCCTTGCCAGATGAAATCAACCCTGCGGTCATGTTTAAGACCATTGGCATCAAGCTCACCCTTCAACAAGGGTTTGAGAATATCGGTGTCAAAAATGAAAGTGAGCCAAACTTGCCCACCCTCTTTGAGTGCGTAATGGAGGGCTGCATTGTCATACAGGCGGAGATCGCGGCGGAGCCAAACAAGTGCTTTTTGCATAGCCCCTATATTAGGGCTTATTCAACTTAAATGCAGACGGCAGGGTAGGGTAGTCGGGTTAAGATCTTAGGCAATGATGGATACGATCTTTTTTATTCTCTCGAAAGTAGTGCAATTTTGCATTGAGCCACTCAATTGGGTGATCGCCTTTGTCTTATTGGGCCTCCTTTTCTTGTCCCTACGCAAACCTCATCTTTGTAAGCGTTTTTTAGTACTAGCGCTCTTCGATCTTCTGCTAGTGGGCTGGTTACCTGCCTCAGAGTTACCGTTGAGAGCTATTGAAAATCTGGTTCCTAAGGCGACTTTACCAAATGATCTCAATAATAAGATTGGGGGCATCATTATTTTAGGTGGTGCAATTTCTGGTGAACAGATCGCAGTGGATCGGGGGGAGATATCTATTCATTCTTCAGCAGAGCGCGTTACAAAGGGGTTTGAGTTCGCTCGTAAGCATCCCAACCTACCTTATATCTTTAGCGGCGCCTCTGGGCGTATTAATCCGAGAGGCATATCCGAGGCGGATGCTTTTAAACAGTTGGTTCAGGAACAGGGCCTAAATGAAGCTCAGGCTCATTATGAAAATCAATCTCGTAACACCTATGAGAATGTGCTTTATATGAAGCCGATGATCCAAGAGCTTGGGGCAAAGGATGAAGCTGGACAATTAAAGCCTTGGCTACTAATCACCTCAGCCAGCCATATGTATCGATCGGTCAAAATCTTTGAAAAACAAGATTTACCTGTATTGCCTTTACCGGTGGATTACCAGACTGCTAATCGCCTGCAGTGGACAGAGTTCAACTTGGTCGATGGCGCACAAAACTGGCATGCTGTAGTGCATGAGGCTGTGGGCCTGCTGGCTTACTGGATTACCGGAAAAATCTAGATCTTCGGTAAAATAAAGGCCATGACTTCTGCTAAAAAAGCACCCTCTGCTTCAGATATAGCGGCTTCGCCAGAGTCATCAATTTCTTTTTCTGCCGACCATCTTGCTAATCAGTTTTTAATTGCTATGCCAGGGATGGTTGACCCTAATTTTGCCGGCTCAGTAATTTATCTTTTTGAGCATACTGAGAGAGGTGCTATGGGGTTGGTGGTTAATAGGCCAACTGAGGTTAACTTAAGTACTCTGTTTGACAAAATCGATCTCAAGTTGGAGATTGCTCCTTTATTGGACCAGCCAGTTTATTTTGGTGGGCCTGTTCAGGTAGAGCGTGGTTTTGTTTTGCACGAATCCAATCCCAAGCTTTCTTACAGCTCCTCATTAATCATTCCGGGCGGTTTAACTATGACTACCTCTAAGGATGTATTGGAGGAGGTAGCCAACGGTAAAGGGCCTGCACAGTTTTTAATGACTCTGGGTTATGCGGGTTGGGGTGCGGGACAGCTCGAAGAGGAGATTACCCTTAATGGTTGGATTAATGTTCCGCTGAACCGCGAGCAAATGATAGAAATTATCTTTAATACTCCCTCAAGCCAGCGCTATCAAAAGGCGATGAATCATTTAGGTTTTGATCTCTCTGACCTCTCTGGAGAGGCGGGGCATGCATAAGCCCGCTGCATCTATTGCACCTATTACGGTGATGGCATTTGACTATGGGACTAGACGTGTAGGTGTTGCCGTTGGCAATTCAGTAACAAAGGCAGGCGAACCTTTGAAGACCATTTCAGCAGTCAATAGCGATACCTTATTTAAAGACATAGAGATGCTTCTGGCAGATTGGCAGCCTGATCTATTGGTGGTTGGCCGACCAACACATCCAGATGGTAAACCCCATGAGATGACGGCCAAAGCCACGCGTTTTGGCAATCAATTACATGGCCGTTTTCATTTGCCAGTAGTCTGGGTGGATGAGCGCTACTCCTCCGTAGTTTTAGAGGGTGATCTCCAGATGCGGGACAATCTAGATGCTCACTCGGCAGCCATTATTTTGGAGCAGTATTTTGCAGAAGTCGGCTCTAAGGCTGTCGAATAAAAATGCAGTTTATATATAGCGGTGATTAAAGAATGAATGCAGAACAGTTATACGAAAAATTACTAGCAAAGCTTCGTGGGTTGAAGCAGGCAGAATCTTTTGAATTGGTCGGACTTGCAATGGGCGGTGCCTGGATTGCCGCGCGTTTAGCGAAAGACTTAGGTTTGCCGCACTACGGCGTCATTAATGTGGCTTTTCATCGTGATGACTATGCGGAAAAAGGTATGACTGCACTTCGGACGGCTAGCACCATGACGACCCATCTACCATTTGATGTTAACGGTGCCACTGTGATTTTGATTGATGATGTTCTGTTAACTGGCAGAACTGTTAGAGCCGCCCTAAATGAGTTGTTTGATTTTGGTAGACCAGCACATGTGGAGTTAATGGTCTTGGCTGATCGTGGTAACCGAGAGCTTCCTGTGTGCGCCAATTTTGTTGGTGAAGAGGTAAGTGTTCCAGATCACCAAATTCTGGTTTTAGAAAAAGATACAGCTGGGAAATTCAGTTTCGTACTAGAGGAGCGTGAGTGATGAGTTCGATATATCAGCCAGTGAATCAATTTAATGCTGCCGGAGAGCTTACACATCTTCTAACCCTTGAAGGACTTCCTAAAGAACAAATCGTTCATATTCTGGATACGGCTCAGCAGTTTGTCAGTGTGACCGATCCATCACGTGAGGTAAAGAAGGTTCCCTTGTTAAGGGGTAAAAGTGTATTTAATCTCTTCTTCGAGAACTCTACTCGCACTAGAACAACTTTTGAGATCGCTGCCAAGCGTTTATCGGCAGACGTCATTAACTTAGATATTTCTACATCATCAACTGCAAAAGGAGAAAGTCTCCTCGATACTATTGATAACTTGGTAGCGATGCAGGCAGATATTTTTGTTGTTCGTCATAGCGTATCTAGGGCGCCAATTGAAATTGCTAACCACGTACCAGCACATGTGCATGTGGTGAATGCTGGCGATGGCAGTCATCAGCATCCTACCCAAGGGTTACTGGATATGTATACGATGCGCCACTTCAAACAAAGCTTCAAAGGTTTAAAAGTGGCAATTGTGGGTGATATTGTTCACAGTCGTGTAGCAAAGTCGAATATTCATGCTTTAACTACTTTGGGGTGCGAAGACATCCGTGCTATTGGCCCAGAAAGCTTATTACCAAGTGATTTGGACATGTTGGGTGTTAAGGTCTTCCACAGCATGGAAGAGGGTTTAAAAGATGTTGATGTGGTGATGACCCTGCGTATTCAGAAAGAGCGCATGGAGGCTGGTCAAGTTCCCGAGGGAGATGCATTTTTTAAACAGTACGGCTTAACACCGGCTCGCTTGGCTCTCGCCAAATCTGATGCCATCGTGATGCATCCAGGTCCAATGAATCGTGGGGTAGAGATCGATTCAGCGGTAGCCGATGGCCCGCAGTCGGTCATCTTGAATCAAGTGACCTTTGGTATTGCGGTGCGTATGGCAGTGATGTCAATTGTGGCTGGAAATTAATTTAGTAATTTCCGCCGCAATTTGCTCATCAAAATTCACATGACTATCTAGTATTAACTCATCTTGAGCGGCAGCTGCAGAGTGCTCTAGATTGTTACTAATGACCACATTGAAATCACAGAGCGTTGATAGGCCAAACATTTGAGCCCAAGAATTATTCCGATAAGGGTTTATTTCTAAGACTTTAACGTCGTCGTTTAAAAAAAGCAGGTTAAATACGCCAGCACCTACCATGTAGGTAAAGGTCTGAGCATTTGCTAGCGTCTGAAGATAGTCTTTGAAACTGAGTTTAGACAAGAAGACTTGATCAATATGGTTTGCCTTTAAAAATTCCTGGTCAATATTGAGTAGATTCTTGCGGCTGAGCTCGTTTCTGCCATAGATCAGGTTTTTATTTCGTATCTCAGAAATGCCGTGTTTTGCAAAACAGATTGTTTTAATCTCTCGGCAAATTTCTTGAAAGTTAGGATAGATTTTAAGATCTCTACCTTCAGGAGTAACGACCAGCTTAGAAAATGCATAAGCCTTGTCGTAATCTAAAAAGATTAAATCTTTAGGGTCAATGATGGATTCCAGAAATTCTCTTTGGAATGTATTGCCTTTAATAGAGACGCAGACTCGTTTTTTATTTTTTCTCCACTCAAGATAAAAGGGGAAGAAAACATCATGAAAAAAATGGGCGATATTGTCTGTGTGAATAATTAATAAATAAAATTCTTCACCTTCTAGATTTTCGACCTCTAAATCAATAGGCAATAGTGACCAGCGCCTAGCGTAATGAACGCGGTCATTTTTTACTGAAATTGGATTCTTGCTATAGAGCTGATCTTTGAAGAGGATATAGCTCGCGCTCCCGGCAAACTTAAATAGCCATTTCTGAAAGAAGTCTTTAATTTTGTGCATGCACTTTAATATTTAATGTGTAAGGGGAAGCCTACTATAATTCTAGACACTAATGTGATTTTAAGCGGTGATATAAGGGTGCTGATTGAAGGCTAAATCTATTACGCAACAGAAAAACTGGCTTCTTCTATCTCATGCTTTCAACATGGATGGTAGGGCAGCTAGTTTGACCATTACCGATAAGATCCCATATTTCTTAGAGGCCGGTGTTAAGCCAATTGTTTTTAGTGCCATTACTGGTTTAAAAGATGAGCGTTTCCCTCATAAGCAGTTTTTAGCCTGGGGCCCAGCAGCCTTTAGGTTTGATTTTCGACATTGGATAGCCAATCAATATGGGCGCGGGTTTATTTACAAGCTCCTGACACGCACCGTTTCTATACTCCTAGCCCCATTTATCGGTATTGAAAAACTCCTCTTGGGGTATTCGAGCCAGTGGTCTTGGGCCTTGCCTGCATTTGTGCGCGGTTATCTCTTAATTCGCAGTGGTAAGGTGGATGTAATCTATTCCATTGGTAGTGCTTGGTCAGCACATTTAGCTGGAGTTTGGTTAAAGCGTGCCACAGGCTTGCCTTTGATTTCAGAGGTGCATGATCCCTTAGTGATTCGTAAGAATCCCAATGACCAGGGATTTGAGAAGCCCAAAAATCGAGATGCGCGCTTTCGGCACTATTTAGAAAGTCAGCTTTGCAAGTATTCAGATTATGTCTGGTGGTTTACCGATGGGGCACTCCATTACGCCAAAGTCAGAAATCCGAATTTAAATACCCCTGGCAATGCTAGAGGGTTTGTAGTGATGCCTGGCGCCAATCCCCCGGGTGAAATGCAGGGGACGTCTCAACATCAATACGGTGAATATTTAAATTTATGTCACTTTGGTTCCTTGGCAAATGACAGATCGCTCTCTATTGTTTTGCGGGCAGCACATACGTTGTTTCAAAAGTATCCTGACGCTAGAAATCATCTACGAGTTCACGCCTATGGCGCACCCTTAGATTCTTTATCTGTGGCCGCTATTAATCAGTATGGTTTTTCTGATGTTTTATTAGCGCACGGTCGCTTAGAGCGCGATCCGGTCAGCGGTAAATCAGGGCGCGAGCGAGTTGCACAAAAAATGCAAGAAGCTGATGCATTGATTTTGCTCCACGGCAATGATGAATGGTGCGCAGAGTACATTCCATCGAAGTTTTATGACTATCTTTGGTCTGGCAGACCTATTTGGGGTATTACCCACCGCAATCCACAATTAGATCAAATGCTATTGGATCGAAAGTCCTATTTAAGTGCTGATGGGGATGAGAAGGGGATTGCTATGGCCCTCGAAAGAATTTGGTTAGATTGGCAGCAAAAACAGCTTCTGCAGCCAATTTGGCAGCCAATTGGCGTTGATCAGGCAGTTAGCAGTATTCTTTCGCATATTGCTCAAGAAAAGGTCGTCTCTTGAAAGACATTGTTCTTTACTGTAAGTCCTATCGCAAAGATTTCTTGCGACTTAAGCGCCTACTGCAGTCCATATCTCAATATAACAGCGATCGCATTCCGTTTTATATTTCCACTCCTCAAGCTGACCATGATTTATTAGTTCAGCTAATTGGTAGCGAAGGCTATCAATGGGTTTCGGATGAGTCCATTATTCAGGCAAACACAAGCGTACCAGCGGGAATCGAGAAAGATAAATCGGGTAGCTTGACTCAGCAAATTATTAAATCAGAATTCTGGCGCCTAGGATTATGCGAGAACTATGTTTGTTTGGATTCTGATTGTCTATTTATTAAAAACTTTTATCGGTCTGATTTCTTGGCTGATGATGGCAATCCCTACACAGTCATTTACCAAAACAAAGAATATTTCCAGTTAGCAGTTGATCGCGGCTTTGCCAAGGCGCCACTTCAGTTAATCGCTGAGGGCGATAGGGTGAAACAGTTGTTTGGGCGTCTTGGGCCTAATTACTATTGCCCTTGCCCGCCATTTATTTGGTCGGCCAAGGTATGGAGCTCTCTTGATGAGAGTTATCTCAAGCCTAAGGGGCTTACCTTCTGGGATATTTGCACTCCAGAGCATCCGGAGACCTTGCTGTATCTAGAGGCCTTGTTAAATTTCAAGGCTATCCCATTGCATCCTATAGAGCAACTCTTTCGGATTTATTACTATGATTGGCACTTTTTCTTGTTGCGCAGAAGCGGTGAGACGCTAGATAAGCTTAAGCAAAATTATTTGGGTGTGATTTATCAGTCAAGTTGGGATCTCAGCTTGGACTATGGTGCGAGCCAAAAATCTCTTGCATCAAGAGCGCTGAAAAAGTTGAAACGATTCGGCCGTTACTTACAAAGCTTTATTTAATGAATCAGCAGCCATTAATTAGCGTACTGATGCCCGCGTATAACTCAGAGTTATACATCGCTGAGGCAATTGAGAGCATCCTCAATCAAAGTTATCAAAATATTGAGCTAATTATTTTTGATGATGGCTCCTCTGACAATACACGGCAAGTGATCCAGAGTTTTGACGATCCTCGTATTGTGAAGATACTTTCAGATCAGAATTACGGAGTGGTTCGAGCGCGTAATGACATGATTGATAGGGCTAGCGGCCAATATATTGCATTGATGGATGCCGATGATATTGCCGATCGTACCCGTCTTGAAAAGCAATTGCGTAGTTTAGAAGCTGGGGAATGTGATCTTTGCGGTAGTGCGCAATGGGTTCTAGACGAGGCCTCAGGCAAGATAAAGAAATCTAAAGATAAATTTACCGATGCCGATTTACGTTCGCTACTTTCTGTATATTGCGGGCTCTGTAATTCTGCCATGATGGGTAAGGCTGAAATATTTAAGCGCTTTAAATATGACACCACTATTTTGACCTCAGAAGATTACTACCTATGGGTGGTGATGGCTGCTGCTGGCTATCGATTTTTAAATCTCAAAGAGCGTTTGATTACTTACCGCCGCTATCCAGCTCAAACAAGCTCAGTGCATTTGGATAAGTTCCGCATCACCACAATTGAAGTGCAGAAAAAGTACCTGGAGTTATTGGGGATCTCTTTGGATTTTTACCCACGCCAGTTGCCATGGACCAAGAGAGTATCCGTGGGCGCAGGTTTATTGCGAGCCTTGAATCAACGCTTTAAAGGAATTTCTCTGCAAGCAAATTGTGAGATTTATGCCCGCTTTCAGTTTCGAAGAAACGGATTCTGGACTCCGCTAACGCGCCTCGAGCGCTTATTGGTGGGGCTTTGGGCAACCCTCTTGGTGAGGTAGCTTAGAGTAATTGCTCTAAATGTTTGGCAATTTCCTCTTGATTGAGCTCTGATTGCAAGCTCGATACTTCTAGCAGTTGATTGGCTCCTCTATAGGAGTGCCACATCTTCGGCATGATCTTTGTCTGTTTACTCAGCATGCCAGCCAAATGACTCATGCCACTCTTAGAGCCAATGAGGATATCAGCGTTTAATAAGTGATGAAATGTGCCTTTGAAGTCACTATCAATATGTTCATGAACTACATGTGGCGTATTTTCAAAATATGATTTCCAGGAAAACGGTGCACCCCTTTCTGAGTGGTATTTACCGTCTTTGCCTTCGCTGAAAATATGAATAGCGATATCTTTTTGGGTATTGCGAATGATCGTATTGAGGATTTCTAAATACCAAGCATCAGGCAGCATTCTGGAAGAAAGATCTGAAAACTGACGGCCTGGTAACAGATCTCCGCGACGTATATGGACGGCAATATTCAGTTTATTTGGATCAAATGTGAGTGAGATAGGGTGTTGCTTACGCGCTTCGGAATAAGCATTGAGAAACCAATCTCTAGTTGAGGCATATTCATAGTCGCCAAAGCGATTATTGCTGATTTTGAAGGCAGTATTTGGTTCAGGATGGCTTTGAATGAAATCATCTACTGACTTGTAAATGAGCTCATCATTTTGCTCGTTCGATGGGATATGGATTTCAAAAGCAGGTAGCTCTATTAGCTTTATTTCTCCACGCCGAATTCTTTGCTCAATGTCTTCACGGCTAGCAAGTAGAGTTTTAGGGTCAAGCATTTCATTGAGATCATTCCCAATGTTGTGCGTTTCATTGGCGTGTCGTCCTCGCAGTTTTCGTAGACTCTGCTTGAACTTCCATCGTAATGATTGCTCATGAGACTTAGCAAGCTGCGTCTCTGAGTAAGCAAACTGAAGATGATTACGCTCAGCGATTTTAAGGGCGCGGTTTAGGATGCCCATCGAGTGACCGATGCCAGCATCGGGATTATCGTAATCGAGGATGTAGCGGTTAAGCATGATTCAAATCTTTGAGAATCTTATTGATAATCGTTGAGACATAGCTAGCGGTGTCAAACTCCATTGCCTTTGGGCTTAACAGAAAGTCGCGAATACTCTCTTGGTATTTTGTGTATTCAATCTCATCAATATTCATCAAGAAACGATGAACTTCAGCGGTGTTCTTAAAGTCTCTTCTGTCTATAAAGCAGGAGTTGGGAATATGCTGGCTGATCGTGCTGGAGCCCCAGTAGACTGGAACGCAGCCACCAAAAAAACAATCAAATATTTTTTCGCTAATGTAATCAGGCAAATTGGCTACGTTCTCGTAGCAGTAGGCAAATTTCGTTTGGCGATAGATCAATTCTTTATCGGATACTTCACCGGCGTAACTCGGAAAAGGTTTGTATGCAAAGAGCTGACTTGCTAGACGTTTCATTCGCCGAGCTACTTTCTCGGCAGGAGTAAAAGCGGGTGCTGGCTTGCCCCAACCTAAACCATATAAGGAAAAATATTCAGGTGCGTTGGTCTCATACCATCGGATTACTTCTAGACGTTCGCGATAGAGATCGTTTTCTAGACCCTTCGGAAATGCTTTATTAGCATTAATAATGCAAGAAAAAATGGGTCTCTCGAAAAACGAGGGTGTATGCAGACTTCTGATCTGATTGGGGATGAAGACATGACTGACATTTGGTAGGTTTGCAAAGTCAGTATTCCAGGTAAATACCCCGTTGAACTGGCTTAAATATGACTTATCTTTGTTCAGTGGGCAAATATAGGGGTTTTCAGTGGCAATCAGGTATTTTGGCTCAGAAATTTGGTCTAGAGCTTGGCCATCGTGCAAAATACTAAAAGCAATTTCACGACCTTCATTGACGTCTGGATTGTTTAATTCAATGCCGTGCTTCAGAAACTCTGATCTTAGTAATCTATTGGTAAAGGTGGGGTTGTAGGTATGATGTCTATCGACTTCCTCAAAAGAGGCATTTTTTACCCTATCAGGTTGATAGTAATTGGCAAATAACATTTTTATATGACTCTAATTAAGTTTCGAAAACCTGCTCGTAAGGCAATTGCCGACTCCAAAATTTTGCTGGCTGGCCCGATTAGGAATGTGGCGCATACGATTCAAAATGAGGTTGAAACCTTAGTTGCAAGTCTTGGTAACTTCAAGGAAATACATTGCTTTGTAGTTGAGAGCGATTCTAGTGATGATACCCCGAAAAAATTAGAAGAACTACAGGGCGTTATTAAAAACTTCTCATTTATTAGCGTGGGTAATTTAAGCAATCAATATCCAAGGCGTACAGACCGAATTGCCTTGTGTAGAAATCTGATTATTGATGCAGTAGCTTCAAAGCCAGAATATGCTGACATTGATTACATTGCCATGGCAGATTTAGACGGCATGAATGCTCTAGTCACTCCTGCAAAAATTGCCCAATGTTGGGAGGTAGAGGAGCCCTGGGATGTTATTACTGCAAATCAACTAGGTGAGTATTACGACATTTGGGGTTTGAGTCACCCTTATTGGAATCCAATGGATTGCTGGGAGCAAAAGCATCGATTGGAAAATATTCTGGGTAATGACATGGCTCAAAATATTGCAGTGACATGTAAACAGTCACCCATTGATCCAAGAGCAGATTTGATCGAAGTCGATTCTGCTTTTGGTGGCTTAGGCATCTATACGCGTGAATCTTTTTTAGCCGGTAGATACGCGGGCACGGATGATCAAGCGAATGGTATTGATGTCGCTGACCACATTCCATTTCATCGTGATTTGCGTCAAAAGGGTTATCGGATTTTTATTAACCCAGCCTTGATTAATTGCGATAAGACGCCTGGTGGCACGGTAGAGCAGGTTCCTTTGCCTAAGGCGAGGGGCGGATTAAAATTGGTGCAGAAACTAGGGATTCTGCTATTTGGCAAGAAACGCTTTAATAAGTACCTTCAATTAATGCAAACACCTTAATTGCCTAGTTACTTAGTTCAATTAGCACTCACTTATTTAATAGATTAAAAATGATATTAGTTACTGGCGGCGCTGGCTTTATTGGTGGCAACTTTGTTTTGGACTGGCTCAAGAATCCAGCAAGTGAAGGTGTTATTAATTTAGATAAGCTGACTTATGCGGGCAACCTTGCCACGCTAGATTCTTTAAAAAATGATCCTCGCCATATTTTTGTTCATGGCGATATTGGTGATAAAGAGTTAGTCACCAGGCTGTTAAAAGAACATCAGCCTAGAGCTATTGTGACCTTTGCTGCTGAGAGTCATGTAGATCGATCTATTCATGGGCCAGCAGAATTTGTAACAACCAATATTGTGGGTACCTTTAATTTATTAGAGTGTGCGCGTGAATATTGGAATAGTCTGGATGCAGCTGGCAAAGAGCGTTTCCGCTTCCATCATGTTTCTACTGACGAGGTGTATGGCTCTCTATCTTTGACTGATCCTGCTTTTACAGAAACGAATTCTTACGAGCCTAATAGTCCTTACTCGGCATCTAAAGCGGCTTCCGATCATTTGGTGCGCGCATGGTTCCATACCTATGGATTCCCGGTAGTAACAACCAATTGCTCTAATAACTATGGCCCTTATCACTTTCCCGAGAAATTGATTCCGTTAGTGATATTGAATGCACTTAATAGTAAGCCATTGCCTATCTATGGTGACGGTCAGCAAATTCGTGATTGGTTGTATGTTGGCGATCACTGCTCTGCTATTCGGGAGGTATTGGCTAAAGGTAAGTTAGGTGAGACTTACAATATTGGCGGCTGGAATGAAAAAGCCAATATTGATGTGGTGAGGACGATTTGTCGGATTTTGGATGAACTCAAACCTCGTGCTGATGGTAAGTCTTATGTTGAGCAAATTACATTTGTAAAAGATCGACCAGGTCATGATCGTCGCTATGCGATTGATGCCAGCAAAGTGGAGCGTGAGCTTGGCTGGCGTCCAGCAGAAACCTTTGATACGGGTATACGCAAAACAGTACAGTGGTATTTAGATAATCCAGTTTGGGTTGACGGTGTAGTGAGTGGCTCATATCGTGACTGGCTACAAAAGCAGTACAACTAAATTCACTAACTCCTTATATAAGTACTCAACACTCAGTGAATATTTTAGTTTTCGGAAAAGATGGGCAGCTCGGAAAGGCTTTCAAGGCGCTTTTTGACTCTCAATCGATTCCTAACAATATAGCCATTGAATATGTAGGTCGTGCTGAGTGCGATTTAAGTGATACAAATGTTCTCGGCAATCTCCTTCTCAAGACAAAGCCTGACTTAATCATCAATGCCTCTGCCTATACAGCGGTGGATAAGGCTGAAAGTGATATGGAGATGGCTTTTGCCATCAATGCCCGCGCACCTGAGTTAATGGCCCAATACGCAGCCGAACATGGCGCAACTTTTTTGCATTACTCGACCGACTATGTATTTGATGGCAGCAAGAGTGGTTGGTATGTCGAGAGTGATGAGCGCAATCCATTAGGTGTATATGGCAAAAGTAAGGCTGCTGGTGAGATTGCGGTAGAGGAAGCATTTGCAAATTCCGCCTCTGGCCAATTTGCTATTTTTAGAACTAGCTGGGTTTATGGTGCTGGCGGTAATTTCATACGCACGATGTTGCGTTTAGCAAAAGAACGCGATGAGTTAAAAGTCGTTCATGATCAGCAGGGTGTTCCAACGAGCGCGGATTGGCTTGCCAAAGTGAGTCTAGCGTTAGTGCTTGACCCCCAATGCCAAATCAAGTCATTTGCATCGGGCATCTATCACGCAATACCCACTGGTGAAACGACATGGCATGGCTTGGCTTGTATGGCAGTTCAGGCTGCTCTAGATGCAGGCATAGCCCTCAAAGCCAAACCCGAGTCCATTAAGCCCATTCTGGCAGCTGAATACCCGCTTCCAGCTCCTAGGCCCACCAATTCTCGTATGGCTAACGCTAAATTACGGTTAGCCCTTGCAGGCGGCCTTTCTGACACTTCAAACTCTTATAATCAAACTCAAAATGAGCCAAATTTCCCAGCTTGGGAAGACATGGTTCAGCAATATGTAGCTCAGTTGGCTAAAGAAGGTTTGATTTAAGGCCTTTAGCAGTGCGGCTTGGGTTCGCTCAAATAAGGTGAAGTTCACAATGACAGTAAATCGCAAAGGCATTATTTTGGCTGGCGGATCAGGCACTCGTCTTTATCCAGTGACGCAGGCCGTATCTAAGCAATTGATGCCCGTGTATGACAAGCCAATGGTTTACTACCCATTAAGCACTTTGATGCTTGCTGGTATTCGTGACATTCTCTTAATTTCTACGCCGCACGATACACCGCGCTTCGCAGAACTTTTGGGCGATGGTTCGCAGTGGGGTCTCAATATTGAATATTGTGTGCAGCCTTCGCCGGATGGTTTGGCACAAGCATTTACTCTAGGTAAAAACTTTGTTGGTAATCACCCAAGTGCTTTAGTCCTTGGTGACAATATTTTCTATGGTCATGAATTGGTTGATCAGCTCAATAGTGCGCATGAGCGCAGTGTTGGTGCAACGGTGTTTGCTTATCACGTCAATGATCCAGAGCGTTATGGTGTGGTGGAATTTGACAAAGATTACAAAGCACTCTCTATTGAAGAGAAGCCGTTAAAGCCCAGAAGTAGCTATGCGGTGACTGGTTTGTATTTCTATGACAATCAAGTCTGCGACATTGCTGCTGCAATTAAGCCTAGTGCTCGTGGCGAACTCGAGATTACCGATGTCAATCGAGCCTATTTAGAAAAGAATGAGTTGAATGTTGAAATTATGGGCCGTGGTTTTGCCTGGCTTGATACCGGTACGCATGATTCCTTATTGGATGCTGCCGGCTTTATTGCAACCTTGCAAAAGCGCCAAGGCTTGATGGTAGCCTGTCCGGAGGAGATTGCTTATCGTCAAGGATGGATTACTGCTGAGACGGTACAAAAAGTTGCTTCCCAGTTGAGCAAGAATAGCTATGGGCAATATCTAACGAAGATTTTGAATGAGCTTAACAGCTCTGCTCAGCCAATTTCTCTTTCCTCTAAAAAGCCGGGAAAGTAAACATGTCATCCAAGTTGCAAATTACCTCTACAGCCATTCACGATGTATTGATCGTGGAGCCAAAAGTATTTGGTGATGAGCGCGGCTGGTTTACCGAATCATTTAATGCGCTAGATTTTGCTGCTGCTACTGGTTTAGATGTGCAGTTTGTTCAGGATAATCACTCTTTCTCACGTCAATGGACATTGCGTGGCCTGCACTATCAGCTCGAGCAAACACAAGGCAAGTTAGTGCGAGTGGTGGCCGGTAGCGTGTTTGATGTGGTGGTGGATATTCGTAAAGATTCGCCAACATATGGCAAATGGGTTGGAGTTGAGTTAAGTGCTCAAAACCACAAGCAGATGTGGATACCAGCAAAGCTTGCGCACGGATTTTTAGTGCTCTCTGAAACAGCAGAGTTTCTATACAAAACTACTGAGTACTATCATCCACAAAGCGAGGCTTGCCTGGCCTGGAATGATCCTACGGTTGGTATCGAGTGGCCTTTGCCCAGTGGCATTCAGCCTAATATGAATGCTAAAGATACCGCTGGTTTCTCATGGGATGCTGCGCCTAAGTTCTAATCCTCTGTGTTGGTTGCAAAAGATAAGATAATGCTCATATGAGCGATTTATCGACCCATTCCCAACAGACCAAGATTCTCTTGGTCAAACTATCATCTTTGGGAGATGTTCTTCACAATCTTCCGATTGTGTGGGATTTGCGGGCGCGCTTACCAAATGCCCAAATTGATTGGGTGGTTGAAGAGGGTTATGTCCATCTCCTAACACCATTGCTTTCCAAAGATGGTTTCCGGGGTATCGATCGCATCATCCCTTTTGGTTTGCGTCGGTGGAAAAAGAATCTTCTTAAGTTATCTACCTGGAAAGAGTTTTTTGCATTTAAGAAAATACTACAAGAAACATCTTATGACGTCGTTATTGAAACCCAAGGCTTGCTGAAGTCAGCAATTGTTTGCTCGTTAGCCAAAAAGACTCCAAATGCAGCAATAGCGGGCTTGGCTAATGCAACCGAGTTTTCTGGATATGAGCCGATAGCAAGATCTTTTTATAACCAGTCTGTACAAGTGCCGATTCAATGTCATGCTGTTGATCGTTCACGTTGGGTAATGTGCTCAGCCTTGGATTGGCCATTGCTAGAGCGTACAAGCGCTCCCCAGTTTTATCCTGACCAATATATTCAATCTTTGCGGTTACCTGGCATGCCTATTACCCAGCAGCTATCGGCCCCTTATGTGTTGTGTTTTCATTCCACCGCGAGAGAGGCCAAGCGCTGGCCCAATAGCCATTGGGTGGCTTTAGGAAAAACATTAGCTGCTCAAGGTTATCAAGTCGTTTTACCTTGGGGTAATTTAGCGGAGCAGGCAGTGAGTAAAGAAATTGCTGCGCAGATCCCGAATGCATTAGTACCACCAGCATTTTCTATAGAAGATGCTTTTGCGGTTATTGCTGGTGCTGCATTAACGGTGGGGGTTGATACTGGCCTCACGCACTTAGCTGCAGTGTTGAACAAGCCGACTGTAGAAATTTATTGTGATTCACCACTTTGGAAAACAGAGGGCTATTGGTCTAGCAACATTCGTAATGTGGGAGATATTCAAAAACCACCATCAGTAGAGCAAGTACTGCAGGCTGCTACTGAATTACTCTCGTAATTCTGATTGCTACTTAGCGTAGTAAGGCATTAATAGAAACTAAGTCTTCATCAGTTAAAGCGGCAGCGTGCGCTTTTAACTTGATCGCGTTCAGAATTGTGCTGTAGCGGGCCTGTTGCAATAAAGAACGCGTATTAATTAATGAATCAAGCGCAATCAACACATCAATATTGATTAAGGTACCCACCTGAAAACCAAGTTTGCTGGATTCTAGGGCTGAAGACGTTGAGCGCTCAGCCGCTTCATATGCCTTAACGCTTGCTAGACCACCATAAAAGCCTGTAAAAGCAGCGCGAGTATTTTGAGCGGCTGTACGACGATAGTTATCGTAGTTTGCTTTTGCCGCATCCAATAGAGCGGCATTTTGACGAATGACTGAGCTGTTGTATCCACCTGATACCAGTGGAATAACCATTTGCAGTGCCACAGTATTGTTATATACGTTGGTATTGTTAGGTGTGTAGTTATTTGGAGTGCCGTTTGAGGTGTTGTATCCAGAAGTGCCTACGAAATTCACAGTTGGATAATTTAAAGCCTGTGCACCGCGATATGTGCTCTCAGCAAGATTGACAGAGAGTTGCCCGGCTAAGACGTTAAAGTTTGCAGTCTCTGCTTGATTAATCCAATCATCGAGCGTTTGACCTGGCGGCAAATGAGGGTTGACGCTATCAGCAATCGGATTGCCTTTGGCGTCCTTAGATTTGCTTCGAGGATCTCTTAGTACACCTTCAATCTTGGCATCTTTCACTAATGGCTTTAATGCGCCTACGGGGCGGCCAACAATCTGTTCCAGGGCGCCACGCTTCACGATGAGGTCTGCCTGAGCAGAGATCTCTTGAGAAGTTGCCAAATCCATCGCTGCTTGTGCAGTATTGACATCCACAATGGTCGCCAAGCCTGCATCAAATTTCGCTTGAGCAACTTCGAGCTGTTGTTTGATTAAATCTTTTTTATTCTTATAGAGTGCTACGTTATCTTGGCTTGTTAGTGCATCAAAATAGGCTTGAGACACACGCAAAATCAAATCTTGTTGCGCTGAAAAAAAGCGCATATCCGCCAACTTAGTATTGAGATCCCCTTGCTTAAATAACTCAAGTGCAGCAACGTTAAATACAGGCTGCGTTAAGGTGACCGTATAACTTTTTTGATCAAAGACTCTGGAATTGCCGGGAGAATTAGAAACTTGAGTATTGCCAGTGCCATGTTGGTAGTAACGCGTGCCACCTGGTGTGGCATTGGCTTGAGGCATTAGCAATGAAAATCCTTGCCAGTACAACTCTTTACTTGCTTGGTAATTAAAGCGTGCTGCAGTTAATACTGGATCGCTAAAAGCGGCCTCTTGATAAAGCTGAAGTAGATCGCTTAGTTGCCCCTTGTTATCGGCAGCTTTATTACCGTTCAAATTGGACGGAGCCACAACCGGCGGTAATGCTGGTTTGGTCGGAGGTGGCGCGATTTGTGGCGGCTGATCTAAGCCAATGAGTGTTGAGGCGCTCATTGGAGTGGGTAATGCAGGTTTTGAAGCGGTATTGGGGCTTTGAGCCATTGCACTGCCAGACCATGCATTCCAGCCCAGCGCTTGACTTAGGATCAAACCAAAGGCGGTAAGTCTAGAAAGTCTAAAGCGGCTTGGGGTCATGTAATTCGGGTACTTTTCTGTGTGCTATGCAGTTTAAGGCTAATTTATTCAAATTGCATATTTAGACACTATTTTGCCAAAACCCCAAGATTGGCTCTGTATACCTATAAAATTTGGCCCATGGATCTAATTTTGTTATTAAAAGCAGTCATTCTGGGAGTGGTAGAGGGTTTAACGGAGTTTTTACCGATCTCTAGTACGGGCCACCTCATTTTGGTTGGCGACTTGCTGGACTTTAATGATGAGCGAGGCAAAGCTTTTGAGGTCATTATTCAGTTTGGCGCCATTCTGGCAGTTTGCTGGGAGTTTCGAGAAAAGCTACTGAAGGTTGCCACCTCTTTTTCTGGCAGCCCTGAGTCTCGTCGCTTTGTGCTCAATTTATTAATTGCCTCTGTTCCGGCTATGGGATTGGCCTTCTTGTTTGGTAAGTACATTAAGGCGGTATTGTTTGCCCCCATTCCTGTAGCGAGTGCATTTATCGTGGGTGCACTCATTATTTTTTGGGCTGAACGTCGTCAACAAAAAATGACTATTACTGAAAGTCATATCAAATCAGTGGATGACTTAACTGCCTTTGATGCGCTGAAGGTAGGCTTGGCGCAATGTGCTGCTTTAATACCGGGAACGTCGCGTTCTGGCGCGACGATTATTGGCGGCATGTTATTTGGCCTTCCTCGTTCTGTAGCTACCGAGTTTTCTTTCTTTTTAGCTATTCCAGTGATTGGTGGCGCTACAGCCTATGAGTTACTCAAGCTCTGGAAGGCGCCGGTATCATTTTCTGGTGAGTTCTCGATAGCAATTGCAGTAGGCTTTGTATCTGCATTTATTTCAGCCTTTGTCTGTGTTCGCTGGTTGATTCACTATGTAGCGCATCATAATTTCATCCCCTTTGCGTGGTATCGAATCGCTTTTGGATTATTGGTCTTATTTACTTCATATACCGGCCTAATTGCTTGGTCACATTAATCTTACGAATACCCTTTATCAAAGTTAACAAATAATATGGACGCATCAATAGACGCAATTACCAATAATATTCAGCTGGCATTAGCCCCTGTATTTTTATTGACTGCAGTTGCCACCTTAATTAACGCCATTTCTGGACGTCTAGCGCGGTCTGTTGATCGTATGCGTGCAATTCGTCATGCGATTGATCGGGGTGAGGTAACTGATCCTGTGCTGTTAGCACATATGAATAAGGAAGCAGAAGAAGCAAAGGCTCGCGGACGCCTTTGTACTGCTGCCATCTTTTTTGATGTACTTAGTGGAGTATTTATTTCATTAACGGTATTAGAGTTATTTTTCTTTCAAGCTGGTGCAGTGCGATCTTTGCAGACTACTTATGTGATCTGGACCTTTGTACTAGGTCTGGTATTTTTTATGACTTCCTTGTCGATCGTATTAACTGAGGTTGTCTATGCTTATCGTTCCGCTGGTTGGAATAATCCTAAATAATTGATCGCGTCATTTCACTAAACTATTACTTTCTACAAAAGATTGACTATGAATAAAATCCTCATCACTGGTGGCGCAGGTTTTTTAGGTTCACACCTGACCGAGAAGCTTCTCAAAGAAGGTAATGATGTGTTGGTGGTGGATAACTACTTCACAGGCACCAAAGAGAACTTAGCCCATCTATTACCTAATCCGCGCTTAGAGCTGATGCGTCACGATGTGACCTTTCCGCTGTATGTAGAGACGGATCAGATCTATAACTTAGCCTGCCCAGCCTCTCCTGTGCATTATCAGTACGATCCTGTGCAAACAACCAAGACCAGCGTACATGGTGCTATCAATATGCTGGGCCTGGCCAAAAGGACTCGGGCGCGGATCTTGCAAGCTTCTACGAGTGAAGTTTATGGCGACCCAGAAGTGCATCCACAGCCAGAAGAATATTGGGGTAAGGTTAATCCAATTGGTATTCGCTCTTGCTACGATGAAGGCAAGCGTTGTGCAGAAACCCTCTTTTTTGACTACAACCGTCAACACAATTTAGATATTAAGGTCGTACGTATTTTTAATACCTATGGTCCTCGCATGCATCCCAATGATGGTCGCGTTGTGAGCAACTTTATTGTTCAGGCATTACAAGGAAAAGACATCACTATCTATGGCGATGGCCAGCAAACCAGAAGCTTTTGTTATGTCGATGACTTAATTGATGCCATGGTCAAAATGATGAACTCAGAAAAAGGCTTTACTGGCCCAGTCAACATTGGCAACCCCGGTGAGTTCACTATGCTGCAATTAGCTGAAGCGGTTCTCAAGCTCTCTGGTAGTAAATCGAAGATCATTCATCAACCATTGCCATCAGATGATCCAAAACAACGCCAACCGAATATCGAATTGGCAAAAGCCAAGCTAGGCTGGCAGCCAAAGGTTAACTTGGAAGATGGTCTCAAAGAGACGATTGCTTACTTTAAGAAGGTAGTAGGGTAAGTCGTTGAGCAAGGTAGATAGCACGGCCCCAGAAAAGCATTTTGACCGCATTCGTTCATTTGTATTAAGAGCGGGTAGAACAACTGCTGGACAGCAGCGCGCTATTGAAGAGTTGGGCCCGCAGTTTTTACTTTCTTTTAAAGAGACCCCCCTCGATTTAGTGGGTGCTTTTGGTGGCTCCACCAAGCCTAAAATTTTAGAAATTGGTTTTGGTATGGGGGAGACTACTGCCAAAATCGCAGCGCTACGCTCAGATGATGATTTCTTGGGAATAGAGGTCCATCCACCAGGGGTGGGAGCTTTATTGAAGCTCATTGGTGAAAATCAACTCACTAATTTACGAGTGATTCGTCATGATGCGGTTGAGGTCCTTGAAAAAATGATCGCTCCCAACAGTTTGGATGGCATTCATATTTATTTTGCTGACCCCTGGCATAAAAAGCGTCATCACAAGCGTCGTTTGATACAAGCGGAGTTTGTGCGTTTATTGGTTTCTCGTTTAAAGCCTGGCGCTTATTTGCATCTAGCAACAGATTGGCATAACTATGCTGAGCAGATGCTGTTGGTATTGAATGCAGAGGCTACCTTACAAAATACTTCAAATGAATTAGTCAAGGTAGAGACTTTTGATGCCTCCGATATTGCCAAAGCAGATGAAATTCCAAATGAATTCAAGCCTACCTTAGAGCAATTAAATACTCAGCATGCTGGATATGTACAAAGACCAGCTTATCGTCCTGTGACGAAGTTTGAAAACCGTGGCATCAAGCTAGGCCACGGTGTATGGGATTTGGTCTACAAGAAAAAATAAGCCAACTCAATTCCAGGAATATTGAATTAGCTGTTAATGCTGGGTGTTTATAAACCCACGCAGACGTATTTCATCTCTAAATACTCGTCCATGCCGTAAACACTGCCCTCACGGCCCAAGCCTGATTGTTTAATGCCACCAAAAGGCGCTACTTCATTAGAGATCAGGCCCGTGTTTACACCCACCATACCGTATTCCAGGGCTTCAGCTACTTTCCAGACGCGACCAATATCTCGGCTATAGAAATAAGAGGCCAAACCAAATTGACTGCTATTGGCAAGCTTGATGACTTCCTCATCGCTCTCAAAAGGAATGATGGGTGCGATCGGGCCAAAGGTTTCTTCATAGGTAATAAGCATTTGGCTATTCACATTGGATAGGATAGTTGGCTCATAGAAATTTTTGCCTTCAACGGATGGCTTGCCGCCAGTCACCAGCGTGGCTCCTTTACTCAAGGCATCGGCTACATGCTTTTTCACTTTTTCAAGCGCGGCAGTTTCAATCAGTGGGCCCTGGGTAATGCCGGCCTGCATACCATTGCCCACCTTAATAATTTCTAATGCTTTAGCAAACTTTTCCACAAAAGTATCTTGCACTTTTTTATGCACATAAAAGCGATTGGCACATACACAAGTTTGACCCGAGTTTCTAAATTTGGAAGCCATGGCGCCACTGACGGCGGCATCTATATCGGCATCTTCAAACACAATAAATGGCGCGTGTCCGCCAAGCTCTAGCGCTAGTTTCTTGACTGTTGGTGCGCATTGCTCCATTAGGATGCGACCCACTTCTGTAGAACCTGTAAATGAAAGGTGTCGCACTGTAGGTGACGCACATAGTATTTTGCCAATAGCGATCGATTGATCGGCATCAGCAGTGACAATGTTAATGACGCCATCTGGAATCCCTGCGCGCTTACCAAGCTCTGCCAAAGCTAATGCAGATAATGGCGTCAGTTCAGCAGGCTTAATCACAATGGTGCAGCCGGCGGCCATTGCTGGAGCAATCTTACGGGTGATCATGGCAATTGGAAAATTCCAAGGCGTGATCGCCACGCAAACCCCGATAGGTTGCTTGAGAACCATCAAGCGCTTATCGCTCCAGGTGGTGCTCAAAATGGACCCTTCAACCCGTTTTGCTTCTTCTGCAAACCACTCTACAAAAGAAGCGCCGTAAACTACTTCACCCGCTGCTTCGGCTAGAGGCTTGCCTTGTTCAAGCGTCATGAGCGTTGCTAAATCTTGAGTGTTCGCAATAATAAGATCAAACCACTTGCGCATAATGGAGGCACGTTCTTTAGCAAGCTTGTTTCGCCATTCTGGTAGAGCCTTTTCTGCAGCAGCAATCGCGTTCTCAGCATCTGCAGTTTCTAGATTTGCGACATTGGCAATGATTTCATCGGTAGCAGGGTTGTTGATCGCAAAGGTTTTTTTAGAGCTAACCCAATAGCCATTAATAAAGGCCTCTTCTTTAAAAAGGCTTGAGTCTTTTAATTGAGTGCGAATATCTATTTTTTGCATGATGTCTGACCTTGGTATGTATGCAAATCATTTTATCCCCTTGTAAATAAAAAAGCCTCCGGGCGTAGAGGCCTGGAGGCTGATGTACTGATTGGTAGATTATTGAGTTGGCAGTGTTAGCCCGCCTGTATCTCCACACTCCGCAGTTTTTGGGCCAGGAGGTCTAGTACGCCATTGACGTATTTGTGACCATCGGTGCCACCAAAGGTTTTGGCAAGCTCAACCGCTTCGTTAATAGCCACTTTGTAAGGTACGGAGAGGTCAGCGGCTAGCTCATAGGCGCCAATGAGTAATGCAGCATGCTCAACTGGGGAGAGCTCATTAATAGGGCGATCCAAAGCGGGGGTAATGATGGCTTCTAGCTCATCTGTTTTAGCTAAAACACCATCAAAGATGCCTTGGAAGAGATCAAGTTGGCAACGACGAAACGCAGGATCCTCGGATAGCTGTTTAGCGATGGCTGCTCCGTTTGGAATGCTACCAGCACGGCGCATAACAAGACTTTGATATACGCCCTGCAGAGCGTATTCACGAGCACGACGTCTTGGAGTTAAGGAGCGCTTGGCTGGCGTTTTGGCATCCTTAGCAGCTACTAAGTTTTCTGGATTGGGAATGGATTTGGACATGTCTTTGCTTATTCTTCGCTCGCGTTTATTTCGATATCAATATCGGGCGTCAGTGCTAGCGCTAAATTAGCCATTTCAACAACGGCTTGAGCACACTCGGCACCTTTTACTTCTACACGCGCATGTGCTTGTTCATCGGTATCGCAGGTTAATACGCCATTAGCGATCGGCAATCCTGAATCAATGGAGATACGCGTTATTCCGGCTGCAGATTCGTTGGACACTAATTCAAAGTGATAAGTCTCGCCACGAATGACTGCGCCAAGCGCAACTAAACCATCAAACTCGCCAGTTTCTGCGAGCTTCTGCAAAGCAAATGGAATCTCTAATGCACCGGGCACTGTGACAAGTTTGATATCCGATTGATTAACACCTAAAGAAATCAGTTCATTAATGCAAGCGTTCGTTAGCGCTACGCAATGATCTTCATTAAAGCGTGCCTGTACAACGCCAATGCGCAGATCTTGACCATTTAAATCGGCTTCTAAAACGCCTACAAAATCGTTGGTGGAGTCAGTCATAGTGTTTTCTAGATTAAAGTTTAAATGGTGTGTAACCGGTTACTTCAAGCTTATAGCCGGAGAGACTTGGTACAGGGCTTGGATTAGCTAATAAACGCATTTTTCCAACGCCAATGTCTTTAAGAATTTGCGCCCCAATACCGTAGCTTCTAAAATCGGTTTTACGTGCTAGAGGTTTTTGCTCGGCATCATGCGGTCGATTGAGTTTTTGAAATTGAGCCAACCAATCACTGTCACTAGGGGCAGCAACACCTGAGGCATTTAATAAAACTGCTACACCAGCAGATGAGGCTGCAATTTCTTGAAGGGCTTTAGCTAAAGGCCAGGAGTGCGTGCTGACATTGGAGTCTAAAAAATCCAATACAGTCACAGGCTCATGCACGCGCACTAAGGTTTCTTGAGCTTCAGAGGGTTTGCCATGCACTAAAGCAATGTGAATGCATGAGCTAGGAGTATCGCGATAAATGATGCCCTGAAATTTGCCCCATGGAGTCTCAAATTCTCGAGTGCCTTCGCGCACCACAATGCTTTCATGCTGACTGCGATATTGAATGAGATCAGCAATACTGCCAATCTTGAGTTGATGTTCTTTAGCAAATTCAAGCAGGTCTGGAAGACGAGCCATGCTGCCATCGTCTTTCATGATTTCGCAAATCACCGAAGTAGGTGAACAACCCGCCATGGCTGCCAAATCACAGCCTGCTTCTGTATGTCCTGAGCGAATCAATACACCACCAGGTTGTGCCATCAAGGGAAAAATATGACCAGGTTGAACTAAATCGCTGGGCTTGGCGTTTGGTGCTACCGCAGTTTTAATCGTAAGCGCACGATCTGCTGCAGAAATGCCGGTTGTTACGCCGGTAGCAGCTTCAATCGAGACGGTGAAATTGGTTCCCATCGAGGTGCCGTTATCTCTGACCATCAAAGGCAGATTGAGCTGTTGGCAACGCTCACGAGTGAGAGTAAGGCAAATCAGGCCTCGACCATGCTTAGCCATGAAATTAACGGCTTCTGCAGTCACATGATCTGCGGCCAGCACTAAATCCCCCTCGTTCTCACGATCTTCTTCGTCGACAAGGATCACCATTTTGCCGGCACGCAGGTCGGCAATGATTTCTTCGGTGGAGGCTAGGGTATTTGGCATAGCTCTCTATTTTAAGCTCAGGATAGGGTTGCTGTGAGGTCTTACAGCAATATCCTGACTTTCTGACGGCAAGAGCCCTATAAGACTGTTTTATCTGACCTATGACCCTTAGAAAATGAGCGATGACCATTCAAGACGGCGACCGCTTTATTAAAAGGCTGAAGCGGGGAAATGGCTTTATCTTGCTCGAGGTCTTGGTGGCAATGAGCTTAATCATGGGCTCTTGGATGGCTGCCACTCACGCCTACCAGAAATTAATCCTTGTTCTACAGCAACAAGAACGCAAAAGATCGCAATTGAGAAGGGACTTCGATATATATGAAATTGAGAGCATAAAGAATGACGCTACTAGAGTGTCTAGTCGGAATCACCATTTGCGCTCTTCTGCTAAACCCGTTGCTAAAGGCAAGCGCTCACTTGGCAGCTAAGCAGGCGGAGTATGAAAAAACCCAATTATTAATCTCCGAAGCAGAGCGTGCATTGGAGTTGATGGGTAGAGCTATTCGGATGGCGGGCTATCAAAATATAAAAACCTATACCCCATCTAAAAAAGTCGATGGTTCAAAGCAGTTTATTCAAGTGAATAAAAAAGTAGGATATCGAGGGTCGGATTCTTTCAGTGTCCAGCATGCCTTATCCGATGGCGTGGATTTTGATTGCATTGGGAATGCTCTAACTAAGGATCGGACCAGAAAAGATTTGGCGCATCAAGGTTTTATGGTGGAGCGACAAGCAGGCATTGCTAAAGGTGCCAAGGTTAATGGCGGATCACTCATTTGCCAGTCACTTGATCGCCAAGGTAGATTGCAAAATACCACGCTGATGAATGGCATTAATCATCTGCTTATTGAGGAGGTTCAGAGCCCTGAGGCTAGTGGCATTGGGGGTCAAGGGGTGTATAGGCTGCGGCTGCAAATGACAGATGGAGCTTTGCTTCAGATTCCCTTGGAGAGAACTTTTGCCACCAGGAACTTGCCGTGATTTTGGCTTGGGTTATTTCTTTGTTGTTACTTTGCTCCTCTCTCATTACTTACATTGAGAGATTGGGTGCTTTGCGCATGATTGAGGTAGCTGCGATCGATGTATCGCAGAAGCAATTTATCGCCGCAGAAAAAGCAGTGCAAGAATGTGAGAAAAATATCACCACACTTTCATCATTACATAGCAATCTGTGCGTCATTCAGTCGATTGGAAATCATCGCTGGCTAATATCTAGCAAAGAAAAACCAGGTATACAGGTTGGCGTTCTCATTGATGAAAAAACAAGCGCTGTTACCCGCATCAATTGGCGTCAAGTTTTTGAATAAAAAATTCTGTAGCCAAAGTGGGTCTACCTTATTAGAGTTAATGGCAGTTATATTGATTATTGCTATTACTGCTGCGATGAGTATGCCGCTATTGCAAGAACAGATTGCTGCTCGTGAAATTGATGCCATTGCAAGACGGTTTATTTCCCATGCCCATTTCTCACGTCAACAAGCTTTGCACGTAGGGCAGTCTGTCCAGCTAATACCCCTTAAAGGCGGCCCTTGGGAGGAGGGTTGGGTTGTGCAAAGTGGGTGCTCGACCAAGCAGGCAGAATCCAGTTGCCAGCCTAAGCGCTGGTTTTCTCAGGGAAGAATCGAGCCTGTGTACTTTAAGGGTGGGGGTAGCCAATTTACCGACCCACATTCTGGCAAGAGAGGGATTCTATTTAATGCCGCGGGGGCAGCGAAGACCGGGCAAGGCGGGTTTGTTGCTAATCGCTTGATATTGGGTCACCAAAGAGTTCCTCACCTAGAAAGGCAAATGATTCTAGGTAGCGGAGGGCGCTGGCGTATCTGCGACCCTTCCAGAGATTCAAAGCGCTGCCATTGAATGGTTTAATAGACCCTATGTACAGCGCAGTTGACCACCAATGGATGAGTGAGGCTCTAGCCCAAGCTCAAAAAGCCCTTTATCTTTCAAACCCTAATCCCCGGGTGGGATGCGTCATTGTTCGAGATGGCAAATTGATAGGAAGTGGTTTTACGCAAGCGGTTGGTAAGGCGCATGCAGAAGTTCAGGCTTTGGCTAATGCAAAGACTGTAGGTAACGATGTCGCTGGCTCAACAATCTATGTCACCTTGGAGCCTTGCAGTCACAGTGGCAGAACGCCTCCCTGTGTTGATGCCCTCATTGCCGCTAAACCAGCCAAAGTGATTGTGGCTATGTCTGATCCCAACCCTCTGGTGGCGGGTAAGGGTTTGGAAAAATTAAGAGCAGCTGGCATTGAAGTTCAATGTGGTTTGTTGGAGTCAGAAGCGCAAGCACTCAATCGCGGTTTTATTTCTAGAATGACTCGTGGCTTGCCATGGGTACGCATGAAGATTGCTGCTAGTTTAGATGGTAAGACCGCATTGCCCGACGGTCAAAGCCAATGGATCACTGGTCCGCTTGCTAGGGCCGACGGTCATCACTGGCGTGCGCAAGCATGCGCCATCGTGACCGGCGTAGGTACCTTGAAAGAAGATGATCCTAGTTTGAATGTGCGAGATGTTGATACTCAAAGACAACCAGTACGCATCATTATTGATTCCAAATTAGAAACACCGCCTGCTGCTAAGATTTTGCAAAACCCAGATCAATCTAGCGTCATCATTGTTTGTGCCAGTCTTGATACTCCCAAGATGCAAGCAAAATCTAAGTCTTTTGAAGAGTGCGGCATTGAGGTGATTAATATGGCAAATGCATTTGGCAAAGTCGATCTACCAGCATTGTTTTCTTATCTCGCCAAAGAACGCGAGATGAATGAGATTCATATTGAATCCGGCTTTAAGCTCAATGGTTCCATGCTCAGAGAAGATTGTGTTGATGAGTTATTGCTCTACTACGCACCATTTTTAATGGGTGAGGGTATCGGCATGGCTAATGTAGGTTTGATGAATTCTTTAAACAATCGCCAGAATTGGCAGATTATTGATCAAGCCCTTTTTGGTCCCGACCTGCGCTTACGTTTAATTAAGAACTAAAATCACTTTATGTTTACAGGAATCATTACTGCCGTCGGTCAAATCAAAAGCGCTCAAGTTAAGGGCGATGGCCTCCATCTCGTTGTAGAGGTGCCGGATGGCTATTTGGATGATGTTGCCTTGGGCGATAGCATTGCTATTCAGGGTGCCTGCATGACAGCTACCGAGTTAACAAGCAATTCTTTTGCCTTGGATATTTCTCGTGAGTCTCTGAATAAAACGGTGGGCCTAGATAAAGTGGGTCAAGTCAATTTGGAGAAAGCGCTGCGCTTGAATGATCGTCTAGGTGGTCATTTAGTGAGTGGGCACGTGGATGGTGTTGGCAAGGTGGCTCACTTTTCTCAAGTGGCTAATGATGCTTATGGCTCTTGGCTACTCCGTATTGAGGCGCCTAAAGAGCTTGCACCGTTTCTGGCATATAAGGGCTCTATCGTTGTAAATGGTGTGTCACTTACAGTGAATAATACCGAAGATAGCCTCACTGCTTGCATTGTGGATATCAATATTATTCCTCACACCTTGGAAAACACTACGCTGGGCAACTTGAAGCAGGGTGATACCGTAAATTTGGAAGTAGATCTTATTGCGCGTTATGTTGCGAGAATGCTTAATAAACTTTAAATTTTTACTTTTATAGTTTTACCGCTCTTACGAGTCTTGATGATCTTTATCAATGAGACGTCATCAATCAAATCAAGCAATGCTTTATATGATTTAGCTGGCAAAAGATAGGCCTTAGGTTTATTGCAACTTAGGATAACTGCGGGTAAGTTTTCTACTATCTTGATGATCTCTCCAGGATTGCGCCTTAGTTCAGTAATGCAGACTGTAGTTTTGATGCGAAGTATGTCTGAAATATTCATGTTGATTGATATTTTAAATCGTCAAAGCCTTAATTGATGTGAGGATATATAACTCTACTTGCTATAGTCCCAATTTGGGACTATAATTATTCAGTGAGGATAATAGCCAAAAAACAACTAATAAATTTTTGGCGCATACATCCTGATGCTGAACAACAACTAAAGGCTTGGCATGACGAAGTAGTGCATGCAAGTTGGAAAAAGCCGCAAGATATCAAGAATCAGTATCGAAATGCGAGTTTTATTGCAGGCAATAGAGTTGTTTTTAATATCAAAGGAAATACCTACCGTTTGGTAGTAGCAGTTGCCTATAGTTTTGGGGCGGTATATGTGAAATTTATTGGTAGCCATGCTGCATACGATCGAATTGATGCTTGCACAGTTCAGTTGGAGGAGTAATGAAAGAATTAAAACCTATTCGAAATAAGCTTGAATATAAAGATGCTCTAGCTCAAGCGTCTTACTATTTTGATCATGAGCCCAAACCTGGGACCAAGGATGGGGATAGATTTGAGATCCTCTTAATGCTCATAGAGGCTTACGAGAGCAAGCGGTATGCGATTTCTCTGCCAGACCCCATTGAAGCAATCAAATTCAGAATGGAGCAGTCTGGCTTGAGTCCAAAGGATTTGCAGCCGATGATTGGTGGCTTAAATCGCGTATATGAGATATTGAATCGTAAACGCCCTCTTACGCTGAAGATGATTTGGAGATTGCACTCTATGTTGGGAATCCCTGCTGATAGTTTGATTCAGCAAGATGATGAGCTACGCGCAGCCTAATCCCTTAATACTTTTTTGATAGCGGGTGGGGTCACTCACATTGGCCTGCGCAAAGCCTGCTTGCCTTAGACGGCAAGATTCACATTCACCACAAGCTTTGCCTAAGTCATTTGCTTGATAGCAAGATACTGTTTGTGAGTAGTCAACACCCATGGTATTGCCCAACTGAATGATTTGCGCTTTAGTAAGACTAATGATTGGTGCGTGTACCCGAAAGCGGTTCTCATCATTAATGGCTTCAACACCAGCCTTAGTTGCGAGGTTAGCCATATGTTCAAAAGACTTGACGTACTCAGGTCGGCAATCTGGATAGCCTGAGTAATCGACTGCATTGGCGCCATAGAACACATCTAGACCGCCTAATGACTCTGCCCAGCCTAAAGCAAGCGATAGCAAGATCGTATTGCGTGCAGGCACATAAGTAACCGGAATTTCTTGGTCCTTACCTAGAGTGGTGGGAACTGCAATTGAAGAGTCCGTTAAGGCTGAGCCACCAAAACGGGTGAGATCCAAATTCACAACCTCATGACGTACCACACCAATTTGTTTGGCAATATGCTTTGCAGCCGCTAGTTCTGAGGAGTGACGCTGCCCATAGCCCACGGAGAGGGCGTAAGGTGTATAGCCTAAATCTTTAGCCAGAGCGAGAACAGTCGTGGAGTCTAAGCCACCAGAAAACAAGATGACTGCGGGGGCGCCAGGTTTGCGAGGTGCCAGTGATGCAAATGCAGCGGACAGCTTAGACATAAAGAATGAAGTGCTTACTTTGTTCCAGCGATGGCCTGCTGTGCATCTTTAGCAGCATCAGTATCTGGATATTTAGCAATGATGTCACTAAATGTTTTTTTAGCAGCAGCTTTGTTGCCACTTTCTAATTGAGCGTTACCCAAGGTCACCATTGCCGCAGGGATGCGAGGATGGTTAGGGTATTTCTTAATCAGACTTTGTAGTTGGTTAATGGCGCCAGCATATTCTTTATTTGCATATTTACTATTGCCACTCCAGTAGAGGGCAAGTGGTAAGTAAGGGCTTTTTGGATACTTTGCGGTAAATGCAGCAAAGCTATCATCAGCCTTTTTTAGATTGCCTGCTTGAAACGCTTTAAGTGCATCGTCATACGCTTTTTTCTCACCAGGTTGGACTGTGCCACTCACGCCTTCAATGGTGACAGTGCGTGGCTCAAAATTGCCTAAGCGAGTATCGAGATCTTGGTAGTAAGTTTTCTGGCTGGTGTTAATGTCTTCACCTTGTTTCTCAAGCTCTTCTACCTTGCCGCGTAGCTCTGCGTTCTCTGTTTTGAGTTTGTCTATTTGCCCTTGCAACTCAAGCTGGGTAGTGGCTAGAGACTTACGCAAATCTAGAATGGCCTTACGGGCTTCATCATCCGAGAAGAGGGCCCAAGCGCTATTGGATGCGCTTAAACAAAACAGGGCAGCACTTAAACAAAACGCTCGTGAGAGCGTTTGTTTTACTGAGTGAGAAAGCGTCATCATTAGTTAGTGATGTAAACAATATCAGCGCGGCGGTTTTGTGCCCATGCTGCTTCATTATCGCCTTCAGCCTTTGGCTTTTCTTTGCCAAAGCTTACTGCTTCCATTTGATCATCGGACACACCCATTAAGTTGAGTGACTTGCGTACAGCATCAGAACGACGTTGACCTAGTGCCAAGTTGTATTCCGCGGTGCCACGATCATCAGTATTGCCTTGAATGATGACTTTTTGTTTTGGGTTAGCTTTCAAATAGCTTGCGTGGGCAGACAACATCTTTTGATATTTAGTCTGAACGGTGTACTCGTCAAAGCCAAAGTAAACGCTCTTGTCAAAGAGTGGGCTATTAGGATCGTTCCATGGCTGTGAGCCAAATTTTCCACTGCCACCGCTTCCATTCGCGCCATCGGTATCATCCAATTTAACGCTAGAACATGCGGCCATTAAAAATGCGGTGGCGCCGATAAGGGCAAAAGTCGCTGCGCGACGTGCGATAGAAATCTTCATGGTTCTTCCTTTTTCCTACAAGCTGAATCTATAAATGAGCTAATACTCAATATTATGCCCCCAAGAGCATCAAAAGTGACTATTTCAGCCCTTAAAAAGGGCAGGCTTGTGCAGCGTTGGATCCGGTCTTAGTCCATGAATGGACCCCAGGACGGCTGACGAACATCGGATCCTGGAATGCTGAGCACCTGCTTTGAATTGCCATCCACCGAAACAGCAGCTAAAACACGCTTGCCACCGACTTTAGTGGAGTAGAGAACATATCGACCATTTGCGGCAAAGGAGGGGGATTCATCACTAGAGCCATCAGTCAACGCTTGAGAATCGCCAGTAGCTAAGTTCAGAATGTAGAGACGATATGCGCCACCTACATTGGCAATGTAGGCTAAATATTTACCATCTGGAGAAATGCGCGGTGAAGTGACGAAGCCTTGTTTGAAGGTAATGCGTTTAGCGCCCTCAACTTGTTCGCCTTCAGCACTCATGCGATAAATCTGCGGATTACCACCACGGTCACTCGTGAAGTAAATGTAACGACCATCAGCGGAATATTGTGGCTCGGTATCAATCGTGTTTCCGCGAGTAAGGCGGTGCAATCCAGTTCCATCAGCATTGATGCCATAGATCTGAGTATTGCCGTCTTTGGATAAAGAGATGGCCAATTTCTTGCCATCGGGAGACCAAGCTGGTGCGCTGTTATTTCCCTTTTGATTGGAAAGAGAAATGCGACGACCAGTAGCAAGTTCGTGAACATAGATTACTGGCTTGCGATCTTCAAAAGAAACGTAAGCTACTTTCTTGCCATCCGGTGACCAGGAAGGTGAGATGATTGGTTCGCCACTATTCATGGCATTGCGAATGTTCTGGCCATCAGCGTCTGAAATTACAAGGCGATAGCGCTTGCCATCCTTAATGACATACGACAGGCGGGTAGAAAACACACCACGCTCACCCAGTAATTTAAAGACGATGTCATCGGCAATTTTGTGAGCAACCGCACGCAAATTATCTGTGCTGGAATTGAGATTGAGACCGCCTAAACTAAGGCTTTTACGAATATCAAATAATTTGTAGTGAATCTCAAATTGACCATTGCCTGTTTGTACAACTGAACCTACAGCTAATGCATCAGCGCCACGTGCTGCCCACGATTTGAAATTCGGAGTACCTTCATCACTTTCAACAGCATTGCCATTTTCAGTATTCTTAAAGTAACCGCTGCGTGCCAAGTCTTGGCGAATGATGTCAGTAATGCTGATGGGTAATTTATTCTCGTCTTTAAATCGCATCACCGCGATCGGATAAAGCGATTGACCTACGCCAGTGATTTCAATATTCATCTGGGCGAATGCTGGAGTTGCCATGCTGATTAGCAACGCCACAATGACTGCGCCATAAGAAATCATTTTGGATTTCAATCTCGTTACCAAATGCAGCATGCTTTAGTCCTTGGGTTTAAAGGTCAGTTTTACTTCGCGTTGCGGAATTTTGCCATTGTCGTCTTTTGGCAGACTTTCCGCGCGAGAAAGGGCGAGAAGCACTGCGCGATCCCAGCCGGCGTTGCCGCTCGAGCTTTGAATGCTAGTGCTCAAGATAGCCCCATCTGGTGCAAGGCTTACCAGAATAACTGCAGCAGGATTGCCGCTAATGGACTCTGGGTTAAAGATAATTAAAGGCTTCACTTTTTTGATGACTTTATCGGTCCAACCTGGAGGGGCATTACCACCGCCACCTACGCCGCTACCAACAGTACCGCCACTCCCACCCTCTGCACCCGCTGCAGCTCGTAAACGAGCCAATTGATCGGCGCGTGCTTTTTCAGCGGCTGCATTCGCTTTGGTTTCTGCAGGAGATTGTGCTTTAGGGACTTCAGCCTTCTTCGGTTTTTCTGGTTCTTTTTCTTTAGCCTTCTCTTTTGGTGGAGGAGGCTTCACTGTTTTTGGTGATTCTTTTACTTCTTTTTTAGGAGGTTCTTTTTCCACCTTCTTTTTCTTGATGGCAATATCTGCAGCCTCTTCTTTTACTTCTGTTTTGAGTTCAGGCTCGGGTGGCATTTGAACTTGTGGTGCGGAGTCCCAGAGTTCTACTTCAACGCCTGAAGATGTGCTGTTATTCCAGCTGATTCCTATCATTAAAAAAGCAAGTAAACCTAGGTGCGCTATTAAAGAAAAAGTAAATGCGCGCTTAGTACTTTCTTCTTTTGTAAAACGTCCTCGCTTGAAAGTCGAGAAGGAGGGTTGAAAAGTAGGAGCGCTATTCATGGGCGATTAAAGCAAGCCTCTAAGCCTTATTGGGTCTTGACCGCAAGGCCGACGCGCTTCACGCCATTCTCTTTGAGCTTGGACATGACTTCCATCACTGTTTCATATTTAATGGATTTATCAGCAGCAATCACAATTGGCTGGTCTGCAGATTTTTCTGCTTGTGATCTCGCAAAAGCACCGAGTTCAAATTTATTAAGAGTTTGTGTTGGGTCGCCATCCTTTTTCACGATGACATTTTCATTGGCATCAATGGTTAAAAAGACGGGTGGTAAAGATTGTACTTTCGCACCACCAACGGTTGGCAGATTGACAACGCCTGGATTAACCATCGGTGCAGTAACCATAAAGATCACGAGCAATACCAACATCACATCGATATACGGAACGACGTTAATGTCGGACATCGCTCGACGTTTGTTTTTACGTAATGAAGATCCGGCCATAATTTTTTTCGCTAATTGGTTTGCTTATCAGTTCAATCAGCGTGCAGCAGTTTGACGCTGCAAGATGTTGGTGAACTCTTCAATAAAAGTTTCAAAGCGAATAGAGAGGCGGTCTACATCTGTTGCTGCGCGGTTATAGGCAACCACGGCTGGAATTGCAGCAAACAAACCAATCGCAGTTGCGACGAGTGCTTCCGCAATACCAGGGGCAACTGCTGCCAATGTGGCATTTTGGACATTAGCCAAACCGCGGAAGGCGTGCATGATGCCCCAAACGGTGCCAAAGAGGCCGATATAGGGGGAGACTGAGCCGACGGACGCCAAGAAGGGCAAATTGGCCTCCAGAAGGTCCATTTCGCGTTGGTAGGTGGCTTTCATAGCACGGCGGGCAGCGTCAATCTCACGGCCCTTGGTGAACTCCTGCATTCCAGCTTCAAATATGTGCTCTAGGACGGCATCACTGCGGGTATTGCGCTGGGCGGCCTCTAAAAGGGTGTTCAGGTCGCCACCCGACCAGAAATCCCGCTCAAAGCGCTCAGTATCTAGCCTAACCCCCCTTAAAACCGCCGTTTTCTTAAAAATGATGGTCCAAGAGGCTATGGACATACTGAGTAATAACAACATTACCAACTGTACTAATAGGCTGGCATTGAGGACTAGGGAGAGGAATGAGAGGTCTTGTGTAGAGGTCATGGTGGATTTTGTATGATGTAGGTTGATTTTACTAAGTTAATGAACTTAGTAAGCCAACTTCATTAGGATTATCACCATGTTTGACCGTCAAAACACTTTAGCCAAAACCGATCCCCAATTATGGGAAGCTATTCAGAATGAAAATAAGCGTCAAGAAGACCATATTGAGCTGATTGCATCTGAGAACTACACCTCACCAGCGGTCATGGCAGCCCAAGGCTCCCAGTTGACGAATAAATACGCTGAAGGTTATCCGGGTAAGCGTTATTACGGTGGTTGTGAATTCGTGGACGTTGCCGAGCAATTGGCGATTGATCGCGTCAAAACTTTATTTGGTGCTGAAGCAGCAAACGTTCAACCCCATTGCGGTGCGTCTGCTAACCAAGCAGTATTTTTAGCATTCCTAAAACCTGGCGATACTTTTATGGGTATGAGTCTGGCTGAAGGCGGTCACTTGACCCACGGTATGGCGCTGAACATGAGTGGTAAATGGTTTAACCCAATCGCTTATGGTCTCGATAAAAATGAAGAAATTGATTACGAGCAAATGGAGCGTCTAGCTCGTGAGCACAAACCAAAATTGATTATTGCTGGCGCCTCTGCTTACTCAAAGAAAATTGATTTTGAGCGCATCGGTAAATTAGCCAAAGAAGTGGGCGCGATTTTTATGGTTGATATGGCTCACTATGCTGGTTTGATTGCTGCTGGCGTTTATCCAAATCCAGTGCCGCATGCAGACATCGTTACCTCAACCACTCACAAGAGTTTGCGTGGCCCGCGTGGTGGCATTATCTTGATGAAGTCTGAGCACGAGAAGGCTATTAACTCCGCGGTATTCCCAGGCTTACAGGGTGGTCCTTTGATGCATGTGATTGCTGGTAAAGCGGTGGCATTCAAAGAGGCGGCTGAGCCAGGATTTAAAGACTATCAAAAGCAAGTGATTGCAAATGCCAAAGCTTTGGCTGAAACATTGATTGCTCGTGGTTTACGGATTGTTTCTGGCGGCACTGATTCTCATGTGATGTTGGTTGATCTACGCGCTAAGAAAATGACTGGTAAAGAAGCGGAGCGCGTGTTAGGTGAGGCGCACATTACCTGCAACAAAAACGGTATTCCAAACGACCCTGAAAAACCAATGGTGACCAGCGGTATTCGTTTGGGTTCACCTGCGATGACTACACGTGGCTTTAAAGAAGCAGAAGCAAGACAAGTAGGAAACTTTATTGCCGATGTTTTGGATAACCCAAATGATCCAGAGAACATTGCTAAAGTGCGCGCTCAGGTTTCTGAGTTAACTAAGCGTTTCCCAGTCTACGGTTAAGCAGTCAACCAAACAAAGAAGAGTTCATTGCGCTGTCCTTTCTGCCATAACGACGATACCCAGGTGTTAGACACTCGGGTATCTGACGAGGGCGATACCATTCGCCGTCGTCGCCGTTGTGCTAAATGTGACAAGCGATTTACGACCTATGAGCGCGTTGAACTCGCGCTACCAGCGATAGTGAAGAAAAATGGCAGTCGTGTGGAATATAGCCATGACAAGTTGGCAAGTTCACTGAAGCTGGCTTTGCGTAAGCGCCCAGTGTCTTCTGACTCTGTTGATGAATCGATTGCCCGAATAGAAGAAAAACTCCTCAGCCTTGGCGAAAAAGAGATCCCTAGTGAGCGAGTGGGCGAGCTGGTGATGCGTGAGCTCAAGCGCCTTGATAAGGTGGCTTACATTCGTTTTGCCTCCGTATATCGAAGCTTTGCTGACATTGAATCATTTGAGAGCGCTCTCAAAGAGTTGAAGTAGTTACACCCCTCAATACTTTCCGCGATTATTTTTTAAAAGACTATTTCATTCAAGTGGTTGCTTGATATATACTGTAACCAATTGATTACAATTGCATGATGTATGAAATCAAAAAAACAGAAGAATTTGAGAATTGGTTTTCCGGTATTCGCGACTCTTTAACACGAGGCCGTCTTCTAGCAAGACTACGTAAGGCTTCGCTAGGGAGTCTTGGAGATATAGCTTCAGTCGGTGGAAGTGTGTGGGAAATGAGAGAGCATTTCGGTGCCGGCTACAGAATGTATTACGTTACTTATCGAAGGACCATCATTCTGATGTTGGGTGGTGGATGCAAATCTACACAAACTTCTGATATTAAAAAGGTTAAGAAGTTGCTTCTAGCCCTGGAGGATTAAATGAATAGTGCTAAAAAGACCAAAATAAAAGATTTAAAAAAATTCGATGTTGTTGACTATCTGAAGACCGAAAAAGATATTGCTGCTTATCTTTCTGCTGTTTTAGAGGATGGTGATCCCGCTTTGTTTGTTGCCGCTATTGGCGATATTGCCAGAGCAAAAGGGATGACAGAGATTGCTAAGAAGAGTGGTGTTACGCGAGAGTCTCTGTATAGAGCTTTAAAAGTAGAGGCTAGACCACGATTTGAAACTGTGACGCGTGTGGTGCAGGCACTAGGTATGAAACTGAGTGTTCAAGCCTAATCAGAATTAGACCGTCTTTGCTTTCTCGGCGCACATCATCTTGATGACGCCATCAATATCAGTAGGCTTTTTCCAACCCAAAGTCTTGATAGCTTTTTCTGGGTTGCCTACGCTGGCAACAATTTCATTTGGTCGAAAGAAGCTCTTCTCAATTTCTACGTGCTTCTGCCAATCTAAATCGAAGTATTCAAATGATTTAGCGACAAAATATTTCAGAGATTCTTTTCTGCCGGTAGCAATGACAAAATCATCCGGCTTATCTAATTGCATCATGAGCCACATGGCTTCTACGTATTCTGGGGCCCAACCCCAGTCACGAGAAATATCTAAGTTACCAAGTTGTAATTTATCTAATTGACCTGCTTTGATTTTGGCTGCACCAGCAATGATCTTTTGAGTAACAAAACGCTCTGGGCGTAGTGGGGATTCATGATTGAACAAGATTCCGGTGCAGGCATAGAGGCCGTAGGACTCACGATAGCTATTGATTAACCACTTTGCAGTCGATTTGGCTACAGCATAAGGGCTGCGTGGTGCAAAGGGCGTTTGTTCGTTTGCGGGCGTATCGCCAGTATCACCAAAACATTCGCTAGAGCCGGCATTGTAAAAACGCACTGGCTTACTTAAGAGGCGAATGACTTCCAAAATATTGAGTGTGCCAATCGCAATACTCTCGATGGCTTCAACAGGCTGATCAAAGGAGAGTCCTACTGAGGTTTGCCCAGCTAGGTTGTAGATTTCATCAGGATCAGCGGTCTGAATCGCATTAAAAACACTTCTGAAGTCGTTGATCGAAACAGAGAGGAGTTTGACTTGCGAGCGAATGCCTAAAGCATTCAGATTATTAAAGGAAGAGGCCATCACATCACGTGATGAACCTGTTACTTCATATCCTTTGGATAAGAGATGCTTAGCTAAGTAAGCACCGTCTTGCCCGGTGATGCCAATGATTAAAGCTTTTTTGACAGCCAATTTAGGTGCTTACTTTAATGCCGCAAAAATAGAGGCAGTAATGTCCTCAACGTTGCCTGTGCCACTGACTTTGCGATAGGCAGGCGCCTTTACTTTGTCGGCAGAGTTGGCTTGCGCAGCCCATGAGGAGTAGTACTCAACCAATGGGCGAGTCTGATCGTCATAAACCTGCAAACGTTTGCGAACAGTTTCTTCTTTGTCATCATCACGTTGAATCAGGTCTTCACCGGTGACATCATCTTTACCAGCCACTTTTGGTGGGTTGTATTTAATGTGATAAGTACGGCCAGAAGCTGGATGAACGCGACGGCCACTCATGCGATCAATGATGGCATCAAATGGCACATCGATTTCTAAAACGTAATCAATCGGCACGCCAGCATCTTTCATGGCTTGTGCTTGTGGGATCGTTCTTGGGAAACCATCAAACAAATAACCTTTACTGCAATCAGGTTGAGTAAGACGATCTTTTACGAGTCCAATGATGATGTCGTCGGAAACTAAGCCGCCGGCATCCATAATTTTTTTAGCAGCAATACCCAGTTCTGTTCCCGCTTTGACGGCAGCGCGCAACATGTCGCCTGTGGAGATTTGTGGAATAGCGAACTTTTCGCAAATAAACTGAGCTTGTGTGCCTTTTCCAGCACCTGGTGCACCGAGCAGAATCAACCGCATTGTTTTCCCCTTTGAAGAGCTGTCATTGTCCCGTATTTTGTTGGGCTCATTAATATGTAATCCCTAGGATTATCCCCGAGAAGGGCGGCAATGACCCCTGAAAAGCGATTTTTCTAGGAATTGCCCAGTAATTGTCGGATGCGCTCGAGATCCTCGGGGGTATCAACCCCTGCCGGAGGTGCCTCAGGAGCAATATGAACGGCAATCCGATAGCCATTCCAGAGGGCGCGCAGCTGCTCCAAGGCTTCTGCCTGTTCTGGAGGGGCTGGCTCCAAGCGGCTATAGGCCTGCAAGAAGTCGGCTCGATAGCCGTAGATGCCAAGGTGCCGTAAATGTTCAGTTGATTGAATAGCTTGAGCATCCCTCACAAAAGGAATGGGTGCTCTTGAGAAGTACAGAGCTTCACCTGAGCGGTTTAAGACAACCTTCACCACATTCGGATTATGAATTTCTGCAGCTTCTTTAATCCGTACTGCCACGGTAGAGATAGAACAACGTGCATTTTCAGCTAAGGTGCTCGCAACTTGATTGATCAACTCTGGTGGAATCAGTGGTTCATCGCCTTGCACGTTCACGATCAATGCATCGTTCGGAAGTTTTAAGAGTTGCGCCACTTCGGCAATGCGGTCCGTGCCAGTTGGATGATTCTCGCTAGTGAGCAAGCAATCGATACGATGCTCATCACAAGCCGCTTGAATCTCGGGTGAGTCAGTAGCCACCACAACACTTTGCGCCAGAGATAACTTAGCGCGCTCCGCTACTCGAATCACCATAGGCTTACCACCAATATCCGCTAGTGGTTTACGAGGCAGGCGGGTAGATCCCAGTCTAGCTGGAATCACTACTAAAAAATCAGGCGCTTTGGAGATTGAGCTCATTGATTGAAAAATTTCAATGATTAAGCTAATTCGTCACTACTAAGAGTGCGCGCTTCGTCTACCAACATGACTGGCACATCATCGCGTATAGGGTAAGCCAACCGATCTGCTTTACAAATCAATTCACCTTTAACGGCATCAAGTTGGAGCTGGCTTTTGCAAAGAGGGCAAACCAAAATATCGAGCAGTCGTTTATCCATGATTTTGTAGTGAGGTCTATGTGGGTGAGTCTAAATAAGTGAAGTTACAGTGTAGTGCTATCTCGTTGTAGTCAACAAGTCTGGACAAGCGACCTAGCTTACAGGTTGTAGCGATAAGGGTCCGGTCTTTGCAAGATGGATTGCAGCCATTCGGCTAGATTGTCTGGCAATGAGAGTGAGAGTGGCACTACCCAAATACGCTCATCATGAATAGCCGCACATTTCACGGCATCTTTTTCTGTAATGAGAATGCATTGAGTATTGAGCTTTTCAAAAAACTCGGGGGTGTAGCTTGCGTGATCAGGCAGGGGAATGCATTTTCCTGCAATACCTTGGCTAAGAAGATCATCAAAAAAACGCTGTGGATTGCCTAGCGCTGCAACAGCAGTAATCTTGTTGGGTAAATAGCTATCCGCAATTTGAGAAAGCGTTTGATGATTATTTGGGTTGATGAGTTGATAAGCGGCGCCCAAATTAGCTAAGAGCGAGAACGCTCTGCGTCCCTGAAAATATTCTTCTTGCTGGCCGATTTTGTGGGCACTAACTTTTGCGGTCAATAAAGTCGCATCTCTCTCACGGGTAGCGGGCTCACGCAATGGGCCTGCTGGCAACAAGAAGCGATTGCCTTCTCCACGACCATCACGCACTACGAACTCGATATCGCGACCACCTTCACGGGCAGGCCAACGAGCCAATCCAGTATGTTGCAGACCATCATCGCTAATGATGACGTTCACATGAGGGAATTGCTTTAATAAAGCGCGAATACTTTGCTGACGTTTTGGAAATACCCAAATCGGAAATTGGTTATGCGTACGCTTGGCAATTAGGACGGGTTCATCACCAACTAATGCAGGGTCAGAATCACTCTTTACCTGCAGTGGAGCAAGTTGCGAAGAAGAGCCATAGCCTCTACTAATAATTCCAGGATTCCAACCTAATTGTTGCAAGCGTTCTGCGAGTGCAATCACGATCGGCGTCTTACCCGTACCACCAACGCGAATGTTTCCCACAATGATGACCGGAACCGGCGCTGGTTTCTGTTTGATGAGGCCGGTGTCTAAAACTAACTTACGAGCACGCACTATCAATCCATAAAGCCAAGAGAGTGGCCACAAGATCAAACTCGTGGGGCCACGTCGTTCCCAGAACTTGGGTGCTTTACGGAAAAAAGAAAAGGACATTAACAATAGATTTCTGAGTTCGTGGTCTTATAACTTCGAATGTATAGCTTATTTTTTGGTTTGACTACTAAACACAATATTAGAGAGATTGGCATCACGCGCCGCTTCGAGAGCGCTCATCACCGCTTGATGCGGTGCCCTGGCATCTGCATCAATATTGACTTGTAGGTTGTGTGTAGACTCTTTCTTGCTATCTGCTTGCCCACTTAATTGCATTAATGCTCCGCTCAGTTGAGAGCGATCAGTCACTTTGCCGTTAATCGCAAAGCGACCATCGCGGCTAACAGCTATATGGATCTGCTTGATCTCTGCCTGACTCTCACTGCCATTCGCAGTAGGTAATGTAATCGCGAGTTCTTGATAGCGCGTGAAGGTGGTGGAAATCATTAAAAAGATCAACACCACTAACAAGACATCAATAAATGGAATGAGATTAATCTCAGGCTCTACTGGTGCAGCTGTGCCCCCTAGAGAAAATCTTCTCTTTGCATGCGCATGCGTTTCTAGCCAACTCATTTGGCGTTATCGGTTGGATACAATTTTTTAAAGATTTGGCGCGTAAACTCTTCGCACTCTCGTTGACGCTGATTTGCCATCGCACGTAAACCACGCCAAGCTGCTAATGCAGGAATCGCAATCAATAATCCGAAGGCCGTGTTATACAACGCCACTGAAATTCCGTGAGCCAATTGCTGAGGACTACCTACTGCACCATTAATGGCGCCTTGACTACCGAAAATTTCAATCATGCCTACTACGGTGCCAAACAAGCCAAGTAATGGCGCAATGGTGGCAATCGTAGCGAGCGCGCCAAGATAACGATCTAATTTGAGCCAAGTGCTTTGAGCTGTCGCTTGAAGTTCCTCGAGAGCACTTTCGGCACTACTGCCACTGAGCTTCTCTTTGAGGGTGCATGCTAATAATGGGCTTGCTGGTGAAAGTTGGGCTAACTCGGCAACCTGCAAGTCACTGACTGCAGAGCCCCCTTTGGAGCTAAGCATTTGATTGGTAAGGGTAAAAGCGGTTTCGAGGCAGTTTTTGGGAAAAATATGGATTTGCCGTAGATACCAGCAACGCTCAATGGCAATCGCTAAGCCCAAAATAGAAATTATGAGAAGGGGCCAAATAGGCCAGCCAGCGGATAGTAAGATGGAGTACATAAGCTCAGTACTTTAGCTGAATTAAAAAGCCTGTTTCGGAAAGCTTGCCTGTGGATAACTCTGTGCAAAACTTTTTTGGATTTGTGCTGTAAGTCCTTGATTGATGGTGAAACCGGATATCAATGGCTGCAACTGCGTTTTCTAGAGTTGATTAATTTTTATATAAATCAATAGCTTAGTATGATGGTGTTGGATTTATGAGACGTTTTGGGTCAGTAATTACTTACTTATGAGCATTAAACCCAGGGTGTATTGGGGTCTGTGGATATTTATTGGCCCATAAGCCTGATGGATGCGGGATTAAAGAGAAAAAATGTCGGAAATATCAAGGGAAATTCTGAGTGTTGGCGACCTAAACCGCGCCATTGCTGCTTCTTTGGAGGATCGTTTTGATACGGTCTGGGTAAGCGGGGAGATTTCCAACTTCAAGGCTTATGACAGCGGGCACTGGTATTTCTCATTAAAGGATGAAGAAGGTCAAATACGCTGTGTGATGTTCCGAGGGCGTAATGGCCAGGTCGGATTTATGCCCCAATCTGGCGACTTGGTTGAGGTGAGCGCCAATCTGGGTCTGTATGTGCCCCGGGGAGATATCCAACTCACCATTCAGACACTGCGCCGCGCAGGAATGGGTGGCTTATATGAAGCCTTCTTAAAGCTCAAAGCCAAACTTGCTAAAGAGGGTTTATTTGATGAGGAGCATAAACGCGAGATTCCAACGCATCCTAGATCAATTGGCATCATCACATCACCACAAGCAGCCGCATTAAAAGATGTTTTAAGTACGCTAGCAAGAAGAGCGCCACATATTCCGATTGTGATTTACCCAACCCTAGTGCAAGGACCAGATGCCCCTGCTGGAATTATTTCTGCCCTCAAAGCGGCTGAAAAAGAAAATGCAGTTGATGTCATTTTGTTGGTGCGAGGTGGTGGCAGTATTGAAGATCTCTGGGCATTTAATGATGAGCAGCTGGCTTATGCGATTGCGCAATCACCAATACCTGTAGTCAGTGGTGTTGGGCATGAAACCGATTTCACAATTGCTGACTTTGTATCTGACTTGCGCGCACCTACACCTACTGGTGCCGCAGAATTGGCTGCGCCACGCAAAGATCAAATGCTGCAAGAGTTAGACGCCATCATGCAAGCCTTGTTACAGCGCATCAACCAACGCGTAGAACGTGAAGCGCAAACCTTAGATCAACTAGCACTAAGACTCAGTCACGCACTGCCCAATCCAGATCGCATGCGCGAGCAAATACAAGGATGGCAACAACGCCTCAATCAAGCTTGGTCAGTACGCATGGAAAGTTGGAAACGCAATCAAACGCACTATCAATCTCAGTTGGAGATGCTGAATCCGCAGAGAACCCTAGAGCGTGGCTATGCAGTGATCTTGAGTAAAGAGAAAGATCAACTGCATGCTGTGCGTGATCCTGAAGAATTAGTTGCTAATGCTGATTATGAAATTCATTTAGCCAATGGAGTTTCAGAAGTGCAGCTTACGAAAGTGTCTTCTAAGACTTAGAAAATATTAGGCTCAATCTGTAAAGTCACGCCAAACTTATCGTGCACTTTATCCCGAATGCATTTAGCAAGACCAAGAATATCCTCAGCGGTGCCACCGCCATGGTTCACGAGTACTAGGGCTTGGTTTTCATAAACACCAACTGCACCCATGCGTTGACCTTTAAAACCGCATTGATCAATGAGCCAGCCAGCAGCGAGTTTGCGCTTGCCTGGTAGGTCTGCATAAGAAACTAAATCTGCGTAGGTTTTAAGAAGCGTTTCGTACTGTTCATTCGGAATAACCGGATTCTGAAAGAAGCTACCCGCATTGCCGATGACTTTCGGATCGGGAAGCTTGTGAGTACGGATCTTACAAACGGCTAGGAAGATCTCTTCCGGACTAGGATTGGCATCAAGCGGAAACTGCTTCGCTAGGTCCGCATAATGAATGCGAGCCTGCCAAATTTTTGGCATTTTAAAAACGACCTTTGTCACGATAAAGCGGCCGGGATTTTGCTTGAAGTAACTATCGCGATAGGCAAAGCAGCATGCCTCTTTTGGGAGAGTGACAAAGGCATGGTCTTTGGCATCAAAGGCTTCGATACGATCGATGTACTCGCCGATCTCAACGCCATACGCACCAATGTTTTGTATGGGCGCGGCACCAACGGTACCCGGTATCAGGGCCAGATTCTCAAAGCCGGGCATACCATTTTCTAAAGTCCACTCAACGAGTTCATGCCAAACCACTCCGGCACCGACTGACAGAAACGTAGCTTCTTCATCGCTGGAGAAAATTTCTTGACCCAGAATATCAATGAGTAAAGTGGCTCCAGGCAGTGCGCTCGGTAATATGACATTACTGCCGCCGCCCAATACTCTCCAGGACAGCTTTTGCCCGGCAATCTCTGACATCACCGCTGGAATTTGCTCTGGTGCGTGGATTTCATAGGCGAGTTCGGCTACTGCATCAAGACCAAAGGTATTGCGGTGCTTAAGTCCTAAATTAGGAGTCAATTTTGCGGAGTTGGACGCATTTTGGGCGCGAGTCATAGCGCAATCTTATACATATCAAGTCTATTGAATAAAAATAGATGGATCATTTTGGGTGAACCCTAAGATCTAAGATTGACTCCTCAATGACTGCCTTTGGAAAATAACGCATTGTGCGTTCATCAATAAGAAGATTTGGCAAATACTCGCGTACTAAGTTCATTACCATTAATGCCTGATTGAGATCACGTTGTTTTTTGACGGGCTCTCGATGGATTTGATGTGAGAGCCATGCCTTATGAATAGCAAATGCTCTTGGATCTGGCACAGGCATGATCACTGCAGCCCCACTGGACGCAATGACCACTTGCTCTAATCGAGGGGCATTCGCCAGCCACTCTAAATTTGGTACTTCCATAATCGCTAGGTCGCCCTGAGCTAATAATTCGGGCTTAGGGGCTAACATTCCTTTATCTTGCCCAATCAAATCAACCATAAAACCGTCTTTGTTGATTGCCCTAAATCCTTCAGCGGTAGAAATTTCAAAAGTTTTATCCACCTTTTTAAGTAAGCCTAATAAACCCTCGCCATCTAGTTTTTTTGCTAGCAAAGACACTTGTTTGCGTACATCAAAGAGTAGGTCAATATCACCAGATGCTAATAAATCCATTTTGAGCTCTACGGCAGCCATCGACTCGTAAGCAAAGATGGCATGAGTACCAACAACTCGCAATTCAGACAGAGCTTGAGCTTGGTCAAGCCTTAGTAAAATTTCACCAATAATGCTAGGCATGCGACCTAAACGTACCGCGCGATTCAGCTTTCTTTGAGAGTCAAGCTTGACTTTAAGGCTCTGATATTTTTCTTCCGCCAACGCTTTGCCTTCTTCAAACTGTCGGAAAATTTGCTCAGTTTCAGGAGTGCGTGGCCCAAGGGATTTGCTGTTGCCTGAGGCGCTAGTGAGCCGTAGCAGGTAATCCTTACCATTCACATTCTTCCAGCGCATACCGTATTTATAGTCGCGGTGCCGCCAAAGAACTTCACGCCAGGCTCTATAGATCTGATCCGATTCCACTAAGAATAGGCGTTGCTGGTCCGATAAAGGCTTCATTTTTTACCTGTAAAAATCTATTTTTGTAATTTACAGGTAAAATTTCCCATAATCAAGAATTATTAGCTTAAAAATACGATGTGTTGTTTGGCGGTGGTGTTGAACGACAATTCAGTTAATCTTCAAGTAAATATAAAGGATTTGATATGCCATCATTTGACGTTGTTTGTGAGCCGGACATGGTTGAGCTCAAGAATGCGATTGAGCAATCGAATAAAGAAATCAGCAATCGTTTCGACTTTAAGGGTTCTGATAGCCGCGTAGAGCAAAAAGACGAAGCCTTAATTTTGTTTGGTGATGATGACTTTAAGTTAGGTCAAGTGCGTGATGTGCTCGTTGGCAAAATGGCCAAACGGAATGTGGATGTGCGTTATCTCAAAGATGACAAAACTGAAACGATCGGTGGTGATAAGCGTAAGCAAACGATGAAGATTCAAAAGGGTATTACTTCAGAGTTAGCTAAAAAAGTAGTGCGCATCATTAAAGACAGTAAGCTCAAAGTGCAAGCTAGCATTCAGGGTGATGCAGTACGCGTGACTGGTGCTAAGCGAGATGACTTACAAGAAACGATGGCTTTGCTCAAGAAAGAAGTAACCGAAGCGCCATTGGGCTTTAACAATTTCCGTGACTAATGTCGCGCCAGCAATAGCTCCAGCAAGCCAAGAGGCCATAGAGCGCTTCTGCGACGCTTGCTGGCTAGAAGACGGCCTTGCTCAAAATAGCCTAGCCGCATACCGTAGAGACTTATTGCTATTAGCGCAGTGGCTTTATAAGGAGTCTGGTGGCGATCTTTATGGCGTTACCGAAAAAGATCTCACGGCTTATATTGCTTATCGCAGAGCGGATAAAGCAACCACTGCCAATCGACGCTTAACGGTTTTCAAGCGCTTCTACCGTCACGCCCTACGCATCAATTTAGTGAAGAACGATCCTTGTATGGGATTGCGTGCTGCCAAGCAAGCGCTGCGCTTTCCAAAGACATTGAGTGAAGATCAAGTTACCGCCTTGTTAAATGCGCCAGATATTGAAACGCCATTGGGTTTGCGTGATCGCACGATGCTCGAGCTCATGTATGCCAGTGGTTTGCGCGTCTCTGAAATTGTTTCTTTAAAAACAGTAGCCCTTGGATTAAATGAAGGTGTCGTAAGAGTGGTGAATGGTAAAGGCGGTAAAGAGCGCTTAGTACCTTTTGGTGGTGAAGCAGGGCAATGGCTCAGAAAGTATCTTGCTGAGGCCCGTACCCCATTACTAGAGGGCAAAACATCAGATGCTGTTTTTGTTGGTCGTCATACGGGCGCTGGTTTAACCCGGCAGGCATTTTGGGCACTGATTAAGCGTTATGCCACAGTAGCCAATATCTCTGTAGCGCTTTCACCTCACACCCTGCGCCATGCCTTTGCGACCCATTTACTCAATCATGGGGCGGATTTAAGGGTGGTGCAGCTCCTTTTGGGGCATGCTGATATCTCTACCACCCAAATTTATACCCATGTGGCTAGAGAAAGACTCAAATCAATTCACCAGCAGCATCATCCGCGCGGCTCTTAATAAGCCCTAGACCAAGGGTTGCGGCTTGCTCAGGCTATAAGTGTTTAAGATAGCGGTATGGAATTGACCCTCGATCTATTGCTTATCCCCATTGCCTATTTAATTGGCTCCGTTTCTTTTGCGGTAGTGGTGAGCAAGTGCATGCGCTTACCCGATCCTCACTCTTATGGCTCTGGTAATCCGGGTGCCACGAATGTTCTGCGTACAGGTAACAAATTAGCAGCAGTATTGACCTTGATTGGCGATGCTCTCAAAGGTTATCTTGCTGTCATGCTCGCACGAGTATTGCTGGGTGATGAGTCACTCACATCTACTTTAAATTCTTGGTTGCTCTGTGGGGTAGTTATTGCTGTTTTCCTGGGTCACCTCTTTCCAATATTTCATGGGTTTAAAGGTGGTAAAGGTGTTGCCACTGCCTGCGGTATTTTGTTTGGTATTAATTGGATTTTAGGTTTAGCCACTCTGAGCACCTGGATTATTGTGGCAATGTTTATGCGCTACTCATCATTAGCTGCCCTAGCTGCTGCAATCTTTGGCCCCATCTATTTTGTTTTCTTGTTCGGCCTTCAGCCAATGGGTATTGCGCTACTGATAGTTTGCCTCTTATTGATTTGGCGTCACCGTAGCAATATCCAAAATTTAATGAATGGCACCGAAAGTCGTATTGGTTCTAAAAATACTCCAAACTAAAGACCCCCAAAGTAAAGACCTCAACTATGACAATTGCTTACGCCTGTGTTCTCTTTATGGGTCTTTTGCCCTATGTAGCTGCTGGTATCGCTAAAAAAGGTTTTGAGGGTTATGACAATGCCTTACCAAGACAATGGCTTGCTAAGCAAACTGGCTTTAGGGCTAGAGCGAATGCCGCACAAGCCAATCTATTTGAGTCATTGCCTCTCTTTTTTGCCGCAGTCATCATTGCTTCAATTGCCAATGCACCGCAAGCTAGAATTGATCTTCTAGCGCTAGGTTTTGTGGCTGCGCGGATTGCTTACTTGATTTGTTATGTTGCCAACTGGCCAACGACACGATCCATTGTTTGGGCTTTGGGAATCATTTGTGTAGTGAGCTTGTTTTTCCAGATTTAACAAACTAATTATTAAAAAACTGAGACACAACATTTCTTATGCCAACTAAAATACCAGCTGCAGTGAAAAAGCCGACGATCAAAAAAGCAGGCGCCACAAAAAAGAAGGCATCAACAAAGACCACACCAGCAAAAGATGACGTAGGTTTACCTTTGTCGGTAGTGATTCGCCGCCGTATTGAGGCGCAAAAAGCGCGCTTTCATGCAAATGACAATATCGCTGCTTTTATTCAACCAGGAGAGCTTGAGGGTCTGGTAGATGAAGTTGCAGAAAAGATGCAGGCCGTCTTAGAAAGTCTGGTGATCGATACTGAAAATGATCACAACACTAAAAATACCAGCCGTCGTGTCGCCAAAATGTATGTGCAGGAAGTGTTTAATGGCCGCTATGTAGAGCAACCAGCGCTGACGAAGTTCCCTAACGTGAGTCGCTTAAATGAGCTTATGATTATTGGCCCAATCACCGTACGAAGCGCCTGCTCCCACCATTTGTGCCCAATCATGGGTCGCATTTGGATTGGGGTGTTGCCAAGCAAGGAATCTGCGTTGATCGGTCTTTCTAAGTATTCACGCCTGACCGAGTGGGTCATGTGCCGCCCTCAGATTCAGGAAGAGGCTGTTGTGGAGTTGGCAGATATGCTTGAGAAAAAAATTAAGCCTATTGGTGTTGCAGTGGTAATGGATGCTGATCACTTCTGTATGCAGTGGCGTGGTGTAAAGGATCGTGATTCCAAGATGATCAATAGCGTGATGCGTGGAGCCTTTTTAAAGGACTCTAATTTGCGTCGTGAGTTCTTAGCTCTGATTGATCGTAAGTAATTTAATGAAAAAGCTTTTGATTCTTGCGTTGCTAGGGTTTGTGCTCGTAGGCTGCTCTAACACCCCTAGGCGACAAGACTATCAAGCATTCATGGATGAGGAAGTAGAGTCCCCGTTCTTTAATGTGCCCGCAGTAAATCAAAAAGACTTTGCAGACCGTACTTGGATCTTATTGGCTGAGTCAAAGACTAAGCTGTGGTTCTATGACCCCTACACGCTGACTGAAGATGAAGAAGGGGTTGTTGCCTTTGATGCATTCTTCTCGCCACGAGAGCAGAATAATCTGCAGTTATTTAATGCCACGATTGTTGGGCCTTACCGACAAAAGATAGATTGCTTTGGTAATCATCAGTGGTCAGAAACGCTATACACAAAGAACTTGGTACCCAAAGACCCCAACGCTGTTGACATCAAACCAGTCAATGGTTCTGGCTGGGTCAAAATTAAAGGACGCACAGCAATGGCCTATGTGCGAACTCGGGTATGCGGCAGAAAATTCATTGATGATCAAAATATTAATTACTTTTTATTCCAAACTAGTCCAATGTCTTTAGTACAAGCTCGCAAAGAAGTGATTCGAGATACTGCGCAATACCAAAAAGAAATGCAGTTGGCAAAAGAGGCGCAAGAAAGAGCTAAGGCCCAAAAGGGCATACCAGAACAAAAAAGCGCTGTAAGCATTATTCCCGGCGAACCGCCACCACCGGCTTCGGTAGAGGTGCCTTCGGAAAAAACTCCAGTGTTTTATGAGGTGGTCAATAACGTGGTTACCGTTATTGATGTAAAGAATGATGTCCGCCAAATGAAGCTCAGCTCCTATTTGATGGAAAAAGATTTTCCGAAGCAAGCTGACTATTTATTCACGGCAAATTGCCAAAGCAATACATACAGCTTACTTACTCAAGGTGCTGGTGAAAAATCTGGTGGAGTCAGCGTTACAAAGGAAAACATTGGTGCTAAAGATTCATTTAGTGCAGTTGCATTCAATCGTGCATGCGGTAAGCATGGCGCTTACATGAAAGTAACAAATAAAGGCGTGAGATGAAACTGTGCTTTAGTGGGTTATTAACTTATTTTGTTTTAGCTACCGCATTAGGTTTGGCTGCTTGCACTTCATTTCCATCCGAAAACCAAGACCCCGCCAAAAATAACAAGGCTACTTACAACAAAGATCTCAGGGAGTGCCAAGAGGACTATCCGGAAGTGGGTTCCGGTGTTCACTATCGGCAATGGATAGGCTGCATGAATCTCAAGGGTTGGAAGTAAACACGCTTTGCGAGAGTGCAAAGTTTTCTGAGAATAATTCTCATCTATATTTCTATATAAATCATTGACTTACGTGGTAGCTAGCAGCATTAAATCTTCTCCACTATGATCAGCTCTAGTTTTAAAAGGTCTTCTTATTTGAGAATGCGCTTTTAAATTATTCGCTGTTTTACTTTTTGGAGAACCCATGAAAAATAGTCGTCGCCAATTTATGATTTTGTCTGCTGCTGGTGCCTGCACTTTGGCATTGAACGGTAAAGTTCAAGCTCAAGCAATGGTTGCTGAAACTGATCCACAAGCTGCTGCATTGGGTTACAAGGCTGATGCTTCTAAGGTAGACAAAGCGAAGTTCCCTAAATATGCCGCCGGTCAAAAGTGTGACAACTGTGCTCTCTATCAAGGTAAGCCTGGTTCTGCTGCCGGCGGCTGTTCATTATTTGCTGGTAAGCAAGTTGCTGGTCCAGGTTGGTGTTCTGCTTACGCTAAAAAGGCCTAACTTAAAGACACAAGCTTCGACTTGCATCGGACAAAATAGACTGCTTAGGCAGTCTATTTTATTTTTCAGGCATGAGTTTTTTAGAGGCTTATGATTGTGAGTGTCGCTCAAAAAAAGTCAAAAAATACTTCGGTATCCAGATCATTTCTCATTTCTCATTTTGAAGTTTGCATGAAACATTCCTTTAAATACCTTGTGAAGCATTACTCCTTTTATTTGGGTGGCGATCAGCCGCTAGTTAATTGGTTGGAGCGATTGCGTTCAGTGCTGGGAGCTTTTATAGGCCTTGGTCTAGTACTCACCATTGCAAAATTTTTAGGTGAGCTCAATGCCATTGATGAGTGGTTGATGGCATCTTTAGGGGCGAGTGCTTTACTGGTCTTTGCTTTACCAGGCAGTCCGATGGCGCAACCTTGGGCTGTGATTGCAGGCAATACTTTGTCTGCTTTAGTGGGAATTACCTGTGCGCATTGGGTTTCATCACCCTTGTTGGCCCTCCCGCTGGCCGCATCCTTATCGATTTTGGGTATGTTTATTTTGCGCTGTTTACATCCGCCGGCAGCTGCGGTCGCGATGATTGCGGTACTAGGGCATGTGCTGCATTACCGTTATGCCTTCTTCCCTGTGCTGATTGATTCGGTGCTGCTGGTTGTGGCTGGGGCAATCTACAGCAATTTGACTGGTAAAACCTACCCCAATAAGCCCACTAAGTAGGCCTAAAGAATCCAAAAAGACTTAATTGTCTTTAAATATAAATTAATTAGGCCTATTTTTCTTTATCTGCTGCTAATTATCAATAAATATAGCTTATTTGGCTTTGGTTGCTGCGATTGAAGCGATGCAGTCTTTAATGCCGTAATTGTGATATTTGCCCGCATTTTCCCTTTTAAGCGATTGGGCGCACTCAATGACGGAATTGCGAACATTGATTTTTGGGGTATTTGCTGCTGTCATGCTGTCTCCTCAGATTGGTAGGGTTGAAGTAATTGTGGATATGCTTCCTGAAGCTTTAAATAGCTTTCTTGTAAAAGTGAATTATAAAAATCTTTATGCCAGACTTCAAAGCCATGAAGCCCCATGGGTAATACCCCAGTTTGCTCCATCCAGTAGGCTGGCTCCATTTCGAGAGCAAACTTGGCGGCGATCAGGGGTGGGCAAGCCTTAAAAGAAGGGTCAATTGAGCCCCAATAGCCAAAAAAAGCATCTTCCATGAAGAAAGCTTTACTGATGTGACCCTCTTTACGGGCCAATAAATCCAGGGTTTTGGCGATATTGCGCAGAGACAGTCCGCCATTTCCGACGTAAAAGCGCTTGGTATTGACCTGAATAGGCCAGCGATTGCATAAAAATCGATATTGCGGAAAGCCCTTGATCCACGGGGCTCCAAAGTAGTCATAACCCTCATCGCAGAACTCTGTAATTTGGTTGCTGAGCAAGAAAGTGTCTAGTTGGGCTATGAGTAAATAGTCATATTGATTGGCAAATGGGGCATAAAAAGCGGGACTAATCACCAAGTCGTTATAGCTTTGGATGCTGACAAAGTGCTCGAGTGCATAACGCTGGACTTGAAGTTCTGGCCATAAGCCTAGGTACTCGCTCAGATCCAAGCCTTCTGGGCAAGCCAGTGTCACGTTCTCAACCCCCAAAAGGCGCAATTGCAACAGGGAGCGGGCCTCAGATAGCGAAAGATCCGGTTTATAAATCGGCACCGTAGTGACATAGCGCTGGGAGGAGGGGGTGGACATGTTTAAAGGGTGTAAAAACGCTTAAATTCGGTCAGCCAGGTAGGCTTTGGGCCTTACAATGGCAGTTATTTTGTTAAAAAACATAATCAGTGAGTGATATTACGCCAGCCTCTTCATCGTCTCAGATAATTCCCGTTATTTTGTGTGGCGGTTCTGGCACTCGTCTTTGGCCTTTGTCTAGAGCGGGCTTTCCTAAGCAGTTTTTGGTTCTATCTGGCGATGGCTCAAATCAAAGTCTTTTTCAGCAAGCAATTAGCCGTATCCATTCAGTTGGTAGCAAGAATGTCACTCTGGGCAAAACCGTCATTGTCACCAATGAGGAACACCGTTTTTTAGCACTCGATCAATTGCGTGAACTCAAGAGTAAACATGCAGCACTTTCAGCCGCCTTGCTCTTAGAGCCCGCTGGAAGAAACACCGCACCAGCTTTAACCTTAGCTGCTTTGTATGCGCAAGATCAGTCATCCAGTATGGGGGACGCTTCTTCTGATCCTATTTTGGTTGTTACTCCTGCAGATCAAACCGTAACTAACCCAGCTGCATTCACTCAAGCTTTGGCGAAAAGTATCGAGATTGCGCAAACTGGTGCAATTGCTATTCTGGGTATTACGCCTAATGCACCTGAAACGGGTTATGGCTACATCAAAGTACAAAGTCGGGCTGATGCTGAAAATGGATATACGGTTGAGCGCTTTGTAGAAAAGCCGAATGAAGCTACTGCAAAGCAATACCTAGCAGAGGGTGGTTATTTTTGGAATGGCGGTATGTTCGTTCTTAAGGCCAGTGTTTGGTTGGCTGCCCTCAAAGAGTATCGCCCTGATATTTTGGCTGCGACCCAAAGTGCTTGGCAAGCTAAGGCTACAGATGCCGCTGGTGAAGCGGAATTTATTCGCCCTGAAAAAGAATTATTTAAAGCGATTCCAAGTGAATCTATTGACTATGCAGTCATTGAAAAATGCTCCGGATCTCATTACCCCATCAAGATGGTTGAGTTAGATGCGGGCTGGAATGATCTTGGTGCATGGGATGCAGTTTGGCAGGTAGGTAAGCAAGATACACAAGGTAACGTTACTACTGGCGATACCTTAGTGAGTAATTCGAAGAATTCGTTAATCCACGCAAGCAGTCGTTTGGTGAGCGCTGTTGGTGTTGAGAATCTGATCATTGTTGAAACTGCAGATGCAGTCTTGGTTGCCGATCGAAAGAATAGTCAAGACGTTAAAAATATTGTGGGGCAACTCGAAGCGCAAAAGCGTGAAGAGAAAAACCTGCATCGCAAAGTCTCCCGCCCATGGGGTTGGTATGACAGTGTGGATGAGGGTGAGCGCTTTAAGGTCAAGCGCATTCAAGTTAAACCTGGCGCTAGCTTATCTTTGCAAATGCATCATCATCGTGCCGAGCATTGGATTGTGGTGAAGGGCACTGCCGAGATTACCAATGGCGATCAAGTCATTTTGCTAAGCGAAAATCAAAGTACGTATATCCCGCAAGGACAAACTCACCGCCTGGCTAATCCCGGTAAAACCCCTCTAGAAATTATTGAAGTGCAATCGGGTAGTTATTTAGGTGAAGACGATATCATCCGCTTTGAAGATACCTACGGTAGAAGTTAGTTTAATCATCAACATTTAGTCAATATTTACTAAGCATAGAAGAGTCAATTATGAGCAATAAAAAAGTCGCCTTAATCACTGGTATCACTGGCCAAGATGGTTCTTATTTAGCCGAGTTCTTATTAGAAAAAGGCTATATCGTTCATGGCATCAAGCGCCGCGCCTCTTCTTTCAATACTGAGCGTATTGACCATATTTACCAAGATCCCCATATTAATCACCCAGACTTGATTCTCCATTACGGTGATTTGACTGACACCAGTAACTTAGTGCGCATTATTAAAGAATGCCAACCTGATGAGATTTATAACTTGGGCGCGCAATCACACGTAGCCGTTTCATTTGAGTCTCCAGAGTACACCGCCGATGTCGATGCGATGGGTCCTTTGCGCATGCTCGAGGCAATCCGTATTTTGGGTTTAGAAAAGAAAACCCGTTTCTATCAAGCGTCTACCTCTGAGTTGTATGGCCTAGTGCAAGAGATTCCACAAAAAGAAACCACGCCGTTTTATCCGCGCAGCCCATACGCAGTAGCTAAGATGTACGCCTACTGGATTACTGTGAACTATCGTGAAGCCTATGGTATTTATGCTTGTAACGGTATTTTGTTTAACCACGAATCTAAGCGCCGTGGCGAGACCTTTGTGACTCGAAAGGTGACTCGTGGCTTAGCCAATATCGCTCAAGGCCTTGAGAAATGTCTGTACATGGGTAATATCGATGCCCTACGTGACTGGGGTCATGCTAAAGATTACGTGCGTATGCAGTGGTTAATGTTGCAACAAGATCAACCAGAAGATTTTGTGATTGCGACGGGCGTGCAGTTTACTGTTCGAGAATTCATCATCCGCAGTGCCAAACAACTAGGAATTACCTTAAAATTTGAAGGTAGCGCCGAGATTGAGAAAGCCATTGTGGCCTCTATTGAAGGTGATAAAGCGCCAGCACTCAAGGTAGGTGATGTAGTTGTGCAGATCGATCCACGCTACTACCGTCCAACTGAAGTGGAAACACTCTTGGGTGATCCTACTAAAGCCAAAACAAAACTCGGCTGGGTTCCAGAAATCACTCTCGATCAAATGATCGTAGAAATGGTTGCTAATGATCTAGACCAAGCTAAGCAACATGCTTTGTTGCAAAAGCATGGCTACTCAGTAGCGGTAGGTAAAGAAAACTAAAAAGAAGACTCAACAAAAGAAGATCAATACGTGCCAACAGATTTAAATCAAAAGATATATGTAGCTGGTCATCGCGGTATGGTGGGCTCTGCTATTGTGCGCAACCTGCAGGCCAACGGTTATAAAAATATCATTACTCGCACTCATGCTGAATTAGATCTCACTAATCAGCAGGCAGTAAAAACGTTTTTTGAAACAGAAAAGCCAGATCAGGTCTATTTGGCTGCAGCTAAAGTTGGCGGTATTTATGCGAACAATACTTTTCCGGCTGAGTTTATTTATGACAATTTGATGGTGCAAAATAATGTGATCCATCAAGCTTTTGTCAATGGCGTAAAAAAGCTTCTGTTCTTGGGTTCAAGCTGCATCTACCCACGATTAGCGCCACAACCGATGAGTGAAGACGCTTTGTTAACAGGGAAGTTAGAGCCAACTAATGAGCCATACGCAATTGCCAAAATTGCGGGCATCAAGATGTGTGAAAGCTATAACCGTCAGTATGGCCAATCTCATGGCGTAGATTACCGTTCAGTAATGCCTACCAATCTATATGGACCAGGTGATAACTATCATCCAGAAAATAGTCACGTTATTCCTGCATTAATTAGAAGATTTCATGAGGCAAAAGTAGCGAATGCCCCTGAGGTGTTGATTTGGGGTACGGGCACACCTAAGCGTGAGTTCTTGTATGTGGATGATATGGCCGCTGCTTCTGTCTTTGTGATGCAGCTAGACAAAGAGGCTTATGACGCGCAAACCGAACCTATGCAAAGCCATATTAATGTGGGTTACGGTGATGACATCTCTATTTCACAATTGGCGCATGAAGTGGCAAAAGCAACAGGTTACCAAGGCAAGATCGGGTTTGATACCTCTAAGCCAGATGGCTCTCCTCGCAAGTTAATGGACTCTGGCAGATTAAATCGCTTGGGTTGGGATCCTAAAGTTTCTTTGGAAGAAGGTCTCAAAGTTGCCTATGCAGAATTTTTGAGAGATGGCGCTCGAGGGTAGTATTTACTTGATCATATTGGAGGGCTTGTTGATGATCGCCGTTCCGTTTGCATTTAATGAGTTCAATAGTTAGGCCCCAATTAGAGCAATGCAAACCTTAGTAGATACTCAGTCTTCCCCGACCAATCAACGTCTACTCAGTCGCTTGGGCTTGGCTTTGATTTTGATCAGCAGTGTTCTGCTGGGAATTTGGGCGGTAAAAGATACGATTGCGCTGCGCAATATCTTGCTGGTTTCTGGAACAATTGTTTCGATTATTTTTCTATATCAATATTTGAAATCAGTCAGCGTTAGGGCTATTGGCACCTATTGGCTGCCGGTAATTTGTATCTTTATTTCTCTGATTTGGGTAGTACTGCATTATTGTTATTTCTCAATTCAACCCGAGGTGCAGCTAAAAGAGTTGCAATCTATTTGGCTCAGATCTGCCTTAGCTAGCGTTTTAGGAATCGCTACTGGAATAGCATTGATCTCACGGCCTAGATATATTGGCTTGTTCTGGACTGCCATTTTGATCAGTTTTTTTGTGCTCTTTGCACAGTACCTCCCTTTGGCAATTAAATCTGGAAACTTAGTGGTTCCGCTGGACTACCTAGACTTTAGGCGCTATTTATTTATTGGGAAAATTAACCCAATGTATCTAGGCGTTTTATTGATTGCTGGATCAACTGGGTTGCTGCTTGATGCTATCCGAACAAATGACAGGTTATGGCTTAAAAGGATAGCCATTTTTTGGTTGCTATGTTTATTAACGGCAATGTATTCCTTTGCTTTTATTGTTAATACCCGCTCGGGAATATTACTTGGAAGCTTGATCATCATTGCTTGGAGTTTTTTGGGCCTGTTAACCCTCTTTGGTAAAAAGGGTGGCAAAGATGCCCTGAAATCTTCTGGCGCCAAAAAGTTTATATATGTTCTAGTGTTCGCTTTAGGTGTTGTCGGAATTTTTGGGTACAAGCAAATTCAGCGTGACTCTGGTTGGCACCAAATTATTGAAGATATTGAGATTGGCTATCAGGTAGAAAAGTATCCTCATTGGCAAAATGTAGATACCTACGGATTTCCGAAAACAGAAAGTGGAAAAGTAGTTACCTACAACACATATGAACGGGTAGCCTGGGCAACGGCAGGCATTAAATCCGTTCCATATCATCCATATGGTGTGGGTGTTCTCATTCTGCCTTTAGGTTTGGCTGCCAAAGATTTATTTCCCGGAGTTTCTCCGCTATCAACCCACAGTGGGTGGGTTGATTTGACGCTGGCATTTGGTTTGCCCTTTATTGCTCTGATGTGGGTGGCAAATTTGAGTATTGTCTATCTTGCTGTTAGACAGAAGTCGCCCCTGAAATACACAATCCTCACTTTATCGATCATTCTTTTTGCTCTTTTTTTAGTGGGGGAGCTCAGCAATGGCCATAATCTGGAGATGCTGTTTTATTTCTTTGCACTGATGTCTGGTCTACTGATTGCACAAGCGGCAAAGCTTAATAGCCTTACCCCATCAGCCCCCATAGAAAATCAATAATGGGTTTGGTAAGCGAACCTATCTGGCTTAAATTGCTACCCGCGAGCATTCGAAAGTTGCTAGAGGGAAAAGAGGGATTGCATGCCGCCATTCATAATAGCGGCTGGATCTTTTTCGACAAAATATTGCGAGCATTACTAGGTGTTTTAGTCGGCGCTTGGGTTGCTCGCTATTTAGGGCCTACTCAATTTGGCGAACTTGCTTACTGCATTGCATTCATTGCCATCTTTCAGTCACTCACCAACCTAGGTCTAGATGGCATTGTCGTCCGTGAAATTGCCAATTATCCTGAACGAGCAAATATTGTCTTAGGCACGACCTTTCAGTTGCGATTATTTACTGGGTTGATTTCTTGGGCTCTAGCCTTAATCGTATATGGAATTACTAATAGCTTTGAAAACCAAGGCATTTTGATTGTTGCGTTAGTTGGTGCTGGAATGATTTTCCAGGTTGCAGATACAGTCGATCTGTGGTTTCAGGGCAATAGTCAAAGCAAAAGAACGGTTATGGCTAAAGTTGCAGCCTACCTATTGTCCAATACCATCCGAGTGGCGTTGATATTGATGGAGGCGCCATTAATTGCTTTTGCAGCCATTATTGCAATCGAAAGTGCATTAACTGCATTTGCACTACGCCTTTCTTACAAACAGTTTCCTTCCAAAAGGGTCTGGAGAAAACATTTACCAGAAGCAAAAAAGCTCCTACAAGAATCTTGGCCATACTTAATCTCAGGTTTATCCATTATGTTGTATATGCGAATTGATCAGATCATGATTAAGAGCATGTTAGGTGAACATGAGCTGGGAATTTTTTCCGCTATCATTCCGATCTCTAATCTCTGGAATATGATCCCAGCAGCTCTTTGCGTAAGCCTTGCTCCACTGATGGCTAGAAAAAAATTAGTGGGATCTGAAGCTCTAAATGATTCTCTTATAAAGATGTTCAGGTTTTTTTGGCTACTTGGTTTTATAGTCGTGGTCTTTACTTTAATGCTTTCAAAGTTTGTTGTTGAGACGATGTACGGCCAGGCTTATATCGAATCTATCTCTGTCCTTAATATTTATGTCTTTACTTGTATTCCAATAGCAATGGGTTTAGGTCAAGGGTTGTGGCTTTTGAATGAGCGCAAATCCTATTTATCTCCTCTTCAGACCATCACTGGTGCAGTTGTATCGGTAGCCACCAACTTGGTATTTATTCCACTTTGGGGTGTTGAGGGGGCTGCTATTGCCGCTGTGCTTTCTCAAGTAAGCTCCTGTTTCTTGGTGAATAGTATTTTTGCAAGGAATTTATTCGTAATGCAAATGGGTTTTCGCCCAAAAATGATTGAATAATTAATATGCGTAGCCCTATTCTATTTTTAGTTTTTAATCGGCCAGAGGTAACGCAGCGAGTGTTTGATGCTATTCGAGCAGCGCAGCCCCCGAAACTTTACATTGCATCAGATGGCCCACGAAAAGATAAGGCAGGGGAAGCGGAGCGTTGTTCAGCTGTACAGGAGATTGTTTCTCGGGTAGATTGGCCCTGCAAAGTCAGTAAGTTAATTCGACAAGAGAATTTGGGCTGCAAAATGGCTGTCTCAAGTGCAATTGATTGGTTTTTCTCATGTGAGTCTGAAGGAATCATCCTTGAAGATGATTGCTTGCCCGACCCTTCATTTTTTCAGTTCTGCGATGAGCTACTAGAAAAATATCGAGATGATGGCAGGGTCGGAATGATATCCGGAGATAACTTCCAACATGGAATTAGGCGTGGAGATGGGGATTATTATTTCAGTTGCTTTTGTCATATTTGGGGGTGGGCTACTTGGGCAAGAGCTTGGAAAAAATATGATGTCAAACTAACTCGGTGGCCAAACTTAAAAGCTATTGGTTGGTTAGACTCATTGGGGTTTGAAGGGGCGGAAAAGGCCTTTTGGATAAAAGCTTTTGATAGGGTTCACTCCAATCAACAGGACACTTGGGATTACCAATGGATCATGACATGCTGGGCATCTAATATGCTGTCGGCAATGCCAAATGTCAACTTGATTAGCAATATTGGTTTTGGCGATCAAGCCACCCACACCGCTGGTAAAAGTATTTATTCAGATATGAAGACTGGAAAACTAGAGTTTCCCTTAACCCATCCCTCTTTATTGGAGGTTAATAAAGAGGCGGACCATTACTCATCAAAACGTCTATTTACCAAATCAATTATTCGACGCGGAATTCGTAAGCTTCAGGGACTTCTGGGTTTTAAAGCTTAGGCAGCTTGGCGCTCATGGACATAGCACCGCAAGGACCCATAAAACACGATTTCAATTTGGAAGAAATGCTTGGCTAGGCTATAAAAGTCATTTTTTGTGCTTTATAAGGTCCAAAAGCGAGTAGTAAATAAAGGACGTGTTTGTTGTGAGATAGCGTTTCCAGAGTCGTCTTGGCTCAGATAGTAGGCGGTAAAGCCACTCTAGCCCTAAGCTTTGAATAAGCGCTGGAGGACGCTTTTTTGTGCCCGCATGAAAATCAAATGCTGCACCAACTCCAATTGCAATGGGTCGAAGGTATGGGGCATGCGTTGCACACCAATACTCTTGTTTCGGGCAGCCTAGACCTACAAATAGAATATTTGCACCAGAATTATTAATCTTCCTTATTAATTCTTCATCAATGGTTGGCCTTTCAGGTAATGCGGCTGGAGCATGCATGCCGGCAATTCGTAAGCCAGGAAATAAGTTCAAAAGTTTCTCGGAAAGCAGGCTTAACGTACTAGAGTTTCCGCCTAGCAGGTAGATGGATCCATCATGCAATGAAGCTTGCTCGCATAACTCCAGCATTAGATCTGGGCCGCAAACACGCTCAGCATTCTTAAACCCTTTTAGCCTTTGAGTCCAAACCAAAGGCATTCCATCGGGAACAACTAGTGATGCGTTATTAAGCACTTCCTTAAAATCGCTCGTTTGTCTTGCTAGGGTCAGCATATGCGCATTAGCAACACATACATAAGAATGCGCCATAGGGCTTTTGCTGATGTTAAAAATGGCGCGGCTTAAATTGCTCATATTGCCAATATCAACATTTAGACCTATTACCGGTGCGGTTTGACGGTTTGGGGTGTAGGAGTCGGACATCATGTTATTGATTAAGCTAGGTTATTAAGTGTACACGCCGTTATTTATCCGCCCAAATGTCTATAAATTCGGTTCAAAATATGCAGATATTGTTTGAATGAGGTTTTTTGTGGGCGCTTTTATGAAGAGATCCACGTAGAAAGTAAAATACTAGAAAGCGCCGCTATATTTACAGCGTTAATCCTAGCGAACAAGGTGGACCTATTGGCTCATAAGAAAAAATCAGATAGCAATTTTTTAGTGGCAGGCGTAGTCCGAAATTGCGCAAATCACGTCAAAAGTGACGTGAAAAAAATTCAAGATGCGTTGGCAGGTGTTCACAATGTTAGTTGGCTATTGGTTGAGTCTGATAGTGATGATCAGACGGTAGATGTATTAAAGGGTCTGAAAAATGAAATAACCAATTTCGATTTTATGACCGTAGGTACTTTGCGCGATCAGATGCCTATAAGAACCGATCGGCTTGCATATTGTCGCAATACTTTTTTAGAGGCGATTCGGTCGCAAGAGAAGTATCGCAATATTGACTATGTCCTAGTCTCGGATTTTGATGGAATGAATACGCACCTTACACCTGCTTCAATTGATAGCTGCTGGGAGCGTGATGACTGGGACGTTTGTACTGCCAATCAAGACGGACCTTATTACGATGTGTGGACCATTAGGCATCCATTTTGGTCGCCTAATGATTGTTACGAGCAATATCGTTATATGTTGAGCTTAAAGGTAAGAGCTTTTGTTGCCTACTATGACGCAGTTTACTCTCGGATGATTACAATCCCTAAAAATGCAGAATGGATTGAGGTGGATGCAGCCTTTGGCGGCCTTGCGATTTATAAAAGAGAGGCGATTATTTCTTCAAGATATGCTGGCATTACGGAGGCTGGTGTAGAAATTTGCGAGCATGTTGTATTGAGCGAGGGTATTAAAAAAGCAGGTTTTAGTATTTTTCTTAATCCACGTCTTATTAATACACGTCGTTCAGAGCATATTAATAAGGCATTGCAAAATATTGCAGCGCTTTTTTTATTTGGCAAAAATGGACCAGACCGTCTAAAAAAATTAATACGGCGCTAATGTAGTTCGCGTAATTTAGTATGCGGTCTTAGCGGTAAAGCCGTTAAAGACCGTCATAAAAATGATCTTAAGATCAAGCCAGATAGACCAATGATTAATGTAGTAAAGATCGTAATCAATCCTAGATTTCATTTTATCTAGGGTTTCTGTCTCGCCACGTAAGCCATTGACCTGTGCCCAACCTGTGATTCCGGGTTTAACTTTGTGTCTCAGCATGTAACCTTCAATTAACTGCCGATACTCTTCATTGTGAGCAATAGCATGAGGTCTGGGGCCAACTATTGACATGGTGCCTTGCAGTACGTTCCAAAATTGAGGTAATTCATCTAGAGATGTTTTTCTTAGGAGGCGGCCTAAAGTGGTGATGCGTGGATCATCTTTCGATGCTTGAATTATCACCGCGCCATCATCCATGCTTTTCATCGTTCTAAATTTGAGGACTTGAATGACTTCGCCATTTAGGCCATACCGACGTTGCTTGAATAATACGGGGCCTTTGGAGCTGAGCTTAACGGCGATTGCAATAACCAACATGAGGGGGAGGGCAAATAAAAAAATAATACTTCCAAGAACAATATCCTCCAGCTTTTTCAAGAGCCAATAACTCCCATAGAACGGGTGATCATTGACCGTGATCATGGGGATATTGCCTAGTGTTACCCAGCCAGCATCAAAAGCGTTATACAAAAACAGTTGGGGAACGATATAGACAGAAGCGGTGGAGTCTGACAAGCCACTAATAACTCTGCGAGTAGCCTCTGGATTTTTTTCTGCGTTTGTAATGAATACATAATCAATGTGTTTTTGATTGATGCGTTCTAGTAGTTCTTCATAGCCCTCAGTGGTTCCAGTGTGTGCTAGCCCAGTCCAAGGTGTTTGGTTTATTTTTTGCTGAAGCAAGCGACCATTTTCAGCGTTGCCGTAAATAATGTAAGTTCTGGCATTTGCTCCTTGGGTGCGCATGAGGCGTAAGCCTAAATAAATTGCTAAACGTTCTGCGATTAATAGAATGGGAGTCATTACTAGCCAACTAACAATAATGACTCGAGAGAAAACGCTTGATGACTTTGTTAGGAATGCTAGAGCAATTAATAGGAAGGCAACGATAAGCCATGACCCAATAATTTTTCCGGCAATCTGCAGATAACTTTCTAAGCGAGCTGAGCGATATACGGATCGAAATTCAGCAACCAGCAAAAATAAGACGGCGCTAATTGCGGAAAGATATTGATATAAATCTTCCTGAGAAGAATCAATAGGGTAGATGTGACATAAAACTTTAAGACTAAGCCAGATGAGCGCGGCATCCAGGATGCGATTAAGCGAGGAGAGCTCGCTGCTAAATTGCCGAATATGCCCTGATTGACCAGATGATGTGCCCATAGAAGCCAATTATCACAAATATCTCATGGTCACACCACTTATATAGCAACCCAAATGCGCGGCCAAGCTTATTTTGGATTGGAATTGATGAGGTCGTTGTTGGGTTTAGTGCTTGAAGCGTGCTTTAGATTTGCAAGTATGACCTCAGAAATTGCACCAATTGCTAGCAATAGCAAAAATGGTTGTCTTTCACCCTCAGGCACAACCGAGGTATTCATGATTAAAAAGTTTGGAATAGCAACAGCCATCAGAAAGAGTCCAATCCTTTGCTCCTTTGAGATGACGCACAGCACTCTGTAGAAAATATAAGCAACCAAAATTACAGCAGCTAGCAGCGCCCAAAATCCAGAGAGTCTATGAATATCGGCAAAGAAATTATGGAACCATTGCAATGAATCCCATGGCGGCGGCCCAACCTCAATCCTTTGGAAAGGATTAGCAAATAAATGATTGGTCCAAAATTGAAACATTTCAAATCGAGCATCACTTAGCAAGTTTCGGTTGACGGGGCGATGCAAGAGTTGAATGCCTAGTAATTTATCTATTAACAATAGGGATGGATAAATCGCCAATAAAGTTATTAATATCAAGCTTGGCCGCCATGCTCTAATCAGCAATAAAAAAATGCTCACAATGACGGGGGCCATCAAAAAACAAACAACAAAGTAAGAGCGTTGCCCAATGGCTAATGCTGATATGAGGGAAAGGATTAATCCGATGACGCCAATTGGCCAAAACCACCGAGGTCTTAGGTTTGAATTTAATATCAAACCAGATATAAAAACAATTGGGAAAAGGCAGAGTAGGTTGGCAATTCCAGGGGTGTTGATGTATTGAGTTGATCCTGTAATGAGATAACGAATGTCTATTACACGGCCATAAAAGGGTGGTTTTGCTAAAAGTCCAGTGATGCCAATAGTAAAAAGGCAGAATAAAAGTGCGCCAAAAGAAAAATACCAAATGAAGTTAATAAGGTCACTATTTTTACTAAGACAGCTAACCCAAAATATCGTAAGGGCGGATAAAGTGAATAAAACACTGAAATAGCCCCAAGGCATTTTTAGGATTTCGGGATGATAGGGGATATAAAAACCACGGTAGCAGCATGCAAACACGATTAAAAGCCCGGCAAAAATCCAAAATCCTGGCCAATTCCATAAGCGTCGCTTGTTTTGCCAAAATGGTTCGAAACCTAGATTGGTTATCGTGAAGGCGCTAAGAGCTAAGCCAAGTCCAAGGAGTGGATACACCCCAAGCCCTAGAATTAACGGAATAAGGCAAAGAGCGCTGGCGTAATTAAATTGAGTAGATGGTTTCAAGGGGATGGGGGGTAGACTGCAACAAAATGAGGGTTTTGCGAAAACCAAGGAGTTAAGTAGAACTTAAATATTTTCAGATATCAGCGAGTTTTTTAAGTCAATTTATATATCTTTTATAATAATATCAATGATGCTGCAAAGCAGCAAACTTAGATAAAAAGAGCTCCAAATATTAAAATGCAATTTTCCCATTCAAGCAGTCAGCAGAACGACCCCGGTGATTCTGAAATCTCCTTCGTTGACATCCTATGCTTTCTCAAAAGCGCCTGGAAAACCATCGGCGCTTTTGCAGTATTGGGCCTGATAGGTGCAATAACTTACCTCGTGGTAACGCCCCCAATGTACGAGGCCAGCGCCCAAATCCGCATGGCGCAAATCTCCCAAGTGAACCCCGCAAACCCTTTTGGCACGAACGTCGAGGATCCGATCTCCCTGATCGCGCGCATGCAGTTCCCCACCAATTACTCTGAGCAGGTTATCCGTAGCTGTGGCTACCAAGATAGACCACAAGCTGCCCTAGCACTCTCTAAGGCAGTAAAACTAGCCATCCCCAAAGGCGTCGCCAATACCGTAGAGCTCAAAATCCTCGCCCCCAGCCAGCAATTTGCTGCAAGCTGCGCCCAGGCGATCTTCACGCAAATTAACCGAATGCAAGAAGAGTTTTCCCAAGTATTTGTGGAAGAAGCCAAGCTCAAGCTAGCCGCGGACAACGAGCGCATCGAGGCGGCCCGAAAGTTGATCGCTAGGGCTGACCAGTCGGGTAGCGCCATGTCGGCGGCTTACTTATCCGCGCGCGATGAGCTCTCTTACTTTTTGACCGACCGCGAAAAGATGCTCGATCTCATTAACTCGGTCAAGAGCCGCGGCACACGCCTCGATGCCCCGATCTATGCCTCAGACAAACCCGTCTCTCCTAAAAAGGCGATTAGCCTTGCGGCAGGCCTCTTAGGTGGACTCTTCTTGGGGATGCTGATCGCACTGGGGCGTAAGGTGCTTGGCAAGCTCATGGGCGAAGCAAGGGGCGCGTTGTGATGTGTGGTGCTACCCAAAGAATGGCATGGGATCGGGCAATCTCATACATCTTTTTCAGCAATGACTGACATTCATAAATCAATTCCTGTTTTAGGCTGGAGGATTCAAAATCTGAGGGGGTGCGATGCTGTCGATAGAGTATGTCCATAAACGAGTGAAGCTATTTCGAATTGAGCTAAGATTCCTAATGATTGCCTCTTTTTTAGTGATCATCCTAATTTGGCAAATTCTTCGCGTTTTGATGGCGATTAAATAATGGAAGCGCTACTCATGTTATATTTTTTATTGAAAACGCTTCTGAAATATTTCTTAGCGCTTTAAAAATGCATCCAGTAGGGAGTTTTGAATGTCACTATACGCTTATAGAGCCAAATATAAGAAATAGTAAACACAGCGAAGCTGGCGACAAGAAATGGGGTTGATTCCCAAAATAATACTGCTGGAACAATCGCTAATGTGCTAAGGATCCAAAGGTAGGGGGCCGTCTTAGAATTAGCATTAAACCAATCCAATTCATTTTTGATAGAGGAGTGATTAAGAATTCTTCTAAATATTAGCGAATGAATGTGTATTCCATCGGGGTGCCCTGGGTTCTTGCCTTGGTGAAATTTTCTTCTGTAAATCGTAAATAGCGTTTCCATAATTGGGTAAGCATTGACCATTACCGCAAACCATGGCGAAACTTCTGGATGTCGATTGACGAGAAGAATGCTTAGAGTCCCAATCCAAAATCCAATCAGGTAAGCGCCGCCATCTCCAAGGAAAATGAGACCCTTTGGGTAATTGAGTAAGAAAAAGCCCAAGATAGCGGCGGCCATTGAAAAACTCAAAAAGTATATGAATGGGTCATCAAATTTGATGCCTATGTAACCAATGGCTATCAGGGTGATGATGCCCACCATACTGGATAAGCCATTAAAGCCATCGATGATGTTATAAGCATTGGCCAATCCGGTGATAGCAAAAATAGTAAAAATTATTGAGATGGCTGGCACTGTGAGCGCTAAATCAATGCCAGGAAAATCTAGTCTGGTGATTTGTGCATTCAAAAAGAGGCAGGTAAGTAAGGCGCCAAAGGCGGTAAAAATGAGGCGAATGCGAACACTAATTTTTTTGGTTAGATCTTCTGTTAAGCCAATACCAAAAGCGGGTATTGCGCAAAATAGCATGAGAATTTTTCCCATTCCATCAACGTTACTTTGATGGTTTATTGAAATGGAGACAAAAAGACCGAGCCCAATGGCCAATCCACCTATTCTTGGGACGGCCGCCGTATGAAATTTCTGTGGACCACTAAAGTCTTGATCTCCACTAATTACCCCATGTAATTTTTGGGTACAAAGAATCAGGATTGTGACAAGAAAGGAGGTAAAAAAGGCCGCTAATAAACTGAGCATAAATCCATTATAAATACTAATATGGTTGTTTTAGTTATTTCCCGGTTATTTTCTCGATTGATCATGTGACAGTTCAGCAGATTGAGATTTTCGCTAAGGATTGGCTCAAGGCACCAAACTTAAAAATAAATACTCAAAGAAGATAATTAGGTGCACCACACCTTGTAATAGGGTGGTTCTGCCAATAGCCAGCGTGAGCGCCCCAATAAAGAAGGTCAGGTACATCAGCGTCATATTTAAATCGCTAATACCAAGGCTTAAAGGCAAGTTAAAGAAAATAGCAATTGCTGCAATTGTCGGAATGGATAGTCCAATACTCGCTAGCGCTGACCCCAAAGCTAAGTTCAGGCTGCTTTGAAGGCGGTTTGCCTTGGCGGCTCTCACAGCCGCAAAACCTTCTGGCAAGAGCACTAGCATCGCAATCGCAATACCAACAATCGTTTTGGGTGCTCCTGCTGCTTTAACACCTGCTTCTATCGCAGGGCTCAATAACTCGGCAAGACCCACAACCACAATCAAAGACAGAATGAGCAATGCAACGCTGACAGCGGTTTTGAGATTGCTTGGCTTTTGCGCATGAAAGTTAATGTCGGTTTTCTTATCTTCCGCTTTGGGTAGGTAGTAGTCGCGATGGCTGACTGTTTGAAAGAATAAGAACGCTGCATAAAGAGCAAAAGAGGCAATGCCCGCAAAAGCCAGTTGACTCTTAGTAAAGTCTGGGCCAGGTGTGCTGGTAGTCACAATTGGCATTACCAAAATGAATGTAGCCAATGCGGTGAGTACTGCTAATGCAGAGTTGGTGCCTTCGTTTCGGAAAGTCATTTCATGATGATGAAGGCCGCCAATAAAGATGCATAAACCAATCACACCATTAATCACAATCATCACAGTTGCAAAGACGGCATCTCTAGCAATGAACTGCGAGCCATCGTGACCTGAGAGCATCATCGAGATGATTAAAGAGACTTCAATGATGGTGACGCTAATGGCTAGGATGAGAGCGCCGTAAGGCTCACCTGTTTTATGAGCAACTACCTCGGCATGGTGCACGGCTGAAAGTACGCCGCCAATAAGTGCTACTGCCATCAAGGCAACAAACCAGGTTTGACCGCTAAGCTCACTAAGTAATGTTGTCATGTGCGCCAATGATATAAATAATTAATTTGTAAATAATCTTGGGAATGGTTACTTATCAAAATAAACGGATATCTTGAAAAGCAATTAATATGACTTAATTATCCAATGATTAATCTGTTTTATAGCGATTTCTGAAGAATTCATCAAAATGAAAGCAATCATCCTCTTTGGCCATGGTGCCCGTGATGTGCGTTGGCGTGAGCCATTTGATCGCTTAGCTCAGCTATGGCGCTCTCAAAACGCTAATGTCCCTGTAGAGCTCGCTTTCCTAGAAATGATGCAACCATCCTTAGAAGAGGCTGTGAGTGCTCTAAGTCTTGGTGGCGCCACGCAAATCACCGTTGTGCCGGTCTTTTTTGGTCAAGGTGGTCATTTGCGTAATGATTTCCCAGTGCTGCTAGATGCATGTAGAGCTAAATTTCCAGCAATTGCTTTAAGCGCGACGCCGGCTGTTGGCGAGGATTTGGCAGTCTTGCAGGCTATTGTGGATTTCGGGGCTAGAGCTCTTTAAATTTTCACTGGAATGACTTAAGGCTGCACCGATCATAATCAGTGCAGGCGAGCTGCTATCAAACCAATCATCTGCTTTACCGTCCGCTAACTCTTGAAGGGTGCTACTCCATAGTCTTTCTTTTGGGGTGGAAACCGCTTCTAAAATATGCACCGGTGTAGTGGCTTGGTGAGGTTGATTTTGCTGAATCAATTGTCTTGCAATCTGCGATGCATCTTTGCGTCCCATGTAATACACCAAAGTATCTGCGTTGGGATTGGTGACGGGGTTGATTATTGGGTTGATGGTTTGATTATTTCCCGAATAACTTTCATCGGCTTTCAATTGATTAGTATTGTCTGTGCCTTGCGCCAAGGTAATAAAAGCGACACTTCTACTCACCCCGCGCAGGGTTAAGGATTGCTGTAGGCTAGCTGCCCCCGCTAGTGCGGCGGTAATGCCAGGTACAACTTCTATCTCAATCCCCGCTTGTTTGAGAGCGGTGATTTCTTCATCGGCACGCCCAAAGAGCATAGGATCACCACCCTTAAGGCGCACAATCACTTGATGTTTTTGGGCGGCATCCACTAAGCGCTTATTAATGAAATGCTGAGCAGAAGACAGCTTGCCGCAGCGTTTACCAACGGCGACATGTTCTGCCTGTGGGCACAGGGATAACATCTCAGGGTCAACTAATGCGTCATGGAAAACGATATCTGCTTTGGCTAGTAACTTCGCACCACGCACAGTAATCAGATCAACTGCGCCAGGGCCAGCACCAACCAAATAGACTTTACCGAGACTTGGGAAATTACTTTTCATGAAAATGGTTTCTTGCGCTCTTAATGGGTGACTAGAAAGCTTCTCTTATTGCGCCAGCTATTCTGGGTGGTAACAGAGAACAAATCGAATTGTTTGATCGCAACATTTAAGCTCTGGTCTGGACGCAAGGCAAAACTATCAAAACCAACACGAGCACCTTGCAAGAGTTGGTCAATGAGTACATCACCAATCGCGCGAATCTCACCAGTCCAGGTAAAGCGATCACGCAAGAGGGCTGCAGTGCTAAAACTTCTACCATCTCTAAAGATTGGGAAGTGTGCTGCCACTAAAGGCCAAACCGATTTACCTTCTTCAATCAACTCCGCATGCTTCAGAATATCGTCATCGGCAGCAAACCAGACGCCAATTTGGCCAGCTTTAGCTTTAGATTGAACATCTACTTCCTTATGGTGCTGTATCCACCAAGCAAATGGCACCAATACATTATGAGCGCCATGCTCTAAATCTGGCAGGCCACCTTCATCTTGGCTGCCATTCCAGATTTGCCATTCATTTGGGGCTAGTGTTGGCTTGCCACCTTTGGGGAAGTGCAGAATCTGCTCGTGCGCAGCAATGGTGTTGGTATTTGCTTCTGCTTGACTCATGGTGTCACTCCAGTAGCGCTGTTACTTTCTACCTCTGCATTGCTTTTCTTAGCGTGCTCTTTCTTATTTTTATAAGCAGCTTCCTTGAAAGGCGTTACACCAAGACGGCGATAGCTAGCAATAAAGGATTCATCTTCGGTGCGCTCTTTGACGTAGGTATTGATGATGTTGGTCATCACATCCGGAATCTCATCGGCATAGAAAGACGGGCCAATCACCTTGCCAATGGCGGCATTGTTGCCTTGCTCTCCGCCCAGGGTGATTTGGTACCACTCTTCACCGTCTTTATCGACACCGAGTACGCCGATATTGCCCACATGATGATGGCCACACGAATTAATGCATCCAGAAATGTTTAAGCTGATATCGCCTAAATCAAATAAGTAATCTAGATCATCAAAACGTTCTTGAATGGCTTTAGCAATCGGTAAAGACTTGGCATTAGCCAGGGAGCAAAAATCACCACCAGGGCAAGCAATGATGTCAGTGAGCAAGCCCACGTTTGGCAGGGCCACCTTTTGTTTTTTGGCTTCTTGCCAGAGCTCATACAGTTTAGCTTGCTCAACATCCGCTAGTACCAAGTTTTGTTCGTGAGTGGCGCGTAATTCACCAAAGCTATATTGATCAGCAAGGTCAGCAATCGCTAGCATCTGTGCAGTAGTAGCATCGCCAGGCGCAACCGTGCCATGAGGCTTGAGTGACAAAATCACGCTAGCGTAACCAGGCACCTGATGTGGTTTGACGTTACGCTCTAACCATTTTGCAAAGGCAGTTTGCATGGCTTGGTCAGCATCAATTGCTATTGCAATCACTTGCTCTGTTGTCAAAGCAGGTAAAGCTTTATATGCAGGCTTAGTGAAGTGCTTGGCAACACGCTCCCACTCTGCTTGAGTAAAGTTGTCATCACTATTTTTGAGGTGTAGCCATTCACCTTCCACTTGGCGGGCAAATTCTTCTGGGCCTAAGGCCTTTACCAAGATCTTGATACGAGCCTTATAAAGATTGTCTCTGCGGCCAAAGCGGTTGTAAACGCGCAGCAATGCAGTGAGGTAGCTTGGGAGTAATTGCCAAGGCAAGCTTTGTTTAATGAGGGAGCCCAAAATAGGGGTGCGACCCATGCCGCCACCTGCGTAAATATCGGCGGTTAGTTCACCATTGTTGATATTGGGATTTTTCTTGAGCTCAATACCGACGTCATGGCAAAGCAATACCGTGCGATCTTCTTTGGCGCCATTGACTGCAAACTTAAACTTGCGTGGCAAGTGTGCAAACTCTGGATGCAGTGTTGACCATTGACGTAAGAGTTCGCAAATCGGACGAGTATCAACATATTCATCTGCGGCAACACCTGCAAAGGCATCACTCGTAATGTTGCGAATACAGTTGCCTGAAGTTTGAATAGCATGCATCTCTACTTTGGCAAGCTCAGCCAAAATATCCGGAGTGTCTTCTAGCGTGACCCAGTTGTACTGAATGTTCTGACGGGTAGTGAAGTGACCATAACCACGATCATATTTTTCAGAAATGAGGGCGAGTGTGCGCAGTTGTTTAGCGCTCAATAAGCCATAAGGAATGGCAACGCGAAGCATGTATGCATGGCGTTGGTGATACAGGCCATTTTGCAGACGCAAAGGACGGAATTCTTCTTCGGCCAGGCTGCCGTCCAAACGGCGGGCAACCTGATCACGAAATTGGGCAACCCGTTGATCTACAAGGGTTTGATCGATAGCATCATATTTATACATAGGTATGGATTGTCATGGGTTTTCAATATTCCTCAAAATACTGAAAAATTGATCCTATATAACTTAAATGCATATAGATTATTTAGGTTTTCCAGGCTATTTATCCTGTTCCTGTTCAGATGTGTAATTTAAGCCAAGAAAAAAGCCCCTTTTGGGGCTTTTGATTTATGCGACTTTTGCTAGTTTTTGTGTTGCGGCCCTTTTCTTTTCGGCTTTTTGTCGCTCAAGCTGTTCTTGAGCAATCATTTTGTATTCCCCCTCTACAAAGCGCTTTAACGCCTCACGCATTAGTGGCTGATAACCCATTTCATATTTCACGCCTAAAAGCTTAAGCGCATCAATTAAATCCTTATTTAACCGAATCGAAATCATTTGCAATCCAAGGGCCTCATCCATTTCAGAGGCAACCTTGCTAGAAGCAACGACTGCGTGATCTAGGCTTTGACCAAGCTCACCGTTCTCCCACGCCTCTGGAGTGTCTGCAATTTCAGTTGCAACTTGTTTGGTGCTCATTTGTGTCCTCATTTTAAATAAATTTAGCGATTACTTAGCGTTTTTGTATATACTTAATTCTACTTCATTTGGTGGATATGCCGTTCTTAAGTACACATTACCAGCCTTGAAAACGCAAACTACCTTTAGTTTTACGCACTGGTGATTTTCTGCAATAAACCAATAGGTTGGCGGGTTTGTCTTATTGTGGGCCCTATCATCCTCAATGTACCTGTTATCAATATGATTAAAGAAGCACTCCTCTACATCCACTCTTCGTATTTGATGCTTATCCCAAATGTGAGCTAACACCTGCTCGCTAATTATTAAATTTTTCATTCGTAGCCTAATGAATTTGTATATACAAAATTAATTGTAATTCAATAATTAGAGCAATACAAATTTTTCTAGGATTTAGCTGCAGTTAGTCAAAAAGACATCAGTATTTCCACTTAGGCACCCAAAAACCCTGTTTTGCTGGTTTTTTATTGCTTCCTTTTTGTAAAGCCCCAGCATTACCCCCCTTTTTTTTACATGGTCTCTTTAGGGTGTTTGCCGTGCTCCAGAGCTGCTCAAGTGGGCTTCTAGCTTTAAATGGCTGCGAATACAGCAAAAATAAACGGCTACACAAAATGTAATGTTTATTGGATTTCTAGATAAAAAATAGGCGGGTAATAGCCTTCTAAGCCATATTTTATATAGGACGAAGCCTGGGGCTAAAAACCCCGCCAACCATAGCCACAATCTGGGGCTCCTTTTGTGTATTCTCAATGATTATTAGAACTTTTGACACCCAAGTCGTCTTTGAAAGATACCCACAACAGCACCCATATCTTGGCTTATAGGCCAGATATTGATGGATTGAGAGCCTTAGCAGTTTTGCTGGTGCTCATCTATCACGCCTTTCCCAAGTGGGCTCATGGCGGGTTTATTGGTGTCGACATCTTTTTTGTCATTTCGGGATTTTTGATCACTTCAATCATTTTGAAGGGGCTCTCCACCAATACATTTAGTTTTGTTTGGTTCTACTGCAAACGCATCATTCGGATCTTTCCGGCGTTGCTATTGATATTGGCAAGTTCGATTCTACTGGGATGGATTTTTCTTTTCCCATCTGAATTACAAATCCTCGGTAAACATCTTATTTCAGCGGTGGGGTTTTTCTCCAACTTCACTTATCTCAGTGAGGCTGGTTATTTTGATAGTCGCGCTGTAGAGAAACCACTCTTGCATTTATGGTCCCTAGCCATTGAAGAGCAGTTTTATATCATCTGGCCTTTAATTCTATGGCTGGGATATAAGTGCAAGCTGCGCATTGACATTCTGATTGTGGCGTTGTGGGTAATATCATTTGCGATCAATATTGATTATGCTCATCACTCACCGGTATTGGATTTCTACTCACCTCAATCGCGTTTTTGGGAGTTGTTGACGGGCGCATATATTGCAAACCTTGCTTCAAGTCGAAATGGTGCAGGGCGAATTCAACTTCCTAGCTGGGCAAGCTATTCGCTGCCACAAATAGTATCAATCTTGGGCTTTGCGATGCTCGTTGTTGGCGTGACGGTGACCTATGCGCATAGCCGCTTTCCAGCTTGACTCGCGCTACTGCCTGTATTGGGCGCAACACTATTGATTGCTGCGGGTCCACGCGCTTGGATTAATCAATACTTCTTGGCTAGCCGCCCGATGGTGGCATTGGGCTTAATTAGCTACCCACTATATCTATGGCATTGGATCTTGCTCTCATACGCTCAGATCTGGGGTCCAGTATTTGTTGTGCAAAGATTGATGCTGGTTGCTTTGTCAGTCCTTCTTGCTTGGCTCACGTATCTGTTCATTGAGAAACCGCTGCGCAATAACGACTCCGTCAAACAGAAAGCATTGGTATTGCTTTTAGGTATGGCTATCGTTTTAGCTTGTGCCTTAGTGTTCAGTAAAAATGGCTTTGAAAAAAGACCGCTCAATCAAATCACTCAATTTGAGTTTTCTGGTGAAGATGGTGGTAATGGTGGATTTCAGGAAGATGGTTGTGGACTATCTGACTCGAGCCTCAATCATTTCTTTGCCAGCTGTTTGCAAGATCGGCGTGAGCCTGCGCAGTTTGCATTGATAGGCGATAGTCACGCGACATCACTCTGGCCTGGCTTGATTCGTACCTCAGTACCGCAATATCGCTGGCTCACTATTAATGGGCCTGGCGGCCCCCAGAATATGCGACCTTATCTCTCAAATGCTCGGCAGAATGTATCCGCTAAAGATTCCGTATATACCGATAAAGCGGTTGAGCAGCTGATCGCCAATCCCAATATCAAAGTGGTACTCCTCACGTTCTCAAGCAACAGTCTTTTGCCTTCTATGGCTGATGCCAGTGAATACGACCAAGCCGAGGCTTATAAAGGTCTAGATAGTGTTGTCACTAAACTCATTAGTAACCATAAAAAAGTAGTGTTACTGGTAGACAATCCACACCTAGCGGCGCCGCAAGATTGCTTTCATCGCAAAGTAGGAATTTCTGTTCTGGATAACTTTAATCAGATTGAGCCAGCCTGTGAAATGCCAATTGATCAATATCTAGCATTTACAGCAAAGTACCGAGCAGTACTAAACAAGCTTGCCTTGGCTCACCCAAATGCAGTGTATGTATTTGATGCAACACCTTATCTTTGTTCTAAAGAAGAGGGTGTGTGCTCATATCAAAAAGAGGGTAGAAGAATGTACTCTTACGGAGCCCATGTGTCTGACTATGCTGCAGGCAAAGTAGGCGAGCCGCTCAATCAATATCTTACCGGTATCGTTAGTGGGAAATAAATAAACCAGTATTAGTTTTGCTAAAGATTGAATGAATGTGCAGAGTTCATAACATGCAAAATCGTCATTAGTAGCTTGTAAAATTTTTTACCCCAGCCCCATCATTTGAATAGGGTTTTACAATTCTTTAAAATAAACGCAGTCACTAAGCATGACTGCGTTTTTTATTGCCTAGCAATTTCCCAATTTCACTAAGGAGCTCGACATGATGTAACTAATTAATAAAAGTATGAGGAGTTTTTCATGTCGAGAACTTATAGACGCAAAAATCAACAACATGAATATGCTTGGGTCTTGAAAGACTGGAAGGCCTTTTTTAGTGGCGGATCTACTATTCGTCATAGCCCTAAATCTGTAGCCGGTCGAAAAGCAATTGCGATCTTTCATTCAGATACACAAGTCACTATGGGTAGCTCTGCGCCCCGCTGGTATCGGAAGGCGTTTGAGCATCGTCGCAGAACGAGAAATAACCGAGTCATGAGGCTTTGGTTGATGGGTTTGGCGGACCCCATTTTTGAGGCTCGCCACAGGCATGATGCCAACTGGTCATGGTGGTAGTGTCTGGGAGGCGGTTATTTAAATATGTTTCTTATAATTTACAATTATTAATTAATGTATATAATAAGAAACATTATGAATGATTTCCTGGGCAAAAAAGCCACTCAGAACCCACCTTCTCTTCTGCGTTTGGGTGGCCAAATAACGGCTAGAAGAAAGGTTTTGGGGATTCGCGCTCAGGTTTGTGCTGAAGTAGCGGGCATTTCAAGAGTGACATTGCATCGCATTGAAAAGGGGGAGCCTAGTGTCAGCATGGGCGCTTATTTGCAGGTTTGTGAGGCGCTCGGTTTGCATTTAGCTTTGATGCCTTTAGGCTCCCTTCAGGGAGAGGCTACTAAAGATTATGTTCAGAATTCTGAAATGCCTCATATTCGGATTAAAGACTTTCCGCAACTAAAAGCCTTAGCGTGGCAGCTAAAAGATGACGAGTATTTAACTGATGCTGAAGCGGTATCGATCTATGAGCGAAATAAGCGCTTCTTGGATTTGGATAATCTGCAAAGACATGAGCGAGCGTTGATACAAAGATTGGTTGATACAAGAGGCATGGAGCAATTACTTGTTTAAAAGAAACACCACCAGGTTATTGCAGATATTCTTCGGCAGATCAATGGAGATCTGCTGAGAGATCATCATTGTTATTTTGGTGGCGGCACAGCAATTGCTTTGTCGCAAGATGAATATCGCGAGTCTGTTGATATTGATTTTCTGATCTCTGATAAAGAGCATTATCGAGAGTTGCGGAATTTGCTAACGGATTCTCAGGGTATTTATGCGATTGCCAAAAATGGAGCCAAATTAATCTTGGCCAGAGATATTAAGGCCGATCAGTACGGCATTCGCTCGGTCATTCAATCTGGAGACGTGCGGGTGAAATTTGAGATCGTCTTGGAGGGGAGGATTGCTTTTGAGAAACCGGACCCCCAAGATCAAATCGAAGGCATTACTACGCTAACAAGAATGGATTTGCTTGCCAGTAAATTATTGGCTAATTCCGATCGATGGAATGATGAGGCAGTTTTTAGTAGAGATCTTATTGATTTGGTAATGCTTAACCCAGAAAAAGCAGAGTTAAAAAATGCTCTTGAGAAGTCATTTGATGCATACGGAAATAGTATTCATAAAGACCTTCAGAAGGCCATAGATGAACTGCTATCTCGTGAGGGGAAGCTAGAAAAATCAATCAAAAATTTGCAGATACATTTGCCTAAAGCACTGTTGTGGCAAAAGCTGAAAGATTTGAAGTCAATCCACCTTGCCTACTTAGAGAAGCAGGGCGGCTAACTTTTAGGGCATCAAAGCCCGTTTTCGCGATAGTGCCTGTAGAGGTTTGCAATAGAAGCAAAGCCTAGCACCACAATTAAGACTGCAAATAAGTACTCAGTTGTGAGATAGGTGTAGGCGCCCATCTGCACTAGAACTGCAGCAATAACGAATGCGGCAATCGAGCCAAACGCCACCAACTTAAAATTAGGTACGAAAGCCCCTAAGGTAATAGCAATAAATACGATGTAGAGATCAGAGACGAGTTGGTCTGCTGTAATAAAGATGCTATTCGTAAGTTCTGGATTGGTCATTTTCCCCAAAACGGCGATCATCAAAATAGACGCCAGGATTGCAAAGTTGAGCTTTGCTTTGAGAAGAATGGTCTTGAATTGATCGCCCATAGCTTTATGAGGCGCTGCCGTTAAATACCATGCTGATGCCAATCCACAAAATAATAAAAGCAATCAAGATAGTTGAGCCAATTTTTTTGAGAAAGTATTCCAAGCTATCCATGTAGACCTCATCACCTCTGCCGAAATAATGGTCAAAGCGTTTCCAGTAAAGACGCCCTACAACTAGCGGTAAAAGTATCGCGACGATACCTAAAATAACGGTCAGAGTGTTGTCCATGCTAAAACTTTCTTTGCTAACAATCTCATTAGATTGGCTGTAAAAGAGTAAAGAATACCCTTTTTTGTACTGCACTCTCCCAAGGGGTGGCTAAGAGTCAGCTAAACAGCTTAATTCTTGGTTAAATAGGGTTTGTTGATACAGTAGAGGCTATTTTGCAATTACCTCACTAGAAAGCAACAAGATGGCCGAACTCAACACAGCACAAATAAATGAAATCCGCACAAAAGTATTAGGTGCTGCCGCCAAGATTCCAGGGGCCTTAATTGGTCTAGGCATTTTATTCATCGTGCTGGGTATGATTGGCATTGCTGGTCAAACACTGTTTTCATTTGTAACGATCAATGTCTTGGGCATCTTTTTGTTTGCTGGCGGCATCTTGCAAGGTGCTCATGCCCTCAAGTCACACGGTTGGAAAAGCGTAGGTGTACAGCTCGTACTCGCGGCACTTTATATTGCTGCAGCAATCTTTACTTGGGCTTTCCCAATTCCTGCGCTTGAAGCAATTACTCTCTGGTTGGCCGCAATCTTTTTTGTTACAGGCGCCTTGCGTTTGATCTCTGCATTTCAGCATCGTCACTTCCGCGAATCGTTCTGGTTAGTAGTTTCTTCAGCGCTTTCTATTCTGATGGGCGTACTTATCATGAGTGGCTATCCTGAATCTAGCCTCTGGCTTCCTGGTATGTTGATTGCAATTGAGCTCTTATTGCAAGGCTGGTCATTATTATTTATGGGCTTAGCAGCACGCTCACTAATTAAATAAATTAATAGCAAATTAGTTGATATAGATTTATAGAGTAGAAATATAGGATAAAAAGTCTGCATCATGGCAATGAAAAAAACCGATCTCTATAAGAACTTGGCTTTGAAAACTGCGCAGGGAATGAAGAACGCTGCTAAGTCTCCTAAGCCAGGCTCGGCTGAAGCCGCAGCAAAGTCTAAAAAAGAGCTAGCGGGTGCAAATCCCTTGCTAGCTTCTTTGATGGGCAAATCCAAGTCAAAGTAATTTTTGAAGAAAGCAGCCCCGCTTTTTCTGATTGATTCTTTAAAGGTCTTTGCGGCCTTATTAATCATCCTGCATCATCTTTCTAGTTATGGGCAAATTGCGGAAGATGCGCGTCGTGTTCTTCCAGATCTCATGACTTGGCTGTTTGAGTATGGCCGTTATGCGGTGCAAATCTTTTTGGTGATGGCGGGCTATCTTGCGGCTCAGTCTTTAAGTCGCTATGCCAATATCCAATTTAGCGCCAATGGTTTACTCAGGCTGATATTGAATCGCTACCTTCGTTTATTCGCCCCCTATGCTGCCGCGCTTATTTTTACTATTGCCTGCGCCTACATTGCGCGCTTCTGGGTCAACGATGAGTTTGTTGGCCAATCAGAAACCCTTGCGCAATTTTTGGCGCACCTCTTTTTTATCCAAGGAATCTTGGGCTTAGATTCCATTTCTGCTGGAGCTTGGTATATCGCAATTGACTGGCAGTTGTATTCAGTACTAGCAATCTTGTTTGTCTCTTTTCCGAGATATCAGGCGTTAATTTGGTTGATCAGTGTATTGGCTGTGAGCTCTCTATTATTTTTTAATCGCTCTGGTGACTATGAAGCCTATTTCATTTACTTTATTGGATCCTACGGCTTAGGTGTTTTAGCGTATTTAGCGAGCCGCTTTGAGGACCCGAGAATCAAGCGCTTAGCGAAGGTGGCATTGATTTTGATTGGCTTGATTATTGCAGCCGCTTCGATTCAGCAGGTATGGCTTAGAAACATTCTCGCTTGGTTTGTGGCGCTTGCTTTGTACTTATGGGGTGACGCTCAATATCCTAAAGAAATTGTTCAAAAGAGTATTGGCAAAGCAATTGCCTGGGGAAGTCAGCGCTCATATTGCGCTTTCTTAATTCACTTCGCATTTATCCTGCTGGCAAGCACGCTCTACATTGCATCCGGTTTGTATGCTCACGAAAGTGGCGCATTGGCTATTGCATTAATGTTGGTAGTTGTAATAACTAGCGTGATTGCAGCCAACTATGTTTATCGCTGGATAGAAGTTCCAGCGAATAAGCTTAAGATCTAAGGCAAGCTAAGCTTAGAGACCCATATCTTTGAGAACGCGGAAGATCTCACGATAAGCTTTAGGCGGTTTGTTTTGCTCTTTCTCTTTACGCGCATTCCGAATCAAGGTGCGCATATTCTGAATATCCATATCGGGATATTGTTCGATCATCTTAGTAAATGCTTCGTCGTTCGCAATCAATCTATCGCGATAGCTTTCTAGAAAATGTAGCTTAGCAGTTTCAGCTTTGCTAACACCCTGAATGGCATCTAAACGTCTCTGAATGGCATCTAACTCTTCTGCATCCAGAAAGCGCATGAGTTTGCCAAGATATTGTTTGTGACGACGAATTGCCTCAAAACTTTTAATCTTGTTGGTTTCCGCAATAGCGGCTTTGATGGCCTCATCCAAAGGAATCGTTTTGAGGGCATCGCTACTCAAAGCGGCTAAAACTTCAGCCAGTTTCTGGCGTTCGGTCATTTGCCGCTTTAGCTCTGACTTGCTGGGACCCTCATCAGCCTCAACTAGCTTTGGAGTGCGATTCTTCTCGTTAATATGCATATGGCTATTTTAGACGGGTATTGAACTTTAGCTATTCTTTGCTTGTTTTTTTGTTTTAATAGCTTCAGATCGGCACTGGAAAACAATTGGTTTCTGCCAATGATTGAAGACGGCTTTAATTTTCCAGTCTGAACGTATCTTCGCAAAGTGGGAATAGAGATTTCTAAAAACTCTGCAGCTTCTTCAGCCGAAAAGGTGGCGCTTCTTAAGTGGTCAAATACTTCCTTATGGCTCAAGTTTGATTCATCAGAGGGCATTAGCTTACCTAGATCAATATTGATAATTTCTTTGTGAAGTACTACTTGGTGTATTAAGAGTGATTTTAGTAAATAATAGAGACCATTAACTAAAACAGGTATTTGTTAAGAACATGACTCAAACAAACACTTACGACTACATCATCATCGGAGCGGGCAGTGCTGGCTGCATGTTGGCTAAGCGTTTGACCGAAAACCCTAGCAAGAAAGTCCTGCTGATTGAAGCCGGCAAGAACGACAACTACATCTGGATTCATATTCCGGTTGGTTACTTATATTGCATTGATAACCCAAGAGCAGATTGGCGATTTAAGACTGCTAACGAAAAAGGACTGAACGGTAGATCTTTGCTTTACCCTCGGGGCAGAGTATTAGGTGGCTGTTCATCCATCAACGGCATGATCTATATGCGTGGTCAAGCAGGTGACTACGAATCTTGGGTGCAAGCAACGGGTGATGATTCTTGGTCTTGGGAAAATGCACTCAAGCGTTATATGTCATTCGAGGATTACCACAGTGCTGCTAATCAATGGCACAGCAAAGGTGGCGAGTGGACTGTATCTAAGCAACGCTTGCGTTGGCCCATCATGGATCGTTTTAAGGATGCTGCTGTACAGGCTGGCATTCCAGCATCTGATGACTTCAACCGTGGCGATAACTTTGGTGTAGGCTACTTCGATGTGAGTCAACGTGCTGGTTGGCGTTTAAATACTTCAAAGGCATTTTTAAGGGATGCTGCTAAGCGTAGCAACCTCACCATCATTACTGAAGCGGTAGTGAATAAACTCAAGATTGATCCTGTAACTAAAAATTGTTACGGTGTTGAGTACATTAAGAATGGTCAGACATGTGAGGCCTTGTGTGCCATTGAGCAGGGCGGTGAAGTTTTGCTGAGTGGTGGTGCAATTGGTAGCGTGCAAATTCTGGAGCGCTCTGGCATTGGATCAGCGGCACACCTCAATCTATTAGGTATCCCAGTGATTGCCGATCTACCAGGCGTAGGTGAGAATCTGCAAGATCATTTGCAATTGCGTATGGTGTACAAAGTCAATGGCATCAAGACTTTAAACACCAAAGCCAACACGCTCTGGGGCAAGATGATGATTGGCTTGGAGTATGTATTGAAGCGCTCTGGGCCGATGTCGATGGCGCCCTCACAGCTCGGTGCATTTGCATACAGTTCGCCTGAGCAAAAAAGTGCAAACGTGGAATATCACGTGCAGCCTTTGTCCTTAGAGAAGTTTGGTGAAGACTTGCATTCGTTTAATGCATTTACTGCGAGCGTTTGTAATTTACGTCCCACTTCACGCGGTAGTGTGCACATCAATTCAATTGATCCAGAAGCGCCACCGGTTATTAGTCCTAATTACTTGTCAACAGATGAGGACCGCAAAGTAGCGGCAGAATCATTGCGCTTAACTCGCAAGATTGTGGAGCAAGCTGCGCTTGCCCCTTTTGCTCCAGAAGAATACAAGCCTGGTGTGCAGTACCAAACCGATGAAGAACTGGTAAAGGCAGCGGGTGATATTGGCACTACGATCTTTCATCCGGTGGGTACTTGCAAGATGGGGCGCGCAGATGATCCGATGGCCGTACTTGACTCCCAACTCCGTGTGAGAGGTATTCATCATCTACGTGTAGTCGATGCTTCAGCGATGCCGACGATTACATCAGGCAACACTGCTGCGCCAACGATGATGATTGCAGAACGCGTAGCAGAACTACTTACGCGTGAATAACATTTCGCAAAAAAGCTACTCATTGCCAGCGAGTCATTTATTGCTGGCACTAGCCATTGTGGCGGTGTGGGGTACTAACTTTGTAGTGATTAAGTTATCCCTCCATTCTTTTCCGCCTTTCTTATTTGCTGCACTTCGTTACACGTTTGCTTTTCTGCCTTTGGCACTTTTCTTTCCCATACCCAAAGTCTCATGGATCAATCTCTGTATTTATGGAGTTGCAGTGGGAGTGGGGCAGTTCGGAGTTCTGTACTTTGCGATCGATGGTCGCATCTCCCCGGGTCTCGCTTCCTTAGTTATTCAAACGCAGGTATTTTTTACTATCGGCTTTGCCATGTTCTTTGCCAAAGAGCGTTTGCGAACTTATCAAACAATAGCGCTGCTGGTGGCCATCGTAGGTTTGGTAGTTATTGCGCTGCACACTGATGCCAGCACTACTTTTCTCGGTCTTGCCTTGGTCGTATTCGCCGGTCTCTCCTGGGGGGTAGCTAATACGGTTAGTCGCAGGGCGGGCTCGATCAACATGCTGTCCTATGTAGTTTGGGCAAGTGGATTCGCTATTCCACCCTTATTTGTCATGTCCTATCTATTTGAGGGTGGCTGGAGTCACATGAGTAGTTCATTAGCCATGGCACCTGTGGGGGCTTGGGCTGGTGTTTTATGGCAATCCTGGGCCAACACCCTCTTTGGTTATGGGGCTTGGGCCTGGTTGCTCTCCAAGCACCCTGCAGCGGTTGTGGCGCCTGCACCCTTATTGGTGCCTATCTTTGGCATGGGAGCTGCCGCTTATTTCCTGGCTGAACCATTGCCCCCATGGAAGATCGAGGCGGCGGGGTTAGTGATCGCTGGCTTGATAGTGAATTTATTTTGGCCAAGCATTGAACTCAAACTCAAACGGCATTTTTCTTAAGAGTTTTCTCCCCTAGAAGCTAATGTAAAACCCTAATAGATGCCCCTTTTTTTGCCTTTGTATTAACAGTAAGATAACTGTTCGTTTGTGTTTTACCTATAAAAAAGTATTTATTCATTAGCAATTTTTAGTCATGGAGACTTTATGAACATTCGTCGTCACATTTTTGCAGTAGCCGCTACTGCAATGCTTGCAACCGGTGCTTACGCTGCCGATATCAAACTGGGTGTTTCAGGACCTTTCACCGGCGGCTCCGCTTCTATGGGTGTGAGTATGCGT
>NZ_LOJI01000002.1 GCF_001595965.1 Polynucleobacter yangtzensis
CGAGTGCGTCAAGAAACAGCGATTACCTTACCTTTAAGAGCCTTATTTGAGTTTGCCACTCCTGCAGGTCTCGCTCTGCAATTAGTTGATGGTGGTATCAAGGGATATACCCCGCTGGTGCCTTTAAGAAAATCTGGCAATCATGCGCCTCTATTTTGCATTCATGGTGGTGGTGGTATTGGAACTGTTTACTCAAATCTCAGCAACGCTTTAGGAGATGATTACCCTGTATATGGAATTCAAGCTAGAGGTCTAGAAGATGGCGAAGAGCTACATACATCTATCTCCGAAATGGTGGATGAATATATTGCAGCTATTAGAACAGTTCAAAAAAATGGCCCATACCATCTATTGGGATGGTCATTAGGCGGCACCCTAGCCCATGAAATGGCATGCAGACTTGAAGAAATTGGTGAGAAGGTTGCCTTGTTGGCCCTGTTGGATACCAAATCAACCTATGAAGTAAAAGATGAACTAGATGGATTGACAATGGAACAGTCAATTGCAAAGCTTGCAAAAGACTACGGCGTGGATCTTGGCGAGTCTAGCAATTCTCACTTAGAATTCATAAGGCAATTATTAGTGAAACAAGACTTGATTCCAGAAGGAACCCCTCTGGATTGGGTAGAGCGTGCATTTAAACAATTGGCAGCCACCCCTGATCTTACGCGCAAACACAAAACAAGAATCTGTAAGGCGCCAATAATTTTCTTTGAAGCGCAACAAGAGGATAGAACGAATCAAGGCCAACACTACTCATGGACAGACCACACAGTGAATACAGTTCATAAGGTCTCAATCAATTCGCTACATAATACGATGATGCAGAAATCGGCAATCGAAGTTATTGCCAATCACATTATTCGACACATTAAATTAATATAAATCGATAATTGACTATGAAATATATAACCCAGTCCCAAGTTAATGAATTCCATGCTAATGGGTTTATTAAACTACTAAATTTTTTACCAGCTACTGAGATTAATGCGCTATCTGATCAGGTGGAGTTTTTAGAACAATCAGAATACCCTGGTCACATTCTTGAAGAGCACGGGAAAGGATATAGAGCACTTCATGGATGCCATTTATATGATCGAGTTTTCGAGCAGCTCATAAAATCACCAAGATTCTTATATCCAGCAAAAGCGCTGCTAGATGATGAAGTTTATGTTCACCAGTTAAAGATTAACCTCAAAAAACCATTTCATGGTGAATTATGGCCATGGCACCAAGACTACATATATTGGCGTGAAAAAGATGGTGTACCTAACGACTCCATCATTAGCGTCATGATCTTTTTGGATGACATTACGGAGTTCAACGGACCCTTATTCGTCATTCCAAAATCTCATAAGATGGGAAGTTTAGACCCCAAAATGCCAAAGCAAGGGGGCGGTTGGGATCAAGATGTTAGCGCAGAACTAACCTATCAAGTAGATGAATCAGTGGTGGAGTCTCTAATTAAACAAAACGGTATAGTCGCCGCAACAGGTCCAAAAGGAACGGTACTTTGGTTTCATGGAAATATAGTCCACGCATCACCCTCTAATATCTCCCCGTTTCAACGACGCGTTGCCATCATTACCTATAATAGTGTTGCGAATGCGCCCTCTAAAAGCAGAGAGAATTTTCGTCCAGCTTTTCTATGTGCCAGGGATACTTCGCCATTAGTTGAAGAGATAACTGAAACTATTTAAACATCACTAGAGATGAAATGAAGGATTGGGTATGAATTTTGTTGGATTAATTGTAATTATTGGCGCTATTTATCTTGCCTACTCGATCATTAGAAATAAAAGAAACATTAATGGAGATGAGGCAAAAACAACATTGCCCATAAAGAATAGCCTCCCCAGAAAAACATATCGCATCATCCTGGAAATAGTTTTATTCATTGCAATTTTATGGCTCTACTTCAGATTAATGCATGAGACCATTTGATCCTCTGACCATACTAATAAAATAAACCCACATATGAATACTAAGATCCTGAAGCAACACGCACTGGTAACCATTACATTTGTGTTGACGGGCTGTAGCTCAGTCTCTCCAGACTTCTCGGATATGTCTCAAACATATCAAACAGTGTTAGAAAAGTACCAAAATAATAATTTGCTACTAAACATTATTCGATCTTCCAAAAATATGCCTCTTAGCTTTTTGGAAATCCCTTCTGTTGTAGGCACAGGAAATATTAATGAAACTGTTGGGCTTGGTGCATTTATGTATGGAGCTACTAGCGGGGCTTCAGGCGGCTTGCTATCTGCGGCAGCAAATAACACGGGTCAATACTATAACCCTTACGCTTCTTTGAGCTTAGGAAGATCATTTAACTTCACCCAGTCTTCATTAGAGAATGCGCAATTTCAGAAGGGATTTATCAGCAACATTTCGATTGAAACAATGACTGCATTTACAAAGGACCACATTTCAAAAGAACTCCTATATACGATGGTCATAGATCGATTTGAAGTAGCGAACCCTAAGGGGGAAAAGATTATTGCTTACAACAACCCCTCTTCGGCAACATACATTGACTTTCAAAAGCAGCTTAGAGGCTTGATCGATGGCGGCCTAACAACAGAGATGATTACCGTTAACATGCCCATCGGTCCAATTCTTAGAAACAAAGAGCTTGCCAATGCAACACTCATAAATTATGTGGCAAATAAAGATAAGTCTAAAGTGATGTTAATGCCAGTTAATACTAATGGAGTCAAAGGCTATCAGTTCCAGGAGCCGATTATGATGGCTCGCTTTTGTTTTGACACAATTCAGTACAAGAAATCTGTCATAGATAAATTCGGCGCACAAATGTTATGCGGCGCATCCAATAACCCTGCTGCATTTAATCCCAATTTTCATTCTGATTTATCAAAACCAACTGTCAAAATTCAGCTACGATCAACTAGAGATATATTTGATTTCCTTGGTCAAGTAGCCGCCAAGCAAATGCAGGAGAAACCTGAGTATATTTATGTGCGTGGCAGAAGACAATTAGCCAATGGTGACTATGAAAGCTTTGGCGAATACCCTCTTCTGATAATTGAAAAAGATAGCAAGGAAAAACCAATTGCAACGATTGCATATGATGGCAGTATGTACTCAATCCCTGATAAAGCCGATACATACAGCGCTTACGCTTTTAATTTGCTATCCCAGTTTTTCAATCTGACCAAAGTTCCTGGATCGGTACCCCCTTCCCCATCGGTACTTATCAAGTAATACATATTTTGTATGGATAGATGTTAGCTCGTTGGGAGCTACTCGCAACCCCAGATCTCGCCATTAATCGAGATGAGTGTCTTTGCTTGCTTTTTAATATTGATGCAATATCACAGTCATCCATCGAAAGATGGCTATCTAGAATTATGCCCTCCGAACAGGATGCTGCAGAGAATTTTGCCAAGCCAAATGATCGCAAACGATTCGTAGCCACAAGATTTCTTCTTCGAAAGTACTTGAAGCTTGTATTTGGCCAAGAACCCATCATCGAGGAAAACGAATACGGTAAACCCTTTTTGGTAAACCAGGATGGCCAATTCAATGTCTCGCATTCAGGGGATTTTCTGCTCATGGCATTCTCCTACATTCCTATCGGAGTTGATATCGAGAAAATTGTTAAATTTTCTGAAATGAAATACATCAAAGATAATTTATATCACCCGGGGGAAAGAGATGAGATCAATAATGTGCAAATGAATCAGAGCGATCTATGGTTTTTTATATGCTGGACCAGAAAAGAGGCGCTGCTTAAGGCAATCGGGAAGGGTCTAACAATCAAAACAGAGAGCTTTCAGGTAAGCTGTGATCCAAACAAAGCCGATTTACATCATAGTCCGGACCCCTACAACCAATGGAGAATCCTCAACACACCGCCAATAGATGAAAATTATGTAAGTAGCCTGTGCATAGGAGGTACTTTGAAAACCATTAAATTCCGATCAGTCAATATTTAATCAACGTAGTTATGTTTAATGTATAAATTATTGTAGTTATCGGCAATTCGAGTGGTGGAGTTACCAAGCTTGGAAATTGACTCAATCGCCAACACCCTCTTCAGAACCCTAGTTCTATAAGACCATCCTTTGGGGAGCTCCAATACTGATCCAAGGCTTTTGAGAGAGCCCACCTTCAGTGTCTTTAAAAACATATCCGTATAAGAGGTCATAATGTAAGCATCCCCACTGGGGTCAACCAATTCGTAGATTTCAGTACCCGGATTCCAGAGGTAGTAAACGTCCTCAACCGTGCTGTAAGGCATATAATTAGCGCCTTGAAGATATTGAGTGACAAATGCTGGATTTTTAATCAGCTCCCAGAACGAGAATTTACTAACACCAGTAGCGTAGAACTTCAAAAGACCTAAATTTTCAAACTTTTGATTGATGCTCACGCGGGATAAATCCATTGTTGGATGGTAAACACCAGAAAGATTGACCCTGTTAATCCTAATGCCCTTGGTGGCAAGTTGAGCCGTAACAGAAACCGGCGTTAATTTAAAGTAATCCGCGGGAGCACAATCGCCAAATCCTTGCGTCGAAAATGTATCCACCTGCACAAAAAATAGGTGGTTGCTAAATACATGGATTAAACAGAAAGTATTGCCATCATCCAATACCGAGAGATTGACATCCTTACTTTTTTTCTTTTGCCAAACAATTTCGGAATTAACATCCTGCTTAGAATTTTGGCTAGGGCTTGCCACTATCTGCTTAGACTGAGAGCCGAGCTCTATCTCAAAAGATGCAGCAAAAACATGGGGGCTCACCACAAACAACAAAGAAGCAACAAATTTTGCAATGATTTTCATGCTCAACTTAACACTCTCAATAATTAAAAAATATGCGTAACGGATTTACTGCAAAGGCATATTGATAGCTTACATAATACAGGAGGTGGTACGGCTAAAACGATAAATAAGCTACTATTTAGCCCCTAAAAATTACAAAATTCGACGATTATTGCTTATGTATCAAAATACTAATTTGCAATTTGCTGATGAAATACCCAACAAACATGCAATCTAAAACTTCAGCAGTAAAACAGTTATACCCATATTGCCTTCTTTGAGACGCTTGAGATAGCGCTTTAACCCTGGGCGTCTTTTAAGCAAAGCATGATAGGCCTCGCTGCCATAAGCAACATCTACGCCAAAGTAATACTCATCAACCCTGTCTGAATAGCGATTATTTTCTAGTGCGTCTTGAATGGCCCATTTAATGCGACCACCCTCTCCACTAGACCCATAGCCATGAATCAAAACAATCGCTTTGATACCAACCTCAAGAGATTTGCGTAGATATTCCGTAAGCCTCTCTAGGGCTTCATCTACATAGGGGCCGTCTTGCTTAATATTGAGCTCGATTGTATCTGAGCTCAGGATAGGCAATGCAATAGAACTGCAATGCGGACATTGATCAAACAATGCCCGCACATTCCCACAATCAGGACATTCTGCGTTGTGTGCCAATTTAGATTGGTTGAACTGAACTCCTTAAGAGCAGTACTTACCTTCCAAGCTTCTTACATCGGATGATTTGTCGTCAACCATAAGGTTGAGGGTCTTTTGCGCAAGATCCCGATTTTCGGGCGTCTTTAAGCTTGCGTTAATCAATGTTGAGACATCTTTTCGAATGGATGTATTGCCATAGCGCAATCCCTTCAACGTAGACACCGCTTCAGCAGATATCTTGCACTGCTGATTTACTAACTCAGAAGAATCCGACGGCTTTGTATTTGCATATGCAAACGCAGCAACGGAGATTGATACGGCTGCTAATAGAGTCTTTTTCATCTTAGTTCCTTATTTTGTGACCACATGTTGGACAACAACCTAGTTCTTTCGCTCTGGTCTTTTTAAGAGCGGCATACACACTGGATTCTGAAATCTCCATCTTTCTAGCTGCTTGAGCAGCGGTTAGCCCCTTCCCTACCCACTCCAAGGCTTGATGTGTTTTTGGTATTTGTCTCTTCATTTCATCTCCCAGTTGTAACACTATATCACAACTTCTGAAGTTGTGAAGTTGTGAAGTTAAGTAAAAGGGTAGTGAGATACCCTAATGCAGGCAAGAAATTGGATTGGGTTTTCTGGAGCCTTTATAAATAAAGGATGTGGACAAGAAAGTCAGGCTTTTGACTAGGAATAGTATGATTTGGGGAACTTAGGGAGCTTTATATGCATCGCATCATCTATCGAGTAGTTCTATTGTTGGCAATTGGTACCGGTCTTGTTGCCTGTAACCACAATGACAAAAAAATTAGTGGCTGGGAAATTAATGATGTTTATCACTCAACCATCATCACGCCTAATTCAGTAACTGGAGGAAAAATCTATCAGGGCCCTCCCATCAACACGATTGATGAAGCCAATACTTATGAAATGTTTAGCCTCAGAGCTGAGCAGACAAAGCAAGGTGCAAAGACCTATGAGTTGGTTGCGCAGTTAACGTATTTTTCACAATGGCGCTATTACGATTCGGCAATCCTAGAAAACACGCCTGCTACGACATTTAAAGTGGTTGGGAGAGAAGCTGGCGCCTGTGGTGAACGAGGATGCATCTTCAGAGAAGTGCTCTCAATTCAATTAACTGAAGCGTTCCTTAAAGACAAAATGAAGAAGGGTTTCATCATGACCGTTTCTTCGAAGGCTGGTATCAAGACAGAACTCTATGTACCGCCACAATATATCCAAGGCTATATGCAGGCGGTGAATGGATTTAATTAATCCCCATTGCAGCATTAGAAATAAATAAAGGGGCCGAGGCCCCTTTATCTTTAAGTACTTGGCGGAGACGAGACCAAACTAGCTACTTAATAGGCTTTAGACGGTCTTGGGGGCTCTTGTAGCCTAGCTAGTGCACTTCTCCCTGAATTTAAAGGGTAAAAATCGCAATGAATATTCACTGCGTAGCTAATTCGAAACCAAGAACTTACATTGCCTATCAACAACTCTTATGGCAAATCAACACATTTGTGTGGGGAATCATGGGGGAATTTATAAAGGATAAGCAATGAAAACTGCACTGACTGACCTATTTATAAGAAATATCACTGCTCCAGGTAGATACACGGATGGCGAGCTGAAAGGTCTAAATCTTCAGGTTAAAGCAGCCAATAAAAAATACTGGACGCTTAGATACATATTTGAAGGCAAAAGATACGATAAAAGCCTTGGAGCGTATCCAGGAACTAGCTTGAAAGAAGCGCGCAAAAAAGCAATAGAAGCACGCAGCATGCTCAACAAAGGGATGAACCCAAAACCCCACGAGCGTAGAGTAGCAGAGCCATATAAGGCAGAATCCGTGACGCCGTCCTTCAGAGAGTATGCAATAGCCTGTCACGCCCAAAAGAAGCTGGAATGGGCAAACAAAAAACATGCAGACCAATGGTTAAACACACTTAGAGACTACGCATTTGACCTAATTGGTGACTTACCGATTGACCAAATAGAGACCGAGCACATTCTTCAGATACTAGAGCCAATATGGACGAAAAAGACAGAAACGGCGTCTAGATTAAGGGCACGAATTGAATGGGTTCTAGCTTCAGCAACAACACGTAAATTACGAACTGGTCTGAATCCAGCCTTATGGCGTGGCCACCTAGAAACAATCCTTCAAAAACCTTCCAAAGTGACGCCTGTTAAGCACCATAAGGCACTTCCCTATAAAGATCTGCCGAGCTTTATTAAAAAACTTCAGGGGTCCGATTCCATATCGGCATTGGCGCTTGAGTTTTTAATTCTTAACGCAAGCAGGACAAGTGAAGTTCGTTTTGGATTAAAGAGTGAGATAGTGGCCGACCTATGGATAATCCCCGCCTCCAGAATGAAAATGAAAAAAGAGCATAGAGTCCCACTCGGAAAACGTTCAAAAGACTTGCTGGAGATAGCAAGTACGCTTGACCCCGAGAGCCCTTACCTTTTCTCAAGAAATGGCAAACCACTAAGTAATGTAGCAATGTCACACTTACTTAAAAGACTTGAAATGAACATCACTGTACATGGATTTAGGTCAACCTTTCGAGATTGGGTAGCAGAAGAAACAGATCACTCACATGAGGTTGCAGAAAAGGCCTTAGCCCACGCTATCGCAAACCAAGTTGAGGCTGCTTATAGACGAGGAGATCTTCTGGAGCGTCGCAAGCGCTTAGCGCTAGATTGGGAATCATACTGCCTTAATGACAAAGGAGCCAATGGAACGCCCTAATTTTAGTAACTGGCAACGTACACTGTAAGAACGCACTTGATTTGATGACTTTGTGCCTTTATTTTGAATGGGTCTGATCACTAAATAACCAAGAATAATTATGAGCAAAACAACACCGGCTAATAAAAAATCTGGCAAACACCTGAACAGAAAGCTTATTGCAAAAGATTTGCATGACCTAATGATTGACTTTAAGAACAAGGTGAATGAATGTGACAGTCAAATGCCCATCCCGAATCAATTAAATGCTGTACTCGTAGATCACTTTTCTGCTGTTATGGGCATTATCAGGCAACATGTTATCAATGATCAATTTTCAGACTCAAGCAAACCAGTAGGTGGTCAAAGAAATGAATTAGCCCGTGAATTTTTCAGGCAAGAGGTAGAAAACCGGCTGATAAAAAAATTAAAGCCGTTTCCATCATGGGATACATTTAGTAAAACACTTGACGCGACTAATGCAGGCCGCATAAATCAGGGCTTACCTGAAATTGAAATTAGTAGTAGAGCATTCGATAACTATATCGACGAATGGAAAAAAGGAGTGTTTGACTTTCCATAAAAATGTTTTTCGCATTCAATATTTAATGCGTGGTCTTATAGATACCAGTTGATAACAATTGATTCTTCACTACAGGAGAATCGCATGAAATCAATAAATCGTAATTCGTTGGAAGTGGTACCTCAAAGCACCACCAACTACTTAAACCCCATAGATATAAAGGGGTTGACAGAGGCAGGCAAGTCTGAACACTCATATCCACTCAATGCAACAGGCATTGAAGATGCGGCAAACAAATACTTTGCCCAAAAACATCAGTACATCAGAATTGACGAAGTATCAGCCCTCACAACATTAGCTAAATCATCGATAAATCTTTGGGTATCCCAAGGTAAGTTTTTGGCGCCGATAACGCTGTCTCCAACTGTAAAAGTTTGGAAATTACAGGACGTCATTGACTGGGTTGAATCACATAAAGAATCCAAATAAAACGAGCCAGACAGGGTTGTAGCCCACATCTAGCTCACCTTCCCTATTCAACGCAAATTAATTAAGAAAGTTACGACATGTTATCAACATTAGGAACAAGTTACAAACAACTACCGTCAATCAGTATTGAGACGTTACCGCACTGGCAGCAAAGCATTATTTCATCAATTAATAGTCTAAAACACGCAGCTGGTATTGAGTCATATAGAAATACTCGCTTTAACAAAAAGGCAATATTAAGCCTAAGACCATACATACCCTATCTCATACATGGAACATATACACCTGGTGTATTTATTATCGTTAATAGAGACTACAGACCGATAGGGATGCATTGGTCAGGCATGGTTGATTACGATCATTACCCTCATTTGCACTTGACTCCAGCTGATGTTGCTGCAATTAAGCCGCACTATTACTCATACCAAGGTTGGGCTGGGAGTGTTGATGGGAACTTTTTTATGGATGGGTCTTCTCCGTGCATTTCAAAACAGCACGCAGAAAAGCTTGTGAAGCGCCTAGAAAAAATTATTGAAACCTTAAATCCAGGGGTTGAAATCATATGAACCAAATAATCCAAGAATATGTAGAACACGGCTACGCACTTGTTTCAATACCGTATGGCGAAAAAGGGCCTAAGGGTAAAGGATGGAACACTCGTGAAAATGCAATTAGAGACATTGATGGTGCAACTCAGATCAACGGCAACGTTGGACTAGCTCATCTTTACTGCAGTCCATATGCAACCGCTGCTTTAGACATAGATGACTTCGGGCTTGCTAGCACGTATCTTGCCAATAAAGGAATCGACCTCCAGGCGCTGCTTGATGCTCCCGATGCAGTTCAAATTAACTCTGGTCGCCAAAATCGCGCAAAGCTTTTGTACAGGCTGCCATTCGATACCAGGCTGATGGAAACAAAGCAAATATCAGATCCAGTATCAAAAGATACGGTTTTAGAGTTGCGCTGCGCATCCTCCAACGGGAAGACAGTTCAAGATCTTCTGCCACCCTCCATTCACCCTGAAACTGGTATTGAATATAAATGGGCTGGTAAAGGAGATTGGCGTGACATTCCATTTATTCCAGGGGCACTATTTACTCTCTGGGAAGAATTACTCAATGGAGCCTCAACAGAATCAAAAAGCACTGCTTCATCAGTAACTACACAACAACCAGCTGCAACCCAGATACTCTCGGGGCAGAATATCCAGTATTTACGCAGCGCCCTGCTACACCTAAGAGCTGATGATAGAAAAGACTGGATTAAAGCTGGTCTTGCGCTAAAGAATCTTGGCGATGTCGGTAGAGGCCTATGGATTGAGTGGGCAATGACATCCAAAAAATATGACCCACTAGAGGCTGCTGATGCTTGGGAGTCGTTAGACCCGACAAGTATTGACTATCGCTACATCTTTGCTGAAGCGCAGCGACAAGGTTGGATTAATCCCGCTAAGCGCTTTGATATTGACTCACCTACCCTAGCGCCAGATCTAGATGGCTGGGCAGAACCTCAAAAATTACCAGGAGAGTTACTTCCAGTCCTAGAGCTCAACCCTGAATGGCTTCCTGAGGTCTTGCGTGCAGGTTGTTTAGACATTGCAGAGCGCCTAAGCTGCCCTCTTGATTACGTTGCAATCCCAGCAATTGTTGGCGCAGGTACTGCATTAGGCAATACAGTTGGCATTCTTCCTAAAGAGTTTGATGACTCATGGATTGTTCACGCTGGGTTTTGGGGTGGGATTATTGGATCACCTGGTAGCATGAAAACTCCAGCACTTAATGCATCACTAAAACCACTGCACCACCTAGAAGAGGTTGCGGCAACAAAGTACAAGCAAGACTATGCGCAATATAGACTTGATAAAGCCGCCTTTGATAAAGCGATGTCTGAATTTAAATCTGGAAAATCAACAACGTTCCCAATAGAACCGGCTAAGCCCGTTAAAAAGCGCTACATTGTGAATGACGTTACGTACCAGGCACTGGGTGAAATCTTAGCTGAAAATCCTCGGGGGATTCTAGCTCTTGCTGATGAACTATCAGGCTTGTTGCAGTCGCTAGATACGCCAGGACAGGAGGCGGCGCGCGGCTTTTACTTATCAGGCTGGGGTGGTCAGGGAAACTATACATTTGATCGCATTACGAGGGACTCTATTACCCTTACCCGCTATCAGCTCGCAGTATTTGGCGGCTTTCAGCCAGACAGAGTCAAAGCCTATGTACGCCATGCACAAAGCGGCAGCTCTAAAAATGATGGATTGTTGCAGCGGTTCCAGCTACTCGTTTGGCCAGACCTAACCGGCGACTTTGAACTCATTGATAGGCCAGCCAATAAGGATGCCCTCCTTCAGATGCACAAGGCTATTCAAACGCTGAATATACTAAGCAATACCTCAATCAAGGGTGCCACGAAAAATTCCGCAGGTGTGCAGTTATTGCATTTTGATAGCGCTGCGCAAGAGCTGTTTAATGACTGGTATCAAAACAATGAGTTGATGCTACGCACAGGCGCACTCAACCCCTCTGAGCATAGTCACTTTGCAAAGTACCGTAGTCTGGTGCCAGGATTGGCTCTATTGTTCCACCTCATCAATGGCAACCACGGGTCAGTCAGCGAAGACAGCCTGCAAACTGCATTATTGTTTGCCAGATACCTAAAGTCACATGCCAAAAGGACATATGGATCTGTAAATGGACTAGATTCCGCGCCAACCAAAACCCTAGCAGCAAGGCTACTTGAACAGAAGCTAGCAGATGGCTTTACCCAAAGAAATGTATTGCATAAGGGCTGGGCCAACCTCTCTAACAAGGATTCGGTTTCACTGGCCGTCAATGCGTTGGTTGAGCATAACTGGTTAAGCGAACACCTTACCGATAACGGTGGCAGGAAAACAACCATTTACAAAATAAATCCGCGGATTTCAACGGAATGCTTATGAGTGAATCTTTCGTAGGTTTTGTGGGTACCCCCCCTACTATGTTTTGGAAATTACTTTTTTATATTCATCAAAAACATGGTAGGGGTATGCCTACGAAACCCACGAAACTTTGCAGCATGCAGGCCCCTTTTGCATAGGTATAACGGGAAATAAAAATCTATGCCATCAAAAGACCCCCTACACCATATGTTTCGAACTGTATAAATAATAGCTATGCCGTTACAGAGCGTCCTGAATGGAGCCAAACAATGTCAAGTTTTGACAAAACGCACTCGGCTGCGCTGTAAAAACCCTGCGGCCTACGGCTGCCTGGCATGCCGCATGCACGGAGCACATAAGTCTCGAAATGTGTTACGAGGTACAAATCACCCTCGATACAGAGACGGCCAAAGAACAATTAAGTCAGAAGATGAACACAGAAAATCCTCAATCATCCTGTTGACTCTGCGAGATTTAGGCGACCATATCAAGCTTTTTAACGGTGACTATACAAGGGGACGAAAACCGAAGGGGTATGTCAAATATGATATGGATGACCCCGAACAACTAGCTTTAGCTATCTTGGCTTCCCTACGCGAAGAGGAAAGTGATTAGACGCTGACTACCCAACAGCCATTATCTTAAAAGAAATGATCGTTTGAATAAAGTAACGTGCAAAGGTATTCTGGATGGAGGTCACTTTAAAATGGGGCTCTGGGTGGGATTGGGCGACCCCTAGATAATTCATAAGGGTACCCTACCACTTATACCAAAATAAAAGTCTAATTGGACTCTTTTAGCGAATGAATATTGTCTTGGTAACTTTAAGAAGACAACTTGAAAACCCTTGAGGATATTGTCACTTTTAGCGGAATGCCCCCGCTAGCGGGCTTTTAATCTGTTGGTCGTAAGATCGAATCCCATCCACCCCACCAGTAATAGATAGGGCCACAGAAATACGACTCCGTTTCATTTGGGTGGATAGGATGTTCTGGCTTTTGTTGGTGATAATAGTCGATCGCTTGAACCTTTACAGACGGAGTTGGAAGGCACTGGGCGAGACTGATCAACTCATAAACTAGTTAAATAGGTATGGCCAAATTTAGGGATCGCAAAAGTAATTTACGCTCTACTACCACAACCTGATGGACCATTTGGAAGGAATTTGAATTAGCTAAATACTAGATAAATTATTTACCCAACATCTCCCAAGTGGCTACTACACTATCTGGATTTAATGAGATGGAAGTAATGCCCTTCTCAACCAACCAGCGCGCAAAGTCTGGGTGATCTGAAGGACCCTGACCGCAAATGCCAACGTA
>NZ_LOJI01000003.1 GCF_001595965.1 Polynucleobacter yangtzensis
CTTTGGTTTTGAAAACCAAAGGATTTTTATAGCAACCATTTCACACTTCGTTGTTCCAAAGTACTTTTTGAGGGATTAATAAGCGTTACTTTAAGTAACGCTTATTAGACTCAATTAAGAAAACTTTAAGCTTGGCTCAGTCCCAGTCTTTAGGGTTTGCTCTCCGTACTGAATAACATCACCGATCATTTCAGCGGTACACGCAGACAAGGTCCAACCCAAATGGCCATGGCCGGTGTTGTAATACACATTAGGCTTACTACCCCTACCAACTTTTGGCATCATAGTTGGCATCATCGGACGTAAGCCTGCCCATGGAACAACCGAGCGTGTACTGACTTCTGGGAAGCACTGATTAACCCAATCCACCAAGGGCTTGATACGATCAGAACGGATATCACGATTGATGCCATTGAACTCTGCCGTACCAGCAACGCGGAATCGATCTACACCAAGACGACTGGTAACTAGCTTGGTTTCATCATCTAAAAGGCTGACATTAGGAGCGCCCTCTTGGCTCGCTTTGTCGTTCAAATTGACAGTAATTGAATAGCCTTTAACTGGGTAGACATTAACGCGATCACCCAACTGAGAAGCAAGGTCACGACTACCAACACCAGCACAAACTACGACATTATCAAAAACGAGCTGGCTAGCTTGCCCATCCTTGCTTAGCGTTAAGTTCACACGATTTCCATCAGACTGAACAGAAAGAACTTCATGCTCATAAATGGTTTTAACACCCAAATTAGCTGCAGCTTCAGATAAGCCAAAAGTAAATTTATGAATATCTCCAGTCGAATCACTCTCTGTGTAGTAACCGCCGTAATATTTACCGGCTAGAGTAGGCTCGATTTCTTTCATCTCTTGAGGTGTAACGGCAGTACGCCCTAGCCCGCCTTCAGCAAGCATCTTAGAGACTTTGCCTGCATGCTCAAAGCCCGCCTGATCACGATAGATATGCAAGATACCTTCACGCTTTAAATCAAAATCAATACCCTCTTGCTTTGCCCAAGCAAATAGATGCTTTCTGGCTTCAATTGCCATATGCGAAGTTTTAACGGTATTACTCTTGTAATTCGGAATGGATGCAATGAACTCTGCAAACCATGAAAGCTTATGCCAGTCAGGCTTTAAGTTAATCAATAAAGGAGCATCCTTTTTAAATACCCACTTCATGCCCTTCATGATTGTTGACCAATGATTCCAGACCTCTGCATTTGATGCAGAAAGCTGACCACCATTGGCAAAGGATGTTTCCATTCCAGCATAACGATGACGCTCAATGAGAGTGACATCATAGCCACGCTTAGCCAAAACATAAGCAGTAGTCACACCAGTGATGCCGCCACCAATAATTACAAATGATTTCATATTGAGATCCAAAAAAACGTCAAGGGTTTCCCATTGCAAATGCACAAGGGGCCCCCTCTGTTCTGGACCTGAGAGATTCGTAGGCAGGACATGCTTACTTGCTCCTTCGGTGTTATTGGATGACGAATACCCAATATCTCTTCAGAGTTTAAAAAATCATTTCGGTTCTTTTGCCTGAGAGTTTCCGGGGCGGTTGCTCCTTCGGCGTTGCTGTAAAAGCAATCTCTCCCGAGAATGATTTAAATACTAGTACTACTATAACCCAAAAATAAAACCGCCAAAATATTCAAATAATTCATGCTAAAAAATGTATTTAGTTTCAATACTTGCACTGCTAAAGTCATAAACAACATTCAGAGAGTTTGTAGAATAGTGTCATGAAACCAAACATCAAAATTGACTTCGTATCGGATATTGCCTGCCCTTGGTGTGCTGTTGGACTAGGAAATCTACAAAAAGGACTGGACCAACTGAAAGAAAAGGCGAATTTTGAGCTCCACTTTCGTCCCTTTGAACTCAATCCCAATATGCCAAAAGGTGGTCAAGATACTATCGAGCACTTGACTCAAAAATATGGCATGAGTGAGGAGCAAGTTAAAGCTAATCAGGCGCAGATAAGAGCTAGAGCAATCGAGGCTGGCTTTAATTTTCATCCAGAAGGTCGCAAGCGAGTCTATAACACCTTTGACTGTCATCGACTTCTCGCCTGGGCTGCCAAGGAGTGTGGATTACCTAGTCAATTGGCGCTGAAGAGGGAATTACTTAAAACCTACTTTTGCCTAGCCGTTGATTTAGATGATCAAGACAACCTGATAGATGCGGTGATGCGTGCCGGACTAGACAAATATCGAGCTCAAGAGATACTCAAGGGAAAAGAGTTTGCTGACGAAGTGCGTGAAGAAGAATCTACCTATACGGCCGCTGGAATCAGTTCTGTTCCTTCGATCATTCTCAATAACCAATATCTTGTGCAGGGCGCACAACCCCCAGAGACTTTTGTTAGCAGCCTTGAACAGCTAATTCAGAAAAGCTAAACCTTCACTATTTCTGATGAGGGTCTGCTTTTCTGGTGAGGCCACTAGGACTTGAACCTGGAACCTGGAACCAAAGGATTCTGGTTTGTGTAGCTTTCACTACTCCTTGGACTATGCCTTCATCATATCGATCACTCGACTTAGATGGGTGCCGTTGGTTTTAGGAAGAAATCCATTGCCAACGCAACCACTGGCGGCTCGATGTGGTGCGGGCCTCTGAATTCCAAGGAGGTTACGTCATAACCTGCGGCCTTAAGTTTGGCTACGTGAGGACGCGCACTAGTTTCAATTGGCAGTTGCTCGTCTTCCAAACCGTGGGCGATGAAGATGCGGGGTGTACCATTTTGCTGAAGGACTGACATGAAACCTGCAGAAAATGCAATCACGTGGCTAACGACATCGCCATTGGTCACGCCTGCTGACAGCGCATAGCTGCCTCCGTCTGAAAACCCAGCAAATCCCAAGTGGGATGGATTGATAGAAAAACGCGACGCCACTTCGCGTAATGCTTTATCCAGCCGCTCTAGGTCTGGGCCGTTACCACCCACGACCAAGTCCCAAGTCGGAAACTGAGACTGCGGCAGCAGAAGCAAAAAGCCATGCTGACACGCATGATCGATCAAGAATGGCAGCACCTTGTCCGCGCTGCCACCAGCGCCATGAAACATCACGAGCAGAGGGGCTGGAACTCCAGACTGCAGGCCATCCGGCACGATCAATACAGCGTCGCGCTCGCTAGCAATACCCAGGTCGTGACGACCAGCGGGTAAGGCTTGCTTGTCGGGTATAGTGCCGGATCGAAAACTGAGCCGGCCCAGCAGCGAATCTCCCAGGAAAGACGTGTCAAACATTGCCATCCTCAAGGGGTTTACCGATGCTGCGGAAAGCCGCACACTGAGCAAAGGCTTCCTCGCTAAGCAACAAATTCCTACCCTTGCAAAACTTGAGCGTCAGCTTGAGTAACTCCTTGATATCGCGGCCGCTGGCAGCTGCGTAGCTTATTACCAAGCGCTCAACTAGGTCGTCGGGTAGTTCGGTGTTGAACTGCTGCGCTAGCGATTTCCATAGTTGTTTCGCCCGCTCTTGTGTCGGTGTCTCAAACTGGATGATGGCGATGCAGCGCGACAAGACAGCGTCATCAATGTCGGCTACGCGGTTGGTGGTCATAAACAGTAAGCCGTTGAAGTACTCGAGGGTACGCAGGAACTCAGCCACGATGGCGTTGTGCTGCAGATCGTTGTCGCGGCGGCGAATATAGACGTCGGCCTCGTCGAGCAAGAGCACCGAGTCCCAGCGCGCAGCGCGCCGCAGGATTTTCGAAAGGTTGGCTTCCACTGAGCTTGCCGTCACGCCGAGTTGACCAGAATGTACGCGGTATAGTGGTTTCTGGACGACCTCGGCATAGACCTCTGCTGTCAACGTCTTGCCTAGGCCAGGTGCGCCTTTGCACAGGATGGTTGTGCCGCCCGACTTACCCTCGACAATGTCCTCCATTAGGAAGTTACGATCAGCTGTCAAGATATCAATCAACTCGCGATGAGCATGCGGCAGAACCAGCTTGTCACGCAATTCTGGTTTGTAACGATACGACTCAACATTTTGCACATGTACCCATACGCTGCGGTGGTAATCCAAGTGGAATAGGTGTAGATAGCAATGCTGGGGAATCCGTTCAAAACCCTCGCTGATACCGCTTCCGCGCCAGAAGCTTGCATCGGCGGTCGTATCAAAGTGGCGTTCTAGCAGCTCTTCGTCATTGACGCAGCGGGCCGTTGTGCCTGCCTGCAGCCGCATGCATTCGAGTTGTGGACGAGGCCCTTCGCTGGACACCCAGACAGCGCCAGAAACAGTAAACTGCGCACCAAACTTCGGCTGCATCTGCATAAAACGCTTTAAGTGTGTCTCGTATTCGCTTTTGAATTCCGCACATTCTTTGAAGTAACCATAACCCGTCATCAATTCGGGAATCGTGCAATCCAGAATATCTTCGGCATAAAAGGTGATGCTGTAGGTCATGCCAGTACGCCTTAGCCTCGGATCGGTAACCGGCCCGCGTTCTGCAGCCTGCAAGGTATTAGCCAGAAGGCCGATGATGACGTAAGCTGCACTATCGACAGGCTGCACATAACGCATGGAATGGACCAGCCAGGGCAGCAACACACCATCCTTGCCGAGCTTATAGAGCCAGCCATCGATCATGTCACGCGACAACCAAGCGATCAGACCGGGGATCAGATGCTCCAAGCTGGGGATTTTTCGGGCAGCCGGTGCGGCGTGGATATTGTCCAGCGCCAACATTTGGAACATCAGCTCACGCTCGTTGGCCGTACGGCACAGGTCGTAAAGTGTGTTAAGTGAGGTGGCGTCGAAAAGGTGGCTGGGCACCACACGTTTGCCTCGGGAAAGGCCGTACTCGCTCAGCCGCTTAGCAAGCAGTGAATCTTCATTGATCATTCCAAGTAGCGCATTGGCCAGGGTTTCTGGTATTTCGAATTCCATGAGTTCCTTTTACTCTTTTACTCTTTTACTCTTTTACTCTTTTAATAAATCATAGAAACCTAGGTCTGAAACATGCTTGACTACAGTCAATGCGAGCCATAATAGGGTCCATTTTGGGCGTGGTGTGCGCCCAAAGATGGCTTACGGCGGCAACTCCGGCTAAAGTGCCATCCCGTTTTTGACCTTTTCTTTGGTGAGTTGACTTCCCTGCATACGTTTGAACTTACACAGCGTCATCTAGCAGCTCATATCGCTTCTCAACTCCGCTTGGCCCATGTTCGCTCTTCAAACTCCCTCTTATTAATGATGATCCTTTCATGACTCCCTTTGGATACTAATTCCGCGTCATCATAGGCTTCAACAGAGAAGATGAGCTTCTTGCCACGCACCTCAGTTAACTCAACCTTCGCCGTAACTTCTATACCGGGAGGAGTAGCTGCTTCATGCGTGACGCTAATAAAAGTACCAACTGCCTGCTCTTCGGGCCAATCTAGATGAGAAGCAATCGCCTTGACACAAGCCAACTCCAAAAACCCAACCAAAAAACCTGTGGCAAAAACTTTAGGCCTCACTGCTGCTTCTTTGGAACCTGGATACATAGCAGGAACAGTTTGCGCATCAGTCACCATGAACTTGTATTCGTATTTAATGCCAGGTTTTAGGGAAGTCTTCATTGCAAACCTAACTCTAACAATTTAATTCGATTCAATATCTTCATTTGAGGAGCGAAAATGCTCTCTATACTCCAGCGGAGTAATGCCCAACCTTCGGACAAATATTCTGCGAAGAGCCTCGGCGCTCTCTAAGCCACAACGCTGAGCTATATCCTTATATCCCATATCTGTTGACTCAAGATATCGCCGTGCAAAATCGATACGAGCATCATTTACATAGTTCATCGGAGTCATGCCGCATTCTTTCTTAAAAATACGAGTTAAATTTCTTGGACTCATATTTAAATGCTCGGAGATTGACTCTAAAGTATGACGAGCCTCGGGATTGCCAAGAATATAACTGTGGACAGATGCGACTACGGAATTTTCAGCAGCTTGAGATTCAAGCAATGGGCTAAATTGACTTTGCCCTCCAGATCTTCGCAAATACACAATCAAATATTTGGCTACATCAAGCGCCATCTTCTTATCAATATCTTCCTCAATAAAAAGGAGCGATAAATCTATACCAGCAGTTACCCCAGCAGTCGTATAGATATGGCCATCTTTTACGAAAATACGATCTGGCTCGATAAGAGCACGTTTAAACATACTGGCTAATCGCGGGACATCCATCCAGTGAGTGGTGACTGTCTTGCCATTAATCATTCCTGCGGCACCTAATGCGAAGACCCCATTGCAAATGGCGCTGATTCTTCTGCACTCATACCCTTGTTTGACAATCCAATCAATCACAGTAGAATCTTCAAGAAGATTAAAGATTCCAAGACCTCCAGGGATAATCAAAGTGTCAAAATGAGGGCATGGATCAAAAATCGTGCGATCAGGCGTTAAGGTAATTCCACTTGAAGACTGTACTGGACCCCTAGTTGTGCCAACAGTGAAAATTTCATACTCTGATTCTCCATTGCTCAGAACCTTAACCTCTCCAAAGGCATCGCAAGGACCAGCCAAATCAAGCAGTTGAAAGCGCGGAAATACGAGGATGCCAATAGTAATCTTACGCATAGGAATAACACTCTACACAGCAAGCTAATTAAGCGCCATGACGGAATTAAATGATGTCCACATATGAAAATATTGTGCCTTATTTACACTCTAATATGGCTTAAATTGTCTGAACGGTAAAAAATAGACATAAATGGTTGGCTCATAAGACAACCATTACTTAAAGTAACGCTCAAAAGACAAAACCCCCACCATTGCTGATGAGGGTTTGCTTTTCTGGTGGGCCCACCAGGACTTGAACCTGGGACCAAAGGATTCCGGTTTGTGTTAGTTTCCTAACTCCCTGGACTATGCCTTCATCATATCGATTGCTCGACTTAGATGGGTGCCGTCTAGTCTCTACACGTTCAAAGTATTTCTACTAAGCTTCGCTCGGCGTTAGCTTGTGCAGCTTTTGGCTACCTTTAGCTTTCTCCGAATTTGACACCATCCCATATACAGTTTCCACGTATATGGCACAACTTACGCCATGAGTCCTCTGCTCTAACCAACTGAGCTATGGGCCCTAAAACTACTCTTTTTAACCTGATAAAACTGGGCTAAAACTACTGCTTTACAACTTGCCTCGGTGTGTAAGCGGTGTGTAAGCAAACTTATCCACCCTTACCACGCTAAGACCCTTATGTTTACTAGGTTCTTAGCAAAATACAACGAGGTTATCTCTCTTATGAGTCCTCTGCTCTAACCAACTGAGCTATGGGCCCGTTAGTCTTGGATCAATCTTCTTCGAGGAAGGTCTTGAGTTTGTCGCTACGGCTTGGATGACGCATCTTTCTCAGAGCCTTAGCTTCAATCTGACGAATACGCTCACGAGTAACGTCAAACTGTTTGCCCACTTCTTCGAGAGTGTGGTCTGTGCTCATCTCAACACCAAAGCGCATACGCAATACTTTTGCTTCTCGAGGTGTTAATGAATCGAGAACGTCTTTCACAACATCGCGCATAGAGTCATGCAATGCAGCTTCAGCTGGAGCCAAAGTATTACCGTCTTCAATGAAGTCGCCTAAATGAGAATCTTCATCGTCACCAATTGGTGTCTCCATGGAGATAGGCTCTTTAGCAATCTTCATGATCTTGCGGATCTTGTCTTCAGGAATCTCCATCTTGAGCGCCAAGGTTGCAGCATCTGGCTCATGACCAGTTTCTTGCAAAATTTGACGGCTGATACGGTTCATCTTATTGATCGTCTCAATCATGTGAACTGGGATACGGATCGTACGTGCCTGGTCAGCAATCGAACGGGTAATCGCCTGACGAATCCACCATGTTGCATAAGTCGAGAACTTATAACCACGACGGTATTCAAACTTATCTACCGCCTTCATCAAGCCAATATTACCTTCTTGAATCAAATCCAAGAACTGCAAGCCACGGTTGGTGTATTTCTTAGCAATCGAGATTACCAAACGTAAGTTAGCTACAGTCATCTCACGTTTTGCTTCGCGGGCACGCTTCTCGCCAGCGATCATCTGCTTGTTAACTTCTTTTAATTCTGGCAACGGAATAACGACATTCTTCTGAATATCGATCAACTTCTGTTGTAGTTCTTGAATAGCTGGAACGTTACGTTGCAAGAGTGCGCTGTATGGCTTGTTCTCTTTGAGCAACTTCTCAGTCCAAGTCAAATTCATAGACATCTTAGGGAAGTCTTTTAATACTTCACCACGATTAACCCCCACTTTGTCTACCAACAGGCTCACAATACCGCGCTCAAGCTTCCATACTTGGTCTACTTGTGAACGCATGGTGTCGCATAACTTCTCAACACTCTTCGCTGTTAAGCGGAAACCAAGTAATTCAGCACGAATTGCATCTTGTGCCTTCACATATGCTGGACAGTTGTAACCATCTTTATCAAATGCACGGCGCATTTTGTCAGCTTGTGTACGAACGATTGCAAACTTCTCTAAAGAGATTTGCTTTAATTCTTCTAATTGCTTAGCGTTTGCTGTTGCAGCACCACCGCCGCCACCGCCAGCATCATCTTCTTCACCCTCTTCGCCTTCTTCGGCATCCGGATCAACTTCTGGCTCTTCAGGTCCGAGCTTAATATCTTCTGCATTTGGATCAACCAAACCATCCACAAACTGGTCGATCTCCATCTCGCCACTAGCGATCTTATCAACGTTGCTCAGAATCTCAGCAATCGTTACAGGGCAAGCAGCCAAAGCCATCACCATGTCTTTGAGACCAGCTTCGATCTTCTTCGCAATCACGATCTCGCCTTCGCGAGTCAACAAGTCAACCGTACCCATTTCACGCATATACATACGTACTGGATCGGTAGTGCGTCCGAATTCTGAATCAACAGTAGATAAAGCAGCTTCAGCTTCTTCTTCAGCCTCTTCTTCAGAAGCTGCAGCAGCTGTATTGTCAGAAAGGATTAATGTTTCTGCATCAGGGGCTTGTTCGTAAACAGAAATGCCGATGTCATTGAGCAAGCTGATCAAAGTTTCCAATGCATCCGCATCGGACAACTCATCAGACATCACGTCATTCATCTCGCCATGGGTTAAGTAACCCTTGGACATACCCATCTTGATCAAAGTCTTCAAGCGAGCACGGCGTAACTCTTGTTGTTCTTCAGTTCCTAACTGTTGTGCTGCAAATTCTTTTAAGAGTGCCTTCTCTTTCGCCTTACGCTCACGCGCTTTTTGACGATCCGTTAATACTGGTTCCACAGCTTCAGCAGGTGCATCCGCTTTCGCTTTGCGACCGCGCTTCTTCTCTTCTTCAACAACTACAGGCGCCTCTAGTTCTGCGGTCTTGGCTTTTTTGCCTTTGACTTCTTTTGCATCTTTAGTTTCTTTTGCTGCTTTTGTTTCTTTAACTGGCTCAACCTTAGGTGCTGCTACTGCTTTACCTTTTTTCGCTGGCTCAACCTTGACTTCTGCTTTGGCAGATTTCGCGGGAGCTTTTACAACTGGTTTTGCTGCAGCCTTTACTGGTTTTGCTGGTGCTTTTGCAACAGCCTTCACTGGTTTAGCAGGCGCCTTAGAAACTGCTTTTACTGGCTTAGCAGGAGCTTTTGCTTTTGGAGCTGGTTTAGCAGCAGCCCTTACTGGCTTAGCAGGTGTTTTTGCTTTTGGGGCCGGCTTAGCTGGTGCCTTTGCTTTGGCCACAGGTTTAGCCGCTGGTTTAGCAGCAGCCTTTACTGGCTTAGCAGGTGTTTTTGCTTTTGGAGCTGGCTTAGCTGGCGCCTTTGCTTTAGCAGCTGGTTTTGCGGCAGCCTTTACTGGCTTAGCTGGAGCTTTCGCTTTTGGAGCTGGTTTTTTGGTCTTGGTATTCGGCATTTATTAGCACTTACTCACATTACTGTTGTTGATATCGACTGATGAAACACAGCCCCCGTAGTAATTCATTTACTCACTTACCCACTTACCCCAAATTTCATCAAAATAAAGCGCAAGTGGCTGAATTAAATCGGTTTTTTCTTGGGAACAGAGGATTATAGTCGATTGCGACTTTTTGACCCCCTTCTTACCTAAAAATATGGGGTAATTTCAGGGGATTTCTAGGGGTGTTTTCAGAAATTCTTAGGAGAATTTCAGCTTTTCGCCCAATTCTCGATATCGGGCCCGATCTTGCTCGGTAGCAGTACTTCCGGCGATCTTTTGGGCAATTTCCGTCATTTCTTGCTTGAGGTGGGTTAATTCAAGTTTTTTGAATGCCCCATCCAGGTCGGCGGCAGCACCATCAAGCTCCAAATCAGAGCCCATCACACGATTCCTGAGAACTTCATACAAAGGAGCTAGCTCGCTTCGAGAAAGTTGATCTTGGAACATTGCGAATGCTCCAGCACCTGCGGTAGCCGGCTTATTACCTTCGCCTGGAATCAACTCAACCAAATCACACTGCGCTAAAAGATCTTTCATCAAAGCATGGGCTTTTTCAGATCTTTGTTCCGCAGCTTTCAATGCAAGCGCTCGCTTATTCTCATCTAGTGCTTTTCCTAAATGCGGAAACTGAATAATCACACGCAACATCTGTTCCGCCAAATCGGTTGGCGCTTTAGGTGGTTCAATGTTTTGACTCGCAACGCGTTTTGCAGAACCTTTAGATGCTTGCCAAGGTGCGCCTTGACGATTGCCATTACCTGAAAACGAATTCTGATTATTTTGATTGCCTTGAGTGCCTGGAGTTCTAGCTTGCATCGGCTGATAGGTGGTTTGACGCACAGGTGCAGGCGCCACTGTTAAACCACAAAATGCCTCAAGCTCGGCTGGAGTGGTATTTGTGCGAATAGCTAACTCACGCAAGATTTGTGTGCGTAGTGCTATTGGCGGCATGGAAAGCAGAAGGGGTTTAGCAGCATGATGCGTATGGGCTCTGCCTTCAGGGGTAGTTTGCTCATGCCCCTCACTAACAACCTTGAAGAAGAAGCTAGAGATAGACATAGCCTCTTTGATGACTTTTTCAAATGCCGGTGCGCCATAAGCACGTACATAACTATCTGGGTCATGCTCTGTCGGCAAAAATAAGAAACGAATTTCTTTATCGTCCGACATGAGAGGCAAACATGCTTCCAGCGCGCGCTGTGCAGCACGCTGTCCAGCAGAGTCGCCATCAAATGAGAACACCACCTTATCGGTTTGACGGAGCAGCATACGAACGTGGTTAGCAGTGCAGGCGGTACCTAAAGTAGCAACCGCATTTGGAAATCCCAATTGCGCTAATGCCACGACATCCATATAACCTTCGCAGACAAGAACATATTCTTGCGAACGAATCGCCTGCCTTGCTTCAAACAAACCGTAGAGCGTATTGCCCTTAGAAAAGAGTGGCGTCTCTGGAGAATTTAAATATTTAGGCTCGCCCTGATCCAAGATGCGCCCACCAAAGCCAATCGTTTGGCCTTTAGGATTGCGAATTGGGAACATGATGCGATCGCGGAAACGGTCATAGCGCTTTACATTTGCGCCTTCAGACTGCTCGCCCTGAATGAGTAGACCGCCCTCCAACAATGTCTTGGCAACCTCATCATTCGAATAAGTACCAAATACAGCCTCTAGACCTTGCCAACCATCAGGTGCATAGCCTAAGGCATAGCGCTTAGCGATCTCACCAGTAAGACCACGACCTTTGAGGTATTCGACAGCTCGGGTGCTGCCTTTGAGTTGCTGCCGATACCAATCTGCAGCAGAACTCATTACCTCACTCAGTGCCATAGCTTGCTGCTGACGCGCGACATCATTTGCTGTGCGCTCTTCACGAGGGACATCCAAACCAGCAGAGCGCGCTAAGTCTTCAATAGCATCAACATAACCAAGACCGGAATACTCCATTAAGAAGCTAATAGCAGATCCGTGCGCGCCACAACCAAAGCAGTGATAAAACTGTTTGGTGGGTGATACTGAAAACGAAGGAGACTTCTCCGAATGAAAGGGACACAAACCCTGAAAGTTCGCGCCCGCTTTTTTTAACTTTACGTGCTGCCCAACCACATCAACGATGTCTACCCGATTTAACAGATCGGCAATAAAGGATTGTGGGATGAGTGCCATAAGGCGAGTATGAAACTGTTTTGCTTATTTGAATACTTACTTGGCGAGTGCGGCTTTTACCAAACCAGAAACTTTGCCCATATCTGCTTTACCAGCCAATTGGCCTTTAAGAACGCCAATCACCTTACCCATATCCTGTGGGCCAGCAGCGCCAGTAGAAGCAACGGCAGCCGCTACAGCAGCCTCCACTTCAGCATCAGATAGCTGCACTGGCAAGTACGTTTGCAAGATCGCCATCTCGGCTGCTTCAATCGCAACCAAATCATCGCGCCCAGCTTTTTCAAATTGAGAGATGGAATCTTTGCGTTGCTTAATCATTTTTTCAACAGTAGCAATCACACCGGCATCATCGACTACGATGCGCTCATCAACTTCGCGTTGCTTAATCGCCGCCAACAAGAGACGAATAGTTCCTAAGCGCTCAGTTTCTTTTGCGCGCATAGCGTTTTTCATATCTTCAGTAATTTGATCTTTTAGACTCATGGCTTTATTCCTGATGTTGAATGTATCTAGCGATTAAAAAGCAAAAACCCGCTGCGTTTCACCGTCAGCGGGTTTCAAAGCTTCTCGGTGAAGAGAGCTTTTAAATTCTATTAGTAAAGCTTCTTAGGCAACATTTGGCTGCGAATGCGCTTGTAATGGCGCTTAGCAGCTGCAGCCTTCTTACGCTTACGCTCAGCCGTTGGCTTCTCGTAGAACTCGCGCGCACGCAAGTCTGTCAAAAGGCCATTCTTTTCAATGGTGCGCTTGAAACGGCGCAATGCCACTTCAAATGGTTCGTTTTCGCGGAGGCGGACTGTAGTCATACTTATTTAACTCGTATATGCTCGATAAATATCGAAAAATTAACTGAATTGCGATTCTAGCACGACCAAGCGAAAAAATGATTGTTTTAGGAATAGAAACTTCTTGTGACGAGACTGGGGTGGCTTTATACAACACCACTCCATGGGAAGAGGGTAAACCGGCCTTCCAGGGCATACTGGGCCAGGGTTTGCACTCTCAGATCGCCATGCACCGGGACTATGGGGGCGTTGTCCCGGAATTAGCCTCCCGAGACCATATTCGCCGTGTTTTACCCCTTTTAGACCAATCTTTAGCCCAATCTGGGCTCAAATTGACCGATATTGATGCCGTGGCCTTCACCCAAGGCCCAGGACTGGCTGGCGCCCTCCTGGTGGGCAGTGCTTTTGCCAAATCCCTTGCTCAAGGGCTTAATTTGCCCTCAATTGGGGTTCATCACCTAGAGGGACACCTACTTTCCCCGCTTTTGGGTCAAACAGCCCCCCAATTTCCGTTTATTGCCCTTCTGGTATCTGGCGGCCATACCCAACTGATGAAAGTCTCCGGCATTGGGCAATATGAGCTTCTGGGTGAAACCTTAGATGACGCAGCAGGCGAAGCTTTTGATAAGACCGCCAAATTACTTGGACTCGATTACCCAGGTGGCGCTGCAATTTCTAAATTAGCCGAGCAAGGACGCTCCGGTATTTTTGACTTACCAAAACCGATGCTGCATTCAGGTGATTTAGATTTTTCTTTTTCAGGATTAAAAACTGCCGTTCTCAATCAAGTTAAAAAGTTTGAGGATAAAAAAATTGTCGATACATCTGAAGTGGCGCAGTTTCATGCGGACCTCGCCAGATCGTTTGTCGATGCAATTGTTGCAGTGTTGGTGAGTAAATCTGAAAAAACACTCAAGCAAACAGGTTGCAAACATCTAGTGCTTGCTGGTGGGGTCGGCGCCAATTTGCAACTACGTAGCGCTTTAAATGAAAAGGCTGCACGAAATGGTTTTGAAGTGCACTACCCACCACTAGAACTATGCACCGATAACGGCGTGATGATTGCATTTGCTGGAGCACTACGAATGCTAGCCAAAAATAATGGCTCCACAACATCTGGAGCCTTTGATATCAAACCCCGCTGGGATTTGCAAAGCAATAACTTAATTTAAGAACTGCATTTAAGTATTTAACTTACTAGTTGGCCAATTATTTCTGATGGCTGATACGAGCAAATGCACTGTGGTTGTGAATAGACTCAAAGTTCTCCGCCTCAACTACAAACGACTGGATACGCTGATCCGCCTTGAGGTTGCCAGCCACATCACGCACTAAGTCTTCTACGAATTTAGGGTTGCTGTAAGAGCGCTCTGTTACCCACTTCTCGTCAGGGCGCTTGAGAAGACCCCACAACTCACTGGATGCTTCACTCTCTGCTGCGGTGACTAAATCCTCTACTGTCATTTTTGTTTCAGTGTCGAGTACTACAGACATCGTCACATGTGAGCGCTGATTATGGGCACCAAAATCAGAAATCTCTTTTGAACAAGGGCACAAACTCATAACTGGAACTTGCGCACGTAAACCTAATTCCACATCAGCATTGCCATTGGCATTTTGTTTAGCTGTAGCCATCCAGGTCACTTCGTAATCCATCAAGCTTTCCACACCAGACACTGGCGCTGCTTTTTTTACAAAGTGAGTGTATGTAAATTGCACATGGCCTTCTTTGGCATCAAGCAATGGCAACATCTCACGAACCATCGCCACTACAGAAGTGCTATCAACTGCGATATCTTGTTTTTGTAACAAAGCCATGAAGCGCGACATATGCGTGCCCTTCACATGCGCAGGCAGAGCAACATCCATTTCAAAAGTACCAACAGATGGAAAGTTACCAGTCTTGCTACGAATCGTCAGCGGGTGACGTACGCCACGAATTCCCACCTGCTCAATTGGCAAAGCGCGCTCATCCAAAGTGGATTGCACGTCAGGCATTGCGCTAGGCTTCAAAAAAGCGGGGTTCATGTCATTCATGGCTCTATTTTCAGGCAAAACAGGCTTATTTGCCTACAAGCACAGAATTTTGGGTCAATATCGCTGGAAAACGTTGTTTGATGGAGTTGGCAATACCCTCTACATCTAGGCCGCACTTGGTCATTAGCAAGCTGTAGTCGCCATGCTCAATAAATTCATCAGGAAGACCCAATTGCAAGAGGGGCTTATTTATTCCGAGATTTGATAGTGCTTCCAAACAAGCGCTACCAGCACCACCAGCAATTGCCCCATCTTCAATGGTCACAAAATAATCATGATCAGCTGCCAAGGATTGAATCAAATCCACGTCCAGCGGTTTCACAAAACGCATACTGGCAACAGTGGCATTAATACCCTCAGCAACTTCAAGCGCAGAGTAAAGCAAGGTGCCAAACGCCAAGATCGCTACACGCTGACCGGATGGAGCAGTCGATTTGCGACGAATCTCACCCTTACCTAATGGCAAGGTGCGCAATTCTTTTGAAGGCACTGTGCCAACACCTGCGCCACGCGGGTAGCGAACTGCACTTGGATGTGGCTGATGGAATGCAGTGGTTAATAAATCACGGCATTCAGCTTCATCTGCTGGAGTCAGAACCAGCATATTAGGAATGCAACGTAAGAATGGAATGTCGTATGCACCAGCATGGGTGGCGCCATCAGCACCTACCAAGCCTGCGCGATCAAGTGCGAATAGTACTGGTAAATCTTGCAATGCGACATCGTGAATGAGTTGATCGTAGGCGCGCTGCAGGAAAGTGGAATAAATTGCCACCACCGGCTTCATGCCTTCGCAAGCCATTCCGGCCGCAAAAGTCACCGCATGCTGCTCAGCAATACCAACGTCGTAGTAACGCTTGGGAAAATTCTTTTCAAATTCAACTAAGCCAGAGCCTTCGCGCATCGCTGGAGTAATACCAACCAGTAATGGGTCAGCATGCGCCATATCGCACAACCACTCACCGAATACTTGAGTAAAGGTTTTTTTGCTAGCGGCAGGTTTTTTAACACCCTCCTCAGGATTGAATTTGCTTGGGCCGTGATACAGCACTGGGTCCGCTTCAGCTAACTCGTAACCCTGACCTTTTTTAGTCACTACATGCAGGAACTGTGGGCCACGCCCTTCAAGCGCCAAACGACGTACGTTCTGCAGCATTGGAATCAAGGCATCTAAATCATGACCGTCAATCGGACCAAAGTAATTGAAGCCAAACTCTTGAAAGATGGTAGATGGAGACACCATGCCTTTGGCATGATCCTCAAGACGTTTAGCGAACTCACGCAAAGGTGGCGCAATAGATAAAACACTATCAATGCCTTTTTTAGTTGCCGAATAAATATTGCCACTCAGTAATCTAGCAAGATGGCGATTGAGCGCGCCCACTGCTGGAGAGATCGACATATCGTTGTCGTTCAAAATCACCACAAGCGGCAAGTCGTCATACACACCCGCATTGTTCATCGCTTCGAATGCCATGCCGCCAGTCATCGCGCTATCGCCAATTACAGCTACAGCAACATGTCGCTCGCCTTTAGTTTGAAATGCACGAGCCATACCCATTGCTGCTGAGATACTGGTGGATGAGTGACCAGTACCAAATGCATCAAACTCACTTTCAGCACGATGCGGGAATCCAGAAAGGCCTTTGTACTGACGCAAGGTATTCATGCGCTCACGACGGCCCGTCAAAATCTTGTGTGGATAACTTTGATGACCTACATCCCAAACAATGCGATCTGCAGGTGTATCGAAGACGTAATGCAAAGCGATCGATAACTCTACTGTTCCCAAATTGGAGGATAGATGCCCACCCGTTTTAGAAACAGAATCCAACACAAACTCACGCAACTCATCCGCCAAAGCAGGAAGCTCTTCGCGTGAGAGTTTTTTGAGATCGTCAGGTGAGTTAATGGAATGTAAAGTCATTGAATCTAAATAATCCGTACCAATGTATTTCTTTTGTTGCTCTCTTATTTACCGCGATTGACAACCAAGAGGGCTAAATCTTTTAATGCCTGCGCTGATGCGCCAAAACTATCTAAGCTAGCGATCGCTACCTCTTGTAGCTCTTTAGCCTGCTTCTGCGCATAGTCTAAACCCATCAAGGTCACATAGGTGGGCTTATTGGCAGCAGCGTCCTTGCCGGCAGTCTTGCCCAATGTTTGACTATCTGCGGTGGCATCCAACACATCATCCACAATCTGAAATGCCAATCCGAGGGCTTTTGCATAGCTTGCGAGATGAGCCATTTGCGCGGGGCTTAGGTATGCACAAATACCCCCCAATTCCACTGCACATGACAACAAAGCACCTGTCTTCATGGCATGCATTTGCTTTAAACCTAGAAGATCTAACTTTTTACCAACGCTCTCCAAATCAATTGCCTGGCCGCCAGCCATGCCGCGCGATCCTGAGGCAGCAGCCAAAGCAGCAATCATTTTTAGACGTACCTGCGCATCGCAGTTGGCATTAGCCAGAATTTCAAAAGCGCGGGTTTGTAATGCATCTCCAACTAATAGGGCGGTTGCCTCATCAAAAGCTTTGTGAACTGTTGGACGACCGCGACGCAAATCATCATCATCCATACAAGGCAAATCATCATGCACCAAGGAGTAAGCATGAATACATTCAATCGCAACAGCAGCCGCATCCAAAGACTCGGCCTGCGCTACATCCAACTGATTGCCCAGTTGACCTGCCGCATAAACCAGCAGTGGTCGTATACGCTTACCACCGCCCTGTGCTGCATAACGCATCGCCTCATGCAAACGATGAGGAATGGTTTGAGCAGAATCAAGCAAGCGATTTAAGGCCAACTCAGTTCGCTTAGATTGCGAACTAACCCACTCTTGAAATTGAAAAACAGTATTCATTAAGACTCGAATACACGAACCTGCTGCTCAACTTGAGCCAACATGCCCTGACAGTGTTTTAACAAAGCTGCCCCACGTTGATAGGCCAGCAGAGTTTCTTCTAAAGAAAATTTTCCAGATTCCATGTCAGAAATGAGCTTTTCCAGCTCTTTAACAGCTTGTTCGTAGCGCAAATCTGGGTCAATTTGAACCTCTAGACCGGATTTTGAACTCTCAGACTTCTTGGTTGCCATAAGCTAATTTCCTTCGTATTTCCCACACGGACAGCCCTACATATTAAAGCGAGAAGCCCTTTGGATGGGTATAATCCACCCCTTCCTTTCCAATATCGATCCGTCGATGGTTGGATTGGTTATTCCGCTTAGCTTCGGCTGACGTTTTCGGGGGTGGGGAGAATGACTAATCTGGCTACCGCGCAGCAGCTTGCGCCGTCCAATCTACAACTGCCGGTTTCGGCATATTTTGACGCTGACTTGTATCAGCGGGAAATTGAACTGCTTTTTAAGCAGGGTCCTGGCTATGTTGGCCACGAACTCATGGTGCCTGAAGTTGGCTCCTATCAAACTTTAAGCGCAGAAAACGAGGGTCGCATCCTCGTTCGCAATGAATCTGGTGTTGAGCTACTTTCCAATGTTTGTCGTCATCGCCAAGCACTCATGCTCAATGGTCGCGGCAAAGCAGACAATATTGTGTGTCCATTGCATCGCTGGACCTATGATTTAGGTGGCAATCTATTAGGTGCCCCACACTTTGAAGATAAGCCTTGTTTAAATCTTGGCAAATCTCCTTTAAAAAATTGGCAAGGCTTGCTGTTTGAAGGCCCACGTGATGTGCGTACTGATCTCGCTAAACTTGGTGTGGCTGATGATCTAAAGTTTGATGGTTATGTTTTAGATCATGTTGAAGTACATGAGTGCAATTACAACTGGAAAACATTCATCGAGGTGTATCTCGAGGACTATCACGTTGTGCCATTTCATCCAGGCTTAGGCAAGTTTGTTTCTTGTGAAGATCTGCATTGGGAATTTGGCGATTGGCATAGCATACAAACAGTTGGTATTCATAAAGATCTACAGACACCAGGCTCCCCAACCTATCGCAAATGGCATGAAGCAGTTCTGCGTCAATTTGACGGCAAAGCCCCGCGCCACGGTGCTATCTGGCTAACCTACTACCCTAATGTGATGGTTGAGTGGTATCCAGGAGTCCTCTGCGTGTCGACACTCCATCCAATGGGACCAGGTAAAACTCGCAACATTGTTGAGTTTTACTATCCCGAAGAAATTGCTCTTTTTGAGCGCGAGTTTGTTGAAGCAGAACGTGCCGCCTACATGGAAACATGCATCGAAGATGATGAAATCGCAGAGCGCATGGACCAAGGACGCGCAGCTCTTTTAGCTCGCGGTATTAATGAGGTAGGCCCATATCAAAGTCCAATGGAAGATGGCATGCAACATTTTCATGAATGGTATCGCCGTGTCATGAACTTTGAAGGCGCATAATCAAATAAGGTTTTATCGTTTTACCCAACAATCTCGTCACTAAATATAGGAAGCATCATGACTCCTCTGATCTCAGCTAACCAGTTAGAAGAAATCATTAACAGTGGCGAGAATGTCTTGCTCTGTGATTGCCGTTTTGATTTAGTCGATCCTTTGATGGGCAGAAAATCTTACGAAGAAAGTCACATTCCGGGCGCAATCTACGTCGACCTGGATAAAGATTTATCTGGCGCTAAAAATGGCGCCAACGGTCGCCACCCTCTTCCAAGCCCTGAAGCTTGGGCCAAAACAAAAGCTCGTCTGGGCATCAGTCCAAACACCCTGGTGGTTGCCTATGACAAACAAGGCTCCGTATACGCAAGCCGCCTATGGTGGATGCTTAAAGCAACCGGTCATGCCAATGTTCGCGTCTTAGATGGTGGCTTAGATGCCTGGAATGGCCCTATGGGGTCGATACCCAGAGCACCAACCCCTTGCAATCAACCTATTGCACCCATGCCCTATGCAGGGCTCGTTTTAGTCGATGAGGTTGTTGCCAATCTGGAGACTAAGAAAAACAAAATTATTGACGCAAGAGGTGAAGATCGCTTCCGCGGTCAGAACGAAACGCTAGATCCTGTAGGCGGACATATTCCAGGGGCGATGAATCGCTTCTTTAAAAACAACCTCAACGCTACTGCTTTTAAAACTCCAGAACAATTATTTAAGGAGTTTTCAGAAAGTCTTGGTACAACAAAGCCCTCTGAAGTGATTCACCAATGTGGATCCGGTGTGACTGCTTGCCATAATCTTCTGGCTATGGAGCTAGCTGGATTTAAAGGTTCACGCCTTTACGCAGGCAGCTGGAGTGAATGGTGTGCTGACCCCAAGAGGCCAGTTGAACTCTAGGCGTATTTTTCGTTAATGCAGTAGAGAGAGTAAGACGACAAACCCTACGCCGCAAGCAATCAAAATGGTTTGACGTAATGACTCAACCCAATGTGGGCGACGGTGCATTTGCGGAATCAGATCACTCACTGCAATATAAATAAAGCTGCTAGAAGCAATGACCAGTAAATACGGCATCGCGGCATGCGCTCGCTCCAAAAAGAAATATGCCAAAACCCCGCCAACAACCGCTGCTAAGCCGCAGATGAAGTTATAGAGCAAGGCGCGTGCGCGTGAGAATCCCGCATTGAGCAACACAATGAAATCGCCGATCTCTTGAGGAATCTCATGGGCAATGATCGCAATAGCAGTGAAGATGCCCACTTGATAATCCGCCATAAAAGCTGCAGCTATCAAGATGCCATCTACAAAGTTATGAATACCATCGCCAACCAAAATCATCCAGCCACTACGCCCAGCATTTTCTGCATCATGCCCATGGTGATGATGGTGACCATCACCTTCATGATGATGGTCATGACGAAGCAAGGCTATTTTTTCGAGTAGGAAGAAGCCCAATAATCCTGCAAGCAAGGTAGCAAAGAGAAGCTGAGGATTTACACCCTCCATGCTGAATGCCTCTGGCAACGAGTGCAGCAAAGCAGTCGCCAGCAAGATTCCGACCGACAAGCTCACCATATTGTTTACCATCTTTGAAAGCACGGCCAACGAGCAGCTTGCAGCAACCAGGGCGCTTGCAGTACCCGCTAGCGCGGTCACCAGAAGAATGGTTTGTAAAACTGACATACTAATTAAGCTACTCCGTTTTTCTTAAACCAAGCCAGGCACTTTTCCCAACCATCTTTTGCAGGACCCTCACGATAAGTGGCGCGGTAATCTGCATGGAAGGCATGCGGAGCATCTGGATACACCTCAATGATCGACGCTTTGGCAGCGGGATTTTTTGGGGCTGCTTGTGCCAATGCGGAGCGCATTTGCTCCACACTCTCCAAGGAGATTCCGGTATCTGCTGCGCCATATAAGCCAAGCACTGGCGCCTTTAAGTCGGCAGCAATATCTACGGGATGGCGCGGGTTACCCTCCGTCTTCTCACCAATGACGCGACCATACCAGGCTACGCCAGCGCGAACTTGCGGCAAGGTTGCAGATAACCAGGTGATACGGCCACCCCAACAGAAACCAGTCACGCCAACTTTTTTCAGATCGCCACCATTTTTGCCAGCCCAAACTAATGCAGCCTGCAAATCATTCAAAACCTGTGAGTCCGGAGTTTTTGCAACAATATTTTGCTGAATTTCAGCTACCGTTCCATAGGTATTAGGATCGCCAGCACGAGTAAAAAATTCTGGGGCTATTGCAAGGTAACCCAGTTTTGCAAAACGTCTTGTGACGTCAGCAATATATTCATGCACGCCAAAAATCTCACTCACCACGATCACGATAGGTAGAGCACCCTTTGCTTTTTCAGGACGAGATACATAGGCAGGCATTTGAAAGCTACCTACTGGAATCATCTGCTCGCCTACTTTAAGACCCTTGAAATCAGTTTCAATAGCTGCAGCCATAACTGGCTCAGATGCCGCTACAAATCCTACGCCAAGAGCGGTAGCGCCAATGGCTGATGTCTTCATAAAATTGCGTCGACTATTTTGAATTTCTTTACTCATTTTTTGTCTCCTCGCTTGAATGTTTATTACGATTCTTAATGCGCTTCTTCCCAATTATCGCCAATCCCGATACTAACCACCAAAGGCACCTTCAATTGAGCCACATGACACATTAAATCGGGTAACTTAGTCTGTAGCAGGTCAATCTCATCCAAAGGCACGTCAAATACCAATTCATCATGTACCTGAAGCAGCATTTTCGTTTTTAACTGCTCTTTTTCAAGCCAATCCTCTACAGCAATCATGGCTAACTTGATGAGGTCTGCAGCAGTGCCTTGCATTGGGGCATTAATAGCTGCGCGTTCAGCACCCTGGCGACGGGGTCCATTGGAGCCCTTAATCTCGGGCAGCCAAAGGCGGCGCCCAAAAACCGTTTCGACATAACCATTCTCTCTAGCTTCAAGACGGGTGCGCTCCATATATTGAGCAACCCCTGGATAGCGATCAAAGTATTTAGCAATGTAATTTTGCGCGGCTGATCGTTCAATACCCAAGTTACCCGCCAAACCAAATGCACTCATACCATAGATCAAACCAAAGTTAATCACCTTGGCGTATCGGCGTTGCTCAGAATTCACATCATCCAAAGGAACACCAAAGATCTCTGCAGCGGTGGCTTGGTGAACATCCTTGCCGTCTCTAAATGCAGCTAAGAGATTTTCATCCTCAGCAATGTGCGCCATGATGCGTAACTCAATTTGAGAATAATCGGCTGACAATAATTTACAACCTTCTGCCGGAATAAATGCCTCCCGTATACGCCTGCCCTCTTCGGTACGCACAGGAATGTTTTGTAAGTTTGGATCGCTCGAAGCTAGGCGGCCAGTAACGGCAGTAGCTTGAGAAAAATTAGTGTGCACACGACCCGTTTTAGGATCAGCCATGCGAGGCAGCTTCTCAATATAGGTCGACATCAGCTTTGCCAAACTCCGATAGTCCAAGATGCGTGCTGGCAGTGGGTAATCTTCTGCGAGCTTTTGCAAAACCTCTTCATCGGTAGATGGTGCGCCAGATGGGGTCTTTTTTATCACTGGCAACTCAAGCTGCCCAAACAAAATTTCAGCAATTTGCTTGGGCGACTGAATATTAAAAGGTTGGCCTGCGAGCTTGTGGATTTCTCCTTCAAGCTCCAAAAGACGTTTGCCGACCTGCTGACCTTGTTTTGCGAGTAATGCAGAATCAATTCGAATGCCATTGCGCTCCATGATGCCAAGTACACGCATGGCAGGCATTTCCACCTTCTCATAAATGTAGAGCAAGCCTTGGCTCTCCTGAATTTGAGGCCAGAGCTCTAGGTGGAGACGCAATGTAATGTCCGCATCTTCAGCCGCGTAATCGGTTGCAATCTTCAGATCCACCTGATCAAAGCCAATCTGATGAACGCCTTTGCCGCATACCTCTTCATAGCGAATAGTTTTCATACCCAGATGACGCTCAGCCAAGCTATCCATATTGTGTGGCAGATGGGACTCGAGTACATACGATTCGAGCAAGGTATCGAATGCAACACCTTTTAATGTGATGCCGTAATTAGCAAAGATATGAGCGTCGTACTTGAGGTTTTGCCCGACCTTTAAATGAGTCTCACTTTCTAACCAAGACTTCATACGCGCCAACACCAAATCACGATCTAGTTGTACCTCGCCATTGCGATGAGCAACCGGAATATAGCAAGCCTCCCCTGGCTTTACTGATAAAGAAATACCCACAAGCTCTGCTGCAAGCGCATCGAGACTAGTAGTTTCTGTATCCACTGCAGTCAATGCGGAAGACTCAATCTTTTTTAACCACTTCTCTAATCCAGCCTCATCGACCACACACTCATAGTTACGCTCTATAGCATCTTGAGAGTCACGAGTTTCTTGTGATAAATCTTTAGTTGGCGCGCTCGCAATCACACGAGTCTTTTTTTCTTCACCTGAAGCATTTTCGGAAGCGGTAATTGGGCTTCCCGCCAAATCAAATGCAGGTGCCTCACCCTTATCTGTTGGGCCTGTAAGCTGTTTTTCTACATCACGCAACCAAGTCTTAAATGCATAGCGCTCAAATAACTCCCGCAGCAAAGGGGCATCTTCTGACTTCGCATGCAAATCATCTAGCCCAGGCAGGTGAGGAGATAAATCGCAATCTGTTTTTACAGTAATCAGTTGACGAGCTTGCGGCAACCAATCGAGTGAGGCGCGAAGATTTTCGCCAACCACACCCTTAACTTGATCGGCATTAGCTATTAAGTTATCGAGATTGCCAAATTCTGCTAGCCATTTATTTGCTGTCTTCGGTCCTGCTTTAGGAACACCCGGTACGTTATCAACGGTATCGCCGATGATGGATAAATAATCGACAATCAATTCAGGAGGCACGCCAAACTTTTCTTTAACGCCAGCAATATCCAACTTTTCATTTGTCATCGTATTAATCAGAGTGACAGAAGGATTTACTAGTTGCGCTAAATCTTTATCTCCAGTGGAAATTATGGTTTCCCATCCAGCTTGAGTGGCTTGGCAAGCCAAAGTACCAATCACATCATCCGCCTCGACGCCGCTCACCATCAGTACAGGCCAACCTAATGCTTTGACCATGGCATGAATAGGTTCAATCTGCTTGACTAAGTCTTCCGGCATGGGGGAGCGATGAGCCTTGTACTCAGAGTACATTTCATCACGAAAGGTTTTGCCCTTGGCATCAAAAACACAGGCAATATGGTCGGCTTTGAGCTCAGAGCGGGCCCTGCGCATCATATTGACCATGCCGTAGATAGCCCCAGTAGGCTCTCCAGCCCCATTTCTGAGGTCTGGCATGGCGTGGAAGGCACGATAGAGGTAGCTAGAGCCGTCTACCAACAAGAGTCTATGTTTAGTCATACCGCAATCGTACAATCTAGTTGTGAATTGCCCGCAGGCCTGGTTAAGGAACCGACCGAGAGTGGGCTTAAAAAGGTGAAAAAATGCATTATTTAATGAACTTAATTAGTCACTCCATGAGCCAAACCCTGGCTATTGCTAGCTTTTTGGTGGTTTTTGGACTTTTGAGTGCAACTTCAGCTCACGCTCAGAATAACAGCCAGGCATTAAGCCCATCGGAATTAAACCGCATCAACAATCAACCGCTTGCCCCAACCGTAAGTCCGGCAGGCGCTATGAATACCCCTGAACAACGCAAACCCAACTTTCAGTACAAGGATAAAAACGGAACTACCGTTACCGAATACAAAGACGTAAATGCTCCAACACAGGTAGATGTCAAAACGCCTTACACCAGCTATGAAATGGCTCCACCTACATCAGTGATGCCAGGGCCTCCAAAAGAAACTGATCTGATTAGCGTTCCAAGCATCAGCATCCCTCTTAGATAAAAATCGTTTAATTCATTTAGTCAATTTAGTTTATGGCCGTATTTACTCCGATCGAACTTGAGGATATTGCTCAATGGATTGATCAAGACTTTAATATTGGTCATGCTAGTGAAATACGCGGTATTCATGGCGGTATTGAGAACTCGAATTTTTTCTTGGACACAGTCAAGGATGACAAGAAGCAGGAATATGTTTTAACCATCTTTGAAAGACTGACTGCACAGCAACTTCCTTTTTATTTGGAGCTGATGCGCCACCTTGCAAACAAAGGCGTTCCAGTTCCCAAGCCAATTGAAAATAAACAGGGTGACATTCTCTTCACCCTTAAGGGCAAGCCTGCAGCCATTGTTACCAAGCTTCCGGGTCTTTCTAGGTTACAACCTGAATCTAATCACTGCGCACTAGTTGGCGAGATGCTAGCAAAGATGCATTTAGCTGGAAAAGATTTTTCAAAGCACCAAGAGAATCTTCGCAGCCTTGATTGGTGGCAAAAAACGATTCCCTCAGTATTGCCGCACTTAAATACTTCGCAAAAAGAACTCATTACTCATGAGCTTAAAACTCAAGAAGAATTCTTTTCATCAGGCACGTATGATGGTTTGCCACAAGGCGCGAGCCATTGCGATTTATTTCGTGACAATGTCTTATTTGATCCAAAGGGTTCGGATGTATCTCAAGACCAATTGGGTGGCTTCTTTGACTTTTACTTTGCAGGCACCGATAAATGGTTGTTCGATATTGCTGTAACCGCTAACGATTGGTGTCTTGCCGACAACAAACAAGATCTAGATCCCGCACGCTTGGATGCATTTATGAAGGCTTACCAATCGGTTCGGCCGCTCACCAAAGAAGAGCAAGCTAGCTGGCCTTTAATGTTGCGTGCGGCTGCTTTGCGCTTCTGGGTTTCTAGATTATGGGATTTCTATTTACCCCGTGATGCACAAATGCTGACACCCCATGATCCCACGCACTTTGAACGCATACTCTTAAGCCGACGATCCCTATGAAACTCAATTACGTAGCTCCAAAAGAAGGCTATACCTGGATAAGACAGGGTATTTGGCTATTCAAACAGAATCCTTTGGGATTCTTAATGCTGGTCTTTATGTACGTATTTGCGGCCCAACTGGCAGTCATCATCCCAGTCATCGGTGTTTTTGCAGTACTACTCTTGACGCCTACCCTATCGGTAGGATTTATGACGGCTTGTCGTCAAGCAATTCAAAAAGAGCGCATTAAACCTTCAGTCTACATAGCAGCATTAAAGTCTAGCCCGATTGTTCGCAAAAGAATTTTGCAATTAGGCTTGGTATATGCCGCAATGATTGTATTGCTAAGCTTTATCTTAAGCCTCTTGGTTGACTTTGAGTTGCTCCTCCCCCTAATGACGAGTGACAAACCCATCACTCCGGAGGCTCTTCGCCAAGTTTATCTAGTGCTTTTCTTTGGCGCGATATTGTATGTGCCTGTGGCGATGTTGATGTGGTTTTCACCAGTGCTGGTTGCCTGGGAAGATATGTCAGTGCCTCAAGCCCTATTCTCAAGCGCCTTAGCGTGCTGGTCCAATAAAGCAGCATTCTTTTTGTATCTGTCCATTTGGAGTGCAATTCTGATTGCGATCCCCCTAACTATCGGCATGATCTTTGATGCCATTAATTTGGGGCAAGTAGCCTCTTACATCATTGCGCCCATCTCTATGGCTGGACTCACTGTGATGCACTGCTCTTTTTATGCGACCTGGAAAGCTTGCTTCACTGACAATGAAGTTGTGATGCCTGTCTAACTCAATTCTTCAGTCAATCGCAGCAAGCTTCGCAATACTCAACTGTAGCCATTTAATACCGTGACGCTTGAAATTTACTTGCGCTCTAGCGTCTGCATCAACACCCTCTAAACCAGTCACGCGCCCCTCACCAAACTTGGTGTGGAAAACATTTTGTCCGATAGTGAATGGGTAATTTCCACGTGGGGGTGAAGCCAGCCTCTTCACTTCCATAGAAGCAGAGCCAACTCGCTTAGCAGGCCTTTGACGATCAGAGCCTGAATCAAAAAAATCATTCGACTCGTATTCACGTTGACGGGTATAGCCGTCTTGCCAGGTAGATCCAGATCTTGTATTACCCCCACCCCAACGTGCATCTCTTGCTTTAGGCGTAAGCCACTTCAATGAATCAGAGGGCAGCTCTTCCAAGAAGCGGGAAGGCATGTTGTAGCGTACCTGACCATGCAACATACGTGATTGGGTATGCGATAAATAGAGTCGCTCTTTGGCGCGAGTAATCGCCACATACATTAAGCGACGTTCTTCCTCTAGCCCATTCTGTTCGTTCACACTGTTCTCATGAGGAAATAAACCCTCCTCAAGACCGGTAATAAAGACAGAGGTGAACTCTAAGCCCTTAGCTGAGTGGACGGTCATCAGCTGCACGGCATCTTGGCCAGCCTGAGCCTGGTTATCGCCAGCCTCTAGGGAAGCGTGTGACAGGAATGCAGCTAGAGGAGAAACTTCTACAACGCCGGGGGCATTCTCACCTGGCAACATAGCAGCCGCGGCATCTTGGCCATAACCCTCTTCGGCAATGAATGCGGTTGCTGCGTTAATCAATTCTTGCAAGTTCTCTACGCGATCTTGCCCCTCACGCTCAGAAAGATAGTGCTGGATCAAGCCGCTATGCTGAATTACAAACTCAACCGTTTCTGGCAACGTGTTATGACGAGTTGCCTCACGCATATGATCCACTAAGCGAACAAACCCACTCAAAGCTGCGCCCGCCTTACCTTCTAATGTGGAAGCTGCCAAATATAAAGAACATTGCTGTGCTCTTGCTGCATCTTGCAACGCTTCGATTGAGCGCGCCCCAATTCCGCGAGTTGGGAAATTCACCACTCGAGAAAAAGAAGTATCGTCATTTGGATTCTCAAGCAAACGTAAATACGCTAGCGCATGTTTGATTTCAGCACGCTCAAAGAAGCGTAAACCACCATACACACGATACGGAATGCCCGCAGAAAATAAAGCGTGCTCAATGATGCGTGACTGAGCGTTACTGCGATAGAGCAAAGCCACTTCAGTACGTTTAATGCCGCTATTTACTAAAGCTTTGATCTCATCTACCAACCAAGCAGCCTCTGCATGATCACTAGGAGCCTCATAAATTCGGACAGGCTCGCCATGACCAGCATCGGTGCGTAGGTTTTTACCAAGACGCTCTGAGTTGTTAGCAATCAGATGATTTGCGGTATCCAGAATATGGCCATGGGAACGATAGTTCTGCTCTAGCTTCACCATGAGCGGGTGATATTGCTTTTCGTAGAGGCGCATGTTTTCTACATCAGCACCACGGAATGCATAAATACTTTGGTCATCATCACCAACAGCAAAAACGGAACTGCTACCCATGCCACTCACATTGATGCGACTTGCATCATGGCCCGACAATAATTTGAGCCATGCATATTGCAAGGCATTCGTATCTTGAAACTCATCAATCAAAATATGACGGAAGCGCTCTTGGTAATGTGTACGAATTGCTTCGCTGTGTTTGAGCAATTCATAACTACGCAATAAGAGCTCAGCAAAATCTACTACGCCTTCACGTTGGCATTGCTCATCATAAGCAGCGTAGAGTTGTGCCATCTTGGCCTGAAAGTCATCGCCCACCGATAAATCTTTTGCACGCTGACCGCGCTCTTTGGCATGAGCAATAAAATATTGGAGCTGCTTAGCGGGATATTTCTCATCATCGACTTTTAATCCCTTTAAAAGACGCTTAATCGCAGAGAGTTGATCCTGGGTATCCAAAATCTGGAAAGTTGATGGCAAGCCCGCTTCTTTGTGGTGAGCCCTCAATAATCGGTTACATAAGCCGTGAAAGGTGCCAATCCACATGCCACGGGTATTAATCGGCAACATGGCGCTTAAGCGCAACATCATCTCTTTGGCAGCCTTATTGGTAAAGGTCACCGCTAGGACGCCAATAGGGGATACCTGGCCGGTCTGAATCAACCACGCTATACGGGTGGTGAGGACGCGGGTCTTGCCGCTCCCTGCCCCAGCCAAAATCAAGGCTGATTGGGCTTGGCCATTTTCATTTACGGGCGGGAGGGTCACTGCCTCGCGCTGTTCTGGATTGAGGTTCGCGAGCAAGTCTGAGTACATCAGCCCAATTATAATTTGCCTCTTATGCCAAATGCCTCAAATACCCCTAATTCACCAGCGGCCAGCTCTGCAGACGAGCTCGCCAAATCTTATGAACCTGCCCCGATAGAGGCCTACTGGGGTCCAGAGTGGGAGCGTCGTGGTATTGCCGATGCCACCATGGATGAGGGCAAGGGTGATTTTTCGATTCAGTTACCCCCGCCAAACGTTACCGGCACCCTGCACATGGGTCACGCTTTTAATCAAACCATCATGGATGGCTTGGTGCGCCACGCACGAATGTCTGGCAAAAACACCTTATGGGTACCGGGTACTGATCATGCAGGTATTGCTACTCAAATTGTTGTTGAACGCCAACTTGATGCACAAAAAGTATCTCGTCATGATTTAGGTCGTGAGAAGTTTTTAGAAAAGGTGTGGGAGTGGAAGGAAACTTCTGGCAATACGATTACTAGACAAATTCGTCGCTTAGGCGCATCGATTGATTGGGGCAAAGAATATTTCACAATGGACAGCAAGATGTCCAAAGCAGTAGTGGAAGTATTTGTGCGCTTACATGAACAAGGCTTGATCTATCGCGGCAAACGTTTAGTGAACTGGGATCCCGTTTTAGGTACCGCAGTCTCTGACTTAGAAGTAGTGAGTGAAGAAGAAGATGGCTCGATGTGGCACATTCGCTATCCATTGACTGACGGCTCTGGTCACCTCACAGTCGCGACTACCCGCCCTGAAACCTTACTGGGCGACGTTGCCGTGATGGTGAACCCAGAAGACGAACGTTATAAACACCTCATTGGCAAGTCCGTTAACTTGCCTTTGTGTGATCGTGAAATTCCGATCATTGCAGATGACTACGTTGATTTGAACTTTGGTACTGGCGTTGTAAAGGTGACTCCTGCACATGACTTTAATGACTATGCAGTAGGCCAACGTCATCAATTACCAATGATCAACATCCTCACTCTGGATGCAAAGATTAATGAGAACGCTCCTGCTGCCTATCAAGGCATGGAACGTTTTGCCGCACGCAAACAAGTTGTTGCTGATTTAGAGTCTGCTGGCTTATTAGAAAAAGTTCAGCCGCATAAGTTAATGGTGCCACGTGGTGATCGCACCCAAACCATCATTGAGCCAATGTTGACTGACCAGTGGTTTGTGGCAATGTCTAAATCAAGTCCGGACAACAAATATCAACCCGGCTCATCTATTGCTGGCGCTGCCTTAGATGCTGTCACTAAGGGTGACATCAAACTTGTTCCAGAAAATTGGATCAACACTTATACCCAGTGGTTAGAAAATATTCAGGACTGGTGTATCTCCCGCCAACTCTGGTGGGGCCATCAAATTCCTGCCTGGTATGGTGATGATGGGCAGATATTTGTAGGGCGCTCTGAAGAAGAGGCTAAAGCCAAAGCAGCAGCAGCGGGCTATACCGGCAAACTCAATCGCGATCCTGATGTTCTGGATACCTGGTTTAGCTCGGCTCTGGTGCCATTTAGCTCTTTAGGCTGGCCAGATGAAACGCCCGCTTTAAATCACTTCCTACCTTCGTCTGTTCTGGTTACTGGCTTTGACATCATCTTCTTCTGGGTTGCGCGTATGGTCATGATGACTTGCCACTTCACTGGAAAAGTGCCATTTCATACCGTCTACGTCCATGGACTAGTACGCGATGCCGAAGGTCAGAAAATGAGCAAGTCCAAAGGCAATACTTTGGATCCAATCGATTTGATTGACGGCATTCAGATTGAAGAGCTAGTCGGTAAGAGAACTACTGGTCTCATGAACCCCAAGCAAGCTGAGAGCATTAGCAAGAAAACCAAAAAAGAATTTCCGGATGGCATCCCAGCATTTGGTACAGATGCACTGCGTTTTACCTTTGCCTCTTTGGCGTCACTTGGTCGCAACATTAATTTTGATCAAAAGCGTTGCGAAGGCTATCGCAATTTCTGCAACAAACTTTGGAATGCCACACGCTTTGTACTAATGAACTGCTCTGGCAGCGATGAAGACAATGGTTTAGCGCCATGCGACAACCAATGTGGTCCTGACGGCTATTTAGACTTTTCGCCCGCTGACAAATGGATCGTCTCTCAACTTCAAAGAACTGAAGCTGATGTAGCGAAAGGTTTTGAGAACTATCGCTTTGACAACATTGCGAACAGTATCTACCAATTTGTTTGGGATGAGTACTGCGATTGGTATTTGGAGCTTGCTAAGGTACAGCTTCAAACTGGCACTCCTGCACAGCAACGCGCTACCCGTCGCACCCTGTTGCGCGTTCTAGAAACCATCTTGCGCATGGCGCATCCATTGATTCCATTCATTACCGAAACACTTTGGCAAACAGTTGGTCCGAAGTCCGGCAAAGAATTGGCCAAACAAACTAAGCAAACGATTGCACTCCAACCTTATCCCGTTGCTCAGCCCGAGAAGATCGATGAGCAAAGCGAAGCTTGGGTTGCGCAAATTAAAGCGATTGTTGATGCTTGCAGAAATTTACGTGGCGAGATGCAGGTTCCCCCGGGTCAAAAAGTACCGCTTTGGATTTATGGTCCAGAAGAATTCCTTGCAAAAGCCACACCTTATTTGATGGCACTTGCCAAACTCACCGAGGTTAAGATTTACAGCGATGAATCTGCCTTGGAAAAAGATGCTCCCGGCGCCCCTATTGCCCTAGTAGGAGACATCAAGCTGCTACTCAAGATTGAAGTGGATGTTGCTGCTGAACGCATTCGTCTTGGCAAAGAGATCGAGCGCTTGGCGAATGAAATCAACAAAGCTAAGGGAAAGCTAACCAACGAAAGCTTTGTGGCTCGCGCCCCAGCAGAAGTGGTTGCCCAAGAAAAACAGCGTCTTGCTGGTTTTGAGCAAAACCATGAGAAGCTTGTTGCACAATTAGAGCGTCTTAAATAATCTGCAGCCAAATAAAGCGATTGGAAGCCATATGCCGTTAAACACTAAAGCCGTCACCAAAGCAGTATTTCCTGTTGCAGGCTTGGGTACACGCTTTTTACCAGCAACGAAAGCTAGCCCAAAGGAAATGTTGAATGTGGTGGATAAGCCGCTCATTCAATATGCTGTTGAAGAAGCAATCGCCGCCGGCATTACTGAAATGATTTTTGTTACCGGTCGCAGTAAACGCGCTATTGAAGATCACTTTGACAAAGCATATGAGCTCGAGGCTGAATTAGAGGCCAAAAATAAACAGGCTCTTCTTGAAATTGTTCGCAGTGTTAAGCCTAGCCACGTAGATTGCGTATATGTACGCCAACCTGAAGCGCTTGGATTGGGTCATGCGGTTTTGTGCGCAGAGAAGTTGGTGCGTGATGAGCCATTTGCCATTATCTTGGCTGACGACTTATTGGATGGCCAGCCTCCGGTTCTCAAGCAAATGCTAAAAGTTTTTGATGAGCAAAATGGATCTGTAGTTGCGGTTGAAAAGATTGATCCTGCCAAGAGCAGCTCTTACGGAATTGTTTCTGGTGCCGAAGTCGCCAAAGGCATCTATCGCCTCAACGGCATTGTAGAAAAGCCACAACCAAAAGATGCGCCCTCTAATTTGGCGGTAGTAGGACGCTATGTTCTCTCATCCGATATCTTTACCCATATTCGCAATCTCAAGCCTGGTGCGGGTGGCGAGATTCAGTTGACTGATGCCATTGCCTCTTTACTCAAAGAAGAGCCTGTATTTGCTTATGAGTACGATGGTGTGCGTTATGACTGTGGCAGTAAGTTGGGCTACCTCAAGGCTTCAGTCGAGTTTGCCCTGCGCCACCCCGAAGTCTCTGCTGACTTTGCTGCTTACCTCAAGAGCCGCTCATTGACTTAATCATCCTCCACTAAAGCAAAAAAGGCAGAGAGATCTCTGCCTTTTTTATTGGGATTGAGAGCTACTACCTGCGCTTCATAAAAAACACCAGCACATCACCTTCAGTAGCACTGGCAATTAGCTCGTTTCCGGTTTGCTTAGCAAAAGCCGGAAAGTCATGAGCAGCACCAGCATCAGTAGCCTTAATCTTTAAGACCTCGCCTGACTGCATCGTTGCCAAAGCTTTTTTGGCGCGCAAAATTGGTAATGGGCAGTTCATACCAATGGCATCAACCTCTGCATTGAAGGGGATATTTAGAGCATCACTCATTTACTTGCCACCCAGTCTTTAACGCCTGCCAAAGCAGCCCCTAACATACTTGGATCTGTGCCGCCAGCCATCGCCATCTCAGGCTTGCCACCACCTTTGCCGCCCACTTGCTGGGCCACAAAATTCACGAGGTCGCCTGCTTTAACTTTGCCAATCGAATCAGCTGTTACACCGGCAATCAAGCTAACTTTATCGCCCTGAACTGATGCCAACACAATAGCTGCAGTTTTGAGCTTAGCTTTAAGGGCATCCATCGTTTCACGGAGGACACCAGCATCAGCACCATCCAAACGAGCAGCCAAAACCTTGATGCCATTGACATCAATTGCTTGACCAGCCAGTTCATCGCCTTGGCTCGCAGCCAATTTGGAATTCACTTTTTCTAAATCACGCTCTGCTTGACGCAGACTTTCTTGAAGTTGCGCAACGCGATTCACCAAATCACCAGGATGAGTTTTCAGAATTGCTGCAGCTTCATTAATCTTGTCTTCCAAGCCTTGCAAGAATTGCAAGGCGTTATTACCGGTCACGGCTTCAACACGGCGAATGCCAGCAGCAACGCCGCCTTCAGAAATAATCTTTAAGCTGCCAATGTCACCAGTGCGGGTTACGTGCGTGCCACCACAGAGCTCTTTAGAACTACCAATTTCGAGCACGCGTACTTCATCACCGTACTTCTCACCAAAGAGCATCATGGCGCCAGTCTTTTGCGCATCATCTAAAGACATCACCTTGCCCGAAGTCGCTGTATTTTCCAAAATCTCTTGGTTAACAATATCTTCGATGCGACGAATCTGTTCTGCGGTAATCGGTGCATTGTGTGTAAAGTCAAAGCGGGTCTTAGTAGCGTCTACCAAAGAACCTTTTTGCTGCACATGATCGCCCAGCACTTCACGCAATGCTTTATGCAGAATATGCGTTGCGCTATGGTTGCGCATTGTGTCAGCTCTTTGCTGGGTATCAACTAATGCATTAATTGAGTCGCCCACCTTGAGTTCGCCCTCAAGCACTTCTCCTTGATGCCCAAATACATCCGCTTGAATCTTGAAGGTATCTTCAACCGCAAAACGGATGCTCTCATTGCGCAGCTCACCTTTATCGCCAACCTGGCCACCGGATTCGGCATAAAACGGAGTGTTATCCAAAACAATCACGGCTGCATCACCCGCTTTCACGGATGGCACTGCTGAACCATCCACATAAAGAGCGGTTACTTTTGCGCCCTCATGCTTTAAGGTGTCATAGCCATGAAACTGGGTAGGCGCGCCCTTGTAGTCCAAGCCTTGAGCAACCTTGAACTTACCAGCCGCCCTAGCTTGATCGCGTTGCTTTTGCATCGCTACTTCAAAGCCCTCACCATCCACTGTCACACCACGCTCACGACAAACGTCGGCCGTTAAATCCAATGGGAAGCCAAAAGTGTCGTGCAGGCGGAAAGCAGTTTCACCATCAACCACTTTTGCACCACCTGCTAAAGCACCATCCAGAATTTCCATGCCGTTAGCAATAGTTTGGAAGAAGCGCTCTTCTTCTTGCTTAATAACTTCACTCACCTTATCTTGCGCAGCGCGCAACTCTGGATAGGCATCGCCCATCTCTTTAACAAGCGCAGGAACTAATTGATAGAAGAATGGTTTGCGTGCACCTAATTTATAGCCGTGACGGATTGCACGACGCGCAATACGACGTAAGACATAGCCGCGCCCCGCATTACCTGGAATCACACCGTCCACTACGATGAAACTACATGCACGAATATGATCGGCAATCACTTTGAGTGAAGGGCTATCTGCATCGCAATTTTCACCGCCAGCAGCATCTACCGCTTCCTTCGAAGCCTTGAGGAGATTGACGAAGAGGTCAATTTCATAATTGGAGTGAACATGCTGTAACACTGCAGCAATGCGCTCAAGACCCATACCGGTATCAACGCTCGGCTTAGGCAGTGGATGCATCACACCTGCTTCATCTCGGTTGAACTGCATGAAAACGTTATTCCAAATTTCGATATAACGATCGCCATCTTCATCCGGGCTTCCAGGAGGGCCGCCAGCAATGTGGTCACCGTGATCATAAAAAATCTCAGTGCATGGTCCGCATGGGCCTGTGTCACCCATCATCCAAAAGTTGTCTGATGCGTAGCGTGCGCCCTTGTTATCACCAATGCGAATGATTCGATCGGCTGGCACACCTATTTGTTTATTCCAAATCTCAAAAGCCTCATCATCTTCGGCATACACCGTTACCAAGAGCTTTTCTTTGGGCAACTTAAATGTCTGGGTCAATAAGTCCCAGGCAAACTGAATGGCATCTTTCTTGAAATAGTCCCCAAACGAGAAATTTCCCAGCATTTCAAAAAAGGTGTGGTGGCGGGCGGTATAGCCCACGTTATCCAAGTCATTATGTTTGCCGCCTGCCCGGATGCACTTTTGAGCAGTCGTAGCACGGTTATAAGGGCGCTTATCGAACCCTAGAAACACGTCCTTAAACTGGTTCATACCCGCATTGGTAAATAGCAAGGTTGGGTCATCCCCAGGAACCACAGGGCTGGACGGGACTATTTGGTGGCCTTTTTGGGCGAAGAAATCCAGGTAAGCCTGGCGAATTTGGGAGACTTTCATGCCGATAATTATCGCATTGGCACTAGCATAGGGCAAACGCTAGGCTATAAGCCCTAAACCTGCCTTACAATCCCACAACATCAATAAAAATCGGCAGTTAAGTCGACAACAAGGAGAGCAACTTGAAAATTCGCAATCAACGGGATTTTGGGGCCGGGATCATGTATATGGTCATTGGCCTCTTCTTCGCCATCATGGCCACAAATTATCCAATGGGAACTGCCGCCAAAATGGGTCCTGGCTATTTCCCGTTCTATTTGGGCATTTTAATGTTCCTATTGGGCGTTCTAGTAGCAGTTAAGGCCTTTGGTGCCAAAGCTGCAATTGAATCCATTCCTAAATTTAATTGGCGCATCATGGCGCAAATTACCGGCGCGGTGGTGCTCTACGGCTTGTTGCTTCCACGTCTTGGATTCTTGATTGCCGTAGTGGTTTTGGTTTTTGTTGCCGCTAGCGCCAGCAGAGAATTTACTTGGAAAGGTACTGCGATTAATGCAGCCTTCTTAGTGACATTTACTTATTCAGTGTTTGTAGTCGGTCTGAAACTTCAGTTCCCGCTCCTGCCTGCATTCCTACAACAATAACGAACCGGGACTCTGAAAAATGGATTTATTTACAAACCTAGCTCTCGGTTTCGATACCGCGTTCACATTACAAAACCTAATGTACTGCCTGATCGGCTGTATCTTGGGAACATTGATTGGCGTACTGCCAGGTCTTGGCCCTATCGCAACGATTGCGATGTTGTTGCCTGCTACCTATGCTCTGCCTCCAATTGCCGCTTTGATTATGTTGGCTGGTATTTATTACGGCTCACAGTACGGCGGATCTACCACAGCGATTTTGCTCAACATTCCGGGGGAGACGTCGTCGGTGGTGACCGCGATCGATGGCTACCAAATGGCTAGAAATGGTCGAGCTGGTGTTGCCTTGTTTACTGCTGGTATGGGTTCATTCTTCGCAGGTTGCGTTGCTACTTTGGTTTTAGCTGCATTTGCTGCACCACTTTCTCAACTCGCATTTAAGTTTGGCCCTGCTGAATACTTCTCATTAATGGTCTTAGGTTTGATCGGTGCTGTTGTTTTGGCATCTGGCTCATTGATAAAGGCGATTGGGATGATCATCTTAGGTCTTTTGATGGGCTTGATTGGTACTGATGTGAACTCTGGTGTGTCTCGGTATGCGTTCGATATTCCCGAATTAAGTGACGGTATCGGCTTTGTGGCTGTAGCGATGGGTGTATTCGGTTTTGCTGAGATCATGGGTAACCTTGAAAAGTCTGGCGATGATGAAGGCTTCCTCAACAAACTCACCAGTATGGTTCCTACCAAGAATGATGTGAAGCGCATGATTCCATCCATCTTGCGCGGCACAACGATTGGCTCAATCCTAGGCATCTTGCCAGGCGGCGGCGCAGCGCTTGCAGCTTTCGGCGCTTACTCTGTAGAGAAAAAATCCTCCAAGTACAGCCATGAGTTTGGCAAAGGTGCGATTGAGGGTGTTGCCGGTCCTGAGGCCGCAAATAACGCTGCTGCTCAAACCTCATTCATTCCATTGCTCACATTAGGCATCCCACCAAATGCTGTGATGGCTTTGATGGTTGGCGCAATGACTATTCATAACATTCAACCAGGTCCACAGGTAATGACCAGCAACCCAGCTTTGTTCTGGGGTCTGATTGCCTCTATGTGGATTGGTAACGTGATGTTGATTCTCTTGAACTTGCCTTTGATTGGTATCTGGGTAAAGCTCCTGAAGATTCCTTATCGCTTCCTCTACCCAGCAATTTTGGTGTTCTGCTGTATCGGCGTGTACACCGTAAATAACACCGTGTTTGATGTTTATGTAACTGCAGGTTTTGGCTTGATTGGTTACCTGTTCTTCAAACTGGGTTGCGAACCACCTCCATTGTTGTTGGGCTTCGTGCTCGGGCCAATGATGGAAGAGAACTTCCGTCGCGCCCTATTGTTATCTCGTGGTGACTTCTCCACTTTTGTAACCCGCCCACTTTCCTTAGGTCTACTCATTGCAGCAGCCCTTTTGGTAGTGATCGTGGCTCTGCCAGCGGTGAAGAAGACTCGCGAAGAGGCGTTTGTGGAAGATTAATTCCCGCCACCTCTCCAGAAACAAGCCCGCAGCAGTTTGCGGGCTTTTTTCTTTATGGGCCAAGGGTTTTCTCTACAATGTGGCTATGTCCCAAGATAGCAAACCCTCGAAAGCAAATGCCGGCGCTGTAGCCGAACCGTCTAACTTCTTACGTCAGATCATTGATCATGACTTGGCAAGCGGCGCTTTTTCACAGCGTACTAATTTAGCTGGCGAGACTATCCCATCAATCATCACCCGTTTTCCGCCTGAGCCGAATGGCTATTTACACATTGGTCACGCTAAAAGCATTTGTTTGAACTTTGGCTTAGCTGCTGATTACAACAATCAAGTAGGTGGCGCGCGCTGCAATATGCGCCTGGACGATACCAATCCAGTCAAAGAAGATGTTGAGTACGCCGATAGTATTTTGGATGCGGTTAAGTGGTTAGGCTTTGATTGGGGAACCCATCTTTATCATGCAAGCGATTACTTTGATCGCCTCTATGAGTTTGCTGAGATTTTGATTCAAAATGGCAAAGCGTATGTTGATAGCCAAAGTGCTGATGACATTCACACCAATCGCGGCAACTTTGGGCAAGCAGGTAAAAATAGTCCTTATCGCGATCGTAGCCCAGAAGAAAATCTCAAGCTATTCCGCGAGATGCGCGATGGCAAATTCAAAGATGGCGAACATGTTCTTCGCCTAAAGATTGATATGGCGCATCCGAATATCGTGATGCGTGACCCTGTGGTTTATCGCATCCGCCATACCGATCACCACCGGACCGGCAGCAAGTGGTGTATTTACCCGCTTTATGACTTCACACATTGCATCTCCGATGCGCTAGAGAACGTCTCCCATTCCATATGTACACTGGAGTTTGAGAACAACCGTCCGCTCTACGACTGGATTGTGAATTCTCTAAAAGAATTGGGCGTATTTAAAGATCCGGTACCGCATCAGCATGAATTCGCTCGCCTCAATCTGACCTACACGATCACCAGCAAACGCAAGTTATTGCAACTGGTAGAAGAGAAGCATGTTGAAGGCTGGGATGATCCACGTATGCCAACCATCGTAGGCATACGTCGTCGCGGCTACACCCCAGAAAGCATTCGTTTGTTCTGTGAACGCATTGGTGTTTCAAAGGCAGACAGTTGGATTGATATGAGCACTCTCGATCAGGCTCTACGCGATGATCTTGAAGTTAGGGCACCACGCGCTACCGCAGTACTAAAACCACTCAAGCTCGTAGTAGAAAACTTTGATGCTTCAGCAAAAGAGGCCTGTTCTGCACCACGTCACCCTAATCATCCAGAATGGGGTAATCGTGAGTTTAATTTCACCCGCGAACTATGGATTGAAGCAGATGACTTTATGCAAGAACCAATCAAAGGGTTCTTCAGACTGTATCCGCCAATTGGCGATCAACCCGGTAGTCGCGTTCGCTTACGCCATGGCTTTGTAGTCGAGTGCACCGGCTTTGAAACTGATGCGCACGGCAATGTCACGCAAGTTAATGTGACTCACTTCCCTGATAGCAAGAGCGGGACCCCAGGCTCCAATAACTACAAGGTCAAGGGCAATATTCATTGGATCAGCGCCGCTGAGGCTATTCCCACTGAAGTGCGTCTTTATGATCACCTCTTTAGCGACCCTCATCCAGACAGCGGTGATAAGAATTTCCTGGATGCAATCAACTCTAACTCCAAGCAAACCATTGCCGCTTATTTAGAGCCCTGCATGAAAGATGCTAAGCCTGAAGATCGCTTTCAGTTTGAACGCCATGGTTACTTTGTTGCTGACCAAAAAGATTGCCAGCCTGGCAAGCCAGTATTTAACCGTACTGTTGGGCTTAAGGATTCTTGGAAATAGTTTTAAGAAAATGTCCTACGCTTGGATAGCGCAGTGGTGTTTTAAGTTCATGTAAGCGCGCATTAGTCACTCTACGAGATTCGCGCATAAATGACCACAGCATCGGGCTGACAATTTTCTGCAACTCATTGCCAGGTAATCGAGCCGGTCTTTGTAGCCCAAAGGCATCAGCTACTTCATCAAAGTAATCGCCCATCTTCGTTTCACCACCATCGCAGGCATTAATGATGCGCTGAGGTTTGCCGTGATAGACCGCCGCACATACCAACCTTGCTAAATCATCACTTTGGATATGGTTAGAGTAGGCATCCTCTTCGGCGACTAGCGCTGGTGTTTTGGACTCTAGTCGCTCTATTGGTAAACGGTCGGTGGCGTAAATTCCAGGGACACGCAAAATGGTTACGGCCACGCCATTTGCAGGACCCCATAAACGCAGTACTCGCTCGGCATCCACCCTTCTTTTGGCGCGTTCACTTTGGGGGTTTACTGGAGTAATTTCACTCACTTTAGCACCCCGATGATCCCCATAGACACCTGTAGTGCTGATGTAGATTAGACGTCTGACAGCATTAGAGCCTTGGGCTAAAATTCGAATTAGGTTGCGGGTTCGGCAATCACGATTTCCACTATTTTGAGGTGGTGCCAAATGAATCACGGTTTGAGCTAAACCGGCCAGGCGCCATAAAGACTCTGGTTGATCCAGGTTGCCCAAAATGGGAGTCGCGCCAACCTCCCTCAATTCCTGAAAGCGACTCTGCTGAGAAGTAAGTGCAAAAACACGATGACTTCGCGAGAGCTGCTTGGCCACCCGAAGACCAATATCTCCGCAGCCAATAATCAGGATTGAAGGTTTACCAAAAGATTGCATAAGTGACATCGTAACGATTTATTGAAAGGAATGAGAGTGTCTTATCAAGTCACGCTCAAAACGAGCGGCAAACAATTTACCGTCAATCCAGATGAAAATGTCCTGGAGGCCGCGCTACGTCAAGGAATCAATCTCCCTTATGGCTGCAAAAATGGTGCTTGTGGCTCCTGCAAAGGCAAAGTCGTAGAAGGTCAAGTGACCCACGGACAGCATAGTGAAAGTGCTCTTTCTAAGGCGGATGAAACTGCTGGCGGTATTTTATTTTGCTGCTCCCACCCTCAATCAGACCTCCTCATTGAAGCGCGTGAAGTCCAAGGCGCCGGTGATATTGCGATTCGCAAGGTGCCTTGCCGTGTAAATGCCATTATCAAACCAAGCAGTGACGTTGTCATTCTGAAGCTGCAGTTGCCCGCGGCTGAACGCTTTCAGTTCTTAGCCGGCCAGTACTTAGAGTTTCTTCTGAAGGACGGTCAACGTCGTGCCTACTCGATTGCTAACGCACCAGAGCAAGAAGGTCCTCTTGAGTTACATATTCGCCATTTGCCTGGCGGTTTGTTTACCGATTTTGTATTTGGTGCTGCTACACCAGCGCTGAAAGAAAAAGATATCTTGCGCTTTGAAGGCCCGCTAGGCAGCTTTTTCTTAAGAGAAGATTCTAAGAAACCGATTATCTTTGTTGCCGCCGGCACGGGCTTTGCTCCCATCAAATCCATCATCGAACAAATGCAGGCCAAAAAGATTCAACGACCAATTCATCTTTACTGGGGCGGTCGTCGCCCTGGCGATTTGTACTTGAATGACCTGTGCCAAGCTTGGGAAAAAGAAATTTCTGACTTCAAGTACATCCCGGTGATCTCAGATGCACTGGCAGAAGATGGCTGGCAGGGTCGCACAGGCTTTGTGCACCAAGCTGTGATGGCAGACCATCCTGACATGCAAGACTTTCAAGTCTATGCCTGTGGCGCCCCAGTCATGGTCAATGCAGCCAGAAATGACTTCTCAGGCAAATGCCAGCTACCCGAGGAAGAATTCTTTGCCGATTCCTTTACCAGCGCTGCGGATTTAGCGACAGCCTAGTAACCGCGAAATCAAATCAGCGGGATAATAGAAGCCTTATTTGCCCTTATTAACTTATCAACCCATACCAGCATGAATAAGCCACTCCAGACTATTGACACCCATTCAGTCATGTTTATTACTCCGCGTCCAGAAGTAGTGATGGTTGAAGGCAAGGGCTCATGGCTAACAGATAACAACGGCAAGCGCTATTTAGACTTTCTACAAGGTTGGGCAGTGAATTGCTTAGGTCACGGCAACCCAGGGATGATTGAAGCGCTCAATGCGCAAGCAAAGAAGTTGATCAATCCAAGTCCTGCGTTCTACAACGAACCGATGATTGGTTTATCCAATCTGCTTACAGAAAACAGCTGCTTTAACAAAGTGTTCTTTGCGAACAGTGGCGCCGAGGCTAATGAAGGTGCTATTAAGTTGGCACGCAAATGGGGTCAGCTCAATAAATCTGGCGCCTTTGAAATCATCACCTTTGATCACAGTTTTCACGGTCGCACATTGGCAACGATGAGCGCCTCCGGAAAGCCGAACTGGGACACTATGTTTGCTCCACAGGTTGCAGGCTTTCCCAAGGCAGATTTAAATGATTTGGAGTCTGTCAAAAAACTGGTGACTGATAAAACAGTTGCAGTAATGCTCGAGCCAGTTCAAGGTGAAGGCGGCGTGATTCCAGCAACCCCTGAATTTATGCGTGAACTACGCAAGTTCACAAAAGAAAACAATATTCTTTTGATTGCTGATGAAGTGCAAGCAGGCTGCGGACGTACTGGTGCCCTCTTTGCCTACCAAAACTATGGCATTGAGCCAGACATCATGACTTTGGGTAAAGGCATTGGTGGTGGCGTTCCATTGGCAGCCTTATTGGCTACCGATGCAGTGGCTTGCTTTGTGCCTGGCGATCAGGGCGGAACATACAACGGCAATCCTTTGATGACTGCAGTAGGTATTAGCGTGATTGAGCAGCTCTTGGCACCAGGATTTTTAGATAGCGTTAAAGCCAAAGGCGCACTTCTCAAATCAGAATTGCTCAAGCTTTGCGCTGAATTTAATCTTGAAGGCGAGCGCGGCGAAGGCTTGCTGCGCGCTTTAATGCTCGGAAAAGATATTGGCCCAAAATTGGTTGAGCTGGCGCGTGATCGTAGCCCCGAGGGTTTGTTGATTAATTCACCAAGACCAAACCTGCTGCGCTTTATGCCTGCTTTGAATGTCTCTGATGATGAAATTCGTCAGATGTGTAATATGCTGCGTGAGTTACTCAAGGATATAGCGTAAGACTTACCGCAGCTAACTGCCTACTTATTCACCGAGATAGGCAGCTCTCACTCTTGAGTCTTCCAGCAAATCTTTGCCAGAGCCACTGAGAGTAATTAAGCCACTCTCCATCACATAAGCGCGATCTGCCATCTGCAAAGCTAGTCGTGCGTTCTGCTCTACGAGCAAAATAGTCATCCCGCTCGAGGACAAACTGCGAACAACATCAAAAATGGTCTCGACCATGATGGGGGATAGGCCCATTGAGGGCTCATCTAACAGCAATAACTTAGGCTCAGCCATCATCGCCCTGCCCATTGCCACCATCTGCTGCTCACCGCCAGACAGCGTGCCCGCCAGCTGAGATAAGCGCTCTTTTAGTCTTGGGAAATACGAATACACCTCTTCAAGCTTACGCTCGATATCTTTGGGACTGGTTTTTAAGTAAGCACCCATTTGGAGGTTCTCTAAAATCGTCATGCGCTTAAATACACCGCGCCCTTCAGGCACCATGCCCAGACCTAGGCGCACCAATTCATATGCAGGCAACTTCCTAGTTTCCTGATTTGTAAAATGAATCTCGCCAGCTGAAGGTGTCAGCAAACCAGCAATAGCTTTCATGCTAGAACTTTTGCCAGCGCCATTCGCACCAATCAAAGCAACAAGCTCGCCTTGATTGACATGCAAATCTATTCCTTTGACAGCGTTAATGCCGCCATAGGAGACCTTGAGATCTTTTACATGAAGTAAGGCGCTCATCATGCAGCCCCTTGTCCGAGATAGGCTCTGATGACCTCTGGATGCGTACGTACATCTGCAGGCTTCCCGGAGGCAATCACCTTGCCGTAATCAAGCACAGTTAGGCTATCGCAAATACCCATCACCAAGCTCACATCATGCTCAATTAACAAAATCGTTTTACCGTCAGCACGAATACGCAACAATAACTCGCGAAGCTCCAGCTTCTCAGTAGCATTCATGCCGGCAGCTGGCTCATCTAGTGCCAAGAGCTTAGGCTCAGTCGCTAATGCTCTCGCAATTTCTAGGCGGCGCTGATGTCCATACGAAAGATTGCGCGCCTGCATATTGGCGAACTCACCAAGACCAACATAAGCTAAGAGCTGCTGGGCCTTTTCTCTGATGGCGCGCTCTTCGCGCTTAGCAGATGGAAAGCGAAAGATTGCGCCGAGTAATCCGGCTTTTGTGCGGCAGTGACAACCTACCATCACATTTTCCAACACAGACATTTCACCAAAGAGCCTGATATTTTGAAATGTTCTAGCAAGGCCAGATTTAGTTACCTCAGATACAGACTCTGGAAAATAAGATTGACCATCAAATAAAAAGATCCCGGAGTCAGCTGGATATAAACCAGTGATGACATTAAAGAAGGTGGTCTTACCAGCGCCATTGGGACCAATCAATCCAACGATTGAACTATGCGCCACTTGCAGACCAACAGAGTCTAGGGCCTGAACACCGCCAAAACGTTTTGAAACGTCAGTGACATCTAGAAGCAAGTGATCTGATCTTGTCATTACCTTGCCCCACTCTTTTGCCAAATACCGCCTGGACGATAGAGCATGATCAAAATTAAAGCCAAGCCATAAATCAACTGACGAATGATTTCCACGTCAACAATGACATGACCAAACAGAAACTGTTGAACTGGCTGCGCAATGCCGCGCAATACTTCCGGAAATAACGCCAAAAGTACGGCGCCCAAAATCACTCCTGGAATGTGCCCTATGCCGCCTAGAACCACCATAGCCAAGACTACGATGGACTCCCATAGGGTGAATGACTCCGGAGAAACAAAGCCCTGGAAAGCGGAGAACAGCACCCCTGCTACTCCAGCAAAAGAGGCGCCAATAGCAAAGGCCAGTAATTTCATATTACGAGTATTGATACCCATCGCTTTAGCAGCAATCTCGTCCTCACGAATCGCGATCCAAGCACGTCCAATGCGCGAGTCTTGTAAATGCAGACAAACGATTGCTACTGCGATTGCCAGCAGAAGGAATAAATAGAAAATCAAATACAAACCTGGTATTTGCACAAAACCTAAATCCAAAGGCTTCGTAAAGGAGATACCAAATAACTGAATGGGATCTATTCCGGAGATTCCCTTGGGGCCATTAGTGAGGTTGAGAGGGCGATCCAGGTTATTCATAAAGATGCGAATAATTTCACCGAAACCCAAAGTCACTATCGCTAGATAATCCCCGCGCAATTGCAAGGTAGGCAAACCCAAGATCAATCCAAAAAGAGCCGCCAAGATGATCGAAAATACTGCAACCATCCAGGGCGAAAAGTGCATACCCTCCGGAAAGGTCGCTGCAATGCTTTCAAACTGAGTTGGTAAATGAGGGGAAGCCATTAAGGCAAAGCTATAGGCGCCTAGCGCATAAAAAGCGATGTAACCCAAATCCAAAAGACCCGCAAAGCCAACAACCACGTTTAAGCCTAAAGCGAGCACGATATAGAGCAAGGCAAAATCAAGCACTCGCACCCAATAATTACCACCACCAGCCCCTACCACCCAAGGTAGCAGCACTAAAGCAATAGCTCCAAGCCATAAGTAGGCAGAGCGGCTCAAACGATTGGTAAAAAGGTCTTTAAGCACGATCAGAAACCTTCTCGCCCAATAAACCGGTGGGACGCAATACCAAGACTAAGATCAATACCAAGAAAGCAAAAATATCCTGATAGTTAGACCCAAAGACTCCACCGGTGAGCTCACCGATATATCCGGCGCCCAAAGATTCAATCAAGCCCAATAGCAAACCACCCAACATCGCGCCCTGCAGATTTCCAATTCCGCCAAGAACAGCCGCGGTAAATGCTTTCAGACCAGGAATGAAGCCCATATAAAAATGAACGTTGCCATAGTTGCTAGCAATCATGACGCCGGCAAGACCTGCCAATGCGCCGCCCAACATAAACGTAATTGAGATGACACGATTTGGATTAACGCCCATCAATGCAGCAATTTGAGTTTGCTCAGCAGTAGCGCGCATTGCTCTGCCTAGCTTTGTTTTTTCAACCAAAAATAATAAGCCAGCCATCACTACCAAGGCTACTATGATGATCACGATTTCTTTGCCGGTAATCGTCGCACCACTACCCCATAAATCAATTGGAGTTGAAGGTAGTAATTGTGGGTAGGTCATTGGATTACGTGACCAAATCATCATGGCGATGGTTTGCAGCAAAATGGACATACCAATAGCGGATATCAGTGGTGCCAAACGAGGCGCATTGCGAAGAGGGCGATAAGCAATCCGCTCAATCCAGTAACTCAATCCCGCACAGACTGCCATCGTAACCGGTAAGACAATCAGAAGGGTGAGCCAACCAGGTAAGTCACTTGTTAAGCTCAAGATCAAGCGCAGTAATGAGAGTGAAACCATTGCGCCAATCATCAGGACTTCGCCGTGTGCAAAATTGATGATCCCCAGCACGCCATACACCATGGTGTAACCCAGTGCGATCAAGGCATAGATGCTACCTAGCACTAAGCCATTAATGATCTGCTGAAGAAGAATATCCATGGAGTTTTGGGATTTATTTAGTCTTGATAAAAAAATAGCACCGCAGTAGCGGCGCCATTTTTTATTGAAGTGTCATTACATCTTAATGACATCAAGCACTGTTTTCTTTTTATCTTTGAAGTCATACAAAGTAATTACACCTTCTTTCATATCGCCTTTGTTATCAAAAGCAATATTACCTACTAAACCTTGTATTTTTGTGTCAGGCATAGCAGCCAAAATCTTTGCAGGATCGGTTGAGTTTGAACGCTTCATAGAATCTACTAAAACATAAACAGCGTCATAAGTGAAAGGCGCATAAATTTGCACATCTGTATTAAAGCGTTCTTTGTAACGCTTCTGGAAGTCCGCACCTTGCGCCATCTTTGATAAAGCCATACCAGCCTCAGAGCAAGTTACATTAACCACTGCCTCGCCAGCCAATTCAGCAAGCTTCTCGGTACACATACCGTCACCACCGACCACTTTCGCTTTAATACCAAGCTCAGCTGCCTGTTTAGTTAATGGACCACCGGTGGCGTCCATGCCGCCGTACATGATGACATCTGGCTTGCTGCCTTTAATCTTCGTCAAGATAGCCTTGAAATCCGTAGCTTTGTTATTGCTCGCTTCGCGAGTAACTACTTTTACTCCAGCCGCTTTGATCGTTTTCTCAAACTCATCAGCTAAGCCTTTGCCGTACTGAGTGGAGTCATCGATGATGGCTACCGTTTTTGCCTTCAAGGTATTAGCAACATAGTTAGCCAAGGCTGGACCTTGTTGTGCATCAGTTGCCACCAAACGATAAGTCGTTTTAAAACCTTGCTTGGTGTAATCAGGATTAGTAGCAGATGGTGATACTTGTGTAATGCCTGCATCACTATAAATACGTGAGGCTGGAATACTTGTTCCAGAATTTAAGTGCCCCACTACGCCAACTACTTTGGCATCTACTAACTTTTGAGCTACTTGCGTGGCTGTCTTTGGATCTTCTGCATCATCCTCTGGCACCAAAGTCAGTACTACCTTTTTTCCATCAATGGTTAAGCCTGCTTTATTGATCTCTTCGAGCGCTAAGCGTGCGCCATTTTCATTGTCTTTACCCAAGTGGGCAATGGGGCCTGTGAGTGGAGCAACGTGGCCAATTTTTACTTCAACAGCATCCGATGGAACTGCAGCAGATTTATCGCCACCCTTGCCACAGGCTGCTAGTAGTAAAGCTGAAGCTGCTAAAGCAAGAGCACTTTTTGTTATGTGTGATTTGTTCATGTACAGCTCCTCTGTTATGGATTTATGTATCGATACTTCAATCAACTAAATTTTTTGGTAAAGAAAAGGTGACATCTTCTACAACACCATCTAGTGCGCGCACATGTCGTGGGCCAAACTCCTGAATGCGACTGACGATAGACTGGGCCAAACTTTCCGGAGCAGAAGCCCCTGCAGTTAAGCCAACTCGCTTTTTGCCAGCAAACCATTCCGGCTTTAATTGCTCTGGTGCATCGACCATGTAAGCAGGTACACCAAGCTTTTCAGCAAGTTCGCGCAAGCGATTAGAGTTAGAGCTCGTAGCACTTCCCACCACAATAACCACCTGAACTTGAGGGGCCATAAATTTCACAGCATCCTGGCGATTCTGAGTGGCATAACAAATATCTTGTTTACGAGGCTGAACAATATTGGGGAACTTTTGGGTTAACGCTTCAACAATTTCTTTCGTCTCATCTACTGAGAGTGTTGTTTGCGTAACAAATGCAATCTTCTCTTCGGCTGAGAACGGCAAAGCACTTACATCGCCGAGCTTCTCAATTAAGAACACACCCTCTTTAACCTGGCCCATGGTCCCTTCAACCTCGGGATGGCCCGCATGACCAATCATCAATACTGTGAAACCCTCTTTGCACATTTTGACGACCTCAAGATGAACCTTGGTAACCAAAGGACATGTAGCGTCATACACCTGCAAACCTCTTGCTTCAGCGTCTTTACGCACTTCTTGAGAAACCCCGTGAGCACTAAATACAACAATGCCACCCTTAGGGACTTCATGCAATTCATCCACAAACACTGCGCCCTTATCGCGCAGTTCATTCACCACATATGCGTTATGCACAATTTCATGGCGCACATAGATCGGCGCACCAAAGCGATTCAGCGCTTCATTCACGATATTGATTGCACGATCAACGCCCGCACAAAAACCACGCGGTTGCGCCATCAAAATTTCTGCGTTATTGGAATCACTCATTATTTACAGAATCGCCACAATCTCTGCTTCAAAAGTTACTGGTCTACCTGCAAGAGGGTGATTGAAATCAAACCATGCGCCCTCTTCATTAATCGATTGCAAAACACCCGCATACTGGGCACCGCCTGGAGCATTGAACTCGATCACATCTCCAGGATTAAATTCCACATCGTCATCTCTGCCTTCTTTCAAAGCTTTAAGAGATACCCATTGCACCAAATCTTCTTTACGCTCACCAAAACTTTCTTCGGGAGCAAGCAGTGCACTTTTTTTCTCACCAACACCTAAACCCAGCAAGACCTTTTCAAAGCAAGGAGCAAATTGTCCAGACCCCATCAAAACCGTCGCAGGACGATCGATAAAAGTATTGATGTAATCCTCCCCATTAGGCAAAGTGAGCCGATAGTTGAGAGTCAAATAGGAATTAGGCAAAACGGTAAGCTTAGTCATAAGGTGATTGTATCTAGGCCAGCGCTTGCTGTGCATTCTCCAATCACAGATTGGCCCAAAAATGAGCAACCCAGAGAGAAGCTGCGTACAAAAGGAGCTGCAGCACTTTCCGACGCAGAATTGCTGGCTATTTTTCTGAGAGTGGGAGTCAAAGGGAAAAGCGCTGTGGCTCTAGCCAAGGATCTACTGCATCACTTTGGAAGCCTCCCACGACTGCTAGCCTGCAGCCCCCAAGAATTAACCCAGATTCACGGCATGGGCCTATCTAAGTGGGCGCAAATTCAAGCGGCCTATGAGCTGGTGAAACGAAGCTTGGAGGATGGCCTTACGCAGGACCCTATCTTTTCATCACCTAACCATGTCAGGGAGTTCTTGCAGGCCAAAATTGGCCGCCTTCCCCATGAGGTCTTCCTTTGCCTTTACTTGGACTCCAGGCTGCACTTAATTGAATGTGAGGAGCTTTTTAGAGGCTCCATCACACAGACGACTATTTACCCCCGGGAGATCCTCAAAGAGGCTCTAGCGAAAAATGCCAGCGCTCTCATCGTCGCGCATAACCATCCCAGCGGCAATCCACTTCCCAGCGATGCAGACCAGGAGCTGACAAAGGTGCTCCTAAATGCACTCCAATTGGTAGATATTCAACTACTGGACCATTGCATTGTGAGTGGCAGCGGTTTTTTCTCTTTTTCTGACGCAGGCCTTATGAAAAATGGCAATTAATGATAGTAAACACTAACTTATAGGGTGATTTTAGGTGTGAGGCCCCTTTTTAAGACCAATTCCCCCAAACTAAACACAATTAGGGCTAGCCCAAAATAGGCTGGGACTGATACAATCTTCTTTTTTCGCAATTAATGGAGTTATGTCATGGCAAAAGTTTGCCAAGTCACTGGGAAGAAGCCGATGGTTGGCAACAATGTATCCCATGCAAACAATAAAACGAAGCGTCGCTTTTTGCCGAATTTGCAAAACCGTCGTTTCTGGGTTGAATCTGAAAACCGTTGGATTAGCTTGCGCTTAACCAATGCTGGTTTGCGCGTTATCGACAAGAACGGCATCGATGCTGTGTTGTCTGATCTCCGTGCACGTGGCGAAATTTAAGGAGCGCACAAATGGCTAAAGGCGGCAGAGAAAAAATCAAGTTAGAGTCATCAGCAGGTACTGGTCACTTCTACACAACTTCAAAAAACAAGCGTACAAAGCCTGAGAAAATGGAGATCATGAAGTTTGATCCAACCATTCGCAAGCACGTTGCTTACAAAGAAACAAAGCTGAAGTAATTACTTCTTTCAGCAAATAAAAAACCCGCTAAATCAGCGGGTTTTTTATTGTCTAGAAATTTATTTAAGCGTAACGACGCAATCTCAAAGAGAACTCACGCAAGCTAGTTAAGCCGCTCTCTTCTGCGTGCTGACACCAAGCGTGCAACTGCGATAGTAATTGTTCTTTGGTGGCTGAAGAACGACTCCAGATTGCTTGTAACTCACGACGCATTTCAATCATCTTTCGCAACTGAGCATTGCTTGCCATCAACTCTTCAAGCTTTAACTTCTCTTGTTCAGTCAAGCGTGACTCGTCCTTGGCTAACCAAGTGCGAGCATCACCCAGATGCGCAGCTAAGACCTGCATGTGCTGCACCTCATTACTAAAGAAGCTACGCAATGTCTTGCTATACCGGGCCATGATTTCATAGCGATTTGCAATGATGGCTTCTAAAGTATTTTGATCTGCAGGACGCAAGTGACTCAGCACTGGTTTAGGAGGTGTTTTTTTCACAGTTGCTAAACCAACAGCGCTCATGATCTGGATATACATCCAACCGATATCGAACTCGTACCATTTATTCGATAGCTTCGCACTTGTTGCAAAAGTGTGATGATTGTTATGCAGCTCTTCACCGCCAATCAAAATTCCCCAAGGCACAATATTTCTGGAAGCATCTTCACAATCAAAATTGCGATAGCCCCAAAAGTGGCCAATACCGTTAATCACGCCAGCAGCTGTAATTGGGATCCATAACATTTGTACTGCCCAAACCGTTAAGCCAATCGCACCAAATAAAAACAAATCAATGATGAGCATGATGGCAACGCCCTGCCAAGAAAACTTGGAGTAAATGTTGTGCTCAACCCAATCATCGGGAGTGCCATGGCCAAACTTATCGAGAGTCTCTTGGTTAGCCGCTTCTTTTTTATAAAGCTCAGCGCCGCGAGAAAGCACAGTATTAATTCCTAAAACTTGCGGGCTATGTGGATCATCTACAGTCTCGCACTTAGCGTGGTGCTTACGATGAATGGCAGCCCACTCCTTGGTCACCATGCCTGTAGTTAACCAAAGCCAAAAACGGAAGAAATGCGAAACAATTGGATGCAGATCTAAAGCACGGTGCGCCTGGCAACGGTGCAAGAAGATAGTGACTGCGGCAATCGTGATGTGGGTGGCTACCAGGGTAAAAACGGTAATCTGCCACCAAGACCAATCTAAATATCCATTGGCAAGCCAGTGGAGAAACAAATTAAAACCTGAAGCTGTATTCAAAAGGGATTCCCTAAAGAGATCTAAACCTCTATTTTAGTTCTTTAGGGGCCTTCTTGTTTTTGACCTTAGTCTCTTTTTGATCGTCTTTTTCAGATTCAGGGGCTGGGGCGGCTGTCTTCTTTTGGAAAACTGCTCCAAAGAAACCGTCCGTTCCATGAATATGAGGCCATAACTGCCACCAAGGAGTGTCAGGACTGCATCCTAAAGGTAATTTTTCCTTTGGAAACAATGGCTTAAGAACTTCGGCAGCTGGAACAACCTCAAATTGGGGGTGTTTTGCCAGAAAATCCTCGGCAATCGCCTGATTTTCTTGAGGCAATAGGCTGCAGGTCGCATAAACCAGGCGACCACCTGGCTTTAATAGCCGTGCAGCCGAGTGCAGGATGTTCATTTGCTTCTGGTTTAACTCCAAAACCCCCTCTGGGGTCTGGCGCCACTTCAAGTCAGGATTGCGTCGCAAAGTACCCATGCCGCTACAAGGGGCATCTACCAGCACTCGATCAATCTTGCCGGCAAGGCGTTTGATCTTGGCATCGTTCTCACTATCAATCCATACAGGATGTACGTTAGAAAGGCCGCTACGGGCTTGTCTTGGCTTCAAATTCGCTAAGCGACGCTCTGATGTATCCAAGGCATATAGACGCCCCGTGGAGCGCATGATGGCTCCTATCGCTAGAGTCTTGCCGCCAGCACCAGCGCAAAAGTCCACGACCATTTCACCGCGCTTTGGTGCAAGAAGATAAGCCAAGAGCTGACTACCTTCATCCTGCACTTCAAACATGCCTGCTTTAAAGCCTGGCGTATTTTGTAATGCTGGTTTACCCATAATGCGCACACCATCAGGTGCATATGGAGTTGGGATTGCTTGATAGCGACCACCTAATGCATTCATCTGCGCGAGCAATTCTTCGCGATTGGTTTTCATGGTGTTCGCACGCAAATCTAATAATGCTGGATGCATTAAAGATTTAGCCAGCTCTTCACGAGATTCTTCACCAGGATATTTACCAAATGCATCCCACAACCACTCAGGCAAATTATTACGAACGAGAGGATTTAAGGCAGCAGGATCAACTGTTGCAAAACGTTGCAACCATTCATATTCACCAGCTTTTAATACATGGGCTAAGTCAGCAATCGCGCTCTCCGCACGATTAGCAGAACCCAATCCTCCCTCAGACAAAGCGGACAGCAAACCCAATAGGGCTAAGCGTCTGGCTTGAGAGCCCTCACCGCTAGAAGCAAATTGTGAGAACTCATTTTTACGACGCAAGATCGCAAATGCACTTTCTGCAATCAAAGCGCGGTCACGATTTCCAAGTTGCTTCTCTTCTCTGAAATAACGACTGACTACTCGGTCTGCTGGTTGCTCAAAACTGAGCAACTCTGGAAGCAAGCGCTCGAGATGAATTGCATGCTGTGGCAATGCTTTTGCATTAGAAAAATTCTTTTGACCTTCAGGCGCGATGAGATTACCGCTGGCATTGCGACGCTCAGGTCGACGCAATGGATCTTTCGATTTCGCTGCGTAACTTTTGTGGGGGGCTAATCTGCTGCCAGATTTGCGGGGTGGACGTTCTGCACTCATAATTTAAAAAATTGCGACTCCGGGGGTTGTAACTTCACTTGATTACCTTCTATTCGCAATCGTCCATCGAGGAACCATTTTACGGCCCGCGGGTAAATTTGATGCTCAGCCGTCAAAACACGGGCCGCCAAGGTATCCGCATCATCCCCCTCTAACACCGGAACTGAGGCCTGACAAATAATTGGCCCCTCATCCACACCCTCATTCACAAAATGGACTGTAGCGCCATGCTCTTTGACTCCAGCCTCTAAAGCCCGCTCATGGGTATGTAAACCAGGGAAGGCGGGCAATAACGCTGGGTGGATATTGATTAAACGGCCCTCGAAATGACGAATAAATCCTGGGGTCAAAATTCTCATAAATCCAGCAAGAACCACTAAATCAGCCCCTAAAGCGTCTATCTGATGAATTAAGGCGGCGTCAAAGGACTCTCGGTTGGGATGCTCTTTATGCTCAATTGCAAAAGCCGGAATACCCTGCGAGCGAGCAAAATCAAGGCCCTTAGCCGCTGAGTGATTCGCTATCACCCCTGCAAATGTGACTGGCCATTGCTCTTTTTGGGCTGTTTTGTATATGGCCTCGAAATTAGATCCGCGGCCTGAGATTAAGGTGACGATAGAAGGCATGCCCACAATATAATTGATGGCTACCCTGAAAGCGATTTTGTGAACGTATTCCGTGGCCCCACCCAGTTTTCTGCAGGACCAGCTTGTGCCCTAACCATCGGTAATTTCGATGGCGTGCACAGGGGTCATCGCGCCCTACTCAAGGAACTTGTCGATGGCGCCAAGAATCGAGGCTTGGTCAGCTGCGTCATGACCTTTGAGCCACATCCAAAAGAATTCTTCTCCCCAGAACAAGCGCCGCCCCGCATTCTGAATTTGCGTGACAAATTAGCAGCGCTTGCCGATCTCGGAATTGACCGTGTAGTTGTGGAGCATTTCAACTCCGCTTTTGCAAAACTCACCCCAGAACAATTTGTTTATGAAATTATCGTCAAGCGATTAAATGCTAAATGGATTTTGATTGGCGATGATTTTTGCTACGGTGCTAAACGCGCAGGTAACTTTGCTAGCTTAAAAGCTGCTGGCGAAAAATATGGTTTTGAGGTGTCAAGTATTCAAACGATCCAAGAAGGCGGCGAACGCATTTCAAGCTCTGCGCTGCGCACAGCACTTGCAAGTGGCGATATGCAGTTAGCTGAAAAATTATTAGGTCGTCCTTACGGAATTTCTGGGCACGTTATCCATGGTCAACAGCTCGGTCGTCAATTAGGTTTTCCTACTTTGAACTTGGCGGTTGCCAATCACTTACATCATCGCAAACCAGCGACTACCGGAATCTTCACCGCACAAGTTTTAGGTCTGAGTGATAAGCCGCTGCCAGCAGTGGCCAGCCTGGGCGTCAGACCCACAGTGGAAGATGAAGGCAGAGTATTGCTAGAGACCCATATCTTTGATTACAACGCGGATGTATACGGGAAAATTATCACCGTAGAACTCTTAGAAAAAATCCGTGATGAGGCGAAGTACCCAGACCTCGAAACCCTTACACAAGCGATTGCATCTGATGCAGCGCATGCCAGAAATTATTTCCAGAAAAAAGCTTATGTCTGAAAAAGAAAACTCTTATCCCGTTAATTTGCTTGATACCTCCTTTCCGATGCGAGGTGATTTAGCCAAACGCGAACCACAGTGGGTTGCTAGCTGGCAAAAAAATAAGCTCTACGAAAAAATTCGTGCCGCACATGCTAACCAACCAAAGTTCATCTTGCATGATGGCCCTCCATATGCAAACGGCGATATTCATATTGGGCATGCAGTCAATAAGATTTTGAAAGACATGATTGTGAAGTCCCGCTGGCTCATGGGTTTTGATTCTGCATATGTGCCAGGCTGGGATTGCCATGGCATGCCAATTGAAATTCAGATTGAAAAAGAGTTTGGTAAAAATTTACCAACTGCTGAGGTTCAATCTAAAGCACGCGCCTACGCGCATGTCCAGGTTGAGAAACAGAAAAAAGATTTTGAGCGCTTGGGCGTTCTGGGGGATTGGAATAACCCCTATCTCACCATGAACTTCCGTAATGAAGCTGATGAAATCCGTGCTCTGGGCAAGATCTGGGAAAAAGGCTATGTCTTCCGCGGCTTAAAGCCTGTGAACTGGTGTTTTGATTGTGGCTCTGCACTTGCAGAAGCTGAAGTGGAGTATCAAGATAAAACCGATCCAACAGTTGATGTCGGTTTTGCATTTGACGATGCTCAGCGTCCACAGCTAGCAAAAGTATTTGGACTTTCTGAGTTGCCCAATAAGCCAGGTCAAATTGTGATCTGGACAACAACGCCTTGGACTATTCCTGCCAACCAAGCGATGAACGTTCATCCAGAGCTTACTTATGCACTGGTAGATGTTGGCGATAAATTATTAATCCTCGCAAAAGATCGCGTTGAAACTTGTTTGCAGGACTATGGTCTTGAGGGCAAAGTGATTGCGACTTGCCAAGGTGCACAGTTGGCAAATATTTCTTTCTGGCATCCATTGGCGCCATTACACGAAGGCTACAAACGCCTCTCACCAATTTATCCGGCTGAATATGTCACGCTCGATACAGGTACAGGCATTGTTCACTCAGCACCCGCTTATGGTGAGGAAGACTTTAAATCCTGCAAAGCCAACAAACTTGCTGACAAAGACATTCTCAATCCAGTCATGGGCAACGGCGTGTACGCATCTTGGTTACCACTCTTCGCCAATGAATATATCTGGAAAGCAAACCCCAAGATTGTTGAAGCAATTCGTGAAGCGGGCAGCCTCTTACGCGATAAAACCTATACACACTCATACATGCATTGCTGGCGCCATAAGTCGCCGATTATTTACCGCGCTACCTCACAATGGTTTGCGAGCATGGATAAGAAGCCATCCGATGGCAAAGCTAGCTTGCGTGAGACTGCTCTAGCCGGCATTGAGAGCACTGAGTTCTTCCCTGCCTGGGGTAAGCAACGCTTAAACAGCATGATTGCCAATCGTCCTGACTGGACTTTGTCACGTCAGCGCCAATGGGGCGTGCCTATGGCTTTCTTTGTCCATAAAGAAAGTGGTGAGCCACACCCACGCACTGTTGAACTCCTTGAAGAAATCGCCAAGCGCGTAGAAAAAGAAGGTATTGAAGCCTGGCAAAAATTAGAAGTTACCGAACTGCTGGGCGAAGAAGCCGCCCAATACGAAAAGAACAAAGACACCCTAGACGTTTGGTTTGACTCCGGCACAACGCACTGGCACGTTATTCGTGGCTCACACCGCGATGAGTTGTTAACTGCTGATGCAGAAACACTAAATGGTCGCTTGGCTGATTTATACCTTGAGGGCTCAGACCAGCATCGCGGCTGGTTCCACTCTTCTCTACTGACTGGCGCCATGCTTGATGGCAAGCCACCATATAAGGCACTCTTGACTCACGGCTTCACCGTGGATGGTCAAGGACGCAAGATGAGTAAGTCAGTGGGCAATGTGATTGCCCCTCAACAAGTAGCAGACAAGCTTGGTGCAGAAATTATTCGCCTCTGGGTGGCTTCTACTGACTACTCAGGCGAAATGACGATCTCGGATGAGATTCTCAAGCGCGTGACAGAGAGCTATCGCCGTATTCGCAATACCTTGCGCTTCTTGCTGGCCAACCTGTCAGATTTTGATCCTAGCAAGCACACCATGCCTGCAGACCAGTGGCTTGAGATTGATCGCTATGCTGTTGCGCTTGCCAATGCATTACAGAATGACGTGGAAGCACACTACAAAGCTTATGAATTCCAACCTGCAGTCGCGCGCATGTTGACTTTCTGCTCTGAAGATTTAGGCGGCTTCTACCTCGATATTCTGAAGGATCGCCTCTACACCAGCGCACCTGACTCCCCTGATCGCCGTGCAGCGCAGAACGCTCTATTCCACATCACTCGCAATCTCTTGAAATGGTTATCTCCATTCCTCTCCTTCACTGCAGAAGAAGCATGGAAAGACTTCCCACATGGTTCAGGAAGCAAGCCTGCTGAATCCATCTTTATGGAAGAGTTTGGCCAGTTCCCAGAAATTGCTCATGCCGATGAATTACTCGCCAAATGGAGTCGCATTCGTGAAATTCGCTCTGAAGTTACCAAGGCAATTGAAGTCGAGCGCGAGGCCGGCAATGTGGGCTCATCTTTACAAGCAGAACTGACAATCAAAGTGGGTGATATCGACTTTGCGATTTTGCATTCGCTTGAAGATGACTTACGCTTTGTCACTATCACCTCTAGTGCCAATATTGAGTTGAGCAATGCAGGCTTAGAAGTATTGGTAAGTGGCAGCCAATATAAAAAGTGTGGTCGCTGCTGGCATCACACCAAAGATGTGGGCGGCAATACTGATCACCCAGAATTATGTGGACGCTGTATCAGCAACTTATTTGGCGATGGCGACCACCGCCTGTTTGCCTGAGATACCTTTATATGAAAAGTCTCACTCTGCTTCGTTACCTCGCAATTGCGATCATCGTGCTCTTGCTAGATCAACTTAGCAAGTGGTCAGCGCTGAGTAATTTGCAAATGGGTGTACCTGTGCCGGTATTACCTTTTATGAACTGGTTACTCCTCTTTAATCCAGGCGCAGCATTTTCATTTTTAGCAGAGGGTTCTGGTTGGCAGCGCTGGTTCTTTACCATCCTTGGTCTAGGAGCGTCGATTTATATTATTTGGCTGCTGTATAAAAGCCAAAGCGACAAACTACTCTGCATAGCCCTGAGTCTTATCTTGGGTGGAGCCCTGGGCAATGTCCTGGATCGAGTCATGTATGGTGCTGTAGTCGACTTTATCGACCTGTATTACGCTAATTGGCATTGGCCGGCATTCAATATCGCCGATAGCGCCATCTGTATTGGCGCCGCCCTCATCATTTGGGGTGAATTACGCAAGTCATTTGGCAAATCTGCCCAATCCCATTAAGCTGGCGCCATGCAATCACTCTTAAATAAGAAGATCGTTCTCGGCATCTCTGGCGGCATTGCAGCCTATAAAGCTCCAGAACTTGCACGCCAGTTAATGCAAGAAGGCGCTTCGGTACAAGTAGTCATGACTGAAGCCGCGCAGCAATTTGTAACGCCAGTAACTATGCAAGCCCTCACAGGTAACCCTGTTTACTTAAGCCAATGGGATAGCAGCATTCCAAACAATATGGCGCACATTGAGCTATCTCGTTCAGCAGACGCGATTTTGATTGCGCCCGCAAGTGCAGATTTGATGGCCAAACTTTCATTGGGATTAGCTGACGACCTGTTGACTACGCTTTGCCTAGCAAGAGATTGCCCACTTCTGCTGACTCCAGCAATGAATAAACAAATGTGGGAGCACGTTGCTACACAGAGAAGTGCGCAAAGACTGACAGCAGATGGCGTTACCCTACTAGGGCCTGCGAGCGGCTTCCAGGCATGTGGTGAAGTCGGTATGGGCCGCATGCTCGAACCTGCTGAAATTACCGAGCAAGTGATTGCCTTCTTCCAGAAAAAATCCTTAGCTGGCAAAAAAGTACTAATTACTGCCGGACCTACTTTTGAAGCAATCGATCCAGTGCGGGGCATTACGAACCACAGCTCAGGCAAGATGGGTTTTGCAATCGCAAGGGCCGCTGTTGAAGCCGGCGCTCAAGTCCATCTCGTTGCTGGCCCCTGCGATCTTGACACACCACTGTTGGCAACAGGCCAAATTACTCGCACTAATGTAGTTAGCGCCAAAGAAATGCACGCAGCCACACTCAGCGCAGCCGACAGCGATGTTTTTTTCGCTGTTGCTGCTGTTGCTGACTGGGGAATCGCGAAGCCAGCCAAAGAGAAATTAAAGCGCCAAGGCAATCAAGCGCCAAACCTGGATTTTGTCGCCAACCCAGATATCTTGTTAGATATTGCCAAGTCCGTGAAGACCAAGGGTGGCAAGCCTTACCCTTACTGCGTTGGTTTTGCGGCTGAATCAAATGACCTAGAGAAGCATGCCGACGAAAAGCGTAAGCGCAAAGGCATTCCAATGATTGTCGGTAACATCGGCCCAGATACTTTTGGTAGCGACCTCAATCAATTGATTGTTATTGACGCTAGTGGGAGCAAGAAAATTGCTAAGGCAGAAAAACTGCAATTAGCACGTCAACTCATTCAATTAGTTGCCAAGAAAATTTAAGTAGCGCCCCACTTTTTTACTTTCATTCCCCGTTTTAGGAAATTCCATGCAATCTCTCCAAGTCAAAATTCTCGATGAACGTATGCGCGACCAATTGCCAACCTATGGCACACCTGGTAGTGCTGGACTCGATCTGCGCGCTTGCATTGATGAGGCGATCGAAATTGCCCCAGGTCAAACCGTTCTTGTGCCTACTGGCTTGGCAATATATGTGGAAGATCCAGGCTATGCAGCCTTCATTCTCCCGCGCTCAGGCTTAGGTCATAAGCACGGCATCGTACTGGGCAACCTAGTGGGCCTAATCGATTCCGACTACCAAGGCCAGCTGATGGTGAGCACCTGGAATCGTGGCTCAACCCCATTCAAACTGGAGCCGATGGAGCGCTTGGCCCAATTGGTGGTGATGCCCGTGCAACAGGTGGAACTTAAAGTAGTAGAAGAGTTCACCGAAAGCAGTCGTGGTGCAGGTGGTTTTGGCAGTACAGGCAGAGCTTAAGCCATACCCATTTTTTAACGCCCGTATCGTTGAAACAAAAAAGCCACCCGTAGGTGGCTTTTCTTTTGAGCACAAATTGCTTATTTACGAATATGCGCTTTGCGAGCAGCATCTTGTGACATGCCAGCACCAGCACCTTCACGAGACTCTTTTTCAGCAGTAATTTCTTTGCGGCGCTCTTTGCAAGAACCAGCAATCTCTTGCAACGCTTTACGAGCACGAGCAGCAGAAGCTTTAATGCCTTTGCCTTGAAACTTTTCATTTTCAGCTTTGTAGGTTTCAAAAGCTTCGAGTAATTTATCGTGATGGGACATATTTTCCTTTTTTGGTTTGTATTTATTTAAATAAATGGGTTCATTAAATTTCTTCGGCTGGTGCCACATCAGCCTTAGCACGCTTTCCTGGCAATACCGGTGCATCAAAGTTCAAGAGCACTTTGCCATCCGCATCAATATCAACATCCACATGACCGCCTTGGGCTAGCTTACCAAATAAAAGCTCGTCAGCCAGCGCTTTGCGCACAGTGTCCTGAATGATGCGTTGCATTGGGCGAGCACCCATTAAAGGATCAAAGCCATGCTTAGCAAGGTGTGCACGCAATGCAGCACTGAAAGTAGCATCTACTTTCTTCTCATGTAATTGCTCTTCGAGCTGCATCAAGAACTTGTCAACAACGCGCATGATGATGGACTCATCGAGCGCCTTGAAGGAAACGATGGCATCCAAACGATTACGGAACTCTGGCGTAAAGAACTTCTTGATATCAGCCATTTCATCGCCTGACTCACGGGCATTGGTAAAGCCGATGGTAGATTTCTGCATCGCTTCTGCACCAGCATTGGTAGTCATGATGATGATCACGTTACGGAAGTCAGTCTTACGACCATTGTTATCCGTCAGGGTTCCATGATCCATTACCTGCAAGAGAATATTGAAGATATCTGGATGCGCCTTCTCAATCTCATCAAGCAAGAGTACGCAATGTGGCTTCTTATTGACTGCCTCAGTCAGTAAGCCGCCTTGATCAAAGCCAACATAACCTGGAGGCGCGCCAATTAAACGACTCACTGCATGACGCTCCATGTACTCAGACATATCAAATCGCAACAACTCAATACCAAGGATGTAAGCGAGCTGTTTAGCTACCTCAGTCTTACCAACACCAGTTGGACCGGAGAACAAGAAAGAGCCAATCGGACGGTCAATCTTGCCAAGACCGGCGCGAGTCATCTTAATGGCGCTAGCCAATGCTTCAATTGCAGGATCTTGACCAAACACTACGCTCTTAATGTCGCGATCCAAAGTCTGCAACTTGCTGCGATCATCCACGGTAACGGACTGTGGCGGTATACGCGCAATCTTTGCAACGATCTCTTCGATTTCTGGACGACCAATGGTTTTCTTCTGCTTAGACTTAGGCAGGATGCGTTGTGCAGCACCGGCCTCATCGATGACGTCAATCGCCTTATCAGGCAAGTGACGGTCATTAATGTAGCGAGCTGAAAGCTCTGCAGCTGCAACCAAAGCGCCGGCCGCATATTTGACACTGTGATGCTCTTCAAAACGAGACTTCAACCCACGCAGAATTTGTACTGTTTGATCCACTGTTGGCTCTACTACATCTACTTTTTGGAAGCGACGAGATAGGGCGGCATCTTTTTCAAAAATGCCGCGGTACTCTGTAAAGGTGGTTGCGCCGATACATTTAAGCTGACCATTAGACAGTGCAGGCTTTAACAAATTACTTGCATCTAATGTTCCGCCTGATGCTGCACCAGCGCCAATCAATGTGTGAATCTCATCAATAAACAAAACACCATGGGCATGATCTTTAAGGGACTTGAGAACACTCTTCAAGCGCTGCTCAAAATCACCGCGATATTTAGTGCCCGCTAAGAGCGCACCCATATCTAATGAGTAAACCGTAGCATTGGCCAAAATATCAGGAACATCGCCTTTGACAATTCTCCAGGCTAAGCCCTCGGCAATCGCTGTTTTACCTACGCCAGCCTCACCAACCAACAATGGGTTGTTCTTACGGCGGCGGCACAAGACTTGAATAACACGCTCTACCTCGCTCTCGCGCCCAATCAATGGGTCAATCTTGCCTTGACGGGCCATCACGTTAAGGTTCTGCGTGTACTGCTCAAGAGGACTCTCTTTACCAGAAGAACCGGCCTCCTCAGTCTCTTGAGTAGGCTCAGCAGGCTTCACATGCTCAGACTGATCTTTGCGAACGCCATGACTAATGAAGTTCACTACATCTAATCGTGTAACGCCTTGCTGTTGCAAGAAATACACTGCGTGTGAATCTTTTTCACCAAAGATGGCAACCAATACATTTGCGCCAGTCACTTCTTTCTTACCATTCGATGTAGATTGCACATGCATGATGGCGCGCTGAATAACACGCTGAAAACCTAATGTCGGTTGTGTATCGACTTCATCATTACCGGGCACTACGGGCGTGTTGTCATTAATAAAGTTTTTGAGCTGGGCGCGCAGCTCTGCAATATTGACGGCGCAGGCTTTTAAAACCTCGACAGCGGTAGCGTTATCAAGCAAGGCCGCAAGCAAATGCTCGACCGTAATGAACTCATGTCGCGATGCCCTTGCGTCAACAAACGCCATGTGCAAACTCACTTCTAATTCTTGGGCAATCATGCTTCCTCCATAGTGCACTGTAGTGGATGACCCGCTTCACGGGAGAGTTCTATAACTTGATGCACTTTTGTGGCAGCAACATCGCGAGTAAAAATTCCGCAAACGCCCTTACCTACCAAATGCACTTGCAACATGATGCGTGTAGCTGTTTCATGATCTTTATTAAAATACTCCTGAATCACCATCACCACAAATTCCATTGGTGTGTAATCGTCATTTAATAGTAAAACTTTATACATCGAAGGCGCCTTAACTTGCTCGACCTGCTTTTCGAGAAGAATGGTGTCTTCAATATATGGATTACCGGGGTTGCCAGTAGTGGGATTTTTTGGTGCGCGACTCATGAGAAACATTCTAAACACAGATATTGAAACTTTAATTTCATAGGGTCTTGTTGCGAAAACCACGCAAAAACCCCTCTTAAACCCATATTGGGGCATTTTTCGATAAAAAAAGGGGTATTTACTAGGGGGTAGGTGCATATAACTCCTTGACACCCCTCCAAAAAGGGCAAACAATCAGGGGGTAGGCTTCAAGAGAGGTTCTATTTAGGCGTGTTGTGGATTGAGACTGATTAAAAAGTATTTACCCTCATCACGGTTGTTTTAAGTTTATGTAATGGAGTTCGCATGGCGACCGGAATTGTTAAGTGGTTCAATGATGCAAAAGGTTTTGGCTTTATCAAACCTGATGATGGTGAAGAAGAGTTGTTCGCGCATTTCAGCGCAATTACTATGCCTGGGTTCAAAACCCTCAAGGAAAACCAAAAGGTAACGTTTGACATTACCCAAGGTCCTAAAGGCAAGCAAGCTACCAATATCCAAGCGGCTTAATAGTCCTTAGATCATTATTAAAAACCCAGGATTCGTTCCTGGGTTTTTTTTCGTCTGCAATTTGCCTCACTTAAAATGCACAACATGCTTATTTCAAAAAACAACTTCATCAAACTATTTGCACGCCTTTTTCTCCTTGGCTCCAGCCTTGCGCAAGCTCAAGTCAATACAGGCCTACCCACCATTGAACTCAAAGCGGGCATCTACCGTATTCAGGCTGAGCTAGCGGATACACCCAAAGCAAGAGAAGTTGGCCTCATGAACCGCACAAGCATGCCAACCAATTCTGGAATGTTGTTTGTGTTCGAACAAAAGGCGGGTCATTGCTTCTGGATGAACAACACCAAGATCCCGCTATCCATTGCATTCATTGCGGATGACGGCAAGATAGTGAACATCGAAGAGATGCAGGCAGACACAACCAATAATCACTGCCCTAAAGCTGCCGTGCGTTATGCGTTAGAAATGAACAAACGATGGTTCTCAGAAAGAGTGATCGTTCCAGGCACTGTGGTCACTGGTCTACCGAAGAGGTAAGAAATTAAAAGGTAATAAAAAACGCAGACCTCGGTCTGCGTTTTGCTTTATAGAAATGCTTATTTACTCAAAATGGCAAACATAGTGAACAGGTTGCTCGGCGCGAATAATGAAATAACCGCCCTTTTCCACTTCCCAGCTTTGGCCCGCTTTGAATTCTTGCTCAGGAGCGCCATTGATGCTGACAAAAGCAGTGCCATCAACCACTTCCATAACTTCTCTAGTGCTTAAGTCAAAGCGTAAGGTGCTTGGCAATACAACACCAACTGACTTACGTTCGCCATTTGGCAATGTCACGGTATGAGAAACACATTTACCATCGAAAAATACATTAGCTTTTTTACCTACGGAAACTTGATCAAATTGCATGCTGACTCTTTCTATTCTATTTAGTTCTAATCGTTTATTTGAATTTGCTTTTCGTTATTTCTTAGCGCGCTTGCGCTTTGCTGTTTCAGCAATACGCATACGCAAGGCATTGAGTTTGATAAATCCGCCAGCATCTGCCTGGTTATAAGCACCGCCATCATCATCAAAGGTCGCAATATTCTGATCAAACAAAGTATTAGCTGAATCACGTGAAATCACAGATACAGAACCTTTGTAGAGCTTCAAACGGACTACGCCATTGACAGCTTGCTGAGTGTGATCAATCAATGTTTGCAAAGCTAAGCGCTCTGGCGCCCACCACAAGCCGTTGTAGATCAAGCTTGCATAGCGTGGCATCAAATCATCTTTCAAGTGGGCTACTTCGCGATCCAGAGTAATACTTTCGATACCGCGGTGAGCCTTGAGCAGGATGGTGCCGCCAGGGGTTTCATAGCAACCACGGCTCTTCATGCCAACAAAACGGTTCTCTACCAAATCCAAACGACCGATGCCGTGCATGCCGCCAATACGGTTTAATTCAGCAAGCAATTCATGTGGCTTATACGCTTTGCCATTAATTGCAACAGGATCACCCGCTTTAAATTCAATTTCGATAATCTCTGGAGCATCTGGAGCCTTCTCAGGGGAAACAGTCCAACGCCACATAGACTCTTCAGCTTCAGCATTTGGGTTTTCCAAATGACGGCCTTCATAACTAATATGCAATAAGTTGGCGTCCATGGAATAAGGCGAACCACCTTGCTTATGCTTCATCTCAACTGGAATGCCATGCTTTTCTGCGTAGGCCATCAACTTCTCACGTGACAGCAGATCCCATTCACGCCAAGGAGCAATCACTTTGATTCCTGGCTCTAATGCGTAGTAACCCAACTCAAAACGCACCTGGTCATTACCTTTACCAGTGGCACCATGAGATACAGCATCAGCACCAGTTAAACGAGCGATTTCAATTTGACGCTTAGCAATTAAAGGGCGGGCAATAGATGTGCCTAACAAGTATTCACCTTCGTAAATCGTATTCGCACGGAACATCGGAAACACGAAATCGCGCACGAACTCTTCGCGCAAGTCATCGATGAAAATGTTTTCTGGTTTGATACCAAATTGCAAAGCCTTGGCGCGTGCTGGCTCGAGCTCTTCGCCTTGACCCAAATCCGCAGTAAAGGTAACGATCTCACAGCCATAGGTATCTTGAAGCCACTTCAAGATCACGCTTGTATCGAGACCACCGGAATACGCTAAGACTGCTTTTTTAATATCGGACATTTTTTATTCAATCAAAAATAAATTAAAACGAATTACAAAAATTTTTACTCAATTAATCCAAGCGGCCACAAAGCAAATACTCCATCAAGGCCTTTTGGACATGCAAACGATTTTCCGCCTCTTCCCAAACAATACTTTGCGGGCCATCAATCACTCCAGCTGAAACTTCTTCGCCACGATGGGCTGGCAAGCAATGCATAAATAAAGCGTCTGGTTTGGCCACAGCCATTAATTCTTCATCCACCATCCAGTCTTGGAAGGCATTCATGCGTGAAGTATTTTCATCTTCATAGCCCATACTGGTCCAAACATCGGTGGTCACCAGGTCAGCGCCTTTACAGGCATCTTTAGGATCGCCGCAAATCGTCAAATGCTTTGCCGCATTAGGCGTCAAACGCGCTGGATCCAGTTGATAACCTTCTGGTGCAGAGAAGCGCAACTGAAAATCTAAGCATTCAGCAGCTTGTAGCCAGGTGTAGGCCATATTGTTTGCATCACCTACCCAGGCGACGGTCTTGCCTTGAATTGGGCCACGCGCCTCAACAAAAGTGAAGATATCAGCCAGAACTTGGCAAGGATGAAATTCATTGGTCAGGCCATTTATTACTGGAACGCGGGAATTAGACGCAAAGCGCTCAATAATTTCCTGACCAAAGGTGCGGATCATGATGATGTCAGTCATCCTTGAAATCACCTGCGCAGCGTCCTCTACAGGCTCACCACGGCCTAACTGAGTATCGCGGGTGTTCAGATATACGGCATGTCCACCAAGCTGGTGAATGCCCGCCTCGAACGACAAACGCGTACGAGTGGAATGCTTCTCAAAAATCATCGCCAAAGTTCGGTCATGCAGCGGATGCCAAGTTTCATAACTCTTGAACTTAGCCTTTAGCCATGCAGAGCGCTTGAGTAAATAGTCATATTCCTCGCGAGCGAGGTCAGAAAACTGCAGATAGTGCTTTACCTGACCGGGCACTTGCGGCTTTGCCAAGGATGTCATAGTTGAGCTTTCTACTAAAGTTTTGGCTTGCATTTTTTTCTTCAAACATTCGGCTGCACGAAAATGGACCCTAAAGTCATCTTACGGCCAACCCAGGCTGTTAAGCTAGAGGGCTTAGTAATACTATTTTCTACAACCATCATTACGCGAACTTGAACCACAAAAAGCTTTTCATTCAAGGCATTACCACTTCTGGCAAACCATTTCGGCCCAGCGATTGGGCGGAGCGTCTGTGCGGGGTGATGGCTACTTTTCGCCCACCCGGTGACTCCGGGGACCCTCGCTTCACTTATTCGCCCTACGTCAGACCCGTACTAATTGCAAAAGTGAAATGCGTTGTTATTGATACTAGACTAGGGGACCTAGATCCTAGAGCGCTAGACTTTGTCATGAACTTTGCCAAAGACAACAGCCTACCAATCGAAGAGGCATGTGAGTTCAACCCAGCAGCCCCAACCCAGCCTTAAAAACAAAAACCCGCTCTGATGAGGAGCGGGCTTAGATCGAAACTACTTCGACCAGCCTAAAACTAAAAACGTATTACGCTGCCATCGCCTTGATAGCTGCGGACAAACGTGACTTCTGACGAGCAGCAGTATTTTTGTGAGCAATCTTTTTGTCAGCAATCTTGTCGATTGTTGCTTGAGTCGCTGCGAATACTTTTGCAGCAGCTGCTTTGTCACCAGTTTCAATCGCTTTACGAACTGCCTTGATGGAAGTGCGGAGCTTTGAACGCAAACTGGAGTTATGTTCGTTTTGTTTTACTGCTTGGCGTGCACGCTTGCGCGCTTGTGCTGTATTGGCCATCTTTAAACCTTGCCTCTATAAATTGCAAAATGCGATTAGTTAAAAATCTTGCGGACTTGCCAGATTCATAAGCAAGCTCGCCAAAACCCAAGATTTTACCTTAAAGGGGCAAAAAAGCCCAGCCGACCGATAAATAGGTGAAAATCGGCTCATGAATCTGCTTTCTGCCGCCGCCAAGGTCAGCTCCCTGACCATGCTGTCCCGTATTACGGGCCTGCTCCGGGAGACCCTGATCGCCCGTAGTTTCGGGGCTTCGGAGTGGACAGATGCCTTTAATGTGGCTTTTAGGCTACCCAATTTGCTGCGCCGGTTGTTTGCCGAAGGGGCCTTTTCCCAGGGTTTTGTGCCGATTTTGGGGGAAATCTCCAGCAATGGTGACCAAAAACAGGCCCAAATCCTCGTAAATGCGGTCGCCACCCTCTTATTTTGGGCTTTGCTGCTCACGGTATTGGTGGGCGTCATTGGCGCCCCAGTACTCATTTTGGCTATCGCTACCGGATTTAAGGGTGGTCCGGCTTATGAGGCCAGCGTGGTCATGACCAGGATCATGTTCCCCTACATTGGCCTTATTTCCCTAGTTTCACTCTCAGCAGGGATTCTCAATACATTCCAGCGTTTTGCCATTCCCGCCTTTACCCCTGTTTTACTGAATTTAGCCCTGATCGGTAGCGCCCTATTTTTGGCGCCCCACTTAGAGCAACCAATTTACGCCCTGAGCATTGGCGTTTTACTGGGCGGCGTTTTGCAATTAGCTATTCAGGTACCAGCGCTCTCTCGTCTCGGTCTTTTGCCTCGCATTGGCTTATTGCCAGGAGCAATTAAAGCGGCCGTCTCCAATCCTGATGCAAGACGCGTACTCAAGCTGATGGGGCCCGCAGTATTTGCTGTATCGGTTGCACAAATCTCTCTCATTATTAACACCAATATCGCTTCACGCTTGCAGGCTGGCAGCGTGTCATGGCTATCGTATGCAGACCGCTTAATGGAGTTTCCAACCGCACTTCTTGGGGTTGCCCTTGGCACCGTTCTCTTACCTAGCCTGAGCAAAGCGAATGCAAAAAAAGATTTAGTTCACGCCGGTGAACTACTCATCTGGGGTTTGCAACTAACATTCTTACTGGCTGCACCATGTGCCCTTGCGCTCTTTATTTTTGGAGAACCTCTCGCAGCTGTGCTGTATCACTACGGAAAATTCAATGCACTGGATGTGATGATGACCCAACGTGCACTAGCAGCTTACGGTGTTGGCCTCATTGGATTAATTCTCGTAAAAATCCTAGCGCCCGGCTTTTACTCTCGCCAAGATATCCGCACCCCAGTAAAAATTGGTTTACTTGTTTTGGTGGCAACCCAACTGGCCAACCTAGTTTTTGTTCCCTGGCTTGGTCATGCTGGCCTTGCCCTCTCTGTAGGGGCGGGTGCCTGCCTGAACGCCGCCCTCCTTTGGGTAGGCCTACATCGCCGCGGAGCCTTACCTAGCTCTGCCTGGGTCAAATACTTGGGGCAGCTACTGTTTGCCCTCATCCCCTTCGCAGCAGTACTTTTTTACGCCGCCTGCGCACATAATTGGATCGCCTTACAAGCCGAACCATGGTTGCGAGTTGGCTTACTAGCCGCCTGGTTAGCTGTTGCAGCAATTGTTTACTTTGCATCCCTAGGCTTAGTTGGAATTCGCTGGCAAAAATTCTTGCGTCATGCAAAATAGCCCTTATGCCAACACAACAACTCGACTACTTCACCTCCTTAGTTGCTGAAGACGAACACTTCCCTTTAACTGAAGCTGCGATCGCTGTCGCACAACATGCCTATCCGGATTTAGACGTCCAGGGCGTGCTTGATAAGCTTGATCAATTGGGCAATAAATTAAAGTCGCGCGTAACGCCAGATACATCACCGGTTCAGCGCCTGCAAATTCTGAAGCATTTCTTTTATACAGAGTTGGGCTTTGGCCCCAACCAGAATGATTTTTATGCTCCAGAAAATTCATACTTACATTACGTTCTAGAGAATCGCAGAGGCATACCAATCTCATTGGCAATTTTGATGATTGAACTAGGCAATCAAATTGGTTTAAAAATTCGCGGCGTTTCGTTTCCCAATCACTTCATGATGCGCATCTCCTTGCAACAAGGCGAAGTGATCATGGATCCTTTAACTGGCGAATCACTCTCCAAGACGCAGCTACAAGAAATGCTCGACCCTTATTTGGATGCCAAAGGCTATCGAGGTGAGCTCAGTCTGCCACTCAACATCTTCCTACGTGCCTCAAGCTCACGGGAAATCCTGTCGCGCTTCCTTAGAAACCTCAAAATGATTTATTCAGAGCATGAGCGCTGGGAACGTTTATTGGGCATTCAGGAACGCTTGGTGATTCTACTGCCCGACTCCATTGAAGAGGTCAGAGACCGTGGCCTGATCTTTGCGCAGCTTGAGTATTTGCGTCCCGCCCTAGAAGACATGCATCGCTACCTAAGCGAAATGCCAGAAGCTGAAGATGCCGGTGATATTCGCGAGCATATTGCTACACTCGAAAGTCAAACTAAGCTGCACTAAAGCCAATCTAGATTTGGCTTTAGCTTAAGTTTTTTCGTATTCTTTTAAATTTTCTTGCGCTGGAAAATTTTATAGAGCGCCGCCAGCACTACTGGTATCGCTGCTGCGCCAATACCAATCAATACGATTACATTGAGGTTTTGACGTATCACTGGAATATTGCCAAAGAAATAACCTGCAATAACTAAACTGAAAACCCAGAGCAGAGCACCAGTGACATTGAATAACTGAAAGCGCGAGAAGTTCATTTCTGAAACGCCAGCAACAAACGGTGCAAAAGTTCTAATGATGGGCAAGAAGCGCGCAACAATAATGGTCTTGCCGCCATGCTTTTCATAAAAGGCATGGGTTTTTAATAATGCGCCTTGATCAATCCAGCGGGACTTACTACTAAAGACTCTTTTACCAATCCAGCGACCAATGAAATAGTTCACCGTATTGCCTGCAATTGCCGCAACCAATAAACCGATACATAAAGTCCAGATATTGAAATGCTCGGTAGCGCAATAAGCGCCTGCAATAAATAAGAGTGAGTCACCGGGCAGAAATGGTGCAACAACTAAACCCGTTTCCGCAAAAACAATTGCAAATAAGAGGCCATAAGCCCAAGGGCCGTATTGCTGAATCACTACATCGAGATGTTTATCAATATGCAGTAATAAATCGCCTAATTGCAAAAGGGTATCCATTCGCTCGCTCTCTAATTTATGGGTTGTTGCGGATATTAACAGGCTCTTATAATCGGGTATGCCAACTGAACCCTACATTCAGCCTATGCATGCTCTAAATGAAGCCCCCATTCTTTGTATTGTTGGGCCTACTGGTGCAGGCAAAACCCACCTCGCCATGTCCTTGGCTGAGTATGCAAAATCCATTGGTTTAGCGATTGAACTCATCAGCATGGATTCTGCGCTGGTTTATCGCGGTTTAGATATTGGCAGCGCCAAACCTACCAAGGCTGAACAAGCGGCGGTCATTCATCACCTAATTGACATCATCGATCCAACTGAAGTGTATTCAGCGGCTCGCTTTGCCAAGGATGCAAAACGTCTCTGCACTGAGATTCGTGAGCGTGGAAATATTCCAGTAGTTGTTGGTGGAACAATGTTGTATTGGCGTGCCTGGGCACATGGCCTATCTTCTCTGCCACCAGCTAATCCAGAAATTCGCGCCCGCCTGGATGAAGAGGGTAAAAATATTGGCTGGCCAGCTATGCATGACAAACTGGCCAAAGTAGACCCTGATACGGCTGCTCGCTTGAAGCCCAATGACTCTCAACGAGTACAGCGTGCTCTGGAAGTTTTTGAAATTACCGGCAAACCAATGTCAGTGTTGCTGGCTGATTCGCCAAGTGAAGATGGCAGAGAAGGTTCTGCCATTCCATCATGGATTGATTTAGTTTCACTTGAACCCAGCGATCGCAAACGCTTACATCTCAACTTAGAAAAGCGCTTTGATGAAATGCTTGCGGCAGGATTCATGGACGAAGTGAGGGCATTACGCGCTAACACCGAATTACATGCTGACTTACCGGCAATTCGCTCAGTTGGCTATCGTCAAGCCTGGGAATTTCTCAATGGGGAAATTGATGCCGAAGAAATGCGCTACAAAGCATTGGCAGCAACCAGACAGCTTGGCAAGCGTCAGCTCACATGGCTGCGTGCAATAGATGGAAGAAAAACATTTGATCCCTTCAACCCCAAAGAGTTGAAGGCTGCACTGGAATACTGCAAAAGTAACTTAAAAAAATAAGTTGGTAGATACCAGCTTAAATAACGATAGTTTGTGGCGCATCTTTTGGACGCTCAACCACTTCGCCGACCGTCCAAGCCTTCAGACCTTGCGCTGTCAATGACTTAATCGCAGTGTCTGCTTGATCTGGCGAGACAATGACAACCATGCCAATACCGCAGTTAAATACGCGTACCATTTCTGCGTCAGCTACGCCACCCTTCATTTGCAACCAACGGAAGAGCTCTGGCATTTGCCAACTGTCACGATGCAAAACAGCTTGAGTATTTTCTGGAAGTACGCGTGGCACGTTATCCACTAAACCACCGCCAGTAATGTGTGCCATCCCTTTTACATTGATTTCAGAAATCAATTTGAGAAGTGGCTTCACATAAATTTCTGTTGGTGCCATAACCACATCACCCAATGGGCGACCGCCTAAATCATCGCTTGGCTTTGCGCCAGCGCGTTCAATAATTTTTCGTACCAATGAGTAACCGTTGGAGTGAGCACCACTAGATCCAATTGCTAACACAACGTCACCTGGAACAATCGTCGCACCAGTAATGATTTTGGATTTTTCAACTGCGCCCACTGCAAATCCAGCGAGGTCATATTCACCAGGTGGATACATGCCAGGCATTTCTGCAGTCTCACCACCAATCAATGCGCAACCAGATAGCTCACAGCCTTTGGCAATACCACCCACAACCGTTGCTGCAGTATCAACAGTCAACTTGCCGCAAGCAAAGTAATCCAAGAAAAAGAGGGGTTCAGCGCCTTGCACCAGAATGTCGTTCACACTCATGGCTACCAAGTCTTGACCGATGGTTTCGTGACGATTCCACTCAAAAGCCAACCTGAGCTTAGTTCCTACTCCATCCGTACCAGACACCAATACTGGCTCTTTATAGCGCTTAGGCACCTCAAAAAGGGCTCCAAAACCGCCAATTCCAGCCAAAACGCCCTCACGCATGGTCTTTTTGGCAAGCGGCTTAATGCGATCAACCAAGGCGTCTCCGGCGTCAATATCGACACCAGCGTCACGGTAGGAAAGGCCATTTGAGGAGGAATTAGAAGATGAAGTCATATTGGAGCCGGAATATTAGTAAAAAATGCTACTTCGTCAGTAGAATCATTGAATTCTAGAGGATTGAAGCAAGATGGCCGAAATTTTTACCCCTTTTCTCACCGCATTCATTCTGGCGTATGCCCTACGCCCTGTTTGCCTGTGGCTTGAGCAGCATCGCCTACCTCGAGCGCTAGCCGCTTTGGTCAGCATGTTGATAGGGCTATGCCTCGTTTTCTTCATCCTGAGCCTGCTCGTAAGCCTCCTCAAGTATGAAATCCCCCTAATTAAGGCCCAATTGCCTGATTGGATCGCCAATACTCAAGCCTGGCTTGGCCCAAAGCTCAGCGAACTGCACATCAACCTCGACTGGGGAACCCTTAGGGAAAGCGCCACTCAAAAAATTACTGAGCATATTAATGACAACGCGGACAGCTTAATGACCTCCACTTTCAACACTGTGTTGATGTCTGGAAGCTCAGTCATTGCAGGATTTGTAAATGCAGTGCTCATCATTTTTGTGATGTTTTATTTGTTAATGGACTGGAATCATTTTTTTGGACTTGTAAAAGGTCTGGTTCCGGTTCGCGCGCAAGAAACTGTTCATCACCTCGCCATGCATACCGATGGATTGCTTTCGCAATACTTGCGCGGCATGTTGATCGTCATCTCGATCATGGCGATTTATTACAGCGCAGGCTTAAGTTTCATTGGCGTCAAGGGTGCGGCAGCGCTTGGCGTGTTTACCGCACTCATGATTGTGATCCCGTATATCGGCATCACTATAGGTCTAACACTTGCAGTGTTATCAGCGCTTCTTCAATTTGGTCCAGGCACTGAAATTGTTGGCGTACTGATCTTGTTTGGCATTGGGCAATTCTTAGAAGGCTTCTTCCTAACGCCCCGCTTGGTTGGCGAGCGCATTGGCTTGCATCCAGTAGCAGTATTGTTTGCTTTACTTTTATTCGGCAAGTTATTTGGCTTCTTTGGCGTCCTACTGGCATTGCCTATCAGCGCTGTCAGCCTGGTCCTAGTTAAGTACCTTTGGTCTATCTATACGCAAAGCGCTTGGTATCAAAAATAAATTTGGCAGTAATGAACACACCTCCGCTTCCAAAACAATTTGCGTTAGATATTAGCCACTCACCCAAAGCGAGCCTAGAAAACTATCTCCCAGGAAAAGATCTCGCACTGATATCTGCTTTACAAAATATCGAAAGCTCATGGAAGGGTTCTTCAAATGAAGGCTCCGACAACCCATTAAATCAGCGCTGGATTTATTGGTGGGGACCGGAAGGATCTGGACGCACACATTTACTAAATGCGATTGGCAATGCGGCAGAGCACGCAGACTTAGAACACATTGCCCTGACAGCATCAGAACCAGCATCCTGGGTTCGGTTAGAAGAAAACATTAGTGCGCTTGCGCAAACTAACACTCCATCAGTCATTACCGTGGATGATGTAGACCAATTGGATGATCGTCTGGTGGGGTCCTTATTTCGGATTCTGAATGCCGTACAAGCTAGCAAAGCAATCCATATTTTTATGGCTGGCGCAGCTGCCCCAGCAAATTTGAAGCTTCGTGAAGACTTACGAACAAGGCTGGGCTGGGGTTTGGTGTTTCAAACCCAGCTTTTGGATGATGATGAGAAAATACAGGCATTAGGCGAGGCAGCCAAAGCCCGTGGGCTAGTTTTGTCGCCCGATGTGTTGCCTTGGTTATTAAGCCGCTTCTATCGAGATATGCCCAGCTTAATGGCCTTGATCGATGCTTTAGATGCTTATTCTTTAGAAACAAAACGTGCTGTAACCTTGCCGCTTGTACGCGAGCTCTTGCAGCCCAAATAATTAATTAGATATTCATTCGTGACTCAGTTAGCCCTTTTTGATTTAGACCACACCCTGTTGCCCTGCGATAGCGATTATGAATGGGGCCAATTTTTGGCTCGCATTGGCGTTGTTGATAGCGAATACTACGCAAGGCAGAATGAACGTTTTTACCAAGACTACAAAGAAGGCAAGCTCGACATTCATGAGTTTCTTCGCTTTGCTCTAAAGCCGCTTTCTGAGCACTCCCGTGCTCAACTCAAAGAATGGCATGACGCCTTCATGAAAGAAGTGATTAACGGACAACTCCGACAAGAAGCACTAGATCTAGTTAAACGTCACCAAGATGCAGGTGATCTTTGCTGTGTGATTACGGCGACCAATAGTTTTGTAACGCGTCCTATCGTAGAAAGCTTTGGCATTGAGCATCTGATTGCAACGGAGCCAGCTACCAAGGACAACCAGCCTTTGGCTAATTACACTGGCGAAGTCAGCGGCATCCCTAATTTTCGGGAAGGCAAGATTCAGAACCTGCATGATTGGCTAACTTCTCAAAAGCTGTCACTGGACACCTTGCCTTACAGTTATTTTTATTCTGACTCGATGAATGATCTACCCTTACTTGAAAAGGTCAGCCATCCTGTCGCCACCAATCCAGACGATCGCCTTCGCAACGAAGCCAAACAGCGTAACTGGCCTATTCTTGAATTGTTTGCATGATCACTAAATTTATCAAACGTATTTTGCGGCGTGACCCGATGGTCAAGCATACACACGCAAGCAATACTGGAGCGCCAAAACGTATACCTAAAAAATCACATCGCATTGACCCTCACTTACTTTCCAAGAATGCAGTTAAGGTAACCCATACTTTGCAGCAAGCAGGTTACGAGGCATTTATTGTTGGCGGTGCTGTACGTGATCTTGCTCTTGGAATTAGCCCTAAAGATTTTGACGTTGCTACTAATGCGACGCCAGACCAAGTTCAAAGATTATTTCGCAAAGCTCGTCTTATTGGGCGCCGTTTTCAGATTGTTCACGTGACCTTTTTTGGTAAGGGCCATCCTGAAATCATTGAAGTATCAACCTTCAGGGCTTTACTGGATAACGCTGGAGACCATGTCGCAGAGAGCGGTCGCATTCTGCGTGATAACGTCTGGGGATCGCAGGGCGAAGATGCTGCGAGACGTGATTTCACTATTAATGCCATGTATTACGACCCATCCTCCGAGACTGTGCTCGACTATCACGGCGGTATGGCAGATATGCAAAAGAAAACTTTGCGCATGATTGGTGACCCAGCCAAACGTTATCGCGAAGATCCCGTACGCATGCTCAGAGCAGTTCGATTTGCTGCCAAAACTGGTTTTGAATTGGATAGCGCTACGCGCGCACCAATTGCAAAACTCGGTAAATTACTAAACGATGTTCCTTCGGCCAGACTGTTTGATGAAATTCTCAAGCTTTTGATGTCAGGCTACTCCTGGCGAGCAATTCAAGGCTTGAAAGAAGCAGGATTGCATCATGGACTGCTACCGCTGCTCGATCACATTCTGGATGATGGTGAGGACTCCAAAGGCGCCAATGATTTTGTAAAGCTTGCTTTGGCGAATACGGATGAGCGCATTCAATCAGGAAAAAGTGTTTCAGCTGGCTTTTTATTCGCCACATTGCTTTGGCCTGATCTATTGAAGAACTGGAAAGCCAACTCCAGCAAAGGCATGGCCAATATCCCTGCTCTTCATGATGCTATGGATGACACGATCGCCACCCAAAGTAGCGGTATGACCATTCAAAGACGCTTTGAAAGCGATATGCGTGAGATTTGGTCAATGCAGCCGCGCTTTGAGAGACGCGTAGGCCGCTATCCCTTCCGCCTCATCGAATCCCCACGTTTTCGTGCGGGTTATGACTTTATGCTGCTTCGCTGCGCTACTGGGGAGCTAAATCCAGCAATTGGTCAATGGTGGACAGACTTCATTGCGGCAGATCCAGCCGGGCAAGAGGAGCTCATGGCTAGCGCTAAAAATGAATCCGGAAATACTGCCAGCCCAGCCAAAAGACGACGTCGTAGAAAGCCAAAATCTGCCATCCCTCCAGAGGGTGCAGCGAGCTAAGCAGACTTAGAGAAATTTCAGTAAAGTAGTTCCATCTCTAGTTTGGAACTCTATGGCACGGGCATATATCGGATTTGGCGGCAATATTGGCGATACGCGTCAGCTCATTACTGATGCCATTGTTTGCTTAGCATTACGTTCTGAACTCCAAATTCTGGCAAAAAGCTGCTTTTATCAAAGTGCGCCCGTTGAAGCTACTGGCGGCGATTACATCAACGCCGTTATTGAAGTTGAAACCGAACTGTCTCCTTACGGCCTGCTGCATGTTTGCCAAACGATTGAACAAGAGTTCGGTCGTGAGCGCCCTTATGCAAATGCTCCTCGTACCCTTGATCTCGATATCCTCTCATTTGAAGGGGTGACTCAAAATGAGACGGAGCTCATGCTTCCTCATCCCAAAATCATTGAGCGTTCATTTGTACTCCTCCCCCTCCTGGAAATAGCCCCCGAAATCTTCTTGCCACAATGGGGTGAGCTCAAAGCCTATTTACCGAATGTTGCCCACCAAAGAATTGAAAAACTCCCCTGCAGGAACTGCAATTGCGGGGAAAAAGACGTTTATAGCCAATCGGCGCATTAATTCATTAAACTCTCGCCATGGGTTACTTACAAGGCGATAAGCCAATCACAATCACCAAGCTCCTCGCAATGCATGCTGAGGGTGAAAAAATTTCTATGCTCACAGCATATGATTCAACCATGTCCGCGCTACTGAATCGCTGTGGGGTTGAAACAATTTTGGTTGGTGACTCTCTTGGTAATGTGATTCAAGGTCATTCCAGCACAACGCCGGTGACCGTAGAGCAAGTCGCGTACCACACCGAGTGCGTAGCCCGCGCCAATACACATGCTTTTTTGATTGCCGATCTTCCTTTCGCAAGCTATGGAGATCCAGTTCAAGCATTAGAGTCATCCACTCAACTGATGCGAGCTGGTGCAGACATGGTCAAACTTGAGGGTGGTGGCGATTGGCAAGTAGATATCATTCGTCACTTGGTAGAGCGCAGTGTTCCCGTATGCGCACACTTGGGCCTACTGCCACAATCAGTTCACGTCCTGGGTGGTTACAAGGTACAAGGCAAATCTAAAGATGCGGCTAGCGTCATGCTCGAACAAGCACTTGCTTGTCAGGAAGCTGGCGCGCAAATGGTTGTGCTCGAAGCCATCCCCTCATCACTAGGCGAAAGAATTACTGCCGAGCTACATATCCCAACGATTGGTATTGGTGCTGGCCCAGATTGCTCTGGTCAGGTATTAGTGCTTCAGGATATGCTGGGCATTAGCCCAGGTAAGCCACCTAAGTTTGTCAAAAACTTTATGGATGGTCACCACTCTGTAGAGGCGGCTATTAAGGCTTACGTGCGAGAGGTGAAGTCTGGGAAATTCCCAGGGCCAGAGCACGGCTTTGCTGGCTAATTGCCAGCTAGCCGACTCAACAATTTCTAGCTAAAGAAACTCTTCACACCATCAAACCAGCCCTTTTGCTGGGGGCTATGTTTATCGCCACCAGATTTGAGACTGTCATCAAACTTCTGCAGCAATTTCTTCTGCTCATCAGTCAGTTTGACCGGGGTCTCCACCAATACGTGAACAAAAAGATCACCCACCAGTGTTGAACGCAATCCTTTAATACCTTTGTTGCGCAAACGGAATGTCTTACCAGTCTGCGTACCTTCTGGAATCGGAAACTCAACGCGGCCAGAGAGTGTTGGCACTTCAATTTCACCACCGATCGTTGCGGTTGCAAAAGAGATTGGCATTTGCACATGCAAATCACTGCCATCACGCTCAAATACTTTGTGCGGCTTTACGCGAACCTCAACATAGAGATCGCCAGATGGGCCGCCGTTAATACCGGGCTCGCCGTTACCAACAGAACGCACGCGCATGCCATCATCTATACCTGCTGGTATTTTGATTTCGAGTGTTTTTTGTTCTTTATGCTTTCCAGTACCGTGACAAGTTTTGCAGGGCTTTGGAATGTATTCGCCAGTGCCGCGGCACTTAGGGCAAGTTTGCTGCATGGAGAAAAAGCCTTGCTGTACACGCACCTGACCATGACCATTACAAGTGGTACAGGTCTCAGCCTTGGACCCCGGTTCTGCACCAGTGCCATGGCAGGGCTTGCAATTACTCCAACTTGGTACGCGAATTTGAGTTGTATACCCCTCAGCAGCTTGCTCCAGCGTAATGTCCATGTTGTAGCGCAAGTCTGCACCTTTATAGACCTGTGGGCCGGACTGGCGACCACCGCCTTGACCAAAAATATCACCAAAAATGTCACCGAATGCATCGGCAAATCCACCGCCACCGAAACCGCCACCACCAAATCCACCACCCATCGACGGATCAACGCCAGCATGGCCGTACTGGTCGTAGGCAGCTCGCTTATTAGGGTCAGTCAAGGTTTCGTAGGCTTCCTTAACTTCTTTAAACTGAGCTTCAGCCGTTTTACTATCCGGATTGCGATCTGGATGATGTTTCATCGCCATCTTGCGATAAGCCTTTTTTAGCTCTTCGTCGCTGGCGCCTTTTGATACACCCAGCACTTCATAAAAATCGCGTTTACTTTTAGGCACGGCCTATTCCTCTCAACAACCTGAATGACACAAGTCGGCACGAGGCCGACTTGTTATTTAAGTACATCAAAACTACATCAATGAATGTCTGATTTCAGAATTACTTCTTGTCATCAACCTCTTTGAAATCAGCGTCAACAACGTCTGCATCAGGGGCTTGGCCAGGAGCTGCGCCGCCTGGAGCTGCACCAGCAGCAGCGCCACCAGCTTTAGCTTGCTCAGCAGCCATGACTTTTTCGCCCAGCTTCTGACTTGCCTTACCCAATGCTTCTGTTTTTGCTTCAATCGCTTCTTTGTCGCTACCTTTAATAGCTTCATCCAAGTCCTTGAGGGCTGCTTCAATCGCTTCTTTTTCAGAGGCTTCTAAGCTAGCACCATGCTCTTCCAAAGCCTTCTTGGTTGAGTGAGCCAAAGCATCAGCAGTATTGCGGGCAGTAACCAGCTCTAATGCTTTCTTATCTTCAGCAGCATTCGCCTCAGCATCCTTAACCATGCGTTGAATTTCTTCTTCAGTCAGGCCAGAGTTTGCCTTGATGGTGATCTTGTTTTCTTTACCAGTCGTTTTATCTTTTGCAGTTACGTGCAAGATACCGTTGGCATCAATGTCAAAGGTCACTTCAATTTGTGGCATACCGCGCTGTGCAGGAGCAATGCCTTCGAGGTTAAATTCACCAAGCAATTTGTTAGCTGCGGCCATCTCGCGCTCACCTTGGAAGCACTTAATAGTTACAGCAGGCTGGTTGTCTTCCGCAGTGGAGTAAACCTGTGAATGCTTAGTAGGAATCGTTGTGTTCTTAGGAATCATCTTGGTCATTACGCCGCCAAGAGTTTCGATACCCAATGACAATGGGGTAACGTCCAAGAGCAATACGTCTTTACGGTCACCAGACAATACAGAACCTTGAATCGCAGCACCAACAGCAACTGCTTCATCTGGGTTAACGTCTTTACGTGGCTCTTTACCAAAGATTTCTTTTACTTTGTCTTGAACCGCAGGCATACGTGTTTGACCACCGACCAAAATGACGTCGTCGATATCTGCTACGTTTACGCCAGCGTCTTTAATGGCAGTTAAGCAAGGACCAGCGGTACGCTTGATCAACTCTTCTACCAAAGACTCCAACTTGGCACGAGTCAACTTCAAATTCAAATGCTTAGGACCGCTAGCGTCAGCTGTCACGTATGGCAAATTGATTTCTGTTTGTTGAGCGGATGACAATTCAATCTTGGCTTTTTCAGCAGCATCTTTTAAGCGTTGCAATGCCAATACGTCTTTGCTCAAATCAACGCCTTGTTCTTTCTTGAACTCAGCAATGATCCAGTCAATGATGCGTTGGTCAAAGTCTTCACCACCTAAGAATGTGTCACCGTTAGTTGAAAGCACTTCAAACTGCTTCTCACCATCAACGTTAGCAATCTCAATGATAGAAACGTCGAATGTACCGCCACCCAAGTCATACACGGCGATCTTGCGATCAGCTTTGTCTTGCTTGTCCAGACCAAATGCCAAAGCAGCTGCGGTTGGTTCGTTAATGATGCGCTTTACATCCAAGCCAGCAATACGGCCAGCATCTTTAGTTGCTTGACGTTGGCTGTCATTGAAGTATGCAGGAACAGTAATAACCGCTTCTGTCACTTCTTCTCCGAGATAGTCTTCGGCAGTTTTTTTCATCTTACGCAAAATTTCAGCGGACACTTGTTGTGGCGCCATTTTCTTGTCGCGTGCTTCAACCCAAGCATCACCGTTATCAGCGGCAATAATTGAATAAGGCATCAAGCCAATATCTTTTTGCACTTCAGGATCTGTAAATTTACGACCCATCAAACGCTTCACTGCGTAGATGGTGTTTTTAGGATTCGTCACTGATTGACGTTTTGCAGGCGCGCCAACCAATACTTCGCCATCTTCAACGTAAGCGATGATGGATGGAGTTGTGCGAGCGCCTTCGGCATTCTCGACAACTTTAGGTGCATTGTTTTCAACGACTGAAACACATGAATTCGTGGTTCCTAAGTCGATACCGATAATCTTTCCCATAATTGCTCCAAAAAATTAAATTGTTTGTTGTACTAATGAATATTTCGATACCCAGTAAATGGGGTCTAAAAAAGGGATTTCAAGGGGTTAAATAGCAAAAAAGGCAGAAATCTGCCTTTTTTATCCCTTTTTTGGGGTTTTACCCCGATTTTCTCTTTATTTGGGGGCGCTAACCGTTACCAAAGCAGGTCTGAGGACCCGATCTGCCACGGTATAGCCACGCTGCAGCACTGAAACCACGGTATTAGGTTCTTGCTCTGATGGCACCGAAGCGATCGCCTGATGATGATGGGGGTCAAATTTATCCCCAACCGCAGGGTTAATTTCCGTCATGCGACCCTTCTCAAATGCGGAGAGCAATTGCTTGAGGGTAATTTCTAATCCCTCTTTAAATGCTTTGGCATCCACCGCATCAGTACTCAATGCTGCATAGAGACTATCTGTCACTGGCACCAAATGCTCGGCAAAACTTTCAATCGCAAATTTATGCGCCTTAGCAATATCTTCAACAGCACGGCGGCGAATGTTTTCACCCTCAGCTTTTGCGCGTAAAAAATTATCTTGTAACTCGCCAATCTTTTGATTGAGTTCAGCAATTTCTTGTTCTGGGGTTTTTACAGCTGGCGTTTCTGCTGCAGCTTCAGTGGCCGGATCTGCCGCAAGATTCTCTTGCTCTGGGGATGGGTTTTGATTTTCTTGTGTCATAGACGCTATTTTACTTTTCTCTAAAGATGGCTATTACTTTGTAATATGGGGGCAATTAATTCAATTTCAAGTCTTCGCTTTTTCAGCCAACTCAGCTCTTTCAGCGCGCTTAGCTAATTCAGCCTCAGACTCCGTCCCCAAAGACCAGCCCTGTAAATGATGATGAGCAATATCGCTCAGAGCCTCAATCCACTTAGGGTTGCTGTTAAGGCATGGAATATAACGATAGTCTTTGCCACCATGCTCCAAGAAGGTTTCGCGAGCCTCCATGGCAATTTCTTCCAGCGTTTCTAAGCAGTCGGCCGGAAATCCTGGACAAAAAATATCAATCCGCTGACAACCTTCTTTAGCCAGCTTTTCAATCGTTGGGGCTGTATATGGCTTTAACCACTCTGCTTTACCAAAGCGTGATTGGAATGTAACAAGGTATTGACCCGGCTCCAAACCAAGAGACTCACCAAGCAAACGTCCTGTTTTTAAACACTCGCAGTGGTAGGGATCACCCTTCATCAAGTTGCGTTTTGGCAATCCATGAAACGACATCACAAAGCGGTCACCCTTAGCAAAGTCTGGTCGCCCATCTTTATCCCAGCTACTTAAAACTTGATCGCGAAGTGCAGCAATATAAGCAGGGTTATCGTGATAGTGCTTTACCAAGCGCAATTCAGGCTGATCGCGCCAAGTACTCAAAACACGAAAGACTTCATCAAAGCTGGATGCTGTAGTGGTGGCAGAGTACTGAGGATACAAAGGCAGTACCAATAAACGCTCCATGCCTTGTGCCTTCAGGCCCTCGAGGGCAGACTGGGTAGAGGGTTGTCCATAACGCATCGCCAAATCCACCAACACTGTATGGCCCTCATTCGCAAATTTATCACCGAGCTCTTTCGCCTGAAGACGTGAGTAGTGCATTAAAGGAGAGCCTAATTTTGGCAACCAGATAGAGGCATATTTTTTTGCAGAGGCACTACTGCGAATTGGCAAAATGATGCCATTCAAAATGCACCACCAAATAATGCGTGGAATTTCTACGACTCGCGGATCAGAAAGAAATTCTTTTAAATAAGCACGCACTGCTTTTGATGTTGGCGCTGAGGGCGTGCCCAAGTTCAGTACTAAGACTGCTGTTTTGGAGGCACGTAGATGCGGGTTCGGATTCAAGATAGTTTGTCTCTTGTTAATTAATAGGTATAGATCGAGGATTAGGAACTCAGCGCCCCGGACAATAATTTTGAGGTGATATCGACAATTGGAATCACTCTGTCATAAGCCATACGAGTTGGCCCAATGACGCCAAGCGTACCAACTATCTGCCCATCAACGCTATATGGGGCGCTGATTACAGCCAGATCTTCATAAGGCAATAAGTCACTCTCACCGCCAATAAAAATCTGAATGCCATCAGCGTGGCTCGATACATCAAGCAATTGCATTAGGACTGATTTTTGTTCCAACATATCAAACATCTTGCGCAACTTATCTAAGTTAGAACTTAAATCGCCAACATTCAGCAAGCGACGTTCACCAGATAAAACCATGTCGCCACGACTCATGTCGTAATCGGCAACACCGCTTTGCAAAGCCAAAGCCATCAACCCAGAAATATCTGTCCGTAAATTGTCTAAGTCGGATTTCAGATGTAGGCGCACTTGATCAAAACTTTTACCCGCAAAATGGGTATTGATAAAGTTGCCTGCCTCAATGAGTTGACTTGGCGTGTAATCTTGAGTAGTCGGCAAGATGCGGTTTTGCACATCCCCTTCTGGGGTCACCATAATTAATAAGATCTTGCCTTCGCCTAAGCGCAAAAACTCAATGTGCTTAAAAACCTGGGCGCGCTTCGGCGTCATCACCACCCCAGCGAAATGAGTCAAGTTCGACAAAATCTGAGCGGCAGAGGTCAAAACGCGTTGCGGGGAGTCCGGCAAAAGGCCTTTTTCCACCTCTCGAGCTGCTATCTCCTCCAAAGGACGGACTGTCACCATGGTGTCAACGAACAAGCGATAGCCTCGTGGGGTAGGGATGCGGCCAGCAGAGGTGTGGGGACTAGTCACTAAACCCATATCCTCCAAGTCCGCCATGACATTGCGGATGGTGGCTGCCGACAGGTCTAAACCCGAGTATCTAGACAGAGTGCGGGAGCCAATAGGCTGACCCTCCTCGATATAGCGCTCGATGAGGGTTTTGAGTAGGGCGCGGGAACGTTCATCCATGGTGGAAGGGATTTTATGCCTATGGTTTAATCGTTATATGTTAAGCCCATCCCCAAATTCCACCAAGAAGGCATTTAGCCGGGTTGCGCTTGTCGGCAAATTCCATGCTGACGGCATTGATGAGCACCTGAAGGACCTGGCTAAGTTGGTCAAGAGCCTGGGTTGCGAGGTCTTTTTAGAGGCAGCCACAGCCCAACATTTGGGTTTAAAAGAATTCCCCGCCAAGACCGCAGAAGACTTTGCCGGCGCAATTGATTTGGTCGTAGTCCTCGGGGGCGACGGCACAATGCTAGGAATTGGTCGTCAACTGGCAGGAAGCAATGTGCCGCTAGTAGGCATCAATATGGGACGCCTGGGTTATATGACTGATATCCCCATTCAGTCGGTGCAGGATACCCTTCCAAAAATCATTGCTGGCGAATACGAAGCCGATACTCGTACATTACTTGATGCCGTTGTGTTGCGCAAGGGCAAAGAAATCAATCGCGCATTAGCGCTAAATGATGTGGTCGTAAATCGCTCTGGAATTTCTGGGATGGTGGAATTGGCGGTTCATGTTAATGGTTCATTCATGTACAACCAACGATCTGATGGTTTGATCGTGTCGACCCCAACTGGCTCAACGGCTTACGCCCTCTCAGCAGGTGGACCCATCTTGCATCCCCGTGTAGCCGGCATCTTGCTAGCGCCAATTGCGCCTCACTCACTTTCGAATCGTCCAATCGTGCTGCCAGAAGATTCTGTCACCATTATTGAAGTTGTTGATGGTCGAGAAGTCATTGTCAACTTCGATATGCAATCACAAACTGATTTGCAAACAGGTGACAAGATTGAAGTTCGTCAGTCTGACAAAACAATTACCCTGTTGCACCCACGCAGTCATAGTGACTACAAAACCTTGCGTGAGAAGCTGCACTGGAATGAGTACCCATCGACATTCTGATGTCGAGTTTTTTGCTACGCTAATACATGCTTCAAACCATCTCACTTCGTGACTTTGTCATTGTTGATCAACTAGAGTTAGATCTCACTAGCGGATTTACCGTTCTGACAGGTGAGACTGGTGCTGGCAAATCCATACTCCTTGATGCTCTTGGCCTGGCCTTGGGGGAACGTGCTGATAGCAGTCAAATTCGTGAAGGCTGTAACCGAGCAGAAATCTCCGCCCTCTTTCGCATTGAGCCAAATCAGTCTAAAGAGTTGAGTAAATGGCTTGATGAGCAAGGCTTTCCTCTGGAGGATGACGGACAAAGCTTGGTACTCAAAAGAACGGTGGAGGCCAATGGTCGCAGCCGTGCTTTTATTAATGGCAGCGTTGCCACCTTAACGCAATTGCGTGAAGCAGGCGATCAATTAGTAGATATTCATGGTCAACATGCGCACCAACTTTTGCTAAAGGGAGGCGCTCAACGAGAGCTCCTCGATAGTCATGCTGGATTACTTCCGCTTGCCAGTGAAGTAGCAACAGCATTCAAAACACTTGCAGATTCACGTCGTCGCCTTGAACAAGCAGAAAACGCTGGTCAAGATGTGGAGCGTGAACGCGAGCGCCTTCAGTGGCAGTTAGATGAACTCACCGACCTTTCCCCACAGGAAGGAGAATGGGCGAACATTCAAAGTGAACATGCTCGTTTAGCCAATGGCGCAAAGCTGATTGGCGGCTGCCAAGAGGCAGTTGATATTTTGAGTGACGCTGATAATTCACTGGAATCCACCCTGTCTAAAGTATGCGTAAATATCAGTGCGCTTGCTGAGCATGACCCCAGCCTTAGCGACATTAGTCAATCGCTAGAGTCAGCAAGCATTCAGCTGGACGAAGCGATTCATGGACTCAATCGCTACTTACAAAAAATAGATTTGGACCCAGCTCGTCTTGCGCAAGTTGAAAAACGTATGCAAGCATTGCATAGTGCCGCTCGTAAATATCGCGCTGAAACTGATGAGCTGCCAAAGCTTCTGCTCGAGACAGCAGAGCGACTAGATGCCCTAACAGCCTCACAAAATATTGAAGCGCTTCGCGAGCAGGTTAAGCAGGAAGAGGCCACCTACTTAAAGCTAGCAAAACAACTCACACAAAAACGTAGTAAGGCTGCAAAAGAACTGGGTGAATTAGTGACTAGCGCTATGCAAGATTTATCTATGGCAGGCGGTCGCCTGGAGATTGCTCTGGTGCCGCTAAACGAAGGTGGATCGCACGGCTTGGAGCAAATTGAATTCCTAGTAGCTGGTCATGCCGGCAGCACCCCTCGCTCACTCGCAAAAGTTGCCTCCGGCGGTGAATTAGCGCGCATCAGCCTAGCTATCAGCGTCATTACCAGCAAAGCCTCATTCACGCCGACCCTCATATTTGACGAGGTCGATGCTGGCATTGGCGGAGCTGTCGCTGAAACCGTAGGTAAGCTATTGCATCAATTAGGCCAGTCCCATCAGATCTTATGCGTAACCCATTTACCTCAGGTAGCTGCGCAAGGTAATCATCACTTTAAGATTAGCAAATCGCAAAGTGGTGAGAAGACCGTTTCGCATGTGCAAGTCCTTGGCAGAACTGAGCGAGTCGAAGAAGTAGCCAGAATGCTTGGCGGCGCCACCATTACTGATACCACTCGTCGCCATGCTCGCGAATTACTAGAGCAAAACTAAAGTAACGATCTTAAGCAACAAGGTGCTCTAGTTCAAACTAGAGGGCGCTTTAAATATTTCTAGCCAAAGTGCTTGAACTGCATCCCTAGCAGCAATGAACTCAGGCTCTTGGTCTAAATCGACCCGAGTTTTTTCAGCTCCGTCTAAACGTAATCGATGTTGGCGCGCCCTTAATAAGCGATAAGCATCGCCAACGGATTGCGCCGCCTCAGCAGCAATCAAACCAATCTCACCAGCAATCTGTAACAAAGCAATATTACCGAGATTGCCGATCAATTTTGGATGCTGATGAGCATAAGCAAGCACCAAGAATTGGACTATGAACTCAATATCTACCATGCCGCCAGCATCGTGCTTTAAGTCAAATTCTGGGTTGGCGTTAGGGTGACCTGCATGGACTTTACGACGCATCTCTAAAATTTCAGAGCGGAGTTGCTCAATGTTTCTTTGTTGGCTTAACACTTCAGAACGAACCGAATCAAAGAATGAGCCCACCAGCGAATTACCCGCTGAGAAGCGCGCACGCGTGAGAGCCTGATGCTCCCAAACCCAAGCGGCATTGTCACCCTCACGAAGCTGATACTTCCTAAAAGCCTCCGCATTGGTCACCAAGAATCCAGCTGATCCATTGGGACGCAAACGAGTATCAATTTCAAATAGACTGCCGGTAGAAGTAAATGCTGTAAGCCAGTTAATCATTCTCTTTGCTAACAGGGCATAAATTTCTTGGGCAGCGTAATCAGCCTCATCTGCCTGATATAAAAAGATAATGTCTAAATCAGATGCGTAGCCCAACTCTTTACCACCCAACTTGCCATAAGAAATAACAGCAAAAGGTGGATTTGTATCGGCAGGTAACTCAAACTTCTTAAGCACGCTTGGCCATACTCGCTCAAAGGTAGTTTGCAGAATCAAGTCTGCCAGCGCAGATAAATGATCGCTTACCTGCTCTACCGGCAACGCTTGTTGCACGCCAATTCCGAGATCCGTCAATAGCGTAATGAACGTTTCATTGTGATGAGTCACTCGCAAAATATCCATTGCCTGCTCAGAGCCATCACCATCAGACATCACATCATCAAGCTGCATATTGAGATTAGATCTCACATCACCCCAATATTTTTCCGGATCCTCAATTAATGCTCTTTCAGCCTGAGAATTCAATAAGTAATCGAGTAAATGGGGGTGGCGCGTTAAATATTGAGCTCCCCATTGAGAGGCCTTGAGCAAATCCAATACATTTGACAGTGCTCTGGGATACTCGGCCAAAATAGAAAGATATGCACTGCGCCTAGCAATCGCCTCAAGCAAGTCAAAAAAACGTAATAGTGTTTGATCTGCATGAGCTGAATTAGAGCCATCATTTTGCAAACTTTCTGCGGCTTTACACATTAAGTTATCAAAAATTAAACGGCTTTTTTCAGGTAATAACTTTTGCTTTGGGCTATCTACCCAAGCCTGCCAGCGCGCACAAGAGCCAGGGAAGAATGCTTGATCAGGAACCCAGCCAATAGCTAAGGGGGCTATTTCAAGGCGCGCACCATCGTCCAACAAGAAGGCTTTTTCGAATAAGTGAGCAACATGATTTTGGTGTTGTTCCAATTCAGCCATAAGATCACCCGCCTGGGCATCTTGACCTTGCATCGAAATCGCCAAGCGTGCACGCGCACTTTCATCATCTGGCAGGTAATGCGTTTGCTGATCATCCCAAACCTGTATGCGATGCTCTAAACGTCTTAGGAAAATATAAGCAGCTTGTAATGACTCCACTTCATGAGCGGGTAGGATATTGCAATGCTTAATGAGCTCTAACACTTCTAAGCTAGGGCGCACTCTAAAGCGAGGATCCGTGCCCCCCCTCATCAACTGGAACATTTGCGCTAAAAACTCAATCTCTCGTATGCCGCCGCGACCCAACTTAATATCACGTGAACGCCCTTGATGACCCGAGGATCTTTTTTCAGCTTCGGCCTGTATTTGTGCATGCAGATCACGAATAGAGGCAATAACGCCGTAATCCAAATGCCTGCGATATACAAAGGGGCGGATCAGCTGATCAAGTTCTTTTTGGCAATGAGCAAAGTCTGGAGACCCTGGTAGTGGCGCAATCAACCTACCTTTAATCCAGGCATAGCGCTCCCACTCTCTACCCTGCACCAAAAGGTATTCCTCTAACATGTCTAAACTACATACCAAAGGCCCTGAATCGCCATTAGGACGAAGGCGCATATCTACACGGAATACAAAACCGTTGGCATCGTGCTCAGCAAGTAACTTGATTAAGCGCTTACCCATTCGAGAAAACCACTCGTGATTAGACAAGCTCTTAGGGCCACCAGCAGTCTCACCCTCATGCTCATACAAAAATATGAGATCGATATCTGAAGAGAGATTTAACTCAAGACCACCCAATTTACCCATACCAACAACCATGAGAGGCATTTCAGATTGGGTCGTATTACTCCAAGGCAAACCAAAACGATTTTTGAGATCTTCTCGAATAAATGCAATCGAAGCGGAAACCGCTAATTCGGCAAAATGACTTAGTGCGTGGGTGACCTCATCCAAATCAGCCAAACCATTTAGATCCCGAAATGCCACCCATAATATTAAGCGCTGCCTTGCCAAGCGCAAATTGGCCATCCACTCAGCCTCATCCTGCTCGTTTGATGCAGAAATTGCCTGGCACTCATCCAGTAAATTCCTAATACCTTGCAAATCAACCTTTTTTTGCCCCTGAATGGCAAGCCACTCAACCCATTCGGGGCGCGCACTTAGCCAACGTCGCGCATAAGTTGAATGCCGCTGCAAAAAATCGATTTGTTGGGAAAAATCATCCATCCCCCCATCTTAATCCGACCTTGAATTCCCCTGCCATAAGCTTGGCGATGAAGCTAAGGCTGACGGATAATAGGGGTCATGCTGCAAAACATTATTCCGCCTCGCCTTAAGAGCGCGCTTGCTAAACGTCCTCAAGGTTCGAGTCGAACTTGGCGTAAGCGTGCCTTGATTTTGGGGGGCGTAATTCTGGCCCTTTCTGTACTGGTGCATATGGGGGTACGTTTTATTCTTTGGCCGCAAATCGAGAAGTCCAAGGCCTCAGTTGAAAAACTCATCAGCGCGCGAATTGGCGCTGATGTATCGATGGACTCACTGCATGTTTCATGGACGGGAATTAGGCCTGATTTTGAAATCGAAGGCTTGCGCTTTAACGCCCCAGAAAAAACAAAACCTCTTTTATTTATACAAAAGATAAACGGACAGTTAAGTTGGGCTTCCTTTTATCATCTCGCACCATTTTTTCAAGAACTCACTTTTGAAGGCGCTGAAATTTATGCACAACGGAATAGCAAGGGCGCTATTAGTGTTGCAGGCATCTCGATTGATGGCAAGACGAATGATTACTCTGCAGAGAATTGGCTTTTTTCTCAAAACGAAATTCGAGTAAAGGATGTCAAATTATTTTGGGAGGACCAACTCAAAAAGAAGCCGTCTACTGCGATAGAGATACAAAGTCTTACTCTCAGTAACGGCATTCGCAGCCACATAGGCTCAATCAGCGCAACAACTCCCTGGACCAAGGGCCCCCTCCTACTGGATATTGATTTAGTCCATCACATAGGCGGCCAAGCAGGCAATTGGCGCGATTGGATTGGAACCATCTCCTGGAATTTAAATACCCTTCAGCTCGGTCAGATTGCGAATGAATTTTCCCTCCCACTAAATACTCTAGAGGGCGCACTCAGCTCAAAGGGGAAATTAAAAATTGATAACGGCAAGCCTGATGGTGGAGAAATTTATCTTGCAGCCGATGATTTAACAATTCAACTATCTAAGAATGAGGATGCAATTGCTCTTGGGCGATTAGAAACAAACCTGACTCAGGAAACTGATAACGGAATGATCTCTATCACTACCAAGACATTTGCATGGCGTGATACCGAAAGCCCAAAATCAACTTCCTTAGAGAATTTAAGCCCCATGACTTTCCGATGGAGACCGCCGGCAGGCGATGAAGAAATTAAAGAGTTTGGCTTTTCATCCCCCAAGATTTCCGTTGAGGATATTGCTTTATTTGCCCTTAATCTTCCACTCTCTAAAAAAGTCCAGCAATGGATTAAAGCCTCTAAAGCTGATGGAGAGCTGCAAGATTTAGATATCTCTTGGTCTGAGAGCAAATCGCCTTTATCAGCGCTGAATATTCCCGGTGGCTGGTTTAAATCAAGCAAACTAGGCTTTAATGTGAGCGCAAAACTGATCGATGTTAGTTTTATCGGCATCAACAAATCTATGCCCTCTGTATCAAATCTGTCAGGATTTCTGGCTGCAGACCAAACCAAAGGAAGCTTCACCATCCAATCCAATAATTTAGGAGTGGAGATAAATGATCTATTGGTGGATCCAAAAATAAAACTAGATAAAGCTAATGGTCAAATTTCCTGGTCAAAACAAAAAGGTAACTGGGTTATTAAAACAAAGCAGTTAGCACTGAGTAATCCTGAGATTTCGACAACACTCAATCTGAACTACATCATTGGCGAAGTTAATAAGCCAGACTTCATGACACTGGATATGGACTTTGCACAAGCAAATCTACAGACTGCCTATAGATATTTGCCAGTTAGCATGGGAAGCGAAGTCAAAACCTATTTAAGAAAAGCCTTTGATGCAGGAGTAATTAAAAAGGGGAATCTCCATATTAAAGGTGACCCTAATGAGGTGCCTTTCCCAAAAGCAGGCTCCGGAGAATTCACGCTCAATCTACCTATCGTTGGCGCAACCTTTAGCCCGGTGCCCTCCACATCACCTGCACAAGGTTTATGGCCCGCCTTTAATAACGTGAATGGCGTTATTAATATGCAGAATGCCAACTTTACGGTAGACATTGATCAGGCAAGCTACAAACAGGTTGCCCTAAGCAAATTCCATGCTGAGATACCAAGTGTTAGTGCAAAGCAATTAATCCTGACAGTAAATGGCGAAGCACAGGGCGATGCGCCGCAACTCCTGGATTATTTATTTACCTCACCTGTCGGCAAGAAACAGGCTGAGCTTGAGAAAAATTTAAAGATTACAGGGCCTACTAACTTAAATCTTGGCTTAAAAATCCCACTATCCGGCACTGGTGATACCAATACGGATATTCAAATTAACTTCCCTGGCAATAGAGTTCAGTGGGCCAACATACCTCCTTTTGAAAATCTCAAAGGCAAAATTCGCATTACCGAAGTCAATCCAGAATTCGAAGATATTACAGCTGAGTTTCTTGGTGGCTCCATTAAAATTTCGAGCACAACACCTAACCAAAGCAGCCAAAGCTACAGCATCACAGGAAATATTTCTGCGAACTTCATCAAGGATTACTTTGCAAAGGATGCTGCAGTACAGGCATCCCCTATTTTGCAATCCCTTAGTGGTGTGGCTAGGTATGACGGCATTATTAATTTCAACAAGGGTAATAGCGAAACTAGCCTAAAAATCGACATGCGTGACTGGGGTAGTACTGCGCCCGCACCCCTGAAAAAACAGGCGGGTACCTTGATGTCTGGTCAGCTGAACCTTAAAACCTTCGCCAAAACAAAAAGTAATTCCAGCCGCCTCACTTGGGATGGAAAGATTGGGGACTCCTACTTTATTCAAGGCGAAATTGCTGGTGATGACCTGCTTCGTCAAGCTGTAGGCATTGGCGCGCCCGCCATCCTTCCTCAAGAGGGCCTTGCGCTAAATATTGTTAGCAATGAGTTGAACGCAGATGCTTGGCAAGAATTTTTGAGTAATCAAAACAGAAAAAAATCTGGGGTGAGCGCTAACCCAAACACTACAAGTAATGTCCAAGTTTCAGCACAAGTAAAACAATTAACTTTGTTTGACCGCGTCTGGCAGGATATTAATTTGGCTGCAAGCAATAAAGGTGCTACCTGGCAACTGCGCATGAGAGGATCCCCTCAAGTTGCCGGCAATATCCAATATCAACCAGCTACAACATCTGACGGTAGCGACTTAATTAGCGGACGTCTTGTGCGCTTAAAGATTCCCGAAGAGCTTGTTAGCGCAGCAATCCCTACAAAGCAAACTTCAAAAACTCCGCCAACTAAAAATAAATTTGGCCCCGGATCGATGCCTAGTATTGAATTAACCATTGATGATTTTGATTGGAACAAAGCACGGCTTGGTCAGGTAAAAATTAAAACTAAGACCATAGGCAATACTGTCAATTTCGAATCTGTTCAATTCAACAATCCACAAGGTAGCTCAACTACAACTGGTCGTTGGGTTGGGGCTACGCAAACTACCCCCGCACACACCAACTTAAATATTGATTTGGATATTAAGGATGCGGGCCAGATTATTGGTCACTGGACTAATCAAAAGTCAGTAGAGGGCGGGCAAGGCAAGTTGACAATCAATGCAGATTGGGACGGCTCCCCATTCAACCCTCAATATGAGACCCTGTCAGGCAAGGCAAATTTAAATTTAGAAAAAGGTCGCCTCTTAGAAGTTAATACCAGTGGAGCAAAGCTACTAGATGTTCTGAGTTTGCAAAGTTTATTTAGGTTTGCCACGTTAGACCTAAAAGGTAGTCTAGGAAATATTGTTACCAAAGGAACGCCATTCAATACGATTGATGCCTCGTTTGATTTGAATGCAGGTGTAGCTCAAACCAAGCAATTCACAATGGGCTTAGATCAGGCGCGCGTTGCTATGACCGGACAAATCAACATCCCCAAGCAAACGCAAGATTTACGTGTCACCATTTTTCCAACAATTGATGCAACTGCAGGCTCTTTAGCCGCATTTGCCATCAACCCAATCATAGGTCTTGGCGCTCTTGTTGGGCAATACCTCATTACCAGCCAAATTAATCGCAACCTACAGTCTGATTATTTAGTGCAAGGATCATGGGATAACCCGGAAGTCATTCCACTTGATCAAAAAGGTCAGCCAATTGATACAAAAACATTAGATACGATTCGTAGCAAGGACTTGCTTAAAGAGCAAAGCAAACCGGACAATACTACGGGGCCACAAACCAACCCAAACAATTCAAGCGCTCCAAATAAAACTGCAAACTAGATTGCTATGAGCACACCTGTAAATTCCTCAAATCTCAAGGTCGCATCTATTCAGATGGTCTCCACTCCCAGTCTGCAAGAGAACCTTTCTACAGCAAGTAGGCTCATCTCATCAGCGGCGGCGGATGGCGCGCAGTTAGCCGTTCTACCAGAATACTTTTGCTTAATGGGTCTTAAGGACACAGATAAAGTCTCTGCACGCGAAAGCTTTGGTAGCGGCCCCATCCAAGAGCAGCTCTCCCAGATTGCCAAACAGAACAAGCTGCACTTGGTTGCTGGCACTATTCCGCTTGAGGCAAGAGATCCAAATAAAGTACTCAATACAACTCTTGTATTTGATCCCGCAGGCCAACAAATCACTCGCTACGACAAAATTCATTTATTTGGCTTTCAAACAGCAACCGAGCGCTACCAAGAATCGGAAACGATTGAGGCTGGAAATGAGCCAGGGATCTTAAAGATTTCTGTTGATGGCAACAATTGGACTTTTGGCTTAAGTATTTGTTATGACCTGCGTTTTCCAGAACTCTATCGCGCGCTAGGTCAGGTAGATTGCCATATCATTCCGGCCGCATTTACCTACACCACCGGAAAAGACCATTGGGAAATTCTGTTGCGCGCCCGAGCCATTGAAAACCAAAGTTATGTATTAGCTTCAGCCCAAGGTGGTAAACACCAAAACCAGCGTCGCACTTGGGGTAATAGCATGTTGATTGACCCTTGGGGCGAGATCTTAGCCAATCTCCCTGAAGGAGAAGGCTTTATTTCTGGTGTCTTGTGCAAAGATAAATTAAACGAGGTACGCTCTAAGTTACCTGCACTTGCACATCGCAAGATTTAAAGAAAGATCCGCCCAATCACATGAATGCACCAGAAGCACTATTTCCTGCAAATTGGACTAAAGCCAAAAAGCAAGCAGACCTTATTAAATTAGCCAAATCTATTCTGCTTGAGCCAACAGGATTATCAGAACAAGATTTGCATCACACCTTTGGCCATCTATTTACCCATCGTCTTGATGATGCGGACCTTTACTTTCAACATACTCGCAGCGAGAGCTGGAGTCTTGAAGAGGGCATCGTTAAATCTGGCAGCTTCAATATTGATCAAGGTGTTGGGGTCCGCGCCATCTATGGTGATAAGACCGCCTTTGCCTATTCAGATGAAATTAATTTAGAAGCTTTAAGCAAGGCAGCAAAAGCAACTCGAGTAATCGGACCAGCAGGCGGCAAGCAAGCGGTTGCAAGTAAATCATTTAACCCCGTATCAAATAAACTGTACTCAGATATCAACCCTCTTGACTCACTACAGCCAAAGGAAAAAATCGCGTTACTAGAAAGCATTGAGCGCAGAGCTAAGGCGCGTGATCCACGCATTATTCAGGTGATGGCAAGTCTTGCTGGGGAGTTTGATGTAGTTTTAGTGGTTAGGGCTGATGGTTTATTGGCTGCCGATGTCCGCCCCCTGGTGCGCGTTTCGGTCCATGTCATTGCAGAACAAAATGGTCGCCGAGAATCTGGATCTTCCGGTGGTGGCGCGCGCCATGACTACCTGTACTTCGATCAAGAACTCATCAATCGCTATGTTGATGAAGCGGTTGATGGCGCTTTAGTGAACCTAGAATCTCGTCCTGCCCCAGCAGGCCCAATGACTGTGGTGATGGGGCCAGGATGGCCTGGTGTCCTTTTGCATGAAGCAGTTGGTCATGGTCTTGAGGGTGACTTTAATCGCAAGGGATCTTCTGCATTTGCCGGTCGAATTGGGCAACGTGTTGCCGCAAAAGGTGTCACTGTAGTGGATGATGGCACCCTATCTGGACGTAGAGGCTCTTTAAACATTGATGATGAAGGTACGCCTACGCAATGCACCACATTAATTGAGGATGGCATTTTGAAGGGTTACATTCAGGACAGCCTCAATGCACGCTTAATGAATATGCCCCTCACCGGAAATGGTCGACGCGAAAGCTTTGCCTCGCTTCCAATGCCGCGTATGACAAATACTTACATGCTGGCTGGCAAAGATGATCCCCAAGAAATCGTGGCCAGTATTAAACGTGGTTTGTATGCGGTCAATTTTGGCGGTGGCCAAGTGGATATCACCAGCGGCAAATTTGTTTTCTCCGCTTCAGAAGCCTACTGGGTTGAAAACGGCAAAATCCAATACCCCGTTAAAGGTGCCACCATTATTGGCAGCGGTCCAGAGTCCCTAAAACAGGTCTCCATGATCGGAAATGACCTCAAACTCGATGGCGGGGTTGGGGTTTGCGGCAAGGAAGGGCAAAGCGTTCCGGTTGGAGTTGGGCAACCTACTCTCCGAATTGACAGCCTTACCGTGGGCGGGACTGCCTGATATTGGCAAATTACGGCTTAAAATAGCCGGATGAGCCAACAAAATACAAATCCCGCTAATTGGTACTCCGCGGTCGACAAGACCTCCGATACCGACGATCAACGCATCGACAAGATTTCTGTTCTGCCTCCGCCAGAGCATTTAATCCGTTTCTTTCCAATTTCTGGAACACCAACAGAAGCGTTGATCAGCAAAACTCGCAAAAAGATTCGCGACATTATTCACGGTAAAGATGACCGCTTACTCGTCATTATTGGACCATGCTCTATTCATGATCCACGTGCAGCACTCGAATACTGTCAACGCCTTTTAAGTGAGCGCGAACGTTTTGCTGGCGAACTAGAAATTGTGATGCGTGTGTATTTTGAAAAGCCACGCACTACTGTTGGCTGGAAAGGTTTGATCAATGACCCGTACCTTGATGAAAGCTATCGCATCGAAGAGGGACTACGTCTTGCCCGCCAAGTGCTAATGGAAATTAATCGACTCGGCATGCCAGCAGGTAGCGAATTCCTAGATGTCATCTCTCCTCAATATATTGCTGATCTGATTTCATGGGGAGCAATCGGTGCACGTACCACTGAAAGCCAAGTTCATCGCGAACTCGCATCAGGACTCTCTGCACCTATTGGCTTTAAAAATGGTACCGATGGAAACATCAAGATTGCTACCGATGCTATTCAAGCAGCAGGTCGGCCACATCACTTCTTGTCTGTGCATAAGAATGGTCAAGTATCTGTTGTTGAAACCAAAGGTAATAAAGATTGCCACGTCATTTTGCGTGGTGGTAAAGAGCCGAACTACGAAGCCAAGTTTGTACAAGCTGCCTGCTCTGAGCTAGAAGCAGCCAAGCTTCCAGCTAGTTTGATGGTTGACTTGTCTCATGCTAATTCAAGCAAGAAACATGAGCGTCAAATCGTGGTTGCTGATGATGTTGCACAGCAAATTGAATCTGGCTCACATCAGATTTTTGGTGTGATGGTAGAAAGTCATTTAAATGATGGTGCTCAGAAATTTACACCAGGCAAAGATGACCCAAGTAAATTAGAGTACGGTCGCAGTATTACTGATGCGTGTATTAACTGGGATGATTCGGTGCAAGTATTAGAGCGTCTTGCTGCTGCCGTCAAAAAACGCAGAAGTAAGAAAAAATAATGCAGAATTAATTTTGCAAGAAGCAAAACTAAAGAGACTAATTTACTTAGTCTCTTTTTTTTCGTGCTTCCAAAGCACATCAGACCCGCCGGCTGCACGATTTAAGATGCGTGCCAGCACAAATAGCAAATCTGATAAACGATTCACATATTGCCTGGGGGAATCATACAAAGGCTCTTCCCAGCCTAAGCGGACAATCGAACGCTCTGCTCTACGGCAAACCGTACGGCACACATGCGCCTGTGCAGCAGCTCTAGTACCGCCTGGCAAAATGAATTCGGTCAAAGGCGGCAGCTGTTGATTGTATTTTTCAAGCCAAACATCTAACTGAGCTACATGCTCAGGATTGAGTAGCTTGTAGTTGGGGATGCAAAGCTCACCCCCCAAATCAAATAAATCATGTTGCACCTGCAGGAAAAGCTCATGCAATTCAGCAGAAATGCCTTCAGGAATCTGCTCAGTCATCAAAACCCCGATTTCTGAGTTCAATTCATCGATATCACCCATAGCGCAGATACGCAGATGATCCTTCTCCACGCGACTGCCGTCACCCAAGCCAGTCATCCCGGCGTCACCTGTTCTGGTGGCGATTTTTGATAGTCGATTTCCCATAAGCTTAATTATAGGTAAATGGCTAAAATGATTCTTATGAATATGGTGACCCCACCCCCCGAATTAGCCGCTATTAGCGCCCTTCAGTCCAAATTGGTTTCGGCTTTGCGCCCAATCCTTCCGGAACATGCCCTTCTATGGGAGCCAGAAGACACTATTCCCTATGAATGTGACGGCCTGGCCGCTTATAGAAGAATGCCTTTGGCAGTAGCTTTGCCAGAAACCGAGGAGCAAGTAGCCCAGATTTTGAAGATTTGCTATGCAATGCAAATTCCTGTTGTGCCTCGTGGATCTGGAACTGGCCTCTCGGGAGGTGCAATGCCCCTTTCGCAAGGATTAGTGCTGTCATTGGCCAAGCTTAAGAAAATTATCAGCATTGATCCATTTACTCGCACTGCAGTTGTTCAGCCTGGTGTTCGCAATCTTGCCATTTCTGAAGCAGTTGCACATCTTGGTTTGTATTACGCACCAGACCCTTCTTCGCAAATTGCCTGCTCTATTGGCGGCAACGTGAATGAAAACTCCGGTGGTGTGCACTGTCTCAAATACGGCCTCACCTTACATAACGTTCTACGCGTCCGTGGAATATTAATGAATGGTGAGATCGTAGAATTTGGCGGCTTAGCCCCAGATGCACCCGGCCTTGATTTGCTAGCAATCATGATGGGCAGCGAAGGCATGCTCGCAGTTGTTACTGAAGTGACAGTCAAACTAGTTGCCAAACCAAAGTTGGCTCGCGTGATCATGGCAAGTTTTGATGACATCGAAAAAGGTGGCAATGCAGTTGCTGCCATCATTGCTGCCGGCATTATTCCTGCTGGCTTGGAAATGATGGATAAAGCCACCACTCGCGCTGTAGAGGAATTTGTCCACGCTGGCTATGACTTAGATGCGGCAGCTATTTTGTTATGCGAATCCGATGGCACTCCAGAAGAAGTTGCTGAAGAAATTGAGCGCATGACTAAAGTGCTCGAACAAGCAGGCGCAAGCGGCATTCAGATCTCCAAAGATGAAAGTGAGCGCTTGAAATTTTGGAGTGGTCGCAAGAATGCATTCCCGGCTGCAGGCCGCTTGGCCCCTGATTACTACTGTATGGATGGCACTATTCCCCGCCGTCATATCGCCACCCTACTTAAACGTATTCAGGGCATGGAAGAAAAATACGGACTTGGTTGCTTAAACGTTTTTCATGCTGGCGATGGCAATATGCACCCTCTGATTTTGTTTAATGGTGCCGATCAGGAAGAGTGGCATCGTGCGGAAGAATTTGGTACTGAAATTTTAGAAGCTTGCGTTGAGCTTGGCGGCACTATTACTGGTGAGCACGGTGTTGGCATTGAAAAAATTAATTCAATGTGCGTGCAGTTTGGTGAAGGTGAGCGTGAATCGTTCTGGGGCGTGAAGAGCGCCTTCGATCCAGAGAAACTTCTCAATCCAGATAAAGCAATTCCGACGCTCAACCGCTGCGCTGAATATGGCCGTATGCGTATTAGTGGTGGTCAGTTACCTCATCCAGAATTGGAGCGCTTCTAATGAGTCACTCCAATCTACAAGTGGATGCATTTCGCGAACAGATTCTGAATGCAGCCAAGAATAAAACCTCTCTCTCCATTGAAGGTGGGGGCACAAAATCCTGGTACGGCAATACCAATAACTATGCCAAGCTAGATACTCGCTCTTACTCGGGCATTTTGGAGTACCAACCAGAAGAGCTAGTGATTACTGCTTGTGCAGGCACGCCACTAAAAGAAATTGAAGCAGCCCTCAAAGAAAAAAATCAGGTGCTTGCGTTTGAGCCTCCACACTTTGGTGAGAATGCAACCTTTGGTGGTGCCATTGCCGCTGGTCTAGCTGGACCTGGCCGCATCACCGTTGGCAATTTCCGCGACTTCGTATTGGGTGCTCGCATCCTAGATGGCAAGGGACAAGATCTTTCCTTTGGCGGCAAGGTCATGAAGAACGTTGCAGGCTATGACGTATCTCGCTTACTACCAGGCTCCTTGGGCACCCTATCCCTCTTATTAGAGGCTTCAGTAAAAGTATTGCCAAAGCCTGCTGCGACTGCAACCCTACGCTGCCAACTCTCTCAAGATAAAGCACTAAAAGCATTAAATGAATGGGCAGGCCAGCCACTACCACTTTCTGCTAGCTGCTGGATTGGGTCAGCCAAAGGTGGAGATGGAGAGCTCACCTTCCGTCTCGCGGGCGCAGCAGCTGCAGTTAAGGCTGCGATCCCACTTATGGGTTCTTTGGTTAATGCGACTGAACTCAATGAAGGAGTTGCCGAAGACTTTTGGAATAATTTGCGCGAGCAAAAAATTTCTGCTTTTGACAACCTTGGTGCAGATCAAACTTTGTATCGTCTAGCGCTGCCTGCAGCTTGTGGACCAATTGCAATTTCTGGCGCTAATGATGAAATTATTTTTGAGTGGCATGGACAGCAACGCTGGATAAAAGCACCTGGTGATGAAGCTACCTTTGCAGCCATCAAAGCTATTGCCAATTCTCATGGTGGTCATGCAACTCGCTTTAGACAGGGCGCAAACGTAGACCCTTCCTATCAGCGCTTTACCTTACTCACAGAGCAAGCTCATTCCAAAGCCCTTGAAGCCGTACAAGAGCGCTTGAGATCCGCCTTTGATCCTGCTGGCGTATTTGCCACTAAACGTCTTCCATAAGTATTTCTATGCAAACTCAACTCGCCCCTCAATTTGCCAACACACCGGAAGGTATCGAGGCAGCCCGTATTCTGGGCAAATGCGTTCACTGCGGATTTTGTACCGCTACCTGTCCAACCTATCAAATCCTTGGCGATGAATTAGATGGTCCGCGCGGACGTATCTACCTCATCAAACAAATCGCTGAGGGCCAAGTACCAACAGAAAAGACACGCCTGCATTTGGATCGCTGCTTAACCTGTCGTAATTGCGAAAGCACTTGCCCAAGTGGTGTGCAATACGGCAACTTAGTTGATATTGGCCGCAAATGGGCAGAAGAAAATACGCCTGAGCGTCCAATTGCTCAGCGCCTAACTCGTTGGGCCCTAAAAGAAGGTTTGACCAAGCCAGCTTTATTCAATACTGCAATGACCTTGGGTCGCTTGGTACGCCCATTAATGCCTAGCGGTATTCAACGCAAGATCCCATTGACCCTCAATAAGGCATTGGCGAGCTCGACTGATCCATACGCAAGACCTGCAACTACGCATCAACGCAAAATGGTTTTGCTAGAAGGCTGCGTTCAGCCAGGCATGTTGCCAAATATCAATTCAGCAACAGCACGTGTACTGAATGCATTGAAGATCCAATTGATTAGTGCGCCAAGCGCTACTTGTTGTGGAGCTTTGCGCTATCACCTCAATGATCAAGCTGGCGGTCTCGATAATGCCAAGCAAAATATTGATGCTTGGTGGCCTTTAGTAGAGGGTGGCGTAGAAGCGATTGTGATGACAGCATCCGGTTGCGGCGTGATGGTGAGAGACTATGGACATCTGTTTGCGAATGATCCCATTTACGCTGCCAAAGCTAAAAAGATCTCTGATTTGACTAAGGATATTTCTGAGATTCTTACTGCGTTACAAAATGAGCTTGTGCAACTGGTAGGCACCGATCCCAAATCTGGCGTGGTTTATCACCCACCCTGCACCTTGCAACACGGCCAACAAATACGTGGCAAGGTTGAGGGACTACTTTCAAGCATTGGCATCGGTGTGCGTTTATGTACGGATAGTCATCTTTGCTGTGGATCTGCAGGCACCTACTCCGTGACCCAGCCAGAACTTTCTGAACAGCTACGTAAAAACAAGCTCACCCATCTCAATGCTGCATGCGAAGAGTCTGGAGCAGAGGTGATTGTTTCAGGAAATATTGGCTGCATTACCCATCTCCAGCAAGATGACACTCCGGTGCTGCATTGGATTGAGATTGTCGATCAACTGGTTGCTAAATCCTCTAAGGCCTCATGAATTCCATTGTTGTTAATTTGATGCAAGTCAGAGAGCGGATTGAACTTGCCGCTCTAGCAGCAAACCGTGAGCCCGAAGAAATTGAACTCTTAGCTGTTAGCAAAACATTTCCGGCTTCAGCAGTAGAAGAAGCAATGCATGCTGGTCAATCTGCCTTTGGAGAAAACTATGTTCAAGAGGCTGTTGAAAAAATCCAGAAGCTTGCCAAATTACGCCCTTGGTTGGTCTGGCACTTCATTGGGCCACTACAGAGCAACAAAACCCGAGAGGTTGCGGAGCATTTTGATTGGGTTCACAGTGTTGATCGCCTCAAAATTGCAGAACGTCTCTCCGCTCAAAGAGGTGAATTCCCTGATCTAGCCCCATTACAAGTTTGCGCACAAATCAATGTAAGCGAAGAAGACAGTAAAAGTGGCGTCTCACTGGCGGAAGTTGAAGCACTTTGTAATGCCATCACTTCGCTACCTAATTTAGTTCTCAGGGGCTTAATGGCCATTCCTGCACCTAGCCCAAACATAGAGCAGCAACGTCAAGCGTTTGCCGCTTTACGTGAGTGCTTTCTACAGATTCAGGCAGCCCACGCTGGTGAACTGGGATACCAGTTTTTTGACACCCTCTCTATGGGCATGTCCGATGATTTAGAAGCGGCAATCCTAGAGGGAAGTACGATGGTTCGTGTTGGCACAGCCATTTTTGGGAAGCGCGATAAGATTAACAAATGAGCACAAATAAAACCGCACAAAACAATAGCAACGCCCACATCACATTTATTGGTGGCGGCAATATGGGGCGCGCCTTGATTAGCGGCCTCCTTGCGAACGGATTTGAGCCAAATCAAATTTCCGTTGTTGAAGCGAACGCCGTAACGGCGTTAAAGTTGTACGAAGACTATGGTGTTCAGGGTATTGGCGCTTTAGAGCAAATTGCTTTTGACTTCTCCAAAAATAATGTCGTTGTTATGGCAATCAAGCCGCAAGACTTTAATGTTGTTGCAAAGGGGTTGGCTGCAAAACTGAAGCATGCAAGCGCACCTGGCCCACTGATCCTTAGCATCGCTGCAGGCATTCGCCTAAAAGATATGAGTCGTTGGCTGGATCACACACGCTGTGTTCGTGCCATGCCTAATACCCCTGCATTAATTGGCAAAGGCATCACTGGACTCTTTGCAGATGCAGCAGTTGATCAAGCTGATCGTGCTTTAGCAGAAACCATTTGCAATGCGGTAGGCCAAGCGGTATGGGTGTCCGAAGAAAAGCTGATGGATGCAGTCACCGCCGTATCCGGAAGTGGCCCTGCTTATGTTTTTGCCTTTTTAGAAGCGATGCAATCTGCTGGTGAGAAGCTCGGTCTTGATACAGCAACTGCACGCAAACTTGCCTATGCAACCCTTGAGGGCGCTACACAGTTGGCTCATAACTCTGATGAACATGCTGGCGTTTTGCGCGAGAGAGTTACTTCTAAGGGTGGCACCACTGCAGCAGCCTTAGATGTGATGAAGCAACAAGGCTGGCACGAGATTTTGGAAAAAGCAATTGATGCAGCAAGTCAACGTGGCAAAGCTATGGGTGACGAGTTGGGTCAGAGCTAGTTAATAGCCAAACCCAGCACAATTCCAAGAAATAAAAACCCGCCAAGCCAGTTGTTATGGCGGAATGCCTTAAAACAATCTTCTCTATTGCGAGTAGAAACCAGCTTTAGGTGATAGATTGCACAAGCCAAGGCCGCGAACCAGCCTAATAAAAAATAATTACTAAGGTTGGCTAATTGCGCTACCCACACTTGGCTGATAAATAGCACTCCATAGCTCATAGCAATGGCGATAACATCGTAGCGACCAAAAGTGATAGCTGAAGTTCTTAAACCCAGACGCAAATCATCGTCGCGATCGACCATGGCATAGGCTGTGTCATAAGCAATTGCCCAGAAAATATTCCCTACAAACAAGATCCAAGCCTCTAGCGGAACGAAATCCAGAATCGCTGCGTATGCCATTGGGATACCAAACCCAAAAGCTATTCCCAAGACTGCTTGAGGCATCGCAAAGAAGCGCTTAGTGAAGGGATAAATAAAGGCAACCAGTAGCGCAAGAACTGACAGTTGCTTTGTAAATACATTCAGAGGCTGGATCAGTAAAAAAGCGATGAAAGCCAGCGCACCTGCTACAGCCACCGCCTCTTTCCCAGAAATTTTTCCACTTGTGACAGGGCGTCCCTGGGTTCTTTTAACGTGACGATCAAAGTTACGATCAGCGTAGTCGTTAATAGCACAACCCGCGCTACGCATGAGAAACGTACCTAGAGTAAAAATCAACAAGATAGATAAATCAGGAATACCGCTACTGGCTAACCAGAGAGCCCAGAGCGTAGGCCACAACAGCAATAGCGTACCAATAGGTTTGTCTAACCTAATTAAATACCCATAAGAAATGAAACGCTCTTTTAAGCTCATGAAGTAATTATCAAGCTTTTAGAAACTCTGCACGAGATCCAAGCCAGCGCTCTAGGTGTCGCTCCACCAGATCGGCGTGCTCGGCAAGTAATCGGTCAGCCGCCTGCTGCGCAAGCTCAATTAACCAGGCATCGCGTTGGAGGTCTACAAAGCGCAACATGGCATCGCCTGACTGCTTGGCACCGAGCAACTCGCCGGGGCCGCGTAGCGATAAATCACGTTCGGCAATCACAAATCCATCTGATGTCTCACGCAAAGTTTGTAAACGTTCTTTGGCGGCCATTGAAAGTGGCTCTGCATACATCAAGATGCAGACTGAATCCACGGCCCCCCTACCAACGCGCCCACGTAATTGATGAATCTGGGCATAACCAAAACGCTCCGCATGCTCAATCACCATTAATGCAGCGTTAGGCACATCAACCCCAACCTCAATCACCGTAGTGGCGACCAGAAGTTGAATTTCATTTGCTTTGAAGGCAGCCATCACTGCCGCTTTTTCTTCTGCTTTTAATCTGCCATGCACCAAGCCTACTTTAAAGTCAGGCAAGGCTTGCGTCAGCTGCTCAAAGCTTTCTGTTGCTGTTTGTAATTGCAGCGCTTCAGACTCTTCGATGAGCGGACAAACCCAATAGGCCTGAAGCCCTTTTGATAACCAACTTTGTAGTCCGCCAATCACTTCATCACGGCGACTAGCTTTGACTACTTTGGTGGCAATTGGTTTGCGCCCTGGAGGTAATTCATCAATGACAGAAACATCCAGGTCGGCGTAATACGTCATTGCTAATGTTCTAGGTATGGGAGTTGCAGACATCATTAACTGATGACAATAAAACAATTCTGATCCAACACGTTGCTGAATCTCTAAACGCTGCCTTACCCCAAAGCGATGTTGCTCATCAATGACTGCTAAGCCAAGTTTGGCAAAGCTCACGCTTTCTTGAATAAGCGCATGTGTACCAATAATGAGCTGAGCTTGCCCATTCTCAATCACCTCTTGCGCCAGTCGTTTCTCTTTAGCTTTTAAGCTGCCGGATAACCAAGCGATTTTTACCCCCAAAGGCTCAAACCATTCCTTCATCTTTAGATAATGTTGCTCAGCCAAAATCTCTGTAGGCGCCATGATGGCGGCTTGATAGCCGTGATCCATGACCCGCGCTGCAGACAAGGCAGCCACTACCGTCTTACCACTACCGACATCGCCTTGGAGTAGGCGATTCATAGGAAACGACTTGGAGAGATCCCTGCTAATTTCTGACCAAACGCGATCTTGCGCATTCGTTAATTTAAAAGGCAATACTTTCAGCAAGCTCTCCTCAAAAGATTGCTCTCTAGTTTTATCTTTACCTTCTTCCTGAACTTTTGCAAAGCTTGGTGCATTTCGTTCACGACGAATCGCGTGCGCTCGCTTTAAAGAAATTTGCTGAGCCAGCAACTCTTCAAATTGCACCCTGCGCCAGGCGGGATGCGTACGCTCTAACAATGATTGAGTATTGGCATCAGCGGGAGGCTGATGCAAATAGGTAATTGCAGACTGCAAACTGGGCCAATCATTACTGGGCAATAGCTCTGCCATCAGTTTTTTAGGTAAGAACTCTGCCAAGCTCTCTTGCAAACTAGGGTCACGCAAAGCTTGTGTAACTGCTTTACGAATAACAGTCTGTGAAACGCCAACGCTTGCTGGATAGACTGGAGTAAGGCTATTTGGTAACGGCGCATCTGGAGCTACAGCGCGTACATTCGGGTGAACCATCTCCGAGCCTTGGAAACCATCTCGCACCTCGCCACGCACTCGAACATGGACGCCGACCGCCATCTGTTTTTGCTGGCTGGGGTAGAAATTGAGAAAGCGCAGATTCAGAGTCTCGGTCTCATCCTCAATAGTGACAATCATCTGTCTTCTGGGCCGAAATAAGACTTGGTTACGAATCACGACACCCTGGGTCTGGGCCGAGGCAAACCTACCCTGGGCAATGGCTTCTTCAATAGTGAGCAACTCTGTCTCATCCTCATAACGGGATGGCAAGTGCAAAGCAAGGGCCATAGGGCTGTCTAAACCCATTTTTTGGAGTGTGCTTGGCGCTTGTTTAGTAGTCATCGTTAAAATCTAATACCTGATGGTAATGCTATGCAACTTTCCGACTTCAATTACGAACTTCCTGCCGAACTAATCGCCCAACATCCCTTGGCGAATAGAACCGATAGCCGCCTCTTAGAGGTCAGGGCTGATGGACCAAATCACGTTCAATTGGTAGATCGACAGTTTAAGGACATTCTTAGCCTTGTTCAGCCTGGGGACTTATTAGTCTTCAATGACACTAAGGTCATTCCGGCTCGATTGCATGGCAAAAAGGAGACTGGTGGCAATGTTGAGCTCCTGATTGAACGCATTAGCGGCGAAATGCAGGCTTGGGTACAAATTAGAGCTTCTAAGGTGCCAAAGACTGGCAGCATTGTTCATATTCACAATAAAGCTGGTGAAACATTTCCAGTAGAGATGATTGGATATGACGGGCGTTTCTATGAAGTCCGCTTTCCTGAGAATGTCTTCTCTTTACTTGAGCGCTTTGGCGAGCTTCCTCTGCCCCCTTACATCGAACATCAACCAGATGGTGAGGATGCGCAACGCTATCAAACAGTAGTAGCCAAAAATCCAGGTGCAGTTGCAGCTCCAACAGCGGGCCTGCATTTTGATGAAGCTATTTTGCAAAAGATCAAAGATTTGGGTGTAAATCAAGCAACCGTTACATTGCATGTTGGTGCAGGAACATTTACTCCGGTGCGCGAAGAAGATCTCTCAAAACACAAGATGCACTATGAGTGGTACTCCATTCCAAAGGAAACTTTAGAGGCAATTGAGACCACCAAGAACAATGGTGGCCGAGTGATCGCTGTAGGCACCACTAGCCTTCGAGCCCTAGAGAGTCAAGCAGCAAGCGGACAAAGCAGCGGGGAGACCAATCTCTTTATTACCCCAGGCTATCAATTTAAAACAGTGGATTGTTTGCTAACCAACTTTCATCTGCCAAAATCTACTTTATTAATGTTAGTTAGTGCTTTAGCGGGAGTGAATAACATTCGTGCCGCCTATCAACATGCTATTTCACAGAAGTATCGCTTCTTCAGTTATGGAGATGCGATGTTTCTTTGCCGACTCGAGAATACAAAAATATGACCAAACCAGTTCACTTCAATATCTTGGCGCGCGACTCTCAGAGCCCAGCGCGACTTGGTCAGCTGGATCTTCCGCACGGTAGCGTGCAAACGCCGATCTTCATGCCCGTTGGTACGTACGGCACTGTAAAGGCCATGACGCCTCGCGATTTGAATGAAGCTAAAGCACAAATCATTTTGGGAAATACTTTTCACCTTTGGTTGAGACCGGGATTAGATGTCATCAAAAAACATGGCGGCCTTCATCGCTTCATGGGATGGGATAAACCAATCCTGACTGACTCTGGTGGCTTTCAGGTATTTAGCTTGGGTGCATTACGCAAGATCTCTGAAGAGGGTGTTACATTTGCCTCGCCGATTAATGGTGACAAATTATTTATGTCCCCAGAAGTATCGATGGAAATTCAAGCGGTGCTAAATAGCGATATCGCTATGCAGTTTGATGAATGCACTCCTTATGAGATTAAGGACCAACCTACTTCTGAAAAAACTGCACGCGCCTCACTAGAAATGTCACTTCGTTGGGGTGACCGCTCGCTCAAACGCTTTCGCGAACTAGAGACTGGCAACGGCCTCTTTGGCATTGTCCAAGGTGGCATGTTTGAGAATCTGCGTGAATTTTCTCTGGACGCCGTTAGCCAGCAAGGGTTTGATGGTATTGCGATTGGCGGACTCTCCGTTGGCGAACCCAAACCCGAGTTTGAGCGCATTCTCAATTTCACCGCTCCCAAACTGCCAGAACATATGCCGCACTATTTGATGGGTGTAGGCACTCCAGAAGACCTGATTTTGGGTGTCAGCCTGGGCATTGATATGTTCGATTGCGTGATGCCTACCCGTAATGCTCGTAATGGCTGGCTTTTCACCCGCTTTGGAGACCTAAAACTACGTAATTCTGGGTACAAGGACGATGATCGCCCTGTAGACCCAACCTGTGCCTGCTATACCTGCCAAAACTTCACCAGATCCTACTTAAATCACCTCCAAAAAGCGAATGAGATCCTGGGGTCCCAACTCAATACCATTCACAACCTGTCCTACTACCTGCAGCTTATGACTGAGGTCCGTGAGGCACTCAGCAAGGACCGCTTTAGCGCCTATCGCGAGGAATTTCACAGTAATCGCCAGCGCGGCGTAGAGCCTGGACAGGATTAATAGCCCTACAGGGGGCTCAACCCCCTTCAAATCACCTCCAAAGCCCCACACAGTTTAGAATTGCGGGTTACGGCCCAAGGTTCAAAGGTCGAAAAACTCAGCAGTTTTTAATTGGTAATTAATGGAGGTTTTGTATGTGGATTAGTAACGCTTTTGCCCAAGCTCCTGCAGCGGGCGCAGATTCCGGTGGCTTGATGAGCTTCCTCCCTTTGATTTTGATGTTTGCAGTTTTGTACTTCATCATGATTCGCCCACAAATGAAGCGTCAAAAAGAAACTAAAGCAATGCTTGAGTCATTAGGCGTTGGCGATGAAGTAGTTACTGTTGGCGGCATTATGGGCAAAGTAACAGCACTCAAGGACCAAGTAGTGACCGTTGAAATTTCTGCTGGTACTGAAGTACAAATGCAAAAAGGTGCCATCACTACAGTATTGCCAAAAGGCACACTGAAGTCTGCTTAATGCATCCGCTTAATTTGTTTGTTTAAAAGTATCTCAATATGAATCGCTATCCTCTCTGGAAATATCTAGTTATCGCCATTGCATTACTGATTGGCGGACTATATTCATTACCCAATTTCTATGGTGAGGCTCCAGCGGTTCAAGTCTCGTCTGCCAAACCAACCATCAAGGTTGATTTGGCAACACAGGCTCGGGTTGAAAAAATCCTGACTGAAGCGAACATTGGCAACACTGGCATCTTCTTTGAAGTTGCTGGCAATGTAGGCTCAATCAAGGTTCGCTTTAATAACACCGATATTCAATTGCGTGCACGCGATCTCTTGCAACAAAAATTGAATAATGATCAAAATGATCCCAACTACACCGTTGCATTAAATTTACTTTCCAATACACCAGGATGGCTTAATGCAATCAATGCATTGCCAATGCCTTTAGGACTTGACTTACGTGGTGGCGTGTACTTCCTTCTACAGGTAGACATGAAAGGCGCCGTTCAGAAGAAGGTTACTTCTTTAGCAACGGATATTCGCAGTCAATTACGCGACAAAAATATTCGTCATCAAGGCATTGAGCGTGGCGCTGACTTCATTTCCATTAGCTTTGGCAGCACTGCTGATGCTGAGGCAGCTCGCTCTGTATTAATGACAGCGCAACCGGAATTAGTTTGGCAGGTTAAGCCTGCCGGGCTTTCACCAAAAGTAATCGGTGAATTTAAGCCCACTGCATTAAAAGAAATTCAAGATAACGCTGTTAAGCAAAACATTATCACATTGAATAAACGCGTAAATGAACTCGCGGTTAAAGAGCCCGTCATTCAGCAACAAGGTGCTGAGCGTATTGTGGTGCAACTACCAGGCGTACAAGATACAGCGCGTGCTAAAGACATTATTGGCCGTACAGCCACACTCGAATCACGCTTAGCTGATCCACTCGTATCCACTATCGCTCTAGGCGAAACTCCTCCTCCAGGTATGGATACTTTCCGCTTCGGTGAAAACCGTTTGGGTGTATTCAAAAAATCAGTGATCTTTAGCGGTGATCGCATTACCGATGCAAGCGCTGGCTTTGATCAAAATCAACGCCCTGCTGTCAATATCTCCTTAGATGCGGCTGGTGGTCGCGTGATGCAAGAAGTGACTCGTGAAAACATTGGCAAACCAATGGGCATGATCTTGTTTGAAAAAGGCAAAGGTGAAGTGCTCACGATAGCTACCATTCAAAGTGAATTTGGTTCTAAGTTCCAGATCACTGGTCAACCTACTACCGAGAGCGCCAATGACTTAGCCCTCTTGTTACGCGCAGGCTCATTAGCAGCGCCAATGGAAATCATTGAAGAACGCACTATCGGACCAAGCTTGGGTGCTGAAAACATTGAGAAAGGCTTTAAGTCTCTCTTAATTGGTTTTGGTGCTATTGCTATCTTTATGATGGCTTACTACCTCTTATTTGGAACATTCTCAGTTGTGGCGTTAGCAGTCAATCTGCTCTTGCTCATTTCGGTACTTTCCATGTTGCAAGCCACGCTCACCTTGCCTGGTATTGCAGCGATGGCTTTAGCGCTTGGTATGGCGATTGACTCTAACGTGTTGATCAACGAACGTATTCGCGAAGAGTTGCGTAATGGCGCAGCTCCACAAACAGCCATTGCTGTAGGCTTCGACAAAGCCTGGGCAACCATTCTAGACTCAAACGTCACCACTTTAATTGCTGGTCTAGCCTTGTTAGCATTTGGCTCTGGTCCTATTAAAGGATTCGCAGTAGTTCACTGCTTAGGTATTCTGACTTCAATGTTCTCGGCTGTCTTCTTTTCACGTGGCCTTGTTAATCTTTGGTACGGCAGACACAAGAAGATTCAAAAACTCGCTATCGGCCAAGTTTGGCGCCCACAGGAGAAATAAGCCATGGAATTTTTCCGGATCAAAAAAGATATTCCCTTCATGCGCCATGCATTGGTGCTCAATGCGATTTCTTTAATTACTTTTTTAGCGGCTGTCTTTTTCCTCTGGCATAACGGCCTGCACCTCTCCATCGAATTTACTGGTGGCACGGTTATGGAAGTTAGCTATCCACAAACTGCGCCACTAGACTCCATTCGCTCAAAAGTTGAGAAGCTTGGTTACGCAGATACCCAAATTCAAAACTTTGGTAGCTCACGCGACGTGATGATTCGCCTGCCTTTACAAAAAGATGCTGAAGGCAAACTCATCTCCTCCGCTGATCAAAGTACAGCAGTAATGCAAGCGCTAGATCCAGCAGCAACTGGTGTAAAGCTCCAGCGTGTTGAATTTGTTGGTCCACAAGTTGGTCGTGAGCTAGCAATAGATGGATTAATGGCATTGCTATTTGTGATTATTGGCATTGTGGTTTACCTCTCATTCCGCTTTGAGTGGAAATTTGCGGTTGCCGGCATCATCGCGAACTTACATGACATTGTCATCATCTTGGGTTTCTTTGCCTTCTTCCAATGGGAGTTCTCACTCTCAGTTTTGGCAGCGGTGCTCGCGGTTCTAGGCTACTCAGTAAACGAATCCGTGGTGATCTTTGACCGTATTCGCGAAAACTTCCGCAAATACCGCAAGATGAATACCCGTGAAATCATCGATAACGCAATCACCAGCACTATCAGTCGCACTGTTATTACTCACGGCAGTACAGAGATGATGGTTTTGGCTATGCTTATCTTCGGCGGCCCAACGCTCTTCTACTTTGCTTTGGCGCTGACCATTGGTATTTTGTTTGGTATTTACTCTTCAGTCTTCGTTGCTGCAGCGCTAGCTATGTGGCTTGGTGTTACACGAGAAGATTTGGTGAAGGGCGATAAAAAGCCTGATGACGAAGCACGCAAAGATGACCCTAACTACGGGGCGCGGGTTTAAGTCAGTAATTTAGTTTGTTTGATGAAGGGCGGCTAAGATTCTATTAGTCGCACCTTGATGTTTCACTGAGTAGGCCTTCGCTGCCTCGCTCATTTTCTTCAGCTCAGCAGTATTTAAGAGCAATTCTTTTAAAGACTCCATCAAAGCAATTGGCTCTGTTAATAGGAGTTCTCCCTTAATTCTTTTGGCTGCGCCACTGTCAATCGCATCTAAGGCGGCCTGCTGAAAGTTATAAGTGTGCTTACCCAATAAAACAGGACACCCAGCCGCACAGGCTTCAATAAGGTTTTGACCTCCAAAAGGAAGTAGGCTTCCACCCATCAACACCAAGTCAGAAGCGCTGTAATACATTGGCATCTCACCCATGGAGTCGCCTAGAACAACATCCACACCATCACACTCGCTCGGAATACCTGTCCACTCGCTACGTTTACGGAACTTTAAGCCAGCGCTATTAATCCGATCGGCTACTTCAGTAAAGCGTTCCGGATGGCGGGGCACCAAACATAACAAGGGAGTTGTAGCAAGAGTGTTACTTAAAAGCAAATCATTCCAGGCTTTGAGAATGATGGCCTCCTCGCCATCACGGGTACTTGCAGCGCACACCATTAAGCGATTGCCTGCGTGTATGTCCTGTTGCCAAACCTTACCTTGCTCTACGAGACCAGGATCCAATGGAACATCAAACTTGAGATTACCCACAATCTTCACATTTTGAACGCCCAAACTGCGATAACGCTGTGCATCAAATTCAGTTTGAGCCAAGATGCCTGCGAATGCTTGAAACAACGCGCGCCCCGCTTTGCCAAAACGATTAACACGACGCGCACTACGTTCTGATAAACGAGCATTAACTAGAAATAGAGGTAAACCAATTTCTTTGCAGCGAAAGACAACGGTTGGCCAGGCTTCAGTTTCCATAAATAGGCCAAGCTTTGGCTTAAAGGTCTTCAAGAAATGTTCTACAGCCCAACAAATGTCATATGGCAAATAGACTTGTCGGATTTGTCCAGAGGTAATCTCTTTCGTAAATAACTGCTTACCAGTGCGGCGTCCATTCAACGTCATGTGGGTAAGGAGAATTGATTCACCTCTAGACAAATAAGCATCAATCAATGGTTGAGCAGCACGAGTCTCTCCAACCGATACCGCATGAATCCAAATAGACTTTTGAGTGATGGGCTTGCTGTAGCCAAAACCCAGACGCTCTGGGATGTGATGCAGATAAGAAAAAGCATGACGTGCGCGCCAAGCCAATCGAACAAATGCTAATGGCAATAAGAGATGCCAAAGCAATTGATAAACAGCAAACCAGATCCGGGGACGTGCCCCGTATTCTGAATTGGTAGTCAAACTCACTTTTTCAGACGTTCGGTCAGCTCGACCGCCTTACCTAGATAAGAGGATGGAGTCATCTCTAATAGACGCGCTTTTGCATCCTCAGGAATCTTCAAGCCACGAATAAAGGTTTGCAAATCGGCTTGATTAATACCTTTGCCGCGAGTCAATTCTTTTAACTGCTCGTAGGGATTCTCGATACCATAACGGCGCATGACAGTTTGTACTGGCTCAGCCAACACTTCCCAACATGCATCTAAGTCAGCGGCAATTGCTGCAAGATTGACCTCCAGCTTACCAAGTCCACGCAGGGCGCTGTCATAAGCTAATACGCTATGACCAAAGGCTGGGCCCAAATTACGCAATACGGTGGAATCAGTAAGGTCACGCTGCCAACGAGAGATTGGTAATTTTTCTGCGAGGTGGCGGAGCAATGCATTAGCAACACCCAAGTTACCTTCAGAATTTTCAAAGTCGATTGGGTTTACTTTGTGCGGCATAGTGGATGAGCCAATCTCACCAGCTTTAGTGCGCTGCTTGAAATACCCAACAGAGATATATGCCCAGAAGTCACGATCCATATCCAAGAGAATCGTATTAGCACGAGCAATCGCATCAAATAGTTGCGCCATACCATCGTGTGGCTCAATTTGAATGGTGTATGGATTAAAGGTCAACCCTAAACGCTTCTCCACTACATTCTTGGAGAAATTTTCCCAATCAAAATCAGGGTAAGCAGATAAGTGGGCGTTGTAGTTACCAACTGCGCCATTCATCTTGCCTAGCAAAAGCACTGCTGCAATAGCATCGATCGCACGTTCTAAACGTTTAGCAATATTTGCAATTTCTTTTCCAAGAGTACTTGGTGAAGCAGGTTGACCGTGGGTACGTGAAAGAAGCGGAACCTTGGCGTGCTCAAGGGCTAAGTCAGTCAAAACAGAAAGTACCTTGCGAAGTTGCGGCAAAAGCACTTCATCGCGTGCGCCACGCAACATCAAACCATGTGAGGTGTTATTGATATCTTCAGAGGTGCAAGCAAAATGAATGAACTCACTTGCTTTAAGCAAATCAGGACGACCAGCAACTTTTTCTTTTAAGAAATACTCAACCGCTTTGACATCATGATTAGTAACCGCTTCAATATCTTTAATGCGCTGAGCATCCGCATCGGAGAAATTCTCAGGAAGAGATAGCAAGAAAGCTTCGTCAGCAGCATTAATTTTTGGCACATCAGGCAAACCAGCTGCAGCCAAAGCCAAAAGCCAATGAATTTCCACAAACACACGCTGGCGCATAAAAGCCGCCTCAGAAAGCCAAGGACGCAAAGCATCTAGTTTTCCGGCATAACGACCGTCTAAAGGGGAAAGAGCATTAAGGGTAGAAAGCGGCTGACTCACGAATATTGCCTTTGCATTGAAGATGTCAATAAAAGCTAATTTTAATGCGTTTGGAAGTCCAGCAAACCCCAATTAGGATGGCTATACTTGATCCCATGAAACTTATCGGATCCCTCACCAGCCCCTATGTACGCAAAGTACGCATTGTTTTTAACGAGAAAAAGGTCGATGTTGACCTCGAATTAGAGAATGTTTGGGCCGCAGACACCAAAATAGGTGCCACAAACCCCCTAGGGAAGGTTCCTTGCCTTATTTCTGACGATGGGGATGCTATCTACGACTCCCGTGTCATCGCAGAGTACGCAGATGGCCTAAGCCCTGTCAGCAAGCTTATTCCCGCCGATAACCGGGAGCGTGCCGCTGTTAAAACCTGGGAAGCCCTGGCTGACGGAATTATGGATGCCGGTATTTTGGCTCGTTTAGAGCGTACCCTGCGCCCAGCAGAGCAGCAAAGCCAAACTTGGTATGACCGCCAAATGGGCAAGATCGATGCTGCCCTTCGCGAGATGTCGGAGCAACTCGGTGAAAACCCATGGTGTCATGGTAATCAAATGACCTTAGCGGATATCGCTGTTGGTTGCGCCATTGGTTATTTATTGTTTCGCTTTCCTGAAGTGAAATGGCAAGCACAATATTCCAACCTAGATCGCTTGTATCAGAAATTATTGCAGCGACCATCGTTTATGGAAACTGTACCGCCTGCTGCTTAATCAACTTATTACTTAAATAAAAAAGCCAATCAAAACTGATTGGCTTTTTTGTATCCGATGGCTGATGAAATTTATGCGGAGATAATTCCACCGCCTAAACAAATTTCACCGTCATAGAGAACGGCTGATTGTCCGGGTGTTACCGCCCACTGCGCATCCGGAAAGCTTAATTCAAAGCTTTGCGTATCATTGCCGGTAATTAAAGTGCAAGCTGAATCAGCTTGACGATAACGCGTCTTAGCGGAATAGCTTCCCGGCATTGGCGCTGCGCCAGATACCCAGCTAGCGTCCATTGCAGAAAGCTTATGAGCCAATAGCCACGGGTGCTCATGGCCCTGTGCTACATACAGAGTGTTATTTGGAATATCTTTACGCGCCACATACCAAGCATCACCATTACCATCCTGACTGCCTCCCAAACCAATGCCTTTGCGCTGACCTAAGGTAAAAAATGCTAGGCCCATATGCTCACCAACAGTCTTACCTTCTGGCGTCTTAATAGGGCCAGGTATACGAGGTAAATAGCGGTTTAAGAATTCTCTAAAAGGACGTTCACCAATAAAACAAATTCCAGTAGAGTCTTTTTTCTTTGCATTGTGCAAACCAATTTGCTCGGCAATTTTTCTCACTTCCGTTTTAGGAATTTCTCCCAGCGGAAACATGACGTTTGCCAATTGCTGCTGCGTTAAGCGATGCAAGAAATAACTTTGGTCTTTGCTCGTATCAACTGCCTTTAATAGCTGGACTTTTCCACCCTCATGACGCACACGTGCATAGTGCCCAGTAGCAATCGCATCCGCACCCAAACTCATGGCGTGATCTAGGAATGCTTTGAACTTAATTTCGGCATTACATAAAACGTCGGGATTAGGTGTTCGCCCTGCAGCGTATTCGCGCAAAAAATCGGCAAATACACGTTCACGGTATTCAGCTGCGAAATTGACGGCTTCAACGTCTATGCCGATCATATCGGCCACCGAAACCACATCTAGCCAGTCCTGGCGAGCAGAACAGTACTCGTCGTTGTCATCATCTTCCCAATTCTTCATAAAAAGGCCAATAACTTCAAAGCCTTGCTCCTTGAGCATCCAGGCGGCAACCGACGAATCCACCCCTCCAGACATGCCAATAACGACTTTCTTGGTCTGGGACGACGGGATTGCGGAAGAATTGAGCGGGATCATCAAAAAATGCGAGAATTCAATATAAGCTGACAGACCTTATTGTAGAAGTCTTAGCCCGGTTTCACAGAATTTTGGGCAAAAACCAAGCAAGCGGACTTAGGGGTAAGTAAATAGGTGCATTAAGGCCTATTTAACTAAAATAGATTTTTTGAAAAATTTTGCTTTTGGAGACATGCCATGCGCATAGGAGTGCCACTGGAAACAAGGCCTGGGGAAACTCGAGTAGCCGCCACACCAGAAACCGTTAAAAAACTCATCAGTCAAGGTCATACCGTCGTTATTCAGAAAGACGCCGGCGTAAAAGCCAGTCAACCTGACTCTGCGTATGAAGCTGTCGGCGCAACCGTTGGCAGCGCAGCAGATGCATTTGGAGCGGAGATTGTTCTAAAAGTTCGTGCGCCTGAGGCAGCTGAACTTAAGCAAATTAAATCTGGCGCCGTTCTCCTAGGCATGCTCGATCCGTTTGATAACGACATGATTGCTGCAATGGCAGCTCAAGGCGTGACTGCATTTTCTTTAGAAGCTGCGCCGCGTACAACACGTGCACAAAGCATGGACGTCTTGTCTTCTCAAGCAAACATTGCCGGATATAAAGCCGTCATGGTTGCTGCCAACGAATATCAACGCTTCATGCCAATGCTCATGACTGCCGCGGGTACAGTTAAAGCAGCTCGCGTACTCATCTTAGGCGCTGGTGTAGCTGGCTTGCAAGCTATCGCTACTGCAAAACGCCTTGGTGCTGTGATTGAAGCATCTGATGTTCGTCCTGCAGCCAAAGAACAAATTGAATCACTGGGCGCCAAGTTTGTTGACGTTCCTTATGAGACTGATGAAGAGCGTGAAATTGCTCAAGGCGTTGGTGGCTATGCCCGCCCAATGCCAGAAGCTTGGATGAAGCGTCAGGCAGCCTTAGTTGCCGAACGCGCTCAACAAGCAGATATCGTCATTACTACTGCGTTGATTCCTGGACGCAAACCTCCAGTCCTACTACATAGCGACACTGTTGCTAATATGAAACCGGGCTCAGTCGTGATCGACTTAGCTGCAGGTAAAGGTGATAACGGTTCTGGTAACTGCCCTTTAACTCAGGCAGATAAAGTCATTGATGTGAATGGCGTGAAGATTGTCGGCTACACAAATTTAGCCAGCATGGTTGCAGCGGATGCATCTGCACTCTACTCACGCAACTTACTCGATTTCATGAAGCTGATTGTGGACAAAGAAGCGAAGTTGGTGATCCCAACTGATGACGATATCGTCACTGCTTGTTTAATGTGTCGTGATGGCCAAGCCATTCGCAAAAACTAATAGTAAAAAATACTAAGGAAACATTATGGATCTCGCTGCCTTTCAAAGCATCCTCACCGTTCAAAACATTACTGTGTTTGTATTGGCCATTTTTGTCGGCTATCACGTAGTTTGGAACGTTACCCCAGCATTGCATACACCTTTAATGGCGGTAACCAATGCAATCTCCGGCATCATCATCGTTGGCGCATTACTTCAAACTGAAGTTATTGGTGGAGATGAAATTACCCTAACCAGCATTATTGGTGCCATTGCCGTATTCCTCGCCTCAATTAATATTTTTGGTGGCTTTATGGTCACCCGTCGCATGCTTGAAATGTTCAAGAAAAAAGCCCCTAAGGCTGATGCGGCTGGAACTAAATAAACCTAGAACAAGACCTATATAGAGACCAAAACTATGTCAAACATAACCGCTATTTCTTATCTCATTTCATCGGTGTTGTTCATCCTCGCTTTGCGTGGTTTGTCTTCACCAACTACTTCACGCCAAGGTAATACCTTCGGCATGATTGGTATGTTGCTTGCTGTGATCACGACATTCTTGATCCCAGACTTCAAGCCTGTATTTTCATTAATCATTGCTGCAATCGTTGGTGGTGCCGTTATTGGAACCATTGCTGCTAAGCGCGTGCAAATGACTAAGATGCCTGAGTTGGTAGCTTTGATGCACTCCTTTGTAGGTTTGTCAGCTGTACTGATCGCGATTGCAGCCGTATTTAATCCAGCACACGACCATACTGGCGCACAAAAGATTGAACTCTTTATTGGCGCGTTTATTGGCGCGATCACATTCACTGCCTCAGTAATTGCTTTTGGTAAGTTATCTGGCAAGGTTAGTGGCAAGCCAGTAAGCTTTGCTGGTCAACATTTACTCAACCTCCTTTTAGCTATCTCAATGGTTGGTGCTGGTATTGCTTACTACATGGGTGATAGCCACGCAGCCTTCTTGGCAATGTGTGCCATTGCCTTGGTATTGGGCGTTACTTTGATCATCCCTATTGGTGGTGCCGATATGCCAGTGGTTGTATCGATGCTCAATAGTTACTCTGGTTGGGCTGCAGCAGGTATTGGCTTTACCTTAAACAACCCCGTGTTAATTATTGCGGGTGCTTGCGTAGGTTCATCTGGCGCGATTCTGTCCTACATCATGTGTAAGGCAATGAACCGCTCTATCTTGGCTGTATTGCTCGGCGGCTTTGGTGCCGAAGCTGCTGCAGGTGGTGGCGATGACGGCGGTCCTAAGAATTACAAAACAGGTTCACCTGAAGATGCTGCTTTCTTGATGGAAAACGCTGACACTGTGATCATTGTTCCAGGCTATGGCCTAGCGGTTGCTCGCGCCCAACACGCCCTGAAAGAATTGACTGAAAAGTTAACTCACCATGGTGTGACTGTGAAATACGCTATTCACCCGGTTGCCGGTCGTATGCCTGGTCATATGAACGTTCTCTTGGCGGAAGCTGAAGTTCCATACGATCAAGTGTTCGAGATGGAAGATATCAACAGTGATTTTGGTCAAGCTGACGTGGTCTTGGTGCTCGGCGCTAACGACGTTGTTAACCCAGCAGCACGTACTCCAGGCAGCCCAATTTTTGGTATGCCAATCTTGGAGGCGTTCAAAGCAAAAACCATCATCGTTAATAAGCGATCAATGGCGGCTGGTTATGCCGGCTTAGACAACGAGCTTTTCTACATGGATAAAACCATGATGGTCTTCGGAGATGCAAAGAAAGTAGTTGAGGAAATGGTCAAGGCTGTTGAGTAATTCAACTGGACCAATAGATATAAGGCTGTAAGGGGGATTTAAAAGGGCTTGTCCAATTCCTGTCCAACTGGAGAGGAAAAATGGCATCAATTCGTAACCGCAATGGTAAGTGGCAAGCCCGCATCACCCGCAAAGGACAAGAAGCAGTTGCAAAGTCCTTTCACTCCAAACAAGACGCTGAAAAGTGGGCTAGGCAGCTTGAGACCGAAATCGACAAGGGCAGCTATACCAACACTACCCTTGCTGAAAGAACCCTGTTTAAAGACGTTATAGAGCGCTACGTGCAAGAGGTCACACTCAAGACCCGAAGCATGAAAGAGGATGCATACCGCCTCAAAGCGCTGGCAAGACACTCCATAGCAAACCTCAGAATGACCGCTCTCACTCCAATTAAGGTAGCGGAGTATCGGGATGAACGATTAAAACTCGTTTCTAATGGGGCGGTGATACGGGAGCTGAGCTACTTCTCCTCAATCATCAACCATGCAAAACGGGAATGGGGCATTAATATGGTCAACCCAATCCCTTTAGTGAAGAAACCACAAAGTCCTCAAGGGCGCAACCGAATTCTGACTGAGGAAGAGCTGGGTCTACTATACGCAGCACTCACACCAAGAGTGAAGAATGCAAACCATTGGATATTGCCCTTAACTAAATTTGCTTTAGAAAGTGCCATGAGGCGTGGTGAAATCTTAGGATTACGCTGGGAGCATATTGACCTACAAAAACGCACTGCTTTTATTCCAATAACTAAAAATGGTGAATCACGCTTGACTCCACTAAGTACGACTGCTACTGAAATCCTGCAATCATTGCCAAGAAACTTACATGGCGCTGTCTTTCCAGTGACTGCATGCGCCCTATCTGCAGCAATAGATAGAGCAAGGACTAAAGCCAAGATTGAAGATTTTCATTTTCATGATTTAAGACATATGGCTATTACTCGCCTAGCAGAAAAACTCCCCAATCTCATTGAACTTTCAGCAGTATCTGGACATAGGAGTCTTACGATGCTCAAACGCTACTACCACCCAAATCCAGAGCATTTAGCACAAAAGCTAGGATAAAAAATATCTATACTCAATCTATATCCGTTACTAAAAAATCATATGAAAACTATCCTTCTATATTTCGCTTGTGGATTTCTTAACACTGCATTTGCAATAGAAAGTCCAGAAGGGGTTGTGTATTGTCACAAGAAATCGGTTGTGGAATATCGACTAGTCAACCCTAGAAAAGATGGCACTGCATCTGACGTTGATTTAATTGTTAACGGCAAAACGAAGCGATATATGACGGCATACTCTTGGTTTGGCTCAAATCAGCCCACCCCAAAAAACTTTAAATTTGCCATTCTTGGGGAAAGAGAGTTTGACCCCTTGTTGGTGTTTGATAATTACCTAGAGAATGTCAATAAAAATCGATACCAGAAGTGTAACTAAGGCATTGAAAAAGAGGTTTTTACAATCCCACCGTGTAAGTTGCCATCACAGTCGTTGTACCCACCGCTTGATAAGCCTCTTGACGATAAATGCCAGTAATACCTAAGCGTTGATTCTTTTCAATGTCATAGCTCGCACCAAGCATGGCTGTTGGTCTAGTTTTTACTGGGTTGGGATTAAAGTTTACTGAGGTTAAGCCAGAGATACCTGTCGCATTGATTGAGCCATTCTGGGTATTGGTATCAGACTCTACGCCAGCACTGGCAAATAGATTGGTTTTAGGAATGCCTTTGTACTGCGCACCTAAGCCAGCCAATACAGTAGTAGCGTTGGTATTAAGAGCTGAGTAGGTCAAAGGTGCAGTGACAGAACTACTTGCACTTTCGGCATACCCACCCATATTGTTTTGGGTGTAGCGGACACCAGCATAGGGAGAAAGGATGACATTTTGCGCAATAGCAAATCCATACTTAGCTGATAGCTGTGCGCCTTGGCTATTGAGCTGTGATGAACCAGAGCCTGCTTCACTCAAACCAACAACTTGGCGAGTCACCGTTGTATTTTTTTGTCCATAAGCAGCTGATACTTTGACTTGCGTTCCAGTGTCATCCAAGCGCTCATTCCAAACTCCAAACAAACCTAGCAATGGGGTGTTATTACCAAGATTGACAGTAGCGCCAGCGTTATTGACTGAGAGATTTTGGTCTGCATACGCACCAATGCGGTAGTGTGGATGTGGGCGATAAGCCGCAATCAGTAAGGCACTGGTGTTATTTAAGCCATTAGCAGCAGATACTGCAGTGTTACGACCACCAGCGGAAATACAAATATTGTTCTTATCGAATACAGGGCAGTCATAAGTAAAGCTATTGGTAAGAACGGTGTTCTGTAATGCGAAGATAGGTTGTAAAGCGTTAGCTGTATTGGCGAGAGATTGCTGAGTCCAAATTAAGGATGCTCCAGTAAACACCAAATCATATTTGCCACTCACCCCATTAAGAGACAGACTCCAGCGCATATTGTCATAAGTACCAGACGATGTCGTGGAAACGGTGACATTACCATTCAAAACTCCTGAATACGTTCTAGACGTTAAAGTAGGTGAGCCGTAGATTCCGAAATTTGCAATCGCAGTGGCATTGGTCGCCCATAACTGACCGTAATTAGTAGTGCTATTAATTCCGATGTTGTAATTTGTTAATGTGCCAGTTGAATTTGTATATGTTAGAGCAGTCGTAGAAGCTGTAGCTCCATTGCCACCTTGATAATTATTTAGAGTGCCAATGACTCTTGCGTTGAAGATGCCCGCCGTTCCACCACTAATGACTCCACCAATATTATTTAAAGTAGTAATAGTCCCAGAGTTATTAATTCCGTAATCTGTTCCCGTAATTAAGCCTCCAGAATTATTAGTTAAGGTAGAGATTGTTGATGTAGAGGCATAGTTCCAGATACCGTGTGAATTCCCACTACTTCCCGTGGTAGATATTGTGCCGCTATTGATAATATTAGTTATAGTGCCGCCATTCCAGTTATAAACGCCGCCATAGGTAGTGCCAGTAATTAACGCTCCAGAATTATTCGTTAATGTTCCAATAGTTCCTGACTGGTTATATATGCCGCCATAGGTAGTGCCAGTAATGTTGCCTGAGTTGGTTATAGAAGTTACTGTTCCTGCGTTTTGAATACCATAAGAAGAGCCAGTTAAAACTGCGTTTGAATTATTTGTAATGCTATCAACAGTTCCTGACTGAATCCAAATTGATGGATAACCAGAGCCACTGGTAACGCTCCCGTAGTTGTCGATTCCAGCAGCAGAACTTATGTTCCCGTGAATACCCGCAGTATTTGATGGAGCAGTAATATTTCCAGTGGAGGTTACTGTTACCAGCCCAGTTGGCAAATCACAACCCGTTGTAATTGAAGAATCGATTACTGTTGAAGGGCAATTAGCAGCAAAGGCAGGTGCGCTTGCGAAGCCCATAAAATACGTCACCAAAATAGCGGAAGTTAAGCGACTATTCATATATAAACTACTGGATGTAAGAGTTTTTGAAAGTTAGATTATAGGGGATTAGATTCTTCTCAATAATTAATACTCCTACCTCACCTTAAACAAATTAATCACCTTAATTAAAATATGTCTTTATTTGAATATAGGGCTTACTCCAAACATCCTGCTATCAAAAAGCAGGCAGAAGTCTTAGTTAACCTGATGCTGAGTGAGCGTTCTCGCAAGCCTTCAGCAAATAAACGAAACAAGCTCACCAAATGGATGAAAACCGCCATAGCAGGTCTTTATCTGATTGGCGGATATCAAAGAGGTGATGTGCAGATTCCGACTGGACGCAACCTTTATCAAGGCAATACTCGTAGAAGTGCGATGTATCGAAGTGAGCTATTAGATTGCTTTTTATGGCTGCGTAGCAATGGCTATATTGAAATGACCAAACCAGCCCATCAAGACAAGAATGCCAAATGGACGCCTGCTGCCTATCGCTTAACTAAGAAGTGGTTTGATGTTGCGTGTAACTTTAGCCCCTACACTGAAAGACAAAATCAAATCCTTCAATCGATTACTCGCAATCCTGCAGCTCCATTGATTGAGCTTCGTAAAGATGGCAAGAGAATGCGTTTGAATCACCACCCCGAAAAGTGGCGATGGCTCAAGAGAATTAAGACTTATAACGAACGACTGGAAAAGCATCAATTTAAGCTCAACGGAGAAGTGTTGCCACCAGTACTATTTTCTTTAACCAGAATCTTTAATGACGGTTCGTTCAATCGAGGTGGACGCTACTATTCAACCTTTCAAGGATTTAAGTCCCAGTTAAGGTTATTCATCACCATCGACAATGAACCTGTCATAGAAGTCGACTACAAGGGCTTACATCCATCATTACTCTATCAAAGGGCTGGACTACAAGAACCAACCCAAGAAGCCTATACGATTGATGGCTACCCTAGAAAGCTGGTTAAAAAAGCCTTCAATATCCTCATTAATCGCAAGAAACCAGCTCCTGCAACAGGTAGTCTTATCTTTTATCTTAATAAAAATAAGCAACAGTATGTGGATGAAAAGCACCCTATCGCACCTATTATCGACAAGGAATACTGCATCGCTCTGGAGAAGGCGATTAGAGACCATCATAAGTCCATAGAACACTTCTTTTGCACAGGCATAGGTCTTGAGCTACAAAACCACGACAGCCTTCTATGCAGTCATATATTTGATTATTTTTTATTTAAAACGGACAGTATTGTCCTAGCAGTGCATGATTCATTTATTGTTAAACAGAGTGATATTCCTCACCTTGCAGAAGCCATTCGCTATGCTGAAGTTACTGTCGCTAAAGAATTAAATACCACTTACAGAGAACCAGACCTTGAAACAGAAACTGTGACTCAAATTGATAACTTTGACCAACTGATGAGTTCTTCATTTGGTTCTTCTCTAGACATCAACTACATACCAGAATCATTAATCTCAGAGTTATTGGATAACGTAAATCAAGAACTAGAGCTTGCTGAAGATGTTCTATCTTTTGCTGATGCTGATGCAGATGCAGTAATAGATGCTGAAGAACCCCTGAATTAACCAAGTAATTAATCTTAGGATTAATGGTAATTTATTGATGCTGGAGTCGTAGGAATCCTTCTATGGCTTATTAGTACTGCTAAGGTAGACAATGCAGATAAATACCTATACATATCAAGTATTTACAGAGATTTAGAAAATAAACACTTCTCCATCCACTCACCGATAGGGGATAAATAAATATCAGTCTATTTTGTCCTTTTTGTATGGGAGTTAAGCATCAACATAGGTATGAATTTAGCTTAACCCATGCCCCCCCCTGACTCAATATTAGATGCCAAATATTCTGTCCAGACTCTGTCCATTTCTTGTCCATTTAGTGGTTAAATATTGACTGATTTAACGAAATGCAGGAATTGAAGACAAACTTGGCAATATCCATGCAAGCCATATATTTACTGAACTCTTCTACATGCGATGATGGTCTTCGGAGATGCAAAGAAAGTAGTTGAGGACATGGTCAAAGCGGTTGAATAAACCCAGGCCTCAATACTTGTAATAAAAGACCGCCTTCGGGCGGTTTTTTATTACACTAAACAAACTACTCAAAAGAGCGACATCACCTTAAAAGAGCTTGCTATGCCAAATTTCGTTGAGAATCACCTCAATATCGTTCAATATGCACCAATCATATTCTTTACCTCCATCCTAATATTCTTATTGATGGGCTGGCTATATGGAAGATATCGGACCCGCACAACCGAACATGTCGTTGTCCGCGATTCATTGGCTACAGCAATTTTTGGATTGTCCGCGCTTGTACTTGGCTTTACTTTTGCCAATGCAACCGATCACTACGACAAGCGGATGAGCTTAATACGTGATCAAGCGCATTCCCTGAAACAGGTTTATCAGTCAAGTAATTATCTAAATCCTACCGATCGTGTTGCTGTGCAAAACACCTTAAAGCAAATACTTAAGCAGAGAATATCTAAGTATGAAAACATTAAAAAAATGGATGATCTTGACGCGAACAATAACGTCTTAACTCAGTCCTTAAACACACTGAATGAAGAAGTCAACAAGGCAATTAGCCGGGCTCCAGTCAGCACCAAGGATTTAGCGGACAATATCTTGAGACCCCAACTTACGCATCTATTGGATACTTTCCAAGAAGGAATACTCAATGGAAAGCACCATCCCCCAGCAATTATTGACCGCTTCCTATTTGCTCTACTCTCAATAGGTGCCCTATTAAGCGGCTACTCAATGGCTATTAAGAAAGAGGAAGATTGGTTTCTGACGGCACTTTACTTGGGCTTGATGGGCTTTGCGCTTTACGTGATTTTTTCGTTGGAATTTCCACATCAACTTCAAGATGCGAATCTCCTGAATGCAGACTTTTTAAAACTTCAAAAGGCCTGGCAATAATCACTAAAAATTTACCTTCTTTGATAGCTATTGGATAAGTTGTCTTGCAGTACATACGCAACGCCATTAGCGACCAAAGAGAGATCTTGATCAAGCACTCGACTACGGTAGGTCCAGCCAGCCGGTAATTTGAGCTGCTCGTTCAATACTGGAAGATCTTTAATGTTGAGTGCAGGATTCACAATTTGTGAATACGATTGCATAACATAAACATCACCTGCTGGAGATGTAAGTTCATAAACAGTACTACCAGCTCTATAGACAAAGTTGGTAGTACGAGCAACTTCATTGGCGGTGTAATTCTTGCTACCCATCAGCTGCTTCAGCAAACTCAACTTTACTGTTGCCCGTAAATTCATCTCAATGCCACCAAAAGTCTCTTTTACGTCATTGACGGTATTTCCGGCAGCCTGAATTTCATCCATCATCCAATAGCGCGGGCCATTTAAGATGGCAATTGAAGCATCATAATCTTTGACAATTGACTCTTTGGTTAACGAACTCCATTGCGCTTCTGGGCAAAGATTAAGGCCCTGAGTGTTAAATACCCTAACTTCAAGCTTGAGCCAATCGCGCTTACCAATCAAGACTTCACAATAGCGCTGATTACGCAGGTTGGATATGCTTTTTTCAAAGATTGGAGTTTTTTGGGTAGGAGTTTGAGTGCAAGCCTCGCCTATTGTCAGCACAAGAGAGATCGCCAGAAATACAAATGATTTATTCATGGGTTCACTGTACCAAATAAAAAAACGCCCGGTCTTTTGAACCAGGCGTTTTAGTTTCTACAGCAAGCTAGCTGGAGAGGTGAGGCTATTACATCATGCCGCCCATACCACCCATACCACCCATGCCGCCCATATCAGGCATGCCGCCACCAGCAGACTCATCCTTAGGCGCTTCAGAAATCGCGCAATCAGTAGTCAACAAGAGGCCAGCAACAGAAGCCGCATTTACCAACGCAGTTTTTGTTACCTTAGTTGGGTCAATAACACCTTGTGCAACGAGGTCACCGTATTCACCGGTAGCTGCGTTGTAGCCGTTATTACCCTTGCTTGCTTGAACAGCATTAACAACTACACCTGCGTCTTCACCAGCATTGCTAACGATAGTACGCAATGGCTCTTGCATAGCGCGCAATACGATGCTGATACCAGCGTCTTGATCAGCGTTGTCGCCTTTCAATCCCTTGATACCTTGCATTGCACGAATCAACGCTACGCCACCGCCAGGAACAATACCTTCTTCAACGGCTGCACGAGTTGCATGCAATGCGTCGTCAACACGAGCTTTCTTCTCTTTCATCTCTACTTCAGTAGCCGCGCCAACACGAATCACTGCAACACCACCTGCCAACTTAGCAACACGCTCTTGCAACTTCTCTTTGTCGTAGTCGCTAGTAGCTTCTTCGATCTGAACACGAATGTTCTTCACACGAGCTTCAATCGCTTTAGCATCGCCAGCACCGTCGATGATGATGGTGTTTTCTTTGCCTACTTCGATACGCTTAGCTTGACCTAAATGCTCAAGAGTTGTTTTCTCGAGTGTCAGGCCGATTTCTTCAGCGATTACTGTGCCGCCAGTCAAAATGGCGATGTCTTCCAACATAGCCTTACGACGATCACCGAAACCAGGAGCTTTAACAGCACAAGTTTTGATAATGCCGCGGATGTTGTTCACAACCAAAGTTGCCAAGGCTTCGCCTTCAACATCTTCTGCAATGATCAACAATGGACGACCAGATTTTGCTACTTGCTCGAGTACTGGGAGCAAATCACGGATGTTAGCAATCTTCTTGTCAAACAAGAGCACGTATGGGCTTTCCAATACAGCAACTTGTTTTTCTGGTTGATTGATGAAGTATGGAGAGAGGTAGCCGCGGTCAAACTGCATACCTTCAACTACTTCAAGCTCGTCTTCCAAAGACTTGCCATCTTCAACAGTGATAACGCCTTCTTTACCTACTTTTTCCATTGCTTCTGCAATGCGCTGACCAATACTGTGGTCGCTGTTTGCAGAGATAGAACCTACTTGAGCGATTTCTTTAGTTGTTGTGCAAGGCTTGCTAATTTTTGCGAGCTCTTCGATTGCGGCTGTAACAGCCTTATCGATACCACGCTTCAAGTCCATTGGGTTATGGCCTGAAACTACATATTTCATACCTTCGCGAACAATTGACTGAGCCAATACAGTAGCGGTAGTTGTACCGTCACCAGCGATGTCAGCAGTTTTGGAAGCTACTTCCTTAACCATCTGCGCACCCATGTTCTGGAGCTTGTCTTTGAGTTCGATTTCTTTTGCAACAGATACACCGTCTTTAGTGATTGTTGGTCCACCGAATGAACGCTCGATCACCACGTTGCGACCTTTTGGTCCCAAAGTTGTTTTCACTGCATTAGCAAGAATGTTTACGCCTTCGACCATCTTGGTGCGGGCGCTATCTCCAAATACAACGTCTTTTGCTGCCATGATTAAATTCCTCTCTTAAATACCGAAATTACTTCTGTACAACAGCCATGATGTCGTCTTCACGCATCACGATGAGTTCTTCGCTGTCAACTTTTACTGTTTGACCTGCATATTTACCAAACAAAACGCGATCGCCAACTTTGACATCAAGTGCGTTTAATTTGCCGCTGTCATCACGTTTGCCTGGGCCCACTGCCAAAACTTCACCTTGATCAGGTTTTTCTGCAGCAGCGTCAGGAATGATGATTCCGGAAGCAGTTTTTGATTCTTGATCTAAACGCTTGATGATTACGCGATCATGTAAGGGACGCAAATTCATCTCTTCTCCTATGTTAGTAAGTGTTAACTATTTAAATAAACTATATAAATCAATGCTTTACAATCTCATTACACGGAGTTTTAGGGTAATCTACTGATAAATCACCTTTTTAGCACTCGCGTGTAGGGAGTGCTGATTATATAGGTCTCATTCCCTGTATTTCAAGGGCGGATCACCATAAATTCTTTAAGGATTTTGACGATATTCATCCATCTTGGAACTTTCGTCACTTATCTTGAAACTCACCACAGCCACAACCCATTGAAAGTATTGGTTATTACTTGTATTTCATTGAGATAGGTAGATTAAGAAGGCTCTCTTTGATCCAAGGCGGGGGTAATACGCTCAATGCCCCTAAGGCTCATAGACACATGAAATACTTGAATTATTAAATTTTGCCAAATATTTGTACTTAGACAGCCTGATGAAAGAAATACCCAAAACACCGCCGGTGCTCAATTTAGAGTGGTCAATTATTGCACCCAAAGGCACACCCAATTTATAGCGGACGTACCTACCAAGAATTTGATTTTCATAGGCACTAGTAAGGTTTTTGCCTCCCTCACCAGTACGCACCATATCAAATTCAATTCCATCCTCAAATTGGCAGGAAAAAATTGTCCCCGGGCTTGGAAGCAATTGATTGCCTTGAATAGATTTTGGTACATGTATATATGCGGCATTCAAATCTTTTCTGCCTCTACTTGAGGTATGTTGACCCCAATTAAGGCCCGCCCCTGCATTATGAATTTCTTTAGTCTTAGAGGAGACAAAAGATAGATCAAAGGTCACTTTCTCATCAAAATATTTGGAAGAAAATACAAGTGGGACATCACTTTTTAAGGATGTACCAAAGTTATCTAGAAAATCTCTCGTTATCCTATGCGACTGGTTTTCTAGATCACCGAAGATCTCAAGACCCCTAGACAATGGAATTCCTGACAGTACGCAGGATATCTCAAATCCCTGCGAAGAAAATTCTCTTTCGAATGCGAAGGCTCTTGAAGTTTCATTAGCAAGCAAAATAACGCCAGGCGCCATTTTCAAGCTATCTTTTGCTTTTGAAAGATCCACCATATATAGGCATATTTTTGGAAATAATTCCTGTAGCTCTATGCACTCGTTCAGGAAGAATATCTGGTCATCTCCATCTGAAAACTTAAGGATGAACACCTTTAATTCTTCTAGATTCTTTCTTTTATACAACCCAACATCTTTGGAAAGTTTCCACAAAAATGTTGGGTTGAATACCGGCGCCAGTATTGTTATGTGAGTTGGTGACTGAGTTTCAATCAACTCAACTAGATGCTCTAACGAATTCATTGATTTCTATAAAAGGATTCATATTCATCAAGCACCGAAAAGAGTGATAAACACTCCTTGTCTGTAAGCTTTAATGGAGTCCTTTGGGCTTTTGAAATTAAAGCCGTACGGCTTGGATTTTCCATATTGTTATCTTGCAAATACTTAAGAACCTTTAACCATACTGGCGCTGGCGTCCCCTTAACCTTGAGCTCGGACTCTAAATCTGAGGTGAACTTCTGGCTCTTCTTATCTTCTCTTTTTTGCTCAATAAACTCACCCTTATCAATCAAAATTTCAGAGAATTCAGACAAATCTATATTTTTAGCTTCAGCTTTAACAACAGTCCAGAATGCCTCACTCTTTGCGTAAGAACTTAACTCCATAATCTGACGATTCTCATCGCGAAGTAAGTCATTAACTTTTTTGGCTAACCTTAAGAGGGCATTCTCGACTGGAATTGGTAAGGCCTGTTTTTTCCAAATGGACTCAAAATCAATCGCTTTACCAGACTGTTTTGCCATATAAGAAAGCAAGGAAAGCGTATAAGTGACAACGTTTGCGCGGCTAACAATAAACCACTCCTCTTTTTTGGCCTGGACAAGTTTTTCAAGTCGCTTAAACATGATTGCCATGGCAATTAGAGACCTAAAAAACCCTTCGCTTATATTTGAATCCGACTGATCCCAGGAATTAGTTACTCGCTTTGCAAATTCACTGAAGCTATATTGCGCACCTTTGCTAACAATATTTGGCAACATCTCAAATGTATTCAAATACTTTGCAAGCTCGGTTTTGGTTAGCATTTGATCTCTAGGATTTAGTGCTTGAAATTTTTTCTTCTCAGCATCAGTCTTGTATGCCTGTTCGTTTACATACTGTCCGCGAGCCCTTTCATAGAACCAGAAGCTTCCAGCCACTGCACCAGGTTTTGGCGGAGCGCTAATTCTTCTAGAAAACTCTTCAAATCTTTGATGAAAGGGATGGTTTGAGAATAAATCTGAGTCATTAACCTTTGTTTGAGAATTGGCAAACTTAGAAATGAAAGGCACTAATTCATTGGCTTTTTCTGGCGAAACAATTGAAAGCTTCATTTGAACCGCAATATTGGACATATCTAATTTGTCTTTTATTGCTGTTGCGTAGAGAGTGGCTGTTGTTTGACCCCCATTAACAATTTGGAAGTTCTTTAAATGAGTTAAATAAAGGCCATCATCTTTAGACTCAAATGTGGCATCCTCGGCAGTTCCAGTTATGCCGTTGTTAAATGCAAAGAATTTATCTGGCGCAGAGCTAATAGTTTCCCGCATACCCTTGTTGACAGAATTCTTAGTGGACAGGAAGCTGCGAACGTTCTGCTCAAGCAATCTGCCGCCCCATTTTCCATATATGCCAACAAGAACCGAGGCTGGCATAACTACCAATGCCGACTTTAAGGCACCCTCGTTCGCGGTGGTTGCCATTAGAGCCTTTAAGGGTGAAGCTGACAAATCAATTTCAATATCCTCGCGCTCACGTCCCGATAGCTCCATCTGAAGAAAGCGACCCAAGTCCCAAACAACAACCTCAACATGAGAACCGTGAATCTCAATATTCTCAATATCAGTAATCCGCTTACTAATTGGTCTATTTGAGATTACGTAAAATTTCAAATTAGGTTTTACTGCCTTAGTCCAAGCAGACTTTAAAGTCGTAGCAACATTAAATGGTCCGCTACCAGGCTCAAAAAACTTAAACGGATCTTTTTCTAAGGCGAATTCAACGTATTTCTTAAGCTTCTTCAATAGCCTATCAATATCAGTTTGAATTAGGTTAGCAGGTTCATCGGCTTGATCAAACAAGCTAATAAATAAAGACATTGTTCCAATTGATAACTCAGAATCACTGTCATCCGAGAAGGCATCAATACGCCAGATATCAGCAGAATCTCGGCCATCCTCAATAAGCTCATAGCTATCAATATCGCCAAAATCAACAAGCTTATCGAGCCCAAACCTTACAAATTCAGATTCAATAGACGAACCATCTACGCCGGCAGTTAAAGCGAGTGTTTCTTTAAGAGATTGATAAAACTCTTGAGCGGTAATCACGTTGAAACCTCTATTTCATCCAATGAAACTTTAAATATTTCTAAATCTGCTAAAGATACGCTGTACTTACAATCAACTATCGAGCCTGCGACATTGGCCTTGGTGAGCTTAGGGAAGCCGTCTACCACCCTGTAAAAAACTGGCGCACCTAGTTCAAAATAAATATCATTAAATTTATTGGAGACATAACCAGAAAGTAGCAACTTTGTTTCGAGGGATAAGGATTTTTCTGGATCCAAATCCCTTCTAATAGAGTCAATGATCTCGTCCAAATTCGTTGCCGCAGGATCGTCAGAATCTACCAGCCTACCTGGAAATACAGCGATATAAAGCCGGCCTGAGAAATCCAGTTGAAATAAAGAGGAAATTTTTATATCCGCCAAAGCCCAACTTGTAGCCTTTGTTTCAATGGCGAAAGATCTATTTTTCGAGATGAAATCCTGGGGGCTATCTTCAGGGCCTACCCAAGTTCCAATATTTTCTTTGAATTTCGTGATCCATAACTTTAAAAACATCAACTCAGCAGCCAAGCCAATTACTTGTTTTTTTGTTAGACCTTTAAAATCTTTTTTAAACAATTCATACCAGACAAGTATTCGATTTTTTATACCTAACAATAGCTGCTCAACTGTGCGCAAACTCTTCGAATAGTTAATCAAATCCTGGCATAGCACTTCAAAAATTTCAAAAAATTCGTAGTTGACGCAAATAAGGGTCAACATTGGGGGGCAGTTTTCATAAACCTTTTCTTTTACTTCGAAGTGTTTAGAAATTGGGATTTCAGGCGTGGGAATATCACCATTTAGAACCTGAATAGCTAAACCAACCTTACCGTCAGATTGCTTCACCCAGGACCAAATTGCATGATCAGTTTTTTCTGCCAATCTCATTGTGATGGAGTTGCCGGATGGCTTATCCATAGTAGACCAAACAGTCATTAGACTTCCTCCGCCTCAATCTCATCATCCAAATCTTCTGATTCGGGCATATATCTTGCCAACCAACCTCTTGTCACGTCATATGAAATCGATTTAATTTCTTTTTTAGTTACTGGCAGAATCACAGAAATTCCGTAATAAAGGTTGCCAGATAATTTTTTCAAATCATCTGGCAATTCTTTATCGGCCGGCTCAATGGGTTCAATCACGTGAATCACAAGCATAGGTTTCGTGCGCTCGACGCCATCTGCCAAACCAATTCGGTTAATGGCACCAGTACTTAATTTGCGATTTCCATTAACAAATAGCGCCTTAAGATAGTTGGCTTTTCCGTTAAAGAATATCGTACGGGTTTGCGAAAATACATGCCTACCCAATACCTCGGTAAGCTCTTCAGACGTAGAATCCTTTCCCGACTTGCCATTTTTCTTATTAAATACGCATAAGTCCCAATGCATAAGATCGGACTCTTGGACGTAATCCAAATAACGACCGAATAGTTCCTTATCAGCCCACCCACCATTAAATCTATGCACATTTAAATCTTTTAAAAATGGAATAATTTCATTTCCAGAAACATCGCTCATAAAGAAATGCTGCGACTGATCTGCTGGAGCGGCAACCTCTTTACCTAAATTTGCTTTTACTAGATTGAGGATTAGAGCCTTATTCTCTTGATTGCGCTCTGGCTCCAAATCGAATGCATAAGTTTCATAAGTTCCAGAAAATGACATCTGCACTCTTACATTTTTACTTGTTTGCATCTTATTCTTTGCAGTTACAAGTAAATCAGGGTGTGATCTAACTCTCATACCAAAATCATTTGGTGTCATTTTTTGCTTAGCCATCTGTGCAATACTCTCGCGTAGCTCTTCAGTCGCATTGGTAATATGGCTATACCAATCCATTGATTGTGGCGAACACCATAACCTCAAAAGATCCTCATAACCATCTCTGTAGCCGAACCATCGCCCCATCTGCATCAAAGTGTCGTACATCAGCGAATTTCGATATAGATAACTGATGGTTAAGCCACTTAAAGTTAGCCCTCGGGAAAGCCTAAAGCCGCCAATAGCAATTAATTTTTTCGGGCTTGACTCATCCCAATGCATTGCATCATCAGATTTTCCATGAATGACAACCACTTCCGGCTTATCCATTACCAAAAGAGACTCACATACATCAGCCCATTCAACTGAACCGGCTAAATTATCAGCATATTCACTGATAAAAAGATCTCTTAAGGAATTGAACTTAATATCTCTAGAGTCCTTCAGGCCAGCGTTTGCTTTTATGGAGCTATAAAAGTAATCGACCTGCTCTTGCACAAGATGTCGCAGACTATCCTGTGCGCTTGTTAGCCTGGAAACATTTATCAGGCAGGTATCAAATCTATTGTCAGGATTGGATGTATTTATTTTTCCACTCAAGCGTCGAATATCTTTAATAGCAGAGGCAACAAAAAAAGTGCCCAGCGCTTCAATTAAGGACTCAGGCAATTCAGCCACTACAAAACCAGATTTATGCTTTAAAGGAATCTTATTCTCAGCGTCTTTAATTAGGATGGTTGCTTGTGGAGCGGTATTCTCATCAACAAAGAAAAATTTACCGCCCCGGTAATTTGAGGGTGGATTCAAGGCAACAATAAAGTCTTCAGGAAATAAATCCTTCATTTCAGATGCATCAGCATAGTCATCTGGCGCAATAAAAATATTTGCAAATGGTGTCGCGGTATAGGCCACATAACTCACCCGGTCGCATAGCTTCAGCATATTTCTTATTGCTTTATTGATTGCCCTAGGCTCTTGGTCAGGCTTGGCCGTGTCTACTGAAGCATTATCTGCCTCATCATCGATGATTAAGACCGGGCTTTGCAACTTCTTACCGCCAGAGTTTTGCGTCCTTAACCAAACATTAATTTCTTCAAGAATTGATTTGTTCTTTTTGGCAACAATTAATACAGGATTAGTATTGCCATCAATATTCAATACCCCTGGATTTTTAAAGTCTGTATTTTTATCTGTTAAAACCATTACTGGCTGAGATCTCCTACCAATACCTACGCCGATTCGATTGCCGGTAGACGCAGACATCCCAACTCGACTGCGTTGAGATTCTTGGCCAACGAAATCTCTATCCAAACGCTTTTGCGTTTGTGATCTCAGGTCCTCAGTCAACCCTGTTAATACAATAATCAATTTATAGCCCATATCGCAGGCCTTATTAATCAGAGCTGAGTAATTTAGAGTTTTACCGGCCTGTACATCTCCCACAACCATGCCACGACATAAAAATGGATCT
>NZ_LOJI01000004.1 GCF_001595965.1 Polynucleobacter yangtzensis
CAACGACAAATCGAAAGGAGGTCTCTCTTGCAGACTGAACACAATGGCTTAAAGCGCCATCTCAAAGTACGCCATATTCGTTTGATGGCCTTAGGCTCAACGATCGGCGTGGGCTTATTTCTTGGATCGGCTAGCGCCATACAAATTGCTGGCCCCTCTATTCTTTTGGGCTATCTGCTTGCAGGTTTGGTTGCCTTCATTGTTTTACGTACCCTCGGTGAAATGGCGGTGCACGAACCTGTAGCAGGCTCGTTTGCTGCTTATGCCAATAGTTATGTCGGTCCACTGGCCGGTTACATGGTGGGTTGGGGTTATTGGACCTATTGGATTGTGGTCGGCATTGCGGAAGTCACGGCCGTAGGTATTTATATGGGGATATGGTTTCCAGAGACGCCGCAGTGGATCTGGGCGCTTTCCTCAATTGTAATGATGGGCTTAATCAATCTCATTGCCGTAAAAGTGTTTGGTGAGTTTGAGTTTTGGTTTGCCTTGATCAAGGTGGTAGCGATTGTCGCCATGATTACTCTCGGCGGCTCGGTCATCTTGTTTGGATTTACAAATGATTGGCAGCCGATAGGCTTAAGCAATCTGTGGCAACACGGTGGCTTCTTCCCAAATGGTATTGGTGGAATGTTGCTGTCACTGCAAATGGTTTTGTTTGCTTATGTTGGTATCGAGATGATTGGCTTGTCTGCAGGCGAGGCAGAGAATCCACAAAAAACGATTCCGATGGCCATTGATTCCCTGGCATGGCGTATTTTGATTTTTTATATGGGCGCCATACTCGTGATTTTGGCAATCTTTCCCTGGAATCAAGTGGGTCAACAAGGCAGTCCATTCGTAGTGATGTTTGAAAGATTGGGTTTGCGTGAGGCTGCAGGATTAATTAACTTTGTTGTTATTACCGCTGCACTTTCTTCCTGTAATGCAGGTATCTTTAGCGGTGGACGTTTGTTGTATTCCTTATCGTCAAATGGATACGCGCCTAAATCCTTTTCAAAGCTCTCAAAGTATGGAGTTCCGCATCGTGCTGTGATGTCTACGGTCGGAGTCTGCATGACAGGTGTGGTGCTGAATTATTTTGTGCCTGACAAAGCTTTTCAATACATGATGGCGGCGGTGACATTCATTGGTTTGATGGTCTGGATTGCTATTCTGATTACGCAGATTAAATTCCGTCGCTCTCTATCTAAATCTCAAGTAGCTCAATTAGCTTATCGCGCTCCTTGGTGGCCGTATTCCTCGTGGTTCGCTTTGGCATTCATTGCCCTGGTAGTGGTGTTGATGGGCTTTCACGAGGATGCACGGATTGCCTTAATAGTAGGGCCGTGCTTAATGGGCGTGTATCTCATGATGTTTTATGTCGTGGGCTTACATCGTAAAACCGCAAGCAAGCGTGACTTTAAATAAAAGGAGATAGTAATGATTATTGGCGTACCTCAAGAGGTAAAAAATAATGAGTTTCGGGTTGGTTTAACGCCCGGCAATGTGAGCGGGCTATGTAAGCAGGGACATTCTGTTCTTATTCAGCGAGGCGCTGGGGCGCAAATTGGCTTGAGTGATGAAGCTTACCGACTTGCCGGTGCCAGCTTAATCAATAGTGCTGCTGAAGTGTTTCACAAGGCGGAGATGATTGTGAAAGTCAAAGAGCCTCAGGCGCAGGAGTGCGCCATGTTGCGCGAGGATCAAATTCTGTTCACGTATTTACATTTGGCCCCAGACCCCAAGCAAACAAAAGCCCTGCTGCAATCCGGTGCAACTTGTATTGCCTATGAAACCGTCACTGCTATGAATGGCGCCTTGCCTTTATTGGCGCCTATGAGCGAGGTGGCTGGGCGCATGTCTATTCAAGCGGCTGCATCACATCTTGAGAAAACCAATGGCGGTCTAGGCGTGCTCATGGCTGGAGTGCCTGGCGTTTCACCGGCAAAAATTGTGATTCTGGGTGGAGGTGTAGTGGGGCGCAATGCATTGCAAATGGCGGTCGGTATGGGTGCAGATGTGTGTATCTTTGATCGCGATATTGATCGCTTACGTCAGATCGATATGTTCTATGGTAATCGAGTGAGAACTTTTTACTCTGATAGTTTGCTGATTGAGCAGGAGGTCAGTGAGGCAGATGTTGTGATCGGAGCAGTCTTGCTTCCTGGTGCTACAGCGCCAAAGTTGGTGACGCATGACATGATTAAAAAGATGAAGCCAGGTTCAGTGGTGGTGGATGTAGCCATTGATCAAGGTGGCTGTTTTGAAACTTCTAAACCCACAACCCATGCAGATCCTACATTTGTGGTCGATGGGGTGCTTCATTACTGTGTTGCCAATATGCCGGGCGCAGTTGCTAGAACATCTACCTTTGCTCTCACCAATGCAACCTATCCATTTGTAGAGGCTTTAGCCAATCGTGGTGTGATGAATGCGCTTTCCATTGACCATCATTTGCGTAATGGCCTTAGCGTTCATAAGGGAGTCTTAACTTCAGAGCCGGTTGCGCGGGCTCAAGGACTTGATTGCGCCTCGGTTGAGGAGTTATTGGTGGCATAGAGGTATCTAAAAACGGGTGGTCCAGTGAGTGCGGGATTTAAACTATCCCTAATACGCGCAATATTGCGAAACTGATTGGACTAACTTATATGGATTTTTCAGCATTAACCCTCTCCGCTGGGGTAGTTGCCTTAGCGGAGATGGGTGATAAAACCCAACTGCTTTCTTTGATGCTAGCAGCTCGATATCCAAGGCAAGCTATGGCAATCATTGCTGGTATTTTTATTGCCACGATCGCTAATCACGCATGTGCTGCCTTACTGGGTCATTGGTTGACGACTCTGGTGTCACCCGATGTTATGCGCTGGATTTTGGGATTGAGTTTCTTAGGCATTGGTTTGTGGTTGTTGGTGCCGGATCATATTGATGACGCTGCTGGATCTAAGGTAGCTGATAAAGCCCTA
>NZ_LOJI01000005.1 GCF_001595965.1 Polynucleobacter yangtzensis
TGTGGACTCGGTCCATGATCCAGAGTCCGCATAGTCATAGAACATCTTGGGGGTGCGTTTTTTGTGGAGGACCCGCAAGTCTTCAATATTGGTAATAATTGCCACAATAAATCCTTCTATCTGATGCTATTTTGTTAGAGAAAAGCTTAATTTAAGCTCTATCTTAGCAATACCGGGAGATTTGTTTCTACAATGCTAGGGTATCCCTTGTTTGGGGACGCTAAATAACCGTTCCCCATCATAAATCTCCCTATGCCCCAGCTTAATCTTGCAACTATTACCTACTTATTATTGGCTACTGCTTTGTGGGCTGGTAATGCCATTGCTGGCCGTGTATTGGTGGGGAGCATTTCTCCAATTACTTTAAGCGCAGTTCGTTGGGGGTTGGCTGCTTTGCTTCTGCTTCCATTGGGTTGGCGTGTTTTCATACCTGGAAGTGCTTTATGGCAAAACAAAAAACGTTTTTTACTCTTAGGTTTATTTGGGGTGGGGAGCTATAACGTACTCCTGTACCTTGCGCTGCAAACTTCTACTGCCATCAATGTCACCTTAATTGGTGCCAGCATGCCGATCTGGATGCTATTTATTGGCGCAGTGTTTTATCAAGTAAAGCCGAGCATCCTGCAAATGATTGGCGCAGTAGTGAGTTTGCTTGGCGTCGGTATTGTATTAACGCGCGGTGATTTAGCGGCGCTGTTGTCAATGGAGATGGTGATCGGTGATCTTTTAATTATGCTGGCGACTATCTTGTGGGCTTTTTATAGTTGGATGCTTAGTCGCCCTGGATCGAGTTCTGAGCGCCAATGGCCATGGGCTGAGTTTTTAATGGCGCAAGTGACTGTTGGTCTTTTGTGGACAGGATTTTTTGATGGTTTTGAAATTGCCACCGGTCATGCTTACCTCGACTTAAATTGGTGGACGGCATCATTAATTTTGTTTGTTGCTATTGGCCCATCCCTCATTGCCTATCGTTGCTGGGGTTTAGGCGTCAATGGAGCTGGACCTACGGTTGCTGCTTTTTTTGCGAATTTCATTCCCTTGTTTACGGCGCTATTGTCGGCCGCCATGCTGGGTGAGCCACCGCAACTATTCCATGGCCTTGCCTTTGCTTTAATCGTTGCCGGAATCGCTATTTCTTCCAAAACTGGAAAGTAGCCGAAGGAAAACGGGCAAAAAGCCCTTTTAAACGGGGTTTTGCCCACAAGCCCCCAAAAAAGACTTAAATCAGTATCATTTAGGGCTAATCATTGAAATCCCTAGGAAACTACTATGCCAGGCTTACTTCCCAACGTTGATCCAGACGGTTTATTGGAGTTCTCGGTTGTGTATACCGACCGCTCTTTAAATCACATGTCTGAAGAATTTAAGCGCGTGATGGTTGATATTTCAAGCGTCCTGAAAGATGCTTATAACGCTAGTTCAGCAGTGATCGTTCCTGGCAGCGGCACTTTTGGTATGGAGGCGGTTGCTCGTCAGTTTGCCAATAATGAAAAATGTTTAGTTTTGCGCAATGGTTGGTTTAGCTACCGTTGGACACAAATCTTTGATTTGGCCAATATCACCAAGGATGTCACCGTGATTAAAGGTCGCCAGTTAGAAGATTCCGCACAAGGCGTATTTGCTCCTGCTCCGATTGAGGAAGTAGTGGCATATATCAAGAAGGAAAAGCCAGCGGTAGTATTTGCGCCGCACGTAGAAACTTCAGCCGGCATCATTCTTCCAGATGATTACCTCAAGGCAGTAGGCGAGGCAGTGCGCTCAGTAAATGGCCTATTTGTATTGGATTGCATCGCCTCTGGTGCGATGTGGGTTGATATGAAAGCTTGTAATGTGGATGTGCTGATTACTGCGCCCCAAAAAGGATGGAGTAGCTCACCATGTTGCGCACTGATCGCCTTGGGTGATCGTGCACGCGAGCGTATTGATGCTACACAAAGCAGTAGCTTTTCGATGGATTTGAAAAAGTGGCTACAGATCATGGAGGCCTATGAAAAAGGTGGGCACGTTTATCACACCACCATGGCTACAGATGCTCTAAAAGTTTTGCGTAATGTGATGAAGGAAACTCAATCACTCGGCTTTGCGGCGCTTAAAGACAAACAGGTAGAGTTAGGTACAAAAGTACGCAACCTATTGGTTTCTAAAGGTTATGACTCTGTAGCGGCTAAGGGCTTCCAAGCTCCTGGCGTTGTGGTGAGTTACACCAAGGACCCGGACATTCAGTCTGGCAAGAAGTTTATTGCCCTCGGTTTACAGACTGCAGCAGGGGTTCCTTTGCAGTGTGATGAGCGCCCAGACTTCCGCACTTTCCGTATTGGTTTGTTTGGCTTAGAAAAGCTGGCTCATATTGATCGCACTGTTGGTCATCTTGAGGCAGCACTAGAAAAAATTACTGAGACTGAAGCGCAGCCTGCGTAAAGTCTTCGGGAGTTAAGTAATATCAATAAAGGCCATCACGTGATGGCCTTTATTATTACATCTACCGAAATCAAATTCAGATTCATCTAACAAATCATCTGGCTAGAGGATTAGGCGTTGCCTCTCCAATCTTGTGTAGCGTATTGTTATCTACGTGGTGGAATAGCTCTTCCTGATCTTTGATTTTCATGACTGTATCTTGCTCATAAGACCAAGTGCCATCATCATGAATCGAAACCTGAATACGAAACTCGACCGTTCTAAACGCATAATCTAGGAAGGGGTTCGATGAGATGCCCGCACATCGATCATCTTCTTTGGCGAGTAACTCAAATTTCTTGGCACTGGATGCTGCTTTACCAGTTGCCATCGTGATCATGCCTCGCGGTATCGAGAGGGTATGAATGATGTTGCCAGTCGCTGGCTCCCATAGCCAATAACCCACCTGATCATGATAGGTTTTTACTTGGTCGGGCTTGGTGATGTGAGTGTGATATCTCAAGCCATAAAATAATTGAGGACCATTAGTTTGAGGATCAATAGGTTGTAGTTCAATGCGCTCTACATAGGCTTGCTTCTTCGGCCCCTCGGCTTTAGGCTTCACATCTAAACCACGAATGCCTTCCCAGATGCCTGCCATGCCAGTCAAAGGTCCCAGCTGTTCTAGGGTATTTACTGAATAGCCTTGTGGTTCAGTAAAGATGTCGCTCGGAAAATCACTCATGTCCAGCCTTATAAAAATGAAGCATTAATCTCAATTTTTTGAGTATTATTAAATTATCCACAAACTGTCTCGGAGAATTACATGATTTCTCGTATTGCGCGCTTGAGCCTAGCTAGTCTGATTTCTGCTGCTATCGGTATTGCCCCAACTTCTGTGATGGCTGCCGATCCAGCGCCGGCGTCTGCCCCAGCTGCTGCACCAACTCCTGCACCGACCCCTGCCCCAAGCGAGAAATCTGCTGAAAAGAAAGCTAAGAAAAAAGCCAAGAAAGAAAAGAAGGCTGAGAAAAAGTCTAAAAAGAAATCCAAGAAGAAATCTAAACCAGCTGCCGACGCAGCAGCTCAGTAAATTCACTTCCCCTAATTGAGGGGTTCTGTACTATCTAAGTCATCAGATTTTTTTGGATCTGGTGACTTTTTTGTTGGCGCATCATTACGCACTAACAGCCACATAGCTGCAATCACTAAAGTCATTCCGCTAATTTGCGTCCAAGTGATTGGCTCAGCCAGAATTAAATATCCCATAAAAATAGTGGATACAGGGCCGAGTATTCCCGCTTGCGCCACCAATGGTGATCCGATGCGATTGATGGCAATCATGATGAGTAGCATTGGAATGACTGTGCATAGGCTCGCATTCAGTAGGCTATACCAATAAATCTGTGGGAGTTGCTCGAATATGGCAGTCGGGTTATGAATAGTTGATTGCAATATGCTTAAGATGGCTGAGGCTGAGCTGGCATATACAACAAGGCGAACGCTTCCAATACGCTTGACCATCTCTCCTGCGCCTATCATGTAGGCCGCGTAAGAGCAGGCGCTACCAAACACTAAAAACATTCCAAGCCAGGCGCTTAGTCCTGAAGAGCTAGCATCCTGTATGAATACGACAAATACCCCAATGTAACCAACTATCAGTGAATACCACTGCAGCTTGGAAATTGGTTTTTTTAATACAAAGTAAGAGATGAGTAGAACAATCGTTGGCGTCAGATAGAGGACGATGCGCTCCAGGCCAACAGAGATGTATTGCAGACCCAAGAAATCAATATAGCTTGATAGGAAGTAGCCCAAGAACCCTAAGAAAAATAACTTGCCACGATCAAGCCAGGTAATTGGGCTCATCGTCTTGCGACGAGACTCCCACCAGAAGATCCCCCAAAATAATGGAAGAGCCATGAGCATGCGTAAAGCTAAAAGCGTTTCTGCATTTGCGTCATAACCAAAAGCGAGCTTTACCAAAATCGCCTTGCCTGAGAAAAGCATCGAGCCAATCCCGGCCATTAAGATGCCATAAAGGTAACGTCGGTGATGATGTGCTGCACTTACTGAATGCATAAAGATTTATAACAGTTTATTTAGTAAGGACCGCATTTCTAAAATGGTCTCGGAGGGGGTAAGGCCAATAGGGCCAACCCCTTTGGTCACCAAGCTATCTGCTGCGCTAGCATGGAGTTCAACCGCAATCCCGGTTGCCTGCCATAAATTGATTTGATGCCGTACACCCTGACCGGCTATAGCAGCAATACTTCCTGTCAGAACATCGCCCATACCTCCGGTTCCCATGCCGGGATTGCCTTCCAAGCATTGCACTGTAGGATGTGCTGGAGAGGCAATCAGAGTATGTTGTCGTTTGAGTACGACGATCGATTGCGTTAATTCAACAAGTTGTTGGATGGATTTCATGCGATCTGACTGCACTTTTTCGGTCGTCGACTGTAAGAGTTTTGCAGCTTCCCCGGGGTGTGGTGTAAGAACGGTAGAGCCAGGAAATTGTTGATTACGAGTCTGAAGTTGCTTAAGTAACTCAGGAGATTTACTGATAAGATTGAGGGCATCAGCATCAATTACTAATGGAATGCTTGGGTATGCCAGTGCTGCATGCAAGCAGCATGATGCCAACTCCGATTTTCCGAGGCCTGGGCCAATAGCAATCACATCAGGTTTGGTAGTAGTAAGGCTTTGCTGAATATCCAATCTAGCAAGACGAATCATGAGTTCGGGTTGACTTGCATCAGCACGTGCCGATGCTGGGTCTAGCATTTCTAGAATTGTCCAGCCTGCACCCAAATGTAAGCAGGCATTTCCTGCCAAAATCAGTGCGCCAGCCATGCCAGGCGCGCCGCCAATTAAAACAACTTTACCGGCATTGCCTTTATGTTCTGCAGGCTCACGCTTGAGAAACTTAATCAGTTTCAGTGTATCGAGTGTGGCTGGTATAGGGTTCATTGGAATAGTATCGCTCTGATTGCAAAGCTCTTGAGCTAATTATAGGAAAGAGTATGCTAATCATATGAAGATTCAATTTCTTGGTGCGGCGAGTGAGGTAACGGGCTCACGTCATTCGGTTGAAGTTATGCTTTCTGGGAAGCCAAGGCGTTTCATGGTTGATTACGGCATGTTCCAGGGTGGCCGCGAGGCAACCAATAAGAACCTTGAGCCTTTGCCATTCGCACCTAAAGACCTCGACTTTGTTGTACTCACACATGCGCATATTGACCATAGTGGTTTGCTACCTCGTTTGTGCGCGCAAGGCTTTTCCGGGTCGATCTACTGCACTAACGCTACCTTTGAGTTGTTAAAAATTCTTTTGTTGGATAGCGCTCATTTACAGCGTGCCGATGTGGAGCGGGCGGAGAGAAAGAAAAAAGCGGGTAAGTGGCATGGGGAAATGCCGGTTGCACTGTATTCAAGGGAAGAAGTTGAGATGACGCTGACCCAGTTTGAGCCTTTGGAGTATGGGCAGTCAGTGGAAATAGCGCCGGGTGTACAACTGGAGTTCCGTAATGCTGGGCACATATTAGGTTCGGCTATAGCAGTCATGGATATCGCTGAAGATGGGCGCGAGAAAAAACGCTGTGTGTTTTCAGGTGATATTGGTATGAAGGGTAAAGTCCTCATGCCTGATCCTGATTTAATTCGGAAGGCGGATGTTGTTGTGGTTGAGTCAACTTATGGAGATCGACTCCATCGTAGCCTCCAAGAGACAGAAGATGAGTTGGTTGAGGTTATTGCCTCCACAATGACTGCGCATGGCAATGTAGTGATGCCAGCTTTTGCGGTCGGACGAACTCAAGAAATACTCTTTTTGTTAATTGACCTGGTGAGAAGAGGGCGCCTACCCCATCTAAGTATCTGGGTGGACTCGCCCATGGCTACTGCTGCAACTCATCTAACACAACATTTTTTTGCGCAATTAGATGGTCAGTCGCAAACGACCTTTGAGTGGTACAAAAATAATCCAGATGCAGTAGATCTTCGCTTTATTGCCGATGTAGAAGAATCCAAAGCGTTGAATAAGCTTAAGGGCGGTGCCATTATTATTTCTGCTAGTGGCATGTGTGATGCTGGCCGCATTGTTCATCACTTGGCTAGTAATTTGCCGCGCTCGCAAAACGCAATTGTGATTACTGGCTTTCAGGCATACGGCAGCCTTGGTAGGCGCTTAGTAGATAGGGTGCAGAAAGTGCGCTTATTTGGCGAGGAGGTTCCGGTCAAGGCCTCCATTCATACAATCGGCGGTTTATCGGCTCATGCCGATCAGGCAGGGTTGCTAGATTGGTTGAGGGGATTTGAAAAGGCGCCGAGCACTGTCTTCGTAGTGCATGGAGAGCCAGAGTCTTCTTCGGTACTAGCAGAATGCATTAGGGATGAGTTGCATTGGAGTAATGTCATCATCCCTGAGCGTTTACATACCTATCAGTGCTAGATAGGTATCAATTTATTCAGCTACTTTAGCGCCTTGAATGTTGTGATGCTTCATAGCGTCAGCAATGAAGCCAGATTGTTTTAGCTCGTTGATGACATGACTTAAGTAGGTGGTAGTGCCCTCATAGTGAGTGCGAGCCTTCGGAATACCAATTGCCTGATTGATCACCATAAAACGGCCAGGTAGCATGCGCAAACCCTGGTACCGTTTTGCATCACTCTCTAGTTGCTGTTTTACCCCTGCCGCGACATTGCCCTGACCTGACATGAAGTCATCCACGACAGCTTGTGAGCTGGCAGCACGGAGCAGGGTGGCATTCTTGATCTCGCGGGACAGGTGGAGGTCATAGGCGCTGCCTTTACCAACTACGATTTCATTACCAACAGCATCCACCTCTTCATTGTTATTGATGGTTGAATTGGCTTTGACCATGTAAGCGCCTTCAATCTGAATGTAGGCCGGGGTATAGCTAATATCTGCACCACGCACTGGATCAATTGCTACAAATACCAAATCGATTTCTCCAGCCTTGACTGCATCCACAGTAGCGCCAGCAGTTTTAAAGGGCGTGAGTTGCACCGGTAGAGAAATTCTCTTGCCAATCTCATTAGCAATATCAATCGTTACGCCATAAAGACGTTTTGTATTGGGCTCCTCATTTGCAAGAATTGGGTTTCCCAGATTGATGCCAACACGCAAAGTTGCAGTTGGGGCAAAGGAAGAGAGGGTAGAAGAATCGATGGTTTTCATGTCCATAAAAAGTGGAGAAAAAAAACCGCGGCGGACCGCGGTTTTATATACAGAAGAAAGAATTACTTCTTAGCGTCAGCTGCAGGAGCTGCTGGGGCTGCTGCAGGAGCGGCAGGCGCATCTTTCTTTGCATCTTCCATATGCGCAGCTTCAGCACCATGCTTTTCACCGCCCATATCAATGTCGCCGTCGCCTTTGATTAGTAAATAGGCGGTGGCACCAATTAAGACTAGTACCATAATGATAATTGCACGGTTGCTCATTGCTTTTCCTTCGATTGGATTGAAATTAGCTCAATATTAACTCGGGATGGGCTCTGGGTAAATCCCAATAATCCCTAGAGGCCCCCTATCCTTGGTTGAACTAGGTATTAACACTTATTTTGGACGCGAGTTAAGATGGTCCAAATTACCCCAAAAGGTTGCCATATGAGTCCAAAGCTGCCCATTCATAACTCACAAACGATCACTGAGTTTTTAAATCTTCATCAAAGTCAAATTTCAGAGGAGGACTCGCAAGACTCTTATAAATTCGCATTTGATGATGAAGCATTTCTGGCTCGAAGAGAGACTATGGGGATACGTTTCCAATTGGAGTTACTAAAGCCCGAAGTGCTTCTTAAAGAACAGGGCATTGATCATACGATTACCGTTTTTGGTTCAACGCGTTTTCTGAGTGAGGCAGAAGCATTAGCCCTCAAAGAAAAGGCCAAGACTTCAGACGAGATAGCAGCTGCTAATAAAGCGTTATTACATAGTCAATATTACGAATCTGCTCGTCAGTTTGGTGCTCTAGTGGCTTCATATAACTCAACACAGAAAAAAGACTCTAACAAGCTACATATTTGTACAGGCGGCGGCCCTGGCATTATGGAGGCCGCTAACCGTGGTGCTTTTGAATCTGGCGACAAAACCATTGGTTTTAATATTAGCCTTCCCAGGGAGCAGCATCCAAATGAGTACATCAGTCCCGGATTAAGTTTTCGCTTTCATTACTTTGCGCTGCGCAAGATGCACTTCATGTTAAGGGCAAGGGCAATCGTCGCCTATCCAGGAGGCTTTGGTTCATTTGACGAGCTATTTGAAGTCTTGACCCTCATTCAAACTAAGAAGGTTGTCCCCATACCAGTCATATTGGTGGGCAAAAGCTATTGGAATGAAATGCTGAACTTTAATGGGATGGTAGAGTTTGGCGTGATTGATCAAGTAGATATGGAGAGTATTCATTTTTGCGAAACGGCAGAAGAGGCTTGGCAGGTGATTCGAGACTGGTATCAGCTGGGCTAACAGGGCGCCTGTAAAATCCCCATATGAATCCTTCGCAAGCCAATCTCGCTACATCTCTTGATCTTCCCGGCTATCTTCTGGGCGGGGCTATGCTTTTATTAGTCATGGTGTTTCATGGCGTAATGTTGCTCCAGATTGCTAAGCGCTATGAGGTAAAAACATTTTTGTATTTGGCTGAGAAAAAATACTCTTCTGTAGCGCTGTGTTTTTATATCAGCGTATTCCTATTATTTCTAACGCACATTGCCGAAATACTCATCTGGGGTATTGCGTTATACGCATTCAAATTGCTGCCAGCATTAGGTCAAAGCATTTTATTTAGCGGTAGCACTTATACCGCGATGGGCTTTATGGAGGACATTCTTCCGGATGGCTGGAAAATGTTGGCAGTCATCATCGCTTTTTCTGGAATGTTTTCTTTTGCATGGACTGCATCCGTCATGATCTCAATGACTAAAAACTTCCGTCAGGCCTATACCAAGCTTCATATGAGAAAACTGAATATCTCATCTGACATCATCGATCGTTTCGAGTGATGTATGAGTAAAACTTGGGATGCCATCGTTATCGGCGGCGGTGCAGCAGGCCTATTTTGTGCGGGCGTTGCAGGTCAATTAGGAAAGAGGGTGCTGGTACTGGATCACGCAGAAGTATTGGGTGAAAAAATACGTATTAGCGGGGGCGGCCGTTGCAACTTCACAAACCTACACAGCAGTCCAGCCAATTTCTTATCCCTCAATCAACATTTTGTTAAAAGTGCGCTTGCCAGGTATCCATCCTCAGAATTCATCAAGCTAGTTACCACTTATAAAATTGGTTATCACGAGAAACACCAAGGCCAATTGTTCTGCGATGACTCTGCCAAGCAAATTATTGAGATGCTGTTTGCTGAATGCGCCAAGGGCAAAGTCACTATTCGCAATCCTGTGACAGTTGTATCCATTGCGCAGGATGGTGATCAGTGGGCTGTGCATATCAACACGGGTGTTGAAAAGACAAAGTCTGTGGTGATGGCTACGGGTGGTTTGCCTGTTCCCGCTATTGGTGCTACTGCCTATTCTTTGGATATTGCAAAGCAGTTTGGGTTAAAGGTAGTCGACCCAAGACCTGCTCTAGTGCCGCTTTCATTTACTGCTGATAATTTTGGGAATCTCAATGAATTGGCTGGTTTGAGCGTTCCCATCAGAATAGCTTCAGGATCCAAAGGACATCGTTATGGTGCTTGTAGATTCAATGAGGACCTGCTTCTTACTCACAAAGGCTTATCAGGCCCAGCAGTTCTCCAGGCAAGTAGCTATTGGGAAGAGGGCGAGCCGATTCATATTGATTGGTTAGGGGCAATTGAACGTCCCGGTGGATTTAACTGTGATGAACTCTTTAACAATGAAGAGAATCGCTTAAAACTTACTGAAACTATTCTGGCCTCTGTTTTGCCGCAGCGCTTAGCTAAAGCATTTGCCGATCAAAAAGGTTTAACGGGTCGTAAGTGGGCTGAAGTTTCTAAAAAAGATCGTCAAGCCCTCAAAGAACTCATCACAAACTGGTCGGTCAAGCCGGCGGGTACCCTGGGATGGAAAAAGGCTGAGGTAATGTTGGGTGGCGTAGACACTAAAGATTTGGATGGGCAGACCATGATGTCCCGTAATCACCCGGGATTATTCTTTATTGGTGAATGTGTTGATGTCACTGGCCATTTAGGCGGCCATAACTTCCAGTGGGCGTGGGCGAGTGGATTTGCTTGCGCACAAGCCCTCTGAATTGCTGATGAGGCTCTAGTTGGGCTGATTTCTCATCCAGTCAGCGGTATTGAAAAATGATTCCTCTAGCTGTTTGGCGATATTGCCTTCAATGCCACACTCTTCCATGGCTTTATACATACAAGCCAGCCACTGATTGCGTTCTTTTACGCCGATCTTAAATGGCAGGTGACGGGCTCTAAGCATAGGGTGGCCGTACTTCGGCGAGTAAATATCAGGGCCGCCCATCCAACCAACGAGAAAAAACTTCAGCTTTTCTCGTGAGGTCGATAGATCCTGCGGGTGCATTGCTCGTAAATCATGAAAAACTGGCTCTAAAGCCATTAAATCGTAAAAGCGATCGACTAATTCATCGATTTTGTCTATCCCGCCAATATTGTCATAAACAGATTTTCTCTCACTCATTCCTTGATTTTAATGCCTGAAAGCGGGGGAATTGGCAGCCCACCCAATTCGGTATAGAGTTAAGCATAGGAATCTCATTAACCCTTGATCATAGGAGCGACAAAATGGATGCAAAAGATCTACAAAAGTGGCAACAAGAAAAAGCCAAGGAATTGTTTGATTACTCTCACAAGTTATTGGATGCTGCCAAACAATTAAGCGAGCATCACATTGCTGAAATGGAGTGGGGTATGAAAAATGCCCTTGATAGCGCTAAGTCAGCTGCGAAAAATGATTTGGCTAAGTTAAAAGACCTGCAAGAAGAAGCTGCAAAAGAAGCTGCTAAGCGAGCTACGGTTTATCAAAAGAAGGTGAAATCCGTTCTTAAAGATATCGGTGAGAGTGCTGCCGATGAAACTGAGAAGCATCTTGAGAAAGTTCGCAGTTCATTAGTCAATTGGTTGGAGGATGCTGAAAATAAAATACCAAGTCATGCCGATAAGCTATCTAAAGTTGTAAATGAAATGTCTACAACGGGGCAGAAGATGTTTAAAGAGGGTCGTCGCATCGTGAATCAAGTGGCTGATGCTGCTGAAAAGAATATTGATGACTTAGTCAAAAAATCAGGAGGCAAAAAGTAGGCTGATTACCAATCATCCCTACTAGCGCACTACAAAACCCGCCTCACTTCCGAGGCGGTTTTTTATTGCCAGCCCTGCAACCATAGCTCGCTATTGGTGAGATCACGCCAAGCAATGAGTGTCGTTTTCTTAGAATAGACAGCCTCAATTTCAACGAATTCAATCTTCTCGCTTGGCGGCTCGGGAAGAATCACCTTGCTAACTAGGAAATGCTTCTGTTTGGCAATCGGCTTTACAGCCGTCCATTTAGTGAGAAGTAATTTTTTGGGGCTGAGACGGTTCATGAGTTAATTATGGGTGGTTACCGTTACAACGCTGCACATTGCAGCTCCTGATCTTTATTCACAAGCAGTCCAGTAGAGGGTGTAAATGTAATGTTGGATTGATTAATCTGAGCAGGACATTTTTGATCAAAGTAACTTTGATTTCCAAGACTTCCGCAGTAGTCAAATGTATTCCCCTGTAGTTCCATTTGGGCTTTTCGAAGCACCATGGGGATCTTGGTCTCAGTTACAGAGTTGCAATTCCAGCTTGTATAAGTTTCGCGTTCGCAAGCGCCAAGCCCTAAAAAAATAGCAACACAGGCTAGCAGTCGAAAAGGCGAAAACGATTGAGGAATGGCCATCAAGAGTTATAGAACCCAGAAGTGGTGGGTTCCATCTTTACCAAGTTGCTCCACCAAACCAAACTCCCAGTCTAGATAGGCTTGCATAGCTGCCGGGTCAACGTTGGTACCTTCATAAGGGCGTTTATAGCGGTCAAGCGGGGGTGAGGCCAAATGACTTGGGCCTTTCTCAAGCTCTAACCCTGCCTTTACCCAGGCTGGATTTCCGCCTTCCAAAACAAGCACCTCTGCATCAGTGAGGGTTTGCAATTCTTGGGCAGCAAAAAGACTTAACTCACTTGGCGAACTTGTGATGACGTAGCGATCTGCTTGAGGGATTTTTTTCATCGCTGCCGCAAGTTCAGAGCGCAGGGCATACCAACTTCCTGGGATATGTCCTTTAACGTAATTAGCATGTGTGCTGAAATCAATTGCAATGGTATTGCTGTCATTTTTGAGCCAATTGGAAACTGTGGCTGCATCGACAGCTTCCATGCTTGGAAGGTCCGGTAAAGGCGCCTGCCATGATCCTTTTTCTATGAGATTAGAGCTGTGGACATCATCGAGCACATAGACATCCCAGGCCATTTGCGCCAACCAAGAGGCTGGCATATTGGCGCGTACTCCACCACCGCTAGGGTCTACTAGGACTACACGGGCGCCACGTACTGGAGCAACCATCTCAGTCTCTTGTACAAGCTGTCCGCCTGGTACAGAGCGAAATCCTGGAAGGTGGCTCGCCTCATATTCTTCTGGAGTGCGCGTATCGAAGAAATAAGTGGTTCGATCAGATTGCGTTTTCCAAGTCTGGACATCAGCAAGGCTAGCGCGCTTGACACCCGCTCTATCGGCAACACTGCGAGCACGAATCGCTGCTTCATTTTTGGTGTCATCGCTCACCTCATGAAATCTTCTGCTCTGGCCTTTATCAAGATCTTGACCTGCTAGCGTCCACCCAATCGTGCCATTGCGAAGGGCATTCACTTCATTGGGGATGCCAGCGTTAATGAGCGATTGGGTGCCGATGATGCTGCGGGTTCTACCGGCGCAGTTCACAATCACTTTAGTCTTAGGGTTAGGGGCTAATTCAGGAAGACGGAGAACAAGCTCGGCACCAGGCACGCTAATCCCAGTTGGAATACTCATAGTGTTGTACTCATCAAAACGGCGAACGTCTACAACTACAACATCCTCTTTGCTATCAATTAAATGCTTCACCTCTTGAGCTGATAAAGAGGGGGTATGGCGCTTCGATTCCACAAATTCACCAAAAGACTTACTAGGTACATTCACATCCTTAAATACTTCTCCACCTGCTGCCTTCCAACCCTTGACGCCTCCTTCAAATACGGAAACATCAGTAAATCCTAAATTCACTAAGCGCTGTGCTGCAAGCTGAGCAAATCCTTCACCATCATCTAGAGTGACAATGGGCACACTCTTTTTTGGGAGCTTGGCGTATGCATCAATCTCAATCCTTGATAGGGGTAGGTTTGCAGCAAAAAGAGGATGCTCTTGTGCGTGAGGATCTTCTTCACGCACATCTATGAATGCAATCTCTTCTTTGTTGAGAAGCTTGTTGCGAACAAAGGAATGGTTTTTGGTCTGAATGGTCATGCTGTCTCTTGATAAATTTGTATTATTTTTTTAGTCTAATTTAGCGCCAGACTTTTTAACTACATCACCCCAACGCGTAATTTCTTGATTGATATAGGCAGCAAGCTCAGGGCGTGTCATCTTGGGAACGGTAGCTCCCATGTTTGCCCAGCGCTCTTTAATTTCAGGTGAAGCAAGTGCTATCTGCACTTCGGCACTCATCTTTTCAACGATTTCCTTAGGCGTGCCTTTGATAGCCCACATGGCGTACCAACTAGACACAATGAAATTGGAGATCCCCAATTCTTGAGCGGTTGGTACATTTGGAAACGCATCTACTCGTTTGGAGGTTGCCACTGCCACTGCAATGAGTTGTCCATTCTTGATGAAAGGTGCAGCACCCGCTAGCGTGTCAAACATCATGTCAACCTGACCCGCAACGAGGTCCTGAAGAGCGGGCCCAGTACCGCGGTAAGGAATATGCGTAATGAACAATTTGTTCTGCATCTTAAAGAGCTCACCCGTTAAATGTTGTGAGGTACCGTTACCTGTAGATGCATAGTTGTATTTGCCTGGATATTTACGGATCTCTTCCATGATGGACTTCAGATCGTTCTTCGGAAACTTAGTAGGGTTCACAACAATGACATGGGGAACACTGCCAATAATCGCGATTGGCTCAAAATCCTTAGTGATGTCATAAGAGAGGCTGGTGTACATGCTTGGCGCAATTGAATGATGCACTGCACCAAGAAGCCAGGTGTAGCCATCCGGCGCCATTTTTGCTGCAGCTGCAGCACCAACTGTGCCACCAGCACCCCCACGGTTATCAACCACGATGGAGTCATTCAGTTGGGTCGATAGTTGCTTGGCAAGAGGGCGTCCAAAGGCGTCTACAGCCCCTCCAGGAGGGAAGGGGTTGATAAACGTGATTGGCTTGCTGGGATTGGGCCAGGAGGTGGTTTGTGCATTGGCTGAGAGCCCAATGAGGGCGCCAAAAACCAATAGAAAGATATTTCTGATCATTTTTGTCTGTCTCCGAGTTGTTTTTAATTATTCGCCTATTTTGGCTGAAGCCACCAATATAAGAGTTATCCCTGATTTAAGGGGTGATTTCCAGTGGTTTTTATGGGGATATACTGATTTCGCTGTCAGTATAAATATTCATTTGTTCATAGGAGACGAGATGTCACAACACGGTACATTGTTGACTGCTTTCGAAACATATAAAGCTGAAAACGAAAAATTTATTGAAAAAGGTATTAAGGCATCTGCTGCACGCGCACGCAAAGCCTTGCAAGAAATCGCCGGTGCTTGTAAAGAGCGTCGCAAAGAAATCACTGCTGCTAAAGAGGCAATGGAAGCGAAGAAGTAATTCTTACCCCATATTGATTGATCAGCCTAGCTTTCGAGCTAGGCTTTTTTATTTTTGGGGCCTGAACTTAAAGACTGAATCGACCTTACTTATATTGCAATGCTAAATAGGGTTAACTTCATTGCTTTGTTGCGATTAGGTACAAGCGCTTGGTACTCAGGGCTATTAGCCCACGTCTTCGCATCTTTTGCGCTAGGGAATTCCAGTTCTACGAATGCGCTGAATTGCGCACAACCAAGTTCATTCCAAAACACGTCGGCAACGGAGCCCCGATTTTTGATGGAGCCCTTGTATAGCTCTACGGTCTGACCTACTTGGGAGCGGTATTGCTCAAAAGCGCCTTCATCCCTTAATTCAATCAACCCAATTACTTTTACCATCATGACTCCCCACGAAAATTGCTCAATGCCAGGTGAGTATATCCACGCTATAGTTGAGGCATGAATTCAGAGCAATTTTTACAGTTACTGCGTCGGGATGGCTTTCCTGAGCCGGTAGAGGTTCAGCAAGTTCCCAATGGTCAGATTGGTGTCCATGAGCATCCATTTGAGGTGAAAGCTCTTGTTGTCGAAGGCGATATCACCATCGTGATTGATGGTCTAAGTAAGAATTACAAGGCTGGAGAAATGTTTCATCTGGAATTAAAGCAGCCTCATGCAGAATCATATGGATCTGAGGGTGTGAAATACTTAGCCTCAAGAAAACAATAAAACTAGGAGCATTATGAAAATCGGATTTATTGGACTTGGCAATATGGGCTTACCAATGGCCCTTAACTTATTAAAAGCGGGTCATCAGGTATCGGGCTTTGATTTAGCAAAGGGTCAATTAGATGCATTTGCTACTGCGGGGGGCATTGTTGCGGCTAATGCCAACGACACGGCAAAAGATGCCGATGTATTGATAAGCATGCTGCCTGCTTCACGTCATGTTGAAGGTTTATATCTTGGTGATACGGGCTTATTGGCAAACGCCAATCCTAAAACTTTACTGATTGATTGCTCAACTATTTCACCTAAGGTTGCGCAAGCAGTTGCTGCTGCAGCTAAGGCAAAAGGTTTTGTCATGATTGATGCGCCTGTCTCTGGTGGTACCGCTGGTGCGCAAGCTGGCACCTTAACGTTCATGGTTGGGGGTGATACCGGGGCGGTAGAGTGCGCCCGGCCAGTGCTTGAGAAGATGGGCAAGAATATTTTTCATGCAGGTGCTAATGGGGCGGGGCAGACTGTTAAGGTTTGCAACAATATGCTCTTGGGTATTCAGATGCTTGGCACGAGTGAAGCGCTGCGCTTAGGCATTGCGAATGGCCTTGATCCCAAGGTGCTGTCTGACATCATGACAAAAAGCTCGGGACGCAATTGGGCGTTGGAACTTTATAACCCTTGTCCGGGCGTTATGGAGAACGTGCCATCCTCAAAGGGGTACGCAGGCGGTTTTGGAGTTGACCTTATGCTCAAGGATTTAGGCTTGGCAGTTGAGAATGCCGAGAACCTAGATGCTAGCGTTCCGCTTGGAAAGTTAGCGCAGCAACTTTATGAAACTCACAGCAAAGCAGGAAATGGTCAGCTTGATTTCTCAAGCGTATTTAATCTCAAGAAATAACCAGCGGCTTCTCTTGACGCTTGCTCATTTGACCAATGACGCGGGCGCCCAAGAAGTGATGTTGATTAAAGATATCCAGCACCTCCTTGACGCTATCGGGACTACAAGACACAAGTAGTCCGCCGCTCGTTTGTGGATCTGTTAACAAAGCACGTTGAGCTGGAGTGAAGTCTGTTGGGATGCCAACTTCATTACCGTAGCTAAGCCAATTTCTATCTGAGGCACCAGTAATCACGCCATCATCGGCCAGTGTCTGTACGTTAGAGAGTAGAGGCACTTGGCTCCAATCAATATGTGCAGTGCAGTTAGAGCCGCGCGCTAACTCTAGGGTGTGACCTGCTAAGCCAAATCCAGTGACATCAGTTAGGGCATGCACGCCATCCAGCTTAGCCAGATCAGGTCCTGCAGCATTGAGCTTGGTGGTGTTGGAGATCATCTCTCGATATCCATCTTGCCCTAATAGATCTTTTTTCAAGGCAGCCGATAGGATTCCTACGCCTAGAGGTTTTCCTAGGATGAGAACATCACCCGGTTTTGCGCTGGCGTTACTCTTTACACGCTTAGGATCAACAATGCCAATTGCCACTAATCCATAAATAGGTTCAATAGAGTCAATTGTGTGTCCGCCAGCAATAGGAATGCCAGCGCTACGACAAGCTTCTGCGCCACCTTCCAAGATGCGAGCGATGGTTTTGTTTGATAAAACTTTAATTGGCATGCCAACTAAGGCAAGCGCAAACAAAGGTGTGCCACCCATCGCATAGATATCGCTAATCGCATTAGTAGCAGCAATTTTTCCGAAATCAAATGGATCATCCACGATCGGCATGAAAAAATCGGTTGTCGCAACGATTGCTTGCGACTCATTGATTTGATAAACCGCTGCGTCGTCAGATGTTTCAATACCAATAAGCAACTCTTTTGGAAAGGGTAGCTGCGGAACATTCTTCAGAATCTCAGAAAGAACTCCAGGGGCAATCTTGCAACCACAGCCCCCAGCGTGCGAGAGGGAGGTGAGACGTGGTTCGTTCGGTAAAGTTTCTGCGTTTTGGCTCATGCTAAATATTCTAAACGTAGGTGAAATTAACGGTTAAAGCTTCTTTTAGGTGGGCTGCCGCGCTTTGCTGGAGTCTTTTTGGATGGGGCGCCACCAGAGCCGGCAGGTCTTGGTTTTCTAGATTGCTGATGCTGTTGACTACGCAGCTGAATGGGTTGTGCCACTGCATTTGGATCTGGCTCAAAACCTGCAATCACTTCCTGCGGTAGTTTTTGCTTAATCAGTTTTTCAATATCTCTGAGCATCTGATGTTCATCAACGCATACTAAAGATACTGCTACGCCGTTTGACCCTGCGCGGCCTGTACGTCCAATGCGGTGTACGTAATCTTCAGAGACGTTCGGTAGGTCGTAGTTAACAACATGAGGAAGTTGGTCAATATCAATTCCGCGCGCTGCAATATCGGTAGCAACTAAGGCGGTTAACTTACCTGCCTTGAAATCAGCCAATGCTTTAGTACGGGCGGATTGGCTCTTGTTGCCATGAATAGCCATGCTAGTAATGCCATCTTTTTCTAGCTGCGTCACTAATTTGTTAGCGCCATGCTTAGTGCGAGTAAAGACCAGCACTTGCTGCCAGTCGTTGCTCTTAATGAGATGAGCTAATAGTGGATGCTTCTTGGTTCTATCTACTGGATGTATGAGTTGGGCGATTGCCTCGTTGGTGCTATTGCTGCGAGCTACCTCAATTAACTCCGGTGCATTTAGTAACCCGTCTGCTAGTGCTTTAATCTCGGTGGAGAAGGTTGCTGAGAAGAGCAGATTCTGACGCTGCTTTGGTAGTGCGGCTAAGATTTTTTTAATGTCGCGCAAAAAGCCCATGTCGAGCATTCGATCCGCTTCATCGAGAACTAAAATCTCAATATCTTTAAGAGACACGCAATTTTGTGACATTAAATCCAATAGGCGTCCTGGTGTCGCAACCAAAATATCGAGACCGCCAGCAATTGCTTTAATTTGTGGATTGGCGCCAACACCGCCAAAAATGACTGTAGACTTTAAGCCAGTGTATTTGCCATAAGTCACGACAGACTCTTGGACTTGGGCGGCTAATTCACGAGTAGGTGTCAGAATCAAAACGCGTAATAAGCGCTTGCCTGAACTTGCCTTGCTTGAAGTCAAGCGCTGCAGAATTGGAAGAGTAAAGCCGGCGGTTTTGCCTGTACCAGTTTGTGCTGCAGCTAATAGATCACCACCTTTCAAAACGGCAGGAATCGATTTAGCTTGAATCGGTGTGGGGCTGGTATAGCCTTCTTCGGCAATAGCGCGAAGAATGGGTTCTGATAAACCAAGATCTGTAAATAACATAGGGACCAATAAAGTATTGACCCGTATTCAACGTACTTAAAAATCGACTATCCCGGTCAATGGGGTGAGCTGCCACGCTAGTGCGTTTGCAGTAAGAACCTCTATTTTAAGTCATCGACCCCAAAGCTCGAGAATTATCTGATTAAGCGGGATTCCAGAGGTTTGGTGCGACGGAATTGGCGTAGCCAGAGACAAAAGATTTTTCTGCTCCGGTGACAGGGTCAAATACGGAGCGATGAATGCGTCCAATATTGCCACCATAGACATGAATGCTGATTGAGGTCTGATCACTCATATTGTTTTCCACTACATGAATATCATGGGTTGCAGGTGAGACGGTATCTACATGTCCTGGCGGACTAACGCTGGATTCGCCTGGTTTGAATTCACCATTTGCTTGTCGATAGTAAGGCGTGCCTTTTTCTTGGCCGCGCAATTGACCAACCATTCCCCAGACGGTGTGATTATGAACGGGTGTTTTTTGTCCCGGGCCCCAAACAAAGCTCACCACTGAGAAGCGATCCAGGGGGTCTGCATATAAAAGATATTGCTGGTAATACTGGGGGTGGGGCTTGGTAAATTCTTCGGGAAGCCAATCATCTACGGCAATGAGATTCTCTAGTAATTTTTTTCCTTTAGTAAAAATCACAGCTTCACTTGGCTTTTGCTCAAGCAGTAGGCTAAGTTCTTTTACGAAGGTCAGTAGTTTGCCATCAGACATGGTTTACTCCAGTGCATACATTACTCATCTTGGAATACGCAATCAGGCCACGCCTTAGGCTTGAGGGTATTGGTATCAACGCAGACGATATGCAATACAGCACTTGCAATAACCTGGAACTCTTCGCTATCGGGAAGTTTTCTTTGTGCTGTCTGCTTAACAGTCACTTGTGTGCGGCCACGATGCTCAATCACTTGGTCTATGTAAAGTAAATCATCTAGACGTCCCGGCTTATAGAAGTTCATGGTGAGCTCACGTAAGGGCATGACCATGGTGAATTCATTTGCAAGCTTAGTAGGGCTTAAGCCTCGTTGGGAAAGCCACTCTGCACGACTACGTTCAAAAATCTCCAAATAACGACCGTGATAAACAAAGCCAGCAGCATCAGTATCGGAATAGCAAACTCGATGAACGTAAGTGAAAGTTGACGGGGTTGAAGTAGTGTTTGTAGTCATTGCTTATTAATCTGAGTTTGCTAATGTGAGCATCATATTACGATGTGGAATGCCGGCCTCTTCATAGACGTCCCCTTGAGCTTGAAAACCCAGTTTTCCATAGAAAGGGATCGCGCTGACTTGGGAATGCAAGATGATCTCCAGTACCCCCTGAGAGGCTGCTAGATCTACTAGCTTTTGCAGGATTTGCTTCCCTATGCCTTTTCCTCTGAATTTGGCTAAGACAGCCATGCGTCCAATTTGAGCCTGCTTAGCGCTTAAATTCACAAGTCTTCCTGTGCCAATACAGTGCGCGTCTTGATAGGCTAGGACATGGGCTGCTGACAAATCAAACTCGTCCAATTCAAGCTCGGCTGGTACGCGTTGCTCTAGGATAAAAACTTCCTGGCGCACCAAAAAGGCGTCTACTTCAGCTTCTTTCCACGATTTCAGTAGTATTTCCAAGATCTTGGGCGCCCTTATTTTGATTTCTCGTCCAATTTACCAAAGAAGTGGGGGTGGTAGATAGTTCGGCGTCGCACTAAAAACGGCTCAATCCATGGTTACAATGAATTGTGGCTCTGTATTGAGCCCCTCTGAAACCTTTTACTCATTAGGAGTTATCTTGAAGAAATCTTTATTGACTGGTTTATTCGCAGCAGCAGGTCTTACCCTTGCAAGCTCTGTGCTTGCACAACTCCCTGCAAAAATGATGCCTTTGGCAGCTGACGTTGTAGTTTTGAGCGCTACTGTTGATTCAGTAGATGCTAAGAAGCGCATCGTTGTATTGAAAGATGCTAACGGTAATTTGGCTCAGATGAATGTTTCTAAATCTATCAATGATTTGGATAAAGTTAAAAAAGGCGACGTATTCTTGGTTGAGCATGCTCAAGCGGTTGCTGTTGGCTTGACTGCTGTTGGTAAAGATCAAAAACCTGGCGTATCTGGTGTGCGTTCAGTAGTAGTAGCAGGCAAAGGTTCTGCTAAGCCATTTGAAGAGACTACAGAAACTGTATATGCAACTGTAAAGATTTCAACAATTGACCAAAAGACACGTATCGTGACTTTCACAATGCCTAGCGGTGAGAAGCAAAAAGTTAAAGTAGATCAAGCTGTTCTCGGTCTTGAGAAATTTAAAGCTGGTGATGACGTGATGGTTGAGTTTGTTGACGACACAGCCATTGGCTTTGTAACACCAAAGAAATAAAGACTTCACGTTATTGAATTAACTGGGCGTTACGCCAGTAAGAAAAAGCCCGCTAACGCGGGCTTTTTTATTGCTTTGCGTTAGGGAAGAAGAGTTGCTCGCCATCAATCTTGTAGCTAGCAATCACGTCTTGACCATTCTTGGAAATGAGCCAATTAATGAACTCCTGACCTTGTACTTTTTTCACATGAGGGAACTTAGCTGGGTTTACTAGCATCAGACCGTATTGGTTAAACAGCTTTGGATCGCCTTGAACCAAGATCGCGAGATCGCCACGATTCTTAAAGCTGAGCCAAGTGCCACGGTCAGCCAAGATGTAGCTATTCATAGCGGAAGCTGTATTCAGGGCAGGGCCCATGCCTGAGCCGGTTTCTTTATACCAAGATGGGCCAGGGGAGACGGAGATGCCGGCGCCTTTCCAGTAACGCAATTCAGCTGCATGAGTGCCACTCTTATCTGCGCGTGATACAAATGGTGCTTGTGCGGCAGCAATTTTTTGTAGTGCTACTTGAATATCTTTGCCGCCAGCTATTTTCGCTGGATCTGACTTAGGTCCAATGAGAACAAAGTCGTTGTACATCACTTCATATCGCTTTGTTGAGAAACCTTCCTCAACAAACTTTTCTTCAGCCACTTTATCGTGAACAAATACGACATCCGCATCGCCACGTCGACCAATGTCTAGCGCCTGGCCAGTTCCTACGGCCACTACTTTGACTTCGATGCCAGTTTTCATCTTAAAGATGGGCAACATGTAATTGAATAGGCCTGATTGCTCAGTAGAAGTGGTAGATGAAACCACAATGCTTTTCTCCTGGGCATAAACCTGTGCTGCAGGAATAGATAGGGCCGCGAGGGTAGCAAGAAGTAGTCTCCGGAGCATTTTTTTCATATTTGCACTCGAAAGGGTTGATTAAAAGAATATGATCGCATACATTAATACTTAATGAATATGCAAATAATTACATATGCAAATTGAAGTCCGCCCCACGTTGATTGTTAATACCAAGGTTGATGGCAGGGCTTCTGTCGATCTGATTTGGCTCTCTCAGCTGCTGAAAGATATCGGCCAGGGGAGCTCCCTAGTAGTTGCTAGTAAAAAATCAGGCACTTCCTATAGAGGAGCGTGGGGCAAGCTCAATCAAGTCGAAGCTGAATTAGGTATGCCACTAATTATTCGGACCAAGGGCCATGGTTCCGAGTTGACTGAATTTGGAAATTTTTTAATTCAGTTTATTGAAGATATGCAGGCTGAGCACTTAAAGCATGATGCTCAGTATCACGATAGATTATTAAAAGAAATTAAGAAAATACAAAAGTCAGAAAGCGTGCGCTGGAAATTTTTCTCCAGTAGTGATTCAGTTATTCAAAAGGCAGCTGGAGAAATTCAGGGTCTTGAGCTCAAAATTGCGGGTTCAGGCGAATCTCTAGAGAGACTCCTCAGTAACGAAGCGCATATTGCTGGCTACCACGTCTCTGATCAAGATAACTCAAAAGCAATTTATCAGCGCTTATCAAAAAACAATATTGAAATCTATCCTGTGATGAAGCGTATTCAAGGCTTGATAGTGAAAAAGGGAAATCCACTGCGTATTCGTACGATTGAGGATCTGATTGGCAAAAAAGTTCGCTTCATTAATCGCCAAATTGGCTCCGGGACGCGTTTACTGTTGGATAACCTATTGATGGAGGAGGAAATCGATCCCTCAGACATTAACGGCTATCTCCATGAGGAATTTACCCATTCAGCCGTAGCCAATGCGATCCTTGCAGGTAAGGCCGATGTAGGCTTAGGGGTGAAGAATATTGCCCTAGAAAACGGTCTGGGATTTGTACCTCTCAAGGATGAGATTTTCTTTGTGGCTATGCATAAGGAGATGGCTGCTCAGCCAGCATCTTCTAAGCTGATACGCAAGATTCGAAGTGCCTCCGGTGAAACACCGGGGTATAAAGCGGTCAGCCTCAATAGGCAAATTCAGGATTGGTTATAGTTTTCTAAAGACCAATGAATCCACTAGAATGGATTCGACATGACCAAGCGGATCTTTATCTTCCTCGCTGTATCTTTTGCCCTTACCGGTAGTGTATTCGCACAGGTTGCCACTATTGCTGTTGCGGCCAACATGAAAGATGCTTTTGCGGAGATTGCCGCTGAATTTAAATCTACTGGTAAGCCTGAGATGAGAGTGGTTTATGGCTCATCCGGTAATTTCGCTGCGCAAATTATGAATGGAGCACCTTTCGGCTTATTTATTGCGGCTGATGAGCAGTTTCCACTTGAGCTCTTCAAAAATGGCAAGACAGTGGATGATGGTTCGATTTACGCCATTGGTAAGTTAGTCATCATCACCAAAACATCGTCTGGCATTTATTTGTCGGATAGTAAGTCAGACATTGCCAAGGCAATCAGTAAGGCCAATAAGGTAGCGATTGCTAAGCCTGAAATTGCACCCTACGGCAGAGCAGCTGTTCAGTATTTAAAAGCAGAAGGTCTGTGGGATCTTGCAAAAGACAAGCTTGTTTATGCCGACAATATTGGATCCGCCACTACGTATGTAGCTAGTGGGGCCGCTGATCTTGGCTTTACTGCATTTTCATTAGCAAAGTCGCCGGAGCTTCTAAGGCAAACGAGTTATGTTGCGGTAGATACAAAAATGTATGAGCCTATTAAGCAGCGTATGGTGCTGATAAAAGGCGCACCTCAAGAGGCGCAGGACCTGTACCGTTTTATGCAGGGACCTAAAGCAAAAGTCATCTTGCAAAAATATGGTTACAGCACACCTTAGCCACTGAAGGGCGTATTAATCCCCCCACCATTTGTTCTGGATCAAGCCTTAGGCGCCTCAAAAGAGGCATTATTGCCAGATAGTCAGCCCTTTAAACGAATGATATTCATTCTCATTTGTCGCTATAATGGGCTTTAAACAAGCTAAAAAGCATATTTAATGAATTTAGACCAAGTCGACTTAGGCAGTCTTTATCGCGTTACTGAGGTGGACGTGCCCAAAGGTGCGCCCCAAATTAAAGGGCAATTGGAAGATATTGGCTTTTTACCTGGTGAGCAAGTCACTGTATTGCGTAAAGGTTTGCTTGGTAAGGGTCCGTATATGGTTCGCGTAGGCGCTTCAACTTTTGCCTTACGCCAATCGGAAGCACGCATGATTTTGGTCGAATCTTTGCAGCATGTCTGAATCCAAAGTCCACTTTTTTCCTAGTGAGCCACTCGTAGCGCTTTTGGGCAATCCCAATTGTGGCAAAACAGCGCTATTTAATTTATTGACTGGTAGTCGCCAAAAGGTGGCTAATTATTCTGGCGTTACTGTTGAGCGTAAAGAAGGACGTCTGACACTAGACTCAGAAAAAAATATTCGTGTTCTCGATTTGCCGGGTGCATATAGCCTTTATCCAAGATCACTTGATGAGCGGGTAACTTGCAATGTATTACTTGGTAGGGCGGAAGGTGAGAAGCGTCCTGATTTGGTGATCTGCGTATTAAGCGCAATTAATTTACGTCGTAACTTACGCTTGGTGTTAGCTGCAAAGCGCCTTGGCTTGCCTTGTGTCGTAGTGCTCAACATGCTCGATATCGCCAAGCGTCAAGGCTTGCAAATAGATACTGCTGCGCTATCAAATGAGCTGGGCCTGCCTGTGCTCACCAGTATTGGCATTCAATCCAATGGTGCTGATGAGATTAAACAGTTTCTGTCCAATCTAGACTGGCGCAACTTAGATAGTTTGCGCACTGGAACAAGTGACGCTACTTTGGAGAATGTAGCTTCTCATATTGCGCATACCGAATCAGACAATGTTCAAGTACAAAAAATTCTGCAAAACCTGAAGTTAGATCGCATCATTCCCGATCAGTTAAGTGATCGCCTAGATGCAGTATTGCTTCACCCAGTTCTTGGCCCCATTATTTTGGTGGTCTTACTCTTTTGCATTTTCCAGGCGGTTTTTAGTTGGGCAACTGTGCCGATGGATCTCATTAAGGATGCAGTTGAATACCTTGGTGGCCATATTGCTGAGTTACTACCCAATGGTTGGTTGCGTAGTTTATTGATCAACGGAATTTTGGCTGGCTTAGGTGGCGTGGTGATCTTCTTGCCGCAGATTCTGATTTTGTTCTTCTTTATTCTGTTGCTTGAAGAATCTGGCTATCTTCCAAGAGCCGCGTATCTCTTGGATAGGGTGATGGGATCGGTTGGTCTTTCCGGTAGATCTTTTATTCCGCTGCTTTCTAGCTTTGCTTGTGCAATCCCCGGAATCATGGCCACGAGAAGCATCTCGAATTCGCGTGATCGTATGGTGACTATTCTGATTGCGCCGATGATGACGTGTTCTGCACGTTTACCGGTATATGCCTTACTAATCTCAGCGTTTATTCCAGAGCAAAAGCTCTGGGCCGGCATTGATTTGCAAGGCTTAGTTTTGTTTTTGCTCTACCTTGCTGGAATCTTGGGCGCGATGGCAGTTGCCTGGATTCTGAAGCGCTTTACGAGTGAGCAATTTAAGATGAACGCACTGATGATGGAGTTACCTGGCTATCACATGCCACGCTTAAGTAACTTGGCGATCAGCTTATGGCAACGCGCAGAAATATTCTTACGTCGAGTCGGCGGCATTATTTTGGTAATGACAATTGGTTTGTGGGTGCTGTCTAGTTTCCCATTGCCTCCAGAAGGTGCAACAGGGTCACCTATTCAATACAGCTTTGCTGGGATGTTAGGCCAAGCCTTAGCTTATGTGTTCTCGCCAATTGGGTTTAACTGGCAAATCAGTATTGCCCTGGTTCCTGGTATGGCAGCGCGTGAGGTTGTGGTGAGCTCTTTGGCAACGGTATACGCATTGTCCAGCTCAAGTGCGGACGCTGCAGATGCTTTGATTCCCTTGATTTCTAGCGGCTGGTCCCTTGCTACTGCACTTTCTTTATTGGCTTGGTTTGTATTTGCCCCTCAATGCCTATCTACAATTGCAGCAGTCAAGCGAGAGACGGGGGGTTGGAAGATTCCCGTCATTATGTTGAGCTATCTTTTTGGATTGGCCTATATTGCTGCATTTATCACCTATCAGATTGCTAGCGCCCTCGGCCTAGCCTGATTGTTTTATTGGGTGTAGGCAGATCTCTGCAATTTGAGATACATTCTTAGTCATCCATTTACTAAGAGGGTGCCCTGATGCGCTTAAAGTCCTTTATCTTTATCTTGTCTTGTTTATTTGGCGCTACGTTTTCACAAATTGCTAACGCGCAATCTGGCGAGAGCACTTATAAACAAGTCTGCGCTAATTGCCACGGTACGGGCGTTTTGAATGCCCCTAAATTTGGTGACAAGGCTAAGTGGGCGCCTTTAATTGCCGAGGGGCAAGTAGAGCTCACTGCTCATGCCTACTATGGCGTTCGATCCATGCCTCCTAAAGGCGGCAATCCTAATCTCAGCATTCAAGGCTTTGCGGATGCTTTGGTCTATATGGTGAATAACTCAGGTGGCAATTGGAAATCACCTGACGCTAAAACAATTGCCGCTATCAATAAAGAAGTTGAAGCGCGTAAAGCCGGTACAAAAAAGCATTAATTAATCACCAACACTCTTAGTAGAGTGTTGGTGGATTCGAACAGCATCAGTCGGCTTTGATGTTGGCATCTTTCACTACTTTTGCCCACATTGCTAATTCTCTGTGAATGCGTTTCGCAGAGTCGGCGGGTGATAAGTAATTCACATACACGCCAGCAGCTAACATACGCTCTTGAACTTCAGGGCGCTGTAGGATCACTTTAATGTCTTCGCTGAGCTTATCAATAATCGGCTTAGGGGTTCCCGCTGGTGCCAAAATTCCAAACATACTGACTACATCGAAATTAGGTAAGCCAGTAGCTTCGGTGATTGTTGGCACATCTGGTAATTGGCTAATCCGTTTAGAGGTTGTTACCGCTAAGGCTCTTAGTTGGCCAGACTGAATAAATTGCAAGGCTGCCGGTACGGTCTCAGACATTGTCAGTACTTGTCCACCAACTAGGTCGGTCATCGCAGGGCCGCTACCCTTGTAAGGTACATGCAATAAATCTAAACCAAGCTGATTGCGAAACATTTCCATTGCAAGGCGTTGTGGGGCGCCAGCACCAGATGAAGCAAAGGTAAGTTTACCTGGATTCGCTTTTGCATAGGCAATGAACTCTTTCATATTCTTAACTGGTACCGAAGGGTTCACTACAAATACGAGCGGCACCACACCCACCACATCCACGGGTGTGAAATCCTTTTCCAAGTTGTATTTGATTTTGTCTTTATCTAAATTGGCATTGATGGAGTGCGATGTGAGGGCGCCCATCAGAAGGGTGTAGCCATCCGCGGGTGACTTAGCCACCATATCAGCTCCAATATTGCCGCTATCGCCTGCGCGATTGTCTGGAATCACTTGCTGGTTAAGTGACTTGGACAATTCTTGTGCCATGATGCGGCCAATGACGTCAGTTGCCCCTCCTGGTGGATAGGGGATAACCAACTTAATAGGCTTTTCAGGATAGTTTTTGATTGCCGCGCTATTGCTTTGAGCAAGGAGTGGGCTGCTGATCAGGCTGCTGCACAGGAGTAGGCCTAGGCCATTAATAATTTGTTGTCTCATTTTGTATTTTTAATGTTGGGTTGAGTTAGGATTTTCCATTATGAACGCATATCAAATTCATGCGCTGCGTCAATGATTTGCAAATTTCCCTAATTACAATGCCTAAATGACCCTAGAGCCCCATCAAATTGAGATTATTGGTTATTGCGCTGCATTCTTAACCACGATTGCCTTTCTGCCTCAGGCGATTCGCTCTTGGCGTACTAAGGATCTTTCGGGTATTTCGCTAGGGATGTATTCCTTGTTTACAGTTGGCGTGGGCTTGTGGCTCATCTATGGTCTCATTATTGAGAAGTGGCCCCTGATCATGGCAAATGCATTGACCTTTGCCTTGGCTCTCAGTATCTTGTTATTGAAATTGCGCCATACTTCTACTCATCAGAAATAAAACACTCATTTAGCAAAATTCATAGAAAGGTTTTTATGTGCTCAGCATTTGTGATTGATCCCCCAGCAGTAGTTTCCTTGCCAGTTACGGGTGATACTCGTCGCTTTGCAGTCAATCGCATTTATTGTGTTGGCCGTAACTATGCTGATCACGCTCGTGAGATGGGTCATGATCCCGATCGTGAGCCGCCATTCTTTTTTATGAAGCCCGCTAATTCCATTGTGACTGATGGTAAAGATATGGCTTATCCCGCGCTATCAAATGATGTTCATCACGAAATTGAAATGGTTGTAGCGATTGGCAAGGGTGGTGCGAATATCTCCGCTGATAAAGCACTTGAGCATGTATATGGTTATGGCGTTGGTTTGGATATGACTAGGCGCGATCTTCAAGGCGAGGCAAAGAAGATGGGTCGTCCATGGGACACCGGTAAGGCGTTCGATCAGTCTGCGCCTTGTGGTGAGATTACTCCAGCTAGCCAGTGTGGGCATCCAGCTAAAGGTTTAGTCAAACTATTAGTGAATGGCGAAGTTCGTCAAGAAGGCGATCTCAACCAACTGATCTGGAACGTACCCGATACGATTGCTTATCTTTCCACTCTATTTACTTTGGAGCCAGGAGACCTCATTTTCTCGGGCACGCCAGCAGGGGTTGGTCCTGTGAAAAAAGGTGATGTGCTCGAAGGTAGTGTTGCAGGCTTACCTAATTTAAAGACAAAAGTTATCTAAATAAATAAGAGGTTTGCTAGATGAATATTTTGCTTAAGAAAATAGGGTTCGTATTTTTAGCGGGCGCACTGTCTCTACTTCTTATTTCTTGCGCCCATAATGAGCAAGCCAGCAAACCTACTCCTCCAGCTAGCCTCTATGCTGATGCAGCCCCTTTAGATTTGCGCTTAAGTAAGTGGCCATACCCTTACCCCGTAAAAGAATTTAAGACTTCGCTGCAAGGGCAGCCAGCTAGCATGATGTATATGGATGTTGCTGGTTTGGGCAAGCAAAAGGGCGTGGTAGTTTTGTTCCATGGCAAGAACTTTTCTAGCGACTATTGGGCACCGACAATTGCTGGGCTATCTAAAGCGGGTTACCGGGTAATTGCGCCAGATCAGATTGGCTTTGGCAAGTCCTCCAAGCCTGATGTGGCTTACCACTTCGATGATTTAGCTGCCAATACTCAGGCTCTATTAAAGTCTCTCAATATCCAGCGAGTTTCAGTCATCGCTAACTCAATGGGTGGAATGGTTGGCGTTCGTTTTGCACGTCTATATCCTCAAACAGTGCAAAAGTTGGTCCTAGAGAATCCGCTGGGCCTTGAGGATTACAGCAAAGATATTCCTCCACAGAAGAATGAAGATCTTCTTAAGTTAGAAATGGCGCAAACAGAAACTAGCTACCGTCGTTTTCTGCAAACCTATTTTCCAGTTTGGCAGCCTAGTTACGAAAAATTTGTAGAGGTATATGTACGAGTACAAAAAGGCCCAGATTATCCAGCTTATGCAAAGACTTCTGTGTTGACCTATCAGATGATTGCAGAAAAACCAGTGGTGAATGACTTGCCGCAACTGAAGATGCCGGTGTTGTTGGTTATTGGCCAAAAGGATCGCACCGTATTTGGACGTCGCTTTGCACCGCCAGAAGCTGTTAAGTCTTTGGGTAACTTTCCGGAGTTAGGAAAAAAAGCGCAGGCAGCTATTCCAAATGCAAAACTAGTGCCAATTGAGAATGTCGGTCACGTACCTCATGTTGAGGTACCGGATCAGTTTGTGAAAATCGTAGTGGAGTTTTTAAACTCTAAGAGCTAAGTCAGCAGCTCTTTAGATCTTACTTACCAATCCACTGGGGTGGGCGACCCTCTAAGAAGGCGTTTACTCCCTCTCTGAAGTCTTTGCTGTTGTAGGTTTCACGCATAAGGTCTGTGCAATCAGGCAGATTGCTTTGGAGTAGACGCGCCAATGCCATCTTGCTTGCCTTTTGCGTGATCGGCGCAAGCGATGCCAGTTTTTGTGCCAGCGCAGTTGTTGCCGCATCTATTTCTGATGCATCTATTGTTTGATACAGAAAACCTGACTCCAATAATTCTGGCGCCTTAATCAGTTCTGCAGTCATTAGCATTTTCTTCACGGTAGGTACGCCAAGGTGAGTAGCGAGCCAGGACAGATTGCTTGGTGATAGACAGTTACCCAAGGTCTTGGCTACTGGTATACCAAAACGCGCTTCGGGTGTAGAAATTCGAAAGTCACAAGCGGTTGCCATTAAAAGTCCGCTACCCACTGCCAATCCTTCAATCATGGCAATCGTTGGCATAGGTAGTTGTTGTAAAGAGGCAAAGATGTGATCGACAGCTACCTCATAAGCCTCATTCTCTTTGAGATCAACAAACTGTTGAATATCGCTTCCCGAAACAAATGCTTTGTCTCCCGCTCCCCGAAAAATAACTACGCGAATATCGGTGTTTTTTGCCAGTGAGTCGCAAATCTGTTTTAGCTCTTCATACATGGGCCAAGTAAGGGCATTACGGGCTGCGGGATTATTAAAGATAACTCGCGCAATTTTTCCGTCGATATGTAAATCCAAGCAGGGTGGGGTGGAGTTGACAGTCATAGGCTTATTCTAATCAAAGGCAAGTCTCTTAAATCGAGAAAAGACCATTTCCCAAGCCCTGTAATAGAGTTTTTATCCATATGTAGACCCTCCTGCGCTAGAATTCCTCTATGTATATGTTCCTGCCTTTCCTGACAGCTTTTATCGGACTTGTATTGGTCTGGTTTGAGAAACGCCTTGCAGGCCTAATACTTTTGGCAATTACTATTGGAATCCTGTTGGTTTGGTTCCGTTTTCATGCAAGTAGCCATCTCAACATTAGTCTGTAATTCATTATGAGCAGACATTCTTTTCCTTCATTAGCCGCGTTGGGTAATCAACTTGCGCTGCTAGCTGTTGTTGGCATGCTGGCCTATGCATTTGTAGATCAAATCTATTTTGGTGAGTTGCCTTGCCCACTATGCTTAATGCAACGTATTGGATTTGTGGTTATTGGTTTTGCATTGGTCTTAAATATTCGTTGTGGTGCGCATTCTTCTCATTACGGCTGGGGCATTATTGGTGGCCTAGTGGGGATGATGGTTTCATTGCGCCAGGTATTCTTACATATTTTGCCGGGCGATCAAGGCTTCGGTAAAACCTTTTTAGAATTGCATTTCTATACTTGGGCTTATGTTGGCTACACCGGTTTATTGCTAGGTTTGGCAGTGTTGTTAATGTTGCCTAATCGCGATGTGCGTTCACGTTCTTGGTTCGCAAATACTTTAGTTATTCTTTTCATTTTGTTGGTATTCGGAAATCTTGTTTCCACTTTGCTGGAATGCGGTATTGGCCCTTGCGCCGATGATCCCGTGAAGTACGAGGGTTGGCTGTGGCTTCGCACTCGCCTCGGCTTTTAACTTAGACCCCGGTCTAGTTCTACAGTCATCGAATATGCGTTTTCATAAGTCTTTTAAGCATGCCTTACTTTTCTGTCTAGCGTTGCTATTGACTGTCAGTGCTCATGGGCAATCTAAATCAGCAGTAAAGTCTGCTTGGCCTAAGCAATCAATTCGGATTATTGTCACCTTTACTCCAGGCGGCGCACCAGATATCTTGGCCCGCGTACTCGCTGAAAATTGGCAGCAAAGCTTAGGGGTTCCAGTGCTAGTTGAAAACAAACCTGGTTATGGCGGCAATATTGGTGCTGACCTAGTTGCGAAGAGTGAGCCCGATGGATATACCTTGCTCATCGGTACTGTTGGTATTCATGCGATTAATGGCGCTCTTTATGAAAAGCTTTCTTATGATCCCGTAAAAGATTTCACACCGATTAGTTTTTTGGCTAGTACACCCAACGTACTTGTTGTAAATAAAAAATTAGGCGTGAATAATCTTCATGAGTTAATTGAGTTGGCAAAAGCAAAGCCAGATCAATTGACTTTTGGTTCATCAGGTGTCGGCACTTCACTACATATGTCAGGTGAGTTATTTAAAGAAATGGCTGGCGTTCAAATTCGTCACATTCCTTATAAGGGTCGCGCCCAATCATTGCCAGATTTATTAAGCGGCCGTATCTCTATGCTATTTGACAACCTTTCATCCTCTTTGACTCTGATTAAGGCCGGGGAAGTGCAGGCTCTAGGAGTAACCACGCTCAAGCGTTCTCATGCTGCCCCAGAAATTCCTACTCTGGCTGAGCAGGGATTGACCGGGTTTGAAGCGGTTTCCTGGTTTTCTTTGATGGCACCAGCGAATTTGCCTCCACATATTCAAAAGCAACTCAATCAAATGGTGCGTCATACCTTGAGTAATTCCGAGGTTAAATCCCGTCTTTTAGCTGGTGGCCTAGACCCAGCGCCTGGCAGCTCCAAGGACCTTTCCAGGCTAATTGCTTCGGAAGCCGCTAAATGGGGTAGGGTAGTGCAGCAATCTGGCGCAAAATTAGAGTAATAAGCTCTTTTTATGTCAGCTTCAAGCTGTTTTCAGGCGTTAAATGGATGACAGTTTAATAAAGGCATTATCGTTTTTCTACTCTATTCACCAACCTATCAATTTGCTTAAATTTTCAGCATTAGACTTTTCTAAATTCGGTATCGCGCTGACAGTCACTTTCTTGGTTGGCTGCGCAACGCAGACTCAGCAATTGAAGATGAATGAATCTAAGGAGCCGTTCAAAAACGGAGACTTGCAGAACACTGCGGCTGTCATTCAGAGTGCATTCAAAGATAAAAATACCCTCTACTATATGGAGATGGGTGAGGTGCAGCGCTTACAGGGTCCTTCTCAGATCCCAAGTAGCACACAAAACCTATTGGCAGCCGACCAATTGGTAAGTCGTTGGGAGCTAACGACTAGTGACAAATTGAGACGCTCTTTTTCAGGGGCTAGCTCCTATGTTTTGTCTGAAGGTTTTAGTAGTGAGTACGACCCCAAGCCTTATGAAGTGACTTTGTTAAGTCAGACCTTAGCTTTAAATCATCTCTCACAAGGTCGTTGGGATGACGCCATGGTAGAGGCGAAAAAGATGGCTCAGCGCGAGAAGGTGATTGAAGAGCTTATTCAAAGCAAGGTCACTGCAGTATCTAAAGTAGAGCGTGATCAACAAGCCAATCCAAATACTCAAGCCGCTACCAGTCGCATTGAAAACATCAGCGGCTATCCAATTAATTTATTGGATGATGAAGAAACGCGTAGCCTCAAGAACTCTTATCAAAATCCAGCAGCGTATTACTTGTCAGGCTTTATTCATGAGTCACAAGGTGAAGCTAGTTTGGCTGCTCCAGGATATCGCCTTGCAATTGAGTTGCGCCCACAAGTTAATTTCTTTAAAACCAGTATTGCTAAGTTAGATTCAAATATTGCTAATCGCAGTAAAAAATCTTTTGCTGATACCTTGATCGTGATTGATACAGGGTATATGCCTAAAATTATTCCTTATCAAATTAGCCAAACATTTAATATCGGTGGCAATTCAAAGCTCATCACCTTAACTTTCCCTGTGATTGAAAAATCTACTGAGCGTTTTAGACCTTCATTGATTCAGTTAGGTGATAGGGTAGCTAACCCTGAGTTGGTTGCGAATATTGATGCCATGGCTCGCAAGAACTTACGTGATGAGATGCCGGCTTATGTCTTAAGAGCTTCTTCAAGAGCGTTAGTATCACTGACTGCGCAATATGCAGCAGATCGTGCCGCTCAACAAGCCGCCAATCAGCGCAATCAGAATAACCAAAACAATGGCACTGCCGCTCTTATTGGGGCTATTGCCGGAATGATCACAGGATATGGTTTGCAAGCCATCAATGTGACCGATGTGCGCCACTGGTCAACATTACCAGCTCAAACGTATATGGCCAGAATGGGATTGCCAATTGGCCCCACCGTTCTTAAATACACTTTGCCATCTGGTGTAACAGCGTCACAAACAGTCAATTTGGTTGGTGGGTATAACGTGGTCTACATTCGGATGTTCAGAAATAAAGCTACAGTGCTCACCTCAAATGATCCCGCAGCTCTGCCACCCAAACCAACTGATCCTGCTGCCGTCATAAACACTGCTACTCCACTTCCAGTTACAACCTCAGTTGTTGCTACCACCGCTCCTATGCCTGCATTAATAGAATCTAATCCACCCGAAGGTACCTTTGCTGGATTCAAAAAGTTGCTGGGTGGCTTTCAGGACCCAAAACCTGAGGAGTCAGCACCAGAGTTGCCGGCGCCTACCGTAAGTAAAGCAACTGTTTCTTCGCCTGCTGTAGCTCAGCCGTCGACGCCAACTCCAGCACCAGCATCAAACCCCAATCCCACCTCGGCTCCCGCTCCTTCTGAGACCCCCGCAAGCAGTAATATAGAAGGGGTGAGGCCGTATGAGCCACCCAATCTGCTAAACAGCTTTCAGCAGCTTTTTAATTAGGAAAGACCTCGATGAATAAGTACCTTGCCATTCTTCTGATTGCACTTGCACTAGCGGCTTGTAGCTCAACACCATCCATGAAGGATATGACAGTACGAATGGGTGACACGGATAGCATTCAAATTACCGATATGCGAAGTCTGGTGCGCAATGGCGTATTAACTGCACAAGTGACGATTTTGAATGAGAGTAAATCCAATCTCGTTTCTTATCGCTTCAAATGGCTTGGTAAAAACGGTATGGCAGTGACGGATGAAGAAGCATGGAAACCTGTGACAGTTGGCAAAGGTCAGACGACCGTTATTATGGGTATAGCCCCAACGCCAGATGCTACTGACTTTCGTTTTGAGTTAAACCAATACAAATAAAACACCTTATTGAAGATATTAGGACTGATTGAAAATGACTATGAATACCAAAACTATCCATTTATCCGCCATTGTTTTATCTGTAGCTGCTCTAGCTGCTTGCTCAGGACCACAAGTGCGTTACGGCGATGCCAAAGCTGTTGAGACAGTCAATGCAAATTATGGATCTACTGATCTGCAGATGATTGCCGAGGCAATGACAAGATCATTGCTACAGTCCAAAGCAATCTCTGGAAGCAAGGATGCTCCAATTGTGACCTTGGCAGACGTGAAGAATAAGACTTCTGAATATATTGATACGCGCGTGATTACCGATAAGATCCGCACGCAATTGATGAAGAGTGGTCAAGTACGTTTTGCCGTTAGTGTCTCTGAAATGCAAAATCAAACAGAAGAGCTAAAGCGCCAGAATCAGTCAGGCCTTTATAAGAACAGCACAATTGCCAAAACTGGCAATATGCAAGGCGCTCAATACCGTATTGAGGGATCGATTGCTTCTATTGTGAAGAATACGAAGGATGTAAAAGATGTTTATTACGTCTTTAATCTGAATCTCATTAATAACGAATCTGGTCTGCTTGAGTGGGCTGATGAAAAAGAGATTCGTAAGACTGCAACGCGCTAATGCATCACACAATACAGTAGAGGATTGAATGTTATTAAATAAAAGTACCTTATTGGCTTGTGCAAGTGTTGGCCTAGTCTTCTTGGCTGGCTGCGCTACTAAGCCGCCTGCTCCAAGTGCGGAATCGGCGATCATTGGTCAAAGGCCCGCTGATCCACCTAAGAATCCAGTCATTAATGCCGAGGCTCTTAAAGCTGATTCGAAATCTATTGCTGTGACGGATATCTACTTCAAAAGAGAAGGCAAGAACTTAACCTTTATTGAAGAAACCAGAACAACTACCGGTAATAGCATCTCCTCAACTATTGTGCCAAAGACAATTGAAGTAGATGCCGATAAAGCAAATGCCTCTGCTATTACGGGCGGCGTAAATTCATCTGCGTTTCCAGTGAAGTTCACAGACCTGTCTGATCCAAAGTCTACAAGTCCTGGCACAGGTGCACCTCCAGCCCCAGTGGTCGATGCTGCGACACCAGGCTCAAGCTCATCGAGTGCAAGCACCCAAAGCATGAAGAAGTCTGGCTATCAAAGCAATAGTGAGTATGGCGAATTGCGTTACTTGGCTAACCCTATTCGTGGTTTGTTAATTAAGTCTGGCTATAAAGTAGTGCAAGCTAAGGCTACGGTAGCTACGCCCAATCAAGGGGACGAGTTCTTTGATATCGTTAAACGTATTAAGGCAGGTGATTTTGGTGATGCGGACTATGTGCTGTATGGCGTATTAGCTGAAATTTCCAGCACAGATAATGTGGCAGATATCCCGGGTACAAAATCTACCTCACAACAGGTAACACTTGAAGTAACAGTGGACTTCAATATTGTTGACACCAAGACCTCCCAAATCGTTGCCTCATTTGTCGCTTCAGGAGAAGGCAAGGACGTTCAGATCGACGGCAGAGATACTGGTCACAAACCAAGTAACGCAAAGCTAATGAAGTTAGCTTCTTTGGATTTGGCGGAAGATGTCCGCAAGCATTTGGCTGATCAAAACTTTATTACCAATAACCCTGGATCTCCAGGGCAGCAGCGTAATCTAAAGAGACGTTTAGATGATGATGCTTCTACTTTAAAGGTTTATAAGTAACAGAGCAGAAACGTAAAAGGCGTAAGCCTTTTATTAAACCTCTACCGGCGGATGCGTTTTTTCATAGCGCTCCGCCGTTCTTCTAAACAGGTAGAGTAAAAAGCATGCAGCCAAAGCTAAGCTTAGGCTATTCCCCGCCCAGAAGCCATTAGCACCTTGCAAGAACTCAGGCGTATTACCTAAGACATTAAAGCCCATGAGGTAGCCACCACCAAGGCCGACGCCCCAAAGTGAGCCTGCGTAGATGACCATAGGCCAAAAAGCAATTCGGTAAGCTCGCAAAATAAATGCCGCAGTAATTTGTAGTGCATCAAACACTTGATAAAACGCAATAAACAGGAAGAGGGGGATGGAGAATGCTTTCACTTCTGCCGGCGGATCATATAAATCGAGCAGTTGAACTCTTAAGATCCAAACGGCAATGCCAATGCTGATGCATAGTGCAGTTGTGAAGAAGACGGAAGACCAGCCGATCTCTTCAGCGCGCTCAGGTTTATTGGCGCCAATGGATTGAGATACTAGCGTCATCGTTGCAATCGAGAGGGAAAGTGGCACCATATAAATAACGGTCCCCATATTCGCCACAATTTGATGACCAGCCAATGCGGTAGTTCCAAGGCGAGCGATAAATAGAGACATGAAGGTGAATGAAGTCACCTCAATTAAGTAGCTAAAGCCAATGGGCGCACCGAGTTTCAGTAAAGTCCAGATACGGTGCCAGTTAGGCAAGCTAAAGCGCGTAAAGATCTTAAATGGCTTGTAAAAGCGGTCAAACAATACAAAGCCTAAAGTCATGAGTAGCCATGACCAATTGATGATTACAGTGGCAACTGCGCAACCAGGACCACCCATGCCCTCAATACCTAAGCCGCCATAAATAAAGAGCAGATTGAGGGGTAATTTAAGTGCTAGGCCGATGATTTGCACTACTGTAATCACGGTAGGGCGAGACACTGCATTGTGAAGCGCCATCAGGACGCGCATTCCCATGCTGGCAGGTAAGCCGATTGCCAAGATATTGAGATATAGCTTTGCCTTGCCTTCAATGGCAGCATTCATCTGCGAGATAGCAAGTAAATGATCTGCATTGAGCAAAATGAAGCAACCTAAAACGCTCAGCCCTAAAGCGAGCCAGGTTGCTTGACGAACCTCTTCGCCGATTTCTGAAAACCGTTTAGCGCCGAATAGTTGACCTGCAATTGGTGCAAGTGCAGAAATCACACCCGTTAAGCCAACATAAATACTAATGAAGATGGCCGAAGCCATTGCGAGTGCTGCTAAGTCATCAGCTGAGTAGCGCGCTGTCATTGCCGTATCTAGAACGCCAAAAGCAATAACTGCTAGTTGCCCAATAAGTAATGGTCCAGCCAGTTTTAGTAAGGAGGGGATATCCTCGCGCAGGCGCGATAACTTAAAATGCAGCACGATTTATTCTGGGATAACTTCGTAAAGACGCAAGCGCTCGTCGCGGTCAGCGGCACGACGATCTTCCCATAGTAGAGTGAGCTTCTTATTGTTCAATTGAGCGTAGGCTTTTGCCTCGGATTGGCTGTGGGTTAGCATCCAAGGGCAATTCGGATCATCGCGCAGGTTTAGTTTGGAGAAGTATTCAAAAGAGGCTAGCTGAGCAAAACCGAGATTGCTGGTATCAACGCAGCCGCCCCCTGAAGGAACCATTTGCACTAAACGCGCAGAAACATGACGATAGGTTTTAGCATAGTTAATGGTGGGTAGCCAGAGAGTCATTAATAAGACCCACATGAGTGTTGTGCCTGATGCTGAGATAATGAGGCAGCGCCAAATTTCTTTTGGAGCGCGAGAAGTTCTCCAGCGAACAACTACAAGCCAGACGCCTGTAATAACGAGCGCCACAATGAATGCCAGAACATTAAATTGACTCTCAAATCCCGGTAGTAGGCGCGCAATATTTGCCGCAGTAGATTCTGGATACCCAGTGACTTTTGCCAACCAAATAATCCAGATGGCTAGAGCGATGAGCGTAAAGCTAAACATCGCAAACCAATCAATAAAGCTAATCACGCTACGCTTCAGAACGGGTAGGCTAAATGCAGCAATGATAGAAAGACTCGGAATTAAGATCATCAAGTCATGCTCATTCGCCTCTAGGCGGAATAGAACATAAATCAAGCTACCAATAAATAAACTCAATGGGATGGCGAGGTGTGGAGCGCGCCAGGCACCGGCTTCTTTAGTGCGACCCCAGTGAGCAAGTGAAACGATTGCAAGTGGCCAGACAGGCCAAGCGTAAGCCCAGAAGTTCACGCTTAAGAATCCTAGAGATTCGATAGATGGAGTAGCGCGCATTTCTGGCATGTTGCGCCAACCTTCTTCAGCAATATGTCGCCACTGTGGTGAAAGATCACTTAAGTACCAAACCAAAGGCCAAATTGCAAAACCAATTAAACCTAAGACAGTGCTAGTAAGTGTCCAGCGAAAGCGCAACTTTGCATTGCTAGCAATGACCGCAATAATAGTTGAGCTAACAATGATTAAGCTCAAGGTAAGGTTGCTTGATAGTGCGACGATGGCAATACCAAGACCAGTCCATAAACCACCTTGCCATGGTTTATCTAAGCCACGCACAGTCCCATAAAGAACAATACTGATACCCATCAGTTGCGCCATCATTGGCGTTGTCTCGTGGGCACGCTGAGCTAGACCTACGCAAGCTAAGAAGATGAGTAGAGCGCCATCGGCCAAGGTCATGCCGTAGCTCTTCAAATCTGGCTGACCGCCAACAGCTAGCGCCATTGGTTGCACTTCACGACGACGACCTAATAAATAGGTTGCATACCAAATAGCTAATGCAGCAGCAAAGAAGCAGATTGCGGAATACAAACGAGCAGCATTAGCAGCGCCAATGAGCGGACCAAACCATTTAATGAGGGTTGCCCCAATCCAGTAGGGCAGTGGTGTACCAAGTGAGATGTCGCGACCAGCTAAATGCGGGACTATCCAGTCGATAGAGTCGCCGCGAAAGAGTGTCCACATGCCACCAAAGCCAATAGCATCTTCGTTTTTCCAGGGATCCCGAAAGAAGAGGCCAGCAAAACCATAAACCAAAGTCAGCGCAAAAATAATAATGCGCGGAATGGATTTAGTGGCAGCGGCGGTAAGTTTGACCATGTGTGCAGTTCAAAATAAAAAAGGCAGCAAACGCTGCCTTGATTATCTCGCAGAGCAGGTATTTCACATACCCTGCGAATAGAAGTGTATTAAGCCTTCTTCTTAGCTGGCTTTTCAGCAGCTTTAGCTTCTGCAGCAGCAGCTTTTTTCTCAGCTGTTTTAGCAGCGCCATCACCGGATGCCTTAGCAACAGCCTTGGTACCGAATTTCTGACGGAATTTCTCAACACGACCAGCGGTATCCATAATTTTCTGGGTACCAGTGTAGAAAGGGTGTGATTCAGATGAAGTCTCGATCTTGGCCAATGGATATTCATTGCCATCTTCCCACTTAATGGTCTCTTTAGTAGCCATTGTGGAGCGAGTCTTGAAGCTGAAGTTGTTAGAAACGTCTACAAAGACGATTTCACGATATTCGGGGTGAATGCCAGGTTTCATTATGAGTCCTATGAGCGGGTAGCCGTTTGAGCCAAATTGACTTAAATACTTTCCCAGGTTTTAAAAGCAGTAAAGGCGAAATTATGCCATGAAATCAACAACAAAGCGCATTTTGGAGGTCCAAAAAGGGCCAAAAAGCCCTCTGGACCCCTAAATTAGCCTCCGCGACGCATTAAGTCGAAGAATTCGCCATTATTTTTGGTGGATTTGAGCTTATCTACGATGAAGTTCATCGCTTCGATATCGTCCATATCGGCCAGTAATTTACGCAATACCCAGATCTTCTGGAGGTTTTCAGCTTTAACCAGCAACTCTTCACGGCGGGTGCCAGATTTATTGAGGTTAATAGATGGGTAAACACGACGCTCGGCCAAACGACGCTCAAGGTGAACTTCCATATTGCCGGTACCTTTGAACTCTTCATAGATGAGGTCATCCATGCGGCTACCAGTTTCAATCAGGGCAGTAGCGATGATGGTCAATGAACCACCTTCTTCAATATTACGTGCGGCACCGAAGAAGCGCTTAGGGCGTTGCAATGCATTTGCGTCCACACCACCAGAAAGTACTTTGCCTGATGAAGGAACTACCGTGTTGTATGCGCGAGCAAGACGAGTAATCGAGTCAAGCAAGATGATCACATCTTTACCCATCTCTACTAAACGTTTTGCTTTTTCAATCACCATCTCGGCAACTTGAACGTGACGCACAGCTGGCTCATCAAAAGTAGAGGCAACTACTTCACCGCGAACAGAGCGTTGCATTTCAGTAACTTCTTCAGGGCGCTCGTCAACGAGCAACACGATGAGAATGGCATCGGGATTGTTTGCAGAGATTGCGTGAGCAATGTGCTGCATCATCACAGTCTTACCGGATTTGGGTGACGCTACGATCAAGCCACGTTGGCCGTAACCAATAGGGGAGATCATATCGATAATGCGGCCAGTTAAATTCTCTTCCGCCTTGATATCACGCTCTAGGCTGATCACGCGGTTCGGATGCAAAGGTGTTAAGTTCTCGAACATGATGCGGTTCTTGAGAGCCTCTGGAGCCAAACCGTTGATCTTGTCGACCTTTACCAATGCAAAGTAACGCTCACCATCTTTCGGTGTACGTACTTCACCTTCAACGCTATCACCAGTGTGCAAGTTAAAGCGGCGGATCTGCGCAGGTGAGATATAGATGTCATCTGGAGAAGCCATATAAGAGGCTTCAGGTGAGCGCAAGAAACCAAAGCCATCAGGCAATACTTCCAAAGTGCCGTCGCCGAATACTGTTTCACCAGCCTTCGCACGTTTTTTCAGAATGGCAAACATCAATTCTTGTTTGCGCATCCGTTGTGTGTTTTCAATCTCCAAGCTAGCTGCCATTTCTAGCAGAGCGGATACGTGGAGGACTTTGAGTTCAGTTAATTGCATGTGGTTCTCGGGTGTTGGTAAAGATAAAAATGAATTAGGGAAATTTGTTTTGAGGTATCGCTGCGCTGATCAAGATCACGCAGATGTGGAAAAACAGAATTTTGGAATTTGCTAAAAGAAGGGGGAGGTAAATTGCTGGAAATCGGAGCACTGATTAGTGCGTTTGAGTAATACTACACTAAAAAACGGGTCTGACAACTACGGTAAATCGGTAAAAACCACAGGCTCAGCGGGTGAACCTGTGGTCTGAGACTATTTACAGATGACTATCAATAAATGCAGTCAACTGAGATTTGGCCAAAGCGCCTACTTTTTGAGCAGCCACAGTGCCATTTTTGAAAAGGATCAGGGTAGGAATGCCGCGAATATTGAACTGGGCAGGTACGCCTTGGTTCTCATCCACGTTCATTTTTGCGATCTGTAGCTTATCGCCGTATTCGCCAGCGAGCTCTTCCAGGATCGGACCAATCATTTTGCAAGGACCACACCACTCAGCCCAGAAGTCGAGCAGAACAGGTTTATCGGACTTGAGGACGTCTTGTTCGAAAGAGGCGTCAGTTACATATTTAATGCCGGCACTCATGAAAATTCCTTATTTAGACTTATTTAGCGAGTTATTTAATTATGTCGTTACAACGCTTATATTAGCAATAAGCGGAACGTTCTGCTCAAAATAGATAAATACACACTTCATGTCTCAGTCTTTCCCAACCATTTCTGACCAAAAGCAGCCGCAAGCTTGGGCAATCACGCCTAATAGCCAAGCGCTTGCCCAATTGGCAAAAGGCATCTGGGATTGTGCAGTGCAAACCAATCAGCGCCCCTTAGTGGTGCTCAGCACCGCAGGGCCTCTAGTTGGGGTGAGGGCAGCTTTAGAGCAAAACAGACCCAAAGACTTACCGAGCAGTATTGCCTTCTTGCCCCAAGTCATTAGTTTTACGGATTGGCTAGAAGCAGCACCAGGCGCATGGAAATTTCCAAAGAAGCAAACAGATTTAGAGAGATGGTTATCGGTGTTTGTCAATTTGCGCAAACACAAAACCTTACAAGCATGGTTTAAAGCAGAAAGCGAAGCAGGGGCATGGGGATTGGCGCAGGCAGTCATCGATGCGTGCGACACATTATCTGAGGCAGTTATTCCGCAATTGCAAGGCGAGTTAAATGAATTGCTACAGACGCATGACTTGGATACAGAGACTTGGCTTAAAAAAGTAGAGCTTGTTTTAGATCAGGCGATTGCTAAAGCTTATGTAGGACTCTCGCGCAATGTTGTAGATGAAGAGTCTGCAGTGCTACTCACTTTCTGGCGTTATTTAAGCAGCGTTGGCGATCCAGTTGTACGCAAACATTTGGCAATGGCTGCACATATGCAATTGGCAAAGTCCAATGCAGAAAATCAGCATAGCAATGTACGTCCATTCATTTGGGTGCAGACGGCGGATCCGAAGCCGGTAGATCAAGAGTTAATTGATCGCTACCTTAATGAATATGCTCAATACGCTCCAGTGGTGCGTGGAGATTTAGACTGGGGTTCAGTGGCTCTGTGGTCTGAGGCGCTTTGTGGGCTTGATGCTGATGGACATATCGCATCTGCAAACCCTGCAGAAGATTCTCAAGTGAGTAGCAATATTCAAGCCAATAGAAATGATGATTGGCGCTTGCTAGCAGCAAGACGTTTTGAAGAGTTGGCATGGGCTGCAACGAAATCGATTGAGTCCCATCTTATTGCTGGCAAGAAAAATATTGCCTTGGTTGCACAAGATCGTTTAGCAGCTCGAAGGACACGAGCTTTATTAAGTCGCCTAGGCAGCGCACTACGGATTCGGGATGAAACCGGTTGGAAGTTATCAACTACTAGAGCCGCAGCTGCATTTGATGGTTGGCTTGAGTTGATACGCGCACCAAAAGAAGGTCCAAGCGCAAGCGCATTGTTGGAGTTTTTACAAAACCCTTATTTTGATCTTCCGTATAGTCTGAATAAACCCCCTGAGGCATGCATTGGACTGCTTGCTCAACTTGAAGATATTTTGATTGCGAGTCAAGCCAAGTCTGGGTGGGAAACTTTTCTCATGGCGATTGAGCGAGCCAATAAGTATGCTGCGTCAAATGGCGGCTCACCCAACGAGCATTTAATCGACCTCATCAAGTTTGTAAGGCGCCTCCACATCGCTTGGCAGCACTTATCGGTGGATTGTTCTAGTGCATACGATCTTTTGCAGAAAAACCTGAAAGAGACAGGTATGGCGGGGCGCCTAGAGAGTGATGCTGCTGGTAAGCAGCTGTTAGAAGTTCTCGATAGTTTTAATCTCAGTAGTGGCGTCTATAGAAATTTGAAGATGCGCCTACCAGAGTGGTTAAGCTTGCTAAAAACTGTTATCGAAGAAGCAACTTATGAGGAAGCTGGTAAAGAGGCGCAAGCAACCCTGAGCATCTTGCCTCTGAGTTCGACACGCTTACGACAATTTGATGCGGTAGTGTTGGTTGGGTGTGATGAGCAGCAGCTACCAGCATTTTCTGAGCCTCCATTATTTTTCTCGGACACGCTGAACCGCTATCTCAAGTCTTCTACATTTGCAGCTCAGTACGTACAGCAGGCTAGAGACCTCTCTCAGTTGCTTGTCTCCTGTGAGCAAGTAGATCTTCTCTGGCAAAGTAAAAGTAAAAGCGGTGAACCTCTACGTCCATCGGCATGGATTCAGCGTTTACAGACCCAATTAAAAGACTGGAAAGCGATAGAGGTAAAGCCGGAGACCTATGAAGGCAAATCTCAACCACTGCAAATGTCGGTGAGCGTGCCCGATAAAGATTTAGCGATTCCGGTAACGGTCTCGCCCAGCGCTTATAAGGCTTTGAGGGATTGTCCTTACCGCTATTACGTTAGCAGCTTATTGGGATTGCGCAAGGCAAAAGAATTCGAAGAAGGCTTTGATGCCTCTCTTGCGGGTCAAACTTTGCATGCTTTGCTCAAAACCTTTTTTCAAGCGCTGAAAACAGAAGACGAAAAATCTCACTCGCCCATTCATGACGGTGCAGACGGGCGCCGTCAATGGATGATCGAGCATTTAATGAAATGTTCTGAGAATGAGTTTGAGCGCCTCATTGCAGGCGATGCAAGAGTGCTTGGAACTCTAAGGGATTGGCAAAAACAAATTCCTAGTTTTGTGGATTGGCAAATTCAAAGAGAAAACGAGGGCTGGCGTTATCACGATGCCGAGCTAACGGTTGGCTTTACATTAAGTTTGAGTGATCCCGATGGCGTGCAAAGAGATATCCGTATTGCAGGGCGCGCTGATCGATTTGATATTCACCAGTCTGATAGCAATGCGGCAGCGGTGATTGACTATAAAAATCAAAAGATGAAAAAGATTGTGGATCGTGCTGAGAATATCTTGGATGACCCACAGCTTTTAATCTATGCCCGTGCTGCCAGTGAAAACGCGGTTGCAGCTCATATCCTAGGTCGTATAGTGAGTCAGGCTGAATGGGTAAGTCTCAGGGCTGATTTAGATAAAGGGGGGGATAAAAGTATCCGAGCGTATGCAGTAGAAAACATGCCGGAACTGATGGCAGAGTTTTCAGAGCAGATCACCCAAGATTTAAATACCTTATGGGCGCGTAAGCCTATGCAAGCATTTGCACCAGATAGCGTATGTCAATACTGCGAAGCTAGAGGCATTTGCAGAAAGGGGATGTGGTGAGCGAAGAGTTCAATTACTCCTTGGCCTGTAATCCAGAAAGATCGGTAATCGTCTCTGCTTGTGCGGGTAGCGGTAAGACTTGGCTATTGGTGGCTCGTATGATCAGGTTGTTGTTAGCCAGTGCAAAGCCTCAAGAGATCTTGGCGTTGACTTTTACGCGTAAAGCCGCACAAGAAATGCGTGATCGCCTCTACGGTTTATTGGAAGAGTTTTCCACTGCAGATGACGCAACGCTTACACATGAATTGCAAATGAGAGGGCTAACGAAAGAAGAGGCTATTCAATTGTTACCCCAGGCTAGAGCCCTATACATCAAGGTTCTATCTAGCCCGCAGGCTATCGTGATTGACACCTTCCATGGTTGGTTTGGGCGTTTGCTTGGCGCAGCTCCAGTATCTGCAGAGGTGCAGCCTGGCTTTAATTTGCGAGAAGATGCTAAGCGCCTACAAGAAGAGTGTATGGGTGATTGGTGGGGCAATCTGCCAGAGGATTTAAAAAAGCACTATGACGTATTGCTAGCAGAGTTTGGTGCGAGTGAGACTCAAAAGTTCTTGATGGGGAATTACAGTCTCTTCAAACAAAGAGGCGCATGGACTTTCTTTCGAGACACTTGTATTGCTAAAAATACTCAGCCAGCAGATTGTTTGAAAAAGATCTTGCCCCACCTTGCCAAGAGTAATCCACTTGAAGTTTTTTGGAAGCTTCCCGGCACCAAAAAAGATCTAGAAATGCTCTATGAGTGTTTTCAAAATGGCACCCCAACCCAAGTAGGTAAAGCAGCGTATTTAAAGCAAGTGATTGAACATCATGACGCCAATGGCTCGGTGATGGATATCGCCAATGAGTTTCAAGCTTATTTTTTGACTCAAGCACGGACTCCTTTAGCAGATATTGCTAAGACTTCAGCCCCAATGCTCAAGTATTTAAATGCAAAGAATATTGAGCCCACAGAGATTGCGAAGATTCGTAATGGCTGGGTAGATGCTTATCAAGACTTATTTGCATGGCAAAGCGAACACCTCATTCGAGATCTTAATATTGCATGGTTTGCCATGAGTGAGGCGATGCTTGCCCATATGGAAAAAGCCAAAGAGTCCATGCGTGTGAGGGACTTTGATGATTTAGAAATTGGTGTGAGTCAATTAATGACTAGCTCTGCCAATGCCTCTTATTTGCAGGCTCGCTTGGATGCAAAGTACAAACATATTCTGATCGACGAGTTTCAGGACACTAACCCATTGCAGTGGCAAATATTACGCTCATGGTTGGATGGCTATGGCGATGATAGTTCGATGCCAAGCGTTTTTATTGTTGGCGATCCTAAGCAATCGATTTATCGTTTTCGTCGTGCTGATCCAAGACTATTTGATAGTGCTAGAGATTTTCTGGTGAGAAAGCTAAATGCAGCTGCCTTATCGCAAAATACCACCCGCAGAAATGCGCCGGCTATTAATGATGCGGTGAATGGGGTGTTCTTGGCAGGCGCTTTACCGGAGAGTTATCAATACGCCAAGCAAGCTACAGCCTGGAAGCCTCTGCAGCAAGGCATGCCAGCGGAAGCGTATGCAGTAGATGGTGAGACAAAATTATTGCCCCTCATTGAGCGAGTGGAGAACGAGCAGCCAGAACGTTATGGCTCAGCTTTTGATGTTGCGATTCGAGATTCTGGTCAAACCAGCGATGTGCAGCAGCGCTATGAAGAGGGTAAGCAAGTTAGTCGATTAATTCATCATGTAATTGCAACGCGCCAAGTGATGGATAAAAAAGACGGCAAAGATTATTGGCGCCCTGCAAGAGCAAGTGACTTCATCTTGCTGGTAAAGCGTCGTAAATATTTGCCGCAGTTTGAAAGAGCTCTTCGTGAAGCGGGTTTGGCTTATGACAGTACTCGCCTGGGTGGTCTTCTCAATACATTAGAAATCGATGACCTTATTGCATTACTAACAGTATTGGTTTCTCCTCGCCATGATTTGCCGTTGGCCCAGATTTTACGTAGTCCAATCTTTAGTTTTACCGAGCAGCAGATGCAAGAACTCAGTATGAGTATTGGCGGCAATGGCCAAGGTTATCGCTCCTGGTGGGATGCATTACAGGCTAGTCAAAACCCGCAAACCCAGAAGGCGGCAAGGTATTTAGAGCATTGGCGTGGGTTAGGCGAGGTATTACCAGTTCATGATTTGCTGGATTTGATTTATCACGAGAGTAATTTGCGAGTGAGTTATGCCGTTGCCGCTCAAAATCTAGCCAGGGCGCAAGTCTTGGCGAATCTAGATGCTTTTCTGGAGCTCGCTTTAAATCAGGATGGCGGTCGCTATCCCAGCTTAAGCCGCTTCATTGATGAGATGAATGCAATGCGTCGTGGCGATGATGATGAAACGCCAGATGAGGGCGATGTTGAGGCTGAGGCAAATGAAGATATTGGTGAGTTGGATGAGCAAAGCGAGATGTCGGAGGAGGATCGTCATCAGCGCGTACGCTTAATGACAATACATGGAGCTAAAGGCTTGGAGTCACCTTTTGTCATCATGCTTGATGCAAATAATACGGAGTGGCGTGCACCGCATCGAGGTGTTCTGTTAGATTGGTCGCCAGAGCATGACAGCCCGACACATCTCTCTTTGTATACCTCTAAGACACTCACTGGCGAGCGTAGTCTTATCTTCAAAAAAGAGAATGAGGTTAGTCAGAATGAAAATTGGAATCTCCTCTACGTTGCTATGACTAGAGCGAAGCAGGGCTTATGGCTTAGCGGCGCAGCTAGCAGTAGTAAGACCGGACTGAATGAGCGCTCTTGGTACGGTAGAGCTCTGGCTGCAGGTGTTCCCGTGCTAGATCTCAATACCCTCGACCTTAAAGACATACTAATAGAGCAGCGCGATATGCAGCTAGAGCTTGGAAGTGCGCCATTTAAGATTGATCACTTTCAGATTGCATGGGATCAAGCTAAGAGCAATTATCAAGACTCAATTGCTAAGATTGAGAGTGGAGTCCTGGCGCAGGAGCTTGCAGAAAAAGTCTTAGAACAAGATAAAGCAGAGCCTGACCTAGAAATTCTGGAAGAGGGTACAAACTTCCACAAGCTTCTCGAGTTCCTTACTCCAGACTCTAGCAATCAAGTAAAGCTACCCATGCCAAGCGAGCAAGAGCTCATGAATTGGTTGGGTGTGGATGAAGAGCATGCGAAAACACTACTGACTCGCACTAAAACAGTCTTGGACACTCCAGAACTCCAGCGCTATCTGACATCAGGCGAATGGGTTCAAGCCTGGAATGAGCTTGATATCGCTAGCGAAGATGGCAAGAGCTATCGCATGGATCGCTTAGTGGAGCTGGATGATCATTTAGTCATCATCGATTACAAGCTCACGATTCCAGAAGTGGGTAGCGAGAAATATGAAAAGTATCGCAAGCAGTTACAAGGCTACCAAGCCGAACTTGCGCGCATCCGAGAAGACAAGCCAAACAAGGCTTACTTGATTTCATCTAAGGGTGAGATGGTTGAAGTGAAGTAGTGCATAAGGCACTATCATTTAGGCATGGAACGCTTCCCTATCATTGTCGAATTCGTAGAGACTGCTCAGCCTTGGTTTTATCGAGCTAGTATTTATCTGTCCAATGCCTTTGCGGATGACCCGGCGATACTCGCCTTTGTTTTTTGTTAAGAGTGAATGAGATCGAGAAAGCCACCTACGGGTGGTTTTTTGTTGCCTAAATTTTGAGCAAATAGCCCCAAAACAACAAAAATAGCCCTGTTTTTACAGTTTTTACATATACTGTATAAACATACAGTATATTAATGACTATGACGCAAGTAATGAACCCCGCAAAAGTAACTCTAAGCCAGGCACCACAAGCCTTGGCGGGGCATTTTGCTGTCTATGAGCTTAAGCTCCTAAGTCACCGGATTTCAGCTGGATTCCCTAGTCCAGCAGCAGATTACGCTGAGGACGGCCTGGATTTGAACCATTACCTCGTTCAGAACAAGCCAGCCACCTTCATGTTCACCGTGAAGGGCGATTCCATGCTGGGCGCAGGCATTTGCGATGGTGACAAGGTGGTTGTTGATAAAGCGCTCAAACCAAAACACAAAGACATTGTTGTGGCTGTCGTCGATGGTGAATACACCATCAAGCGCCTCTATCAGTTACGCGGTCGCATTGAGCTCCAACCAGAAAACCCCAATTACCAACCCATCACCTTTAACGAAGGTAGTGAGTTGCAAATCTGGGGCGTGGTTGTTGGAGTGGTGCGCAAGTACAGCAACGCCAGCACTAGATACAGCAAAGAGGGCAAGTGATATGAATCTCCATTCACAAACTACATCAAGCTCATCAAATTCGCTCTTTGCACTCGTAGATGTAAATAATTTCTATGTTTCTTGCGAGCGCGTATTCCAGCCTAAGCTAGAAGATGTGCCAATGGTGGTGCTCTCGAATAACGATGGCTGTGCTGTAGCGCGTAGCGCTGAAGTTAAAGCACTTGGCGTGAAGATGGGTACACCTTGGTTTCAGATGAAAGATCTTGCCAAGAAGCATGGCATCCTGGCTCAATCATCCAACTACACGCTGTATGGGGATATGAGTAGCCGAGTAGTTCAGGTACTCAGAACATTTACACCTAACTTAGAGGTCTACAGCATCGATGAGAGCTTCTTGCAAATCGAAACTGTCCTCAAGCAATACCAAGACACCATTGAGTTGGGTCAGAAGATCAAGCAACAAGTTAAAGACACTACTGGCTTACCAGTCTGTGTAGGTATTGGCGCTAGCAAGACCTTAGCCAAGCTAGCCAATCACTTGGCTAAAAAGCACAAGCAGTTTGCTGGTGTATGCGATGTCAATGCGATGGCCAAAGAAGAGCTCTATCAGTGGATGAGTGAAACTGACGTGGGCGAGGTTTGGGGCGTAGGTAAACAAATCGCCAAGAAACTCAAAGCTCAGAATATTCAAAGCGTATTTGATCTCTTGCAAGCTTCACCACAAGCAATGCGTCAGCAGTTTGGTGTAGTTATGGAGCGTCTTTGCTACGAACTACGCGGCACATCTTGTCTGCAGTTAGAAGAAGTGGCGCCAGCCAAACAACAAATCATTGCCTCACGTAGCTTTGGTAAACCCGTGACTAGCCAAGCTGAGCTTGCGCAGTCGGTTGCCACTCATGTGGCCCGTGCAGCTGAAAAGCTCAGAGCGCAAAACAGCGCTACGGGTGCGCTCACAGTATTTATACAGACTAATCCGTTTAAGAAAAACGAACCGCAACACCATCAAAGCGTCACGATTCCACTGGCAGACCCAACAGATAACACACTGACATTAACGAATGCTGCACTGGCAGGCTTGAAGCAAATCTATCAAGCGAGCTTTCGTTATAAGAAAGCAGGCGTCATTCTCAATTTGATTGGCGATAAGCCCACAGCCCAGCAATCCTTGTTTGACGATATCGAAACCAAAGGCAAATCTGCTCATCTCATGAAAGCAGTTGATGAAATCAATACGCGCTTTGGTAATGCGGCCATTAGATCCGCAGCTTCAGGAACCAATAGCACTAAACAAGAGTGGCAAATGAGATCAAACAATAGATCGCCGAACTACACCACCCGCTGGGATGAGTTGCCGGTGGTTAGATAAAGAAATTCAGCAGCAAGTATTCACAAATAAGTAACACGCAACAACATATTAAGGAGAAGCAAATGAACACAATCAGCAACTTGATGAATAACTTTAACGGCATCTCATTGGCAGTGATCATGATCCTGTCCTATTGCGCAGTGTTGAAAAATACAAAGCGTCACGATGTTGAAACAAAGCAGATCTTTAATCGCAAGTATCAGTAAAGAACATTGCGGTAGCAGCGAGTAGAAAATAAGCAGTAGGCAGAGGGGGAATAAGGAAATCACGGATTCCTTATTCCCTATTGCATAGTAGGGGCGAGTAGATAATTCCCCTAGGGTTGTTAAGTCTTTAATACCCCTAAAAAGTGGTTAAGATTCGGATATGAATCCAGATAAAGAAACCTTCTTAGATAAAAAATTACGTCCTTTGCCGCGTTGGATATTTATGTCCCGCTGGTTGCAGGCGCCACTCTATTTGGGATTGATTGTTGCCCAGGGTGTATACGTTTGGCAGTTCTGGATAGAGCTAGTTCACCTCATTACGATGATGGCAGATAAGTCGATGACTGAAACTGCCTTGATGCTGGTAGTTTTAGGATTGATCGACGTCGTCATGATCTCCAATTTATTGGTCATGGTTATTGTTGGTGGCTGGGAAACATTTGTCTCACGCCTGGAACTGGAGAATCACCCCGATCAGCCTGAATGGCTCTCTCATGTAAATGCAGGGGTCCTCAAGGTAAAGCTAGCAACTGCGATTATTGGTATTTCATCAATTCATTTGCTCAAGACGTTCATCAATGCGGCATCCTATGATGAAAAAACCTTGATGTGGCAAACCTTAATTCACATTACCTTTGTGCTTTCAGCTGTAGCGATTGCCTATACTGAAAAAATAGTGACCGCAGCACATAAGCCGCATTAATGGCCGAAGAGTTTTTTCTCTCATTTAGATGGATTTAACAAATCCCTGTTTTGATTGCGGCATGTGCTGCCAGTATTTCCGGGTCAGTTTTTACCATGGAGAACTTGCCGGTAATGGCTCTGGAACGGTTCCAGAGGAGTTAACCACCAGGGTTTCTACACATCTGGTTTGTATGAAAGGCACAGAGAAGGGTCATGCACCATGCATCGCTCTTCGCCATACCCATGAAGAAGGTTATCGCTGTTCTATCTACGGGCAGCGCTCGAGCACGTGCAGATCATTTGACGTTCTCAATGAAGACGGAAGCATCAATGAGGAGTGTCAAAAACTACAGCAGATTGCAAAACAGAAAAAGCAACAAGGATTGCCGGCTATTTAGCTTCTAAGGCTTTGCGTAGATATTCAGAGACATTGTCTTGACGCAACATCCATTGCTTGTAGTCAGCAGGCATTTGGCTAATCAGTTCGCCTTTGTGTTTGCCATAGGGCATCACCTTCGGAATGCGAGCTTTCTCAGACATTTCCCAAAAAGCATCCAAAGAGATGGGATGAAGCTTATCAATGATTTGCCCAACAATCTTTGAGCAAATCCACACATCAGATAATGCGCTATGGGCATTCCGCAGCTGATCTCTAGCCGTACTCCGTTCAAAGTGATAGAGCAGGGCGCTTTGAGTATGGCTATCGAGTTCAGGCCAAAGGCTGCGAGCAAGCGCCAAGGTGCAGATACGCTTCACTTCTGGTTTGCCAATGGCAATCCAATCAAAATCAATATTGTGACCAATTAAATATTTGGTACCAGCAGGCAATCGGAAAGAGCTGCTTGCAGGGCAATTGACCAATTCTTCATCCATGATGTGATGTGTAGCAAGAGCGCCCAAGCTAATCGGTTTACCTGGGTTGTAGCGCTGCACCCAGGGATTACTCACTTCAAATGGATTGATCGAAGTTACATCCAAAGAAGCAGCTTCAATAATGACGGCATCGTTCTTATCGGTTGCTTCTACATCAAAAATAATGGCTTGGGGCATAGGGACTTTGAAAAGATTGAGTAGATCTATTGTGCCTGGTCTACCAACTTACTTACATTTAAATCATCATAAATCCCTACTCGATCGGATCTTAAGGTGCTACGCTGAACTCTTCTATATAGAGGAGGGCTTGCTTTGCGAGTGTCAATTGAGTGTTCTCATAAGCAATTACAACTATTTAGAATTTCTTTGGACGCACGAACTGTCCTGGTTTTGCTCATTATTTGGATGATTTGGGGAATTTTCAGGATTTTGAAAATCTTCTAAATAGTAGGGTTCTTTTGCTTGGCTATTCAGTTAGAATTTCCTGAGATATCAGTCTATATATAAAGGGAATTACATGAGACATTCATGGACTAAGCAAATTCTTGCTGCTTCAGTTTCTGCCACATTGGCATTTACACCACTAATTAGCAATGCATGCACTAGCTTCATGCTCAAGGGTAGTGATGGCGGCTCTGTGTATGGTCGCACCCTTGAATTTGGTATGCCACTCAAGTCTGAGCTCATTACGATTCCAAAGAACTACGCATTAAAGGGAATTGGTGCTGATGGTCAATATGGTTCTGGTCGTAGCTGGACTACTAAATATGCTGTCGCTGGAATGAATCCATTAGGTCTGCCAGAGTTGGTTGATGGTATGAATGAAAAAGGTCTGATGGGTGGCGTACTCAATCTTCCGAATAGCGCTCAATACCAAGCAGTTTCTTCTGCTGAGTCAGCGAACAGCATTAACTCAGTTCAAGTGCTTACTTATGCGTTGTCTAATTTTGCAACTGTAGATGAGATTAAGGCGGGCTTACAGCAGATTAAAGTCAATGGTGCCAAGCTTGCAATCTATGGAAATGCCACCCCACTAGTGCATTACACCTTCCATGACGCCAATGGCAAAAGCATCGTGGTGGAATACGTTAAGGGCCAATTGACGATTTTTGATAATCCAACAACCGTCATGACTAATGATCCACCGTTTGAGTACCACCTGCGTGATATTGGTAACTATGTCAATCTTTCTAATGTTGAGAAACCGCCAATGAAAATTCGTGGTGCGACTTTCGATGCGCCGAGCTCAGGCACTGGCTTGCATGGGATGCCTGGTGATTTCTTAAGCACTAGTCGTTTTATTCGCGCACTGTTTTTATCTAATTCAGTACCAACCAGTTTTACAACTGCGCAAATGGGTGATGCAGCTTGGCACATTCTGGGAAGTTTTGATATTCCACCTGGCTCAGTAACATTGCCAGCAAGCAATCCTTACGGTGGTGGTCTTGGTGGTTACGAAGTAACCGAATGGAGCGTAGTGGCCAACAATAAGAACATGACTTACAGCGTCAAGATGTATGAAAACACCAATATCTATGTATTTGACTTTAAAAAGTTGGACGTCAACGCTAAAGAGATCAAGTCAGTGAAGCTAAATCAGCCGAAATTAACGCTTCCGCTTAACTGAAGTAGGGTGGATGAGCCAAACCCCCGGCACTGGTAGAAATTGGGTTTGGCTGCTTCGTTCCCGACCTGACCAGGTTATCCAACCCACCATGCGGGGAGGCCCATCCAATTCCATTTTAGCTTGTTAGAATGTAAGACATGACAGCATTGGCATTGGCCCGTTCGTGGCGCCCCAAAACCTTCTCTGAATTAGTCGGCCAAGACCATGTGGTTAAGGCTTTAACCCATGCTTTGGATCAGGGTCGCCTGCACCATGCATGGTTATTTACGGGTACCCGTGGGGTAGGTAAGACCACCATTGCCCGAATTATGGCCAAAGCCCTCAATTGCACGGGATCCGATGGTACTGGCAAGATGACTTCAGAGCCTTGCGGAAAATGCCCAGCCTGCATGGAAATCGATGCTGGTCGCTTTGTTGACTATATTGAGATGGATGCTGCAAGTAATCGTGGTGTAGATGATATTGCTGCACTTCTAGAAAAAGCAGCTTACGCACCAAGCAATGGCCGCTATAAGGTTTATATGATTGACGAGGTGCACATGCTCACCAATCATGCCTTTAATGCCATGCTCAAAACTTTGGAAGAACCTCCAGAGCACGTCAAATTTATCCTGGCAACAACCGATCCGCAAAAGATCCCGGTAACTATTTTGTCTCGTTGCTTGCAGTTCAACCTCAAGCAAATGCCAGTACCGCTCATCGTTGAGCATCTAGAAAAAGTACTTGCCTCAGAAAAAGTCGAATACGAAGTCAATGCCTTGCGTGTTTTAGCTAAAGCGGCTCAAGGCTCTATGCGCGATGCCTTGTCACTCACAGACCAAGCTATTGCTTATGCCGCTGGCAAAGTAACTGAAGAGTCTGTGCGCGGCATGCTTGGCACATTAGATGATGCTTATCTCATTCGCATTCTGGATTGTTTGATTGCTAAAGATGGCGCAAGCCTTCTCTCTGTTGCAAATGAAATGGGTGAGCGCAGCATGTCTTTCTCATTGGCATTGCAAGATCTCTCCAGCTTGTTGCAAAAGATTGCAGCAGCACAAGTTGTTCCAGAGTCTGTATTGGATGATTGGCCAGAAGCAGGCGAGATTCGTCGCTTGGCCACTCAATTAACAAAAGAAGAAGCGCAACTCTTTTATCAAATTACGATTACTAGCCGCCCAGATTTATCACTCGCACCAGATGAGCAAACTGGTTTTGCCATGACGCTCTTGCGCATGTTGGCGTTTCGTCCGGGCAGTGGTGGAGGGGGTAGTTCATCTCCAGCGCCTTCATCACCTTCAGCCCCACCAGTAAATACGGCTCGTCCTGCACCCGCTGCACCAATATCCAGAACGGCTGCTCCTGCGCCTGCAGCAAAACCTGCTTCTCCAGCACCATCACCATCAGTTGTTGCTTCAGCCCCGGTTGCTGCTACAGGTAACTCAGCAGAACGCCCCGATTGGCATGCATTGATGCGTCAGCTGCCAGTTAAAGGCTTGGTGCAGCAGTTGGCATTTCAGACAGAGTTACAAGATTGGAATGATTCAGCGGCTGGAGTGCGTGCAACGATTGTGACGCCAATGCCGCAGTTAGCTTCTGAGGCCTCTGTTGGTCGTTTATGCGATGCACTGACTGCACACTTTGGTAAGCCAGTGAAGATCGTGATTGAAAAAGGTGAAGTAGAAGGCAAAACCGTTGCAAAGGTTGATGCCCAGATTCATCAAGAGAAAAGAATGAATGCTGAACAAATGATTGCGGCTGATCCTTTTATTCAGCAATTAGAAAAAGAGTTTGGTGCCAAGGTGGTTGGTGGCTCAGTAAAGCCACTTTAATTCGATCACTCAATACAGTCTCTTTAATTTAAATATTAATATTCAAAAGCACTAAGGAAATAAAGCGATGATGAAAGGTGGACTTGCTGGTCTCATGAAACAGGCTCAGCAGATGCAAGAGAAGATGAAAACTGCGCAAGCTGAATTGGCTGCGCTGGAAGTGACTGGCCAAGCGGCTGGTAGCATGGTTAAGGTAACCATCTCTGGCAAATACGAACTCAAACGTGTACAGATTGATCCAGGTGCAATGGATGATCGTGAGATGTTGGAAGACCTCATCGTGACTGCCTACACAGAAGCATTTAAGCAAGTAGAGGCCGCTAGTGCGCAGATGATGTCTGGCGCCACTGCTGGTATGCCAATGCCCCCTGGCTTTAAGTTACCGTTCTAACTTAATTATTTAGTTGAATTCTTAATGGCACGCATAGAAGCACCTCAAGATGCACTCGGTCGATTGATCGAGGCTTTACGCGTGCTTCCTGGTGTAGGCCCTAAGTCTGCACAGCGCATGGCGTTCTATCTTTTGCAGCACGATCGCAATGGCGCAGCTGTACTTGCTCAGTCATTGGGTGAGGCAGTGGAAACGGTAGGGCACTGCGCTCGTTGCAATACATTTTCAGAAACACAGATTTGCAGCACTTGCTCTGATGAGCGTCGTGATCCATCACTTTTATGTATTGTGGAAACGCCAGCTGATCAGGTGATGGTGGAGCAGACCCTCAGTTTCAAAGGTAACTATTTTGTTTTGATGGGACGCCTTTCACCACTGGATGGCATGGGTCCAAATGAAATCGGCTTTGATCGCCTACTCAATCGTATTGAGACTCCTGATACCGGTGTACCCATTCGTGAAGTAGTCTTGGCCACTAACTTCACCAGTGAGGGCGAAGCAACCGCCCATTACATTGGTGAAGTACTCAAAGCTAAAGGCATCAAAGTCACTCGTATTGCTAGAGGTATTCCGGTGGGTGGTGAACTCGAGTATGTTGACGCTGGCACACTAGCTCGTGCCTTGATGGACCGCCGTTAAATGATTTTTCCTACAAACTATTCTGAAAAAAGGGGCATTTGAGCCCCTTTTTTATTTTATACTTTCTGGTAAAATGTAGTCACATTAAGACTACATAAAAATTCAATGCTTTTAATGGGAGGCTCGCATGACTATTGCAGATACATATGTACGCGCCAGAATAGATATGGCAACCAAAAATCGGGCTTCTGACGCACTTGAGGCAATGGGTTTATCCATTTCAGATGCTATTCGTATGCTGATGTTGCGAATAGCAGATGAAAAGCAGTTGCCTTTTTCAGTGAAGGTTCCTAATGCCAAAACAAAAAAGGCCATAGCAGAGCTTGAGGCGGGCAAAGGCAAGCGGTTTAAAACCAGCAAGGATTTGATGGCGGATCTGCATGCGGGAGATTGAAAGATCTTCAGTATTTAAAAGAGACTTTAAGCGAATATATTCAAGCCCTCGGCATAAAAAGGACATTGAAGAGCTTCTGTTGGTGACGATAGATTTATTGGTATTGGATCAGGTCTTACCATTGAAATTGAGAGATCATGATCTGATTGGTCGGTGGCGAGGGCATCGTGAGTGTCATATCAAGCCGGATGTTTTGCTAATTTATAAAAAGCCCGATCCTCAACTATTGCACCTTGCACGCCTAGGTAGTCATAGTGATTTATTTGGATAAGTTGTTTTCCGGGTACAGACATAACCTTTTTTGGCAGTGAATCTCCTTGATATGTCATCTCCAGGACATAAAGACTAGGTAAATTACCTCTTTTTGAGGATAATTTGGTCTGCACCACCCCTGGGCTTCAATCCCAAGCTGTGTTTGCCTCGTTTTCCTATCGGCATGTTGCTAATGCTCAGCACTGGCATACCAACTAGAAATTGTGAATGACCCGCAAGATTTATCTACTTCTCCTGCTGAGCATGATTTGCACGTTTTTCGGAGCAACTGCATTTGCGCAGAAGGCAGGATCAGGCTCGGACCAAATTGCTAGTTTTGCGGAGCCTATCGATAACTTGCCAACCGAAGGAACGCTTTTTGGTTTGCCTGTAAATATTCACGGTCAAACAACTTATATCAATCAGCGTTACAACAACTTTACTTCTAGCTATTCCGGCATGAATAGTATGTCCGCTCAAAAGTCTATGGCCTACACCTGGTCAGGTACTCTATTTTTTGGTGCACGCTTAGCCCCAAACACAGATATCTATTTCAATCCAGAGGTGGTATCTGGGGTGCCATTTTCTGATTTAGTTGGTCTTGGCGGATTTTCTAACGGTGAGGCGACAAAAGCAGCTGGGCTTAATGCAAAGTTTTATTCTGCTCGCGCATTTCTGCGTCAGACCATTAACCAAGAAGGCGATAAAGTTGTTCTCGAAAATGAGGCCAATCAAATCACGCAAACTGTTAGCAGTAATCGCGTTGTGCTTACGGCCGGACAGTTTTCTACTTTAGATATTTTTGACGATAGTCGTTACGCTAAAGACCCTCGAATTCAGTTTATGAACTGGGGCAATATGACCTATCTAGCTTATGACTACGCAGCCGACGCACGCGGCTATAGTACTGGCTTAGCAGGCGAATGGTACCTTAGCAATTGGGTTATGAGAGCCTCTCGTATGTTGGCACCAAAGTCCCCTAATGGCCGCGATCTCAATTGGCAAATTTTCAATACCTATGGCGATCAAATTGAAGTAGAGCGTCAACACAATATTGCAGACTTACCGGGTAAGGTGAGTGTGCTTGCTTATCGTAATCGAATGATTCTGGCGCGTTTTCAGGATGCGACAAATTATGTGGTTGCTAATAACGCCCAAGGTACACAAGCAATTAATAATGTACGAACCAACTATCAATACAAAACTGGTGTTGGTATTAATGGCGAACAAGCTTTAACAAAAGACTTAGGCATCTATGGTCGCGCCTTCACTTCTGATGGTCATACTGAAACGATGTCGTTTACTGAAGCAGATAACTCCATATCAGTAGGTATGGGATTGAATGGCACAAGTTGGAGTCGTCCTAAAGATACGATTGGCATCTCTATGATGCAAAACGGCTTATCCAGTTATCGCAAAAACTATTTGCAATCTGGTGGGGTGTCTTACTTTATTGGTGACTATGCTGGTCCTGGTCAAACAATTTCGTATCGCCCAGAGCGAATCGGGGAGGTGTATTACAACGCCACTGTGATCAAGAATGTCTTGGCTGGTTTGAACTTCCAGCACATCAATAATCCCGCTTATAACGCTGCCCGGGGTCCGGTGAATATCCTATCTTTTAGGATTCATGCCGAGTTTTAAGGGTTTTACCGACCTTAGTTATAATTTTTATCTTTAAAATCAATGAGATAGAGAACTTAAATAATTCGACTTTGCGTTTTTGTCCCATATAATTCATAAAACCCCCTGTAACGGGCATAGATAGGATCTAAATCTGCATCCGGGGCTATAAAAACAGTACTTGATTGATTTAGAGGCAGTGGCATTTGTTGATTCTTGGCAAACATATAACTAGCGAAGTTAAGGCGCTCAAAAGCAAGACATTATTTGCGGTATTTGTTTGCGCTCTTTGTGCCTCAGCCAATTCATCTTTAGTGCTAGCTCAACCCTCTGCGGCTGAGGCTCCTGCTAGCGTGACTGTTCAGTCCGGCGATACCTCTTTAGCTGCGCCGCCATCGATTGGTGCTCAGTTAGGCGCACAAGATCAAAAGTCGAGTGCAAACTCTAAAGCCGCAGAATTATTTGCGCCAGTAACAAAAGCGAATACCCCAAAGATCTACGCCAAGCCAATTGGATCAGGCCCGACGGAAATGGATTTACGTCAGCTATGGAATGAACTTAAGGTAAATAATCCACAACTTTCTTCATTGCGTGAATCGTATTTATCTGCCAAAGCAACTGTTCCGCAGATTAATGCGCCAGCCAATCCGCAAGTAGGGTTGGTATGGTCCGGTATGCCGGTGAATTCACCATTTGCATTGGGTGGGGCAAATGCACCATCACAGCAATATCCTGGTGGCATTAGTAGTAATAACTCCATTTCTGTAGCGCAACCGTTCCAGTTTCCAGGCAAGAAGAGTCTTGCTGCGGACATTGCCGATACCAATGCTGAGGCTTTACTAGCTAGCTCAGAGTCCACCTATTTGCAATTGGGTGCTCAGCTGTCAACTTTGTACTACAGCGCTCTATCTTCACAAAAGCAATTGGCAGTTCTAAAGGAATCCGTCATTCGTTTAGAGATGATCAAGAATGTAGCAAAAGCACGTTATGCCAATAACGCTGCAGCTTATGTTGAATATCTGAATGCCCAAGTAGCGCAAAGCGCAGCTCAAGCGGATCAATTTAATTTAGAGCGTCAGCTCAACGTAGCTTTGCATAACATCAACACTTTAGTCGGTCGCCACTCTCGTGAAAAATTAGTATTACGTGGCGATGTTCGTCGTGCTATGAACGGCGTACCAACTCTAATTGAGTTAGAGGATTATGCAGAAAGCAGTCATCCTTCTTTAAAGAGTTCAGCATTGCAATTAGACGCTGCTCGCAAAGGTGTAGATTTAGCTAAGAAGGCTTACTTGCCAGACTTTCAGGTGATTGGTTCATCTTACACACCGCGTGGACCATTCTCGGCAAATAACGGCGCACTGTTTTATCAGTTTGAATTGGATCTGATTATTCCTCTGTATTTCTTCACTAAGGAAAAGTATGGGGTTGAGCAAGCGCAACGTAATCAAGCGGCTGCTGAGGCGGGCAATATCTCCAATCGTCAGCAAATCGTCTTGGCTGTAAACACAGCCTATGCTGCTTACGAGCAGGCTAAGAATCAAACCCAGTTTTTAAAAGAGCGCCAAGTACCGCAGGCAGATGCAGCTTATAAGGTAGGCCTGACTCAGTATTCAAATAATGGCCAAGGTTTTAATGATTTATTAACTGCGCAAACACAGTTGCGTAACTTGGAGATTGCATTGGCTCAGGCTGAGAGTAATCTATTGCAAACGCAGGCGGTATTGATGGTGTCAGCGGGTAAAGAACCCTTTTAAGGAGCAGTTTTGAAAGACAAAATTCTTTCGTTTCTAAAACACTTAACTGAAAAGGTTAAGCCTATTCTGCATAAGGGCGCGGATCATGGCACGCACCATGTAAAAGTTGCTGCTGCTGGCTTAGCAGGTTTGTATTGGAATCTATCGCCGCAGAATCGTTATCGCGTTCGTCTTGCCGCTTTTGCTTTTGCCATTCTTTCTTTGGGCATCGTAGTGGGGCGTGTAACCAACGTCAATCGTGCTGTAAAGATTGAAGCTTCCGATAAGGCGCTCAAAGTTGAAAGTAGTGGCATCTTGGAATTAAAGCTTCCTGGAGTAACTCTCAATCCTGCCATTTATGTTTTCCAGTCAGCTGAAAAAGTGCAAGTGCCTGTTGATATTAAAGTTCCTGGACGTTTGGCATTTAACGCAGAGAAATCGAAAGTCCTATCAGCTCGTGCACCTGGCAGAGTAGAGCGAATCTATGCTTTCGATGGTGCTCAAGTCGATATTGGTTCACCAATTGTGGAGATGTACAGCCCAGAATTTTTATCTGCCCAGCAAGAGTATTTGCTGTCTTCAAAGACTGCCAAGGTTCTCGAGGCAAATAAAACCATGAGTGACTTGTTGGGTGATGCACGCATTACCCAACAAGCAGCCGCTAACCGCATGAGAAATCTTGGTGCTGGTGAGGGCGACATTAAGAGTATTGAAACTACGGGTAAGACAACTAATAACTTAATCATGCGCTCCCCTTTAAAAGGGGTGGTAGTAAAGAGAAATGTTGAGCCAGGCTCGGCTGTAAGTTCAGGTGACGTAATCGCTACATTGGCTGATCCTAAGCAGCTCTGGTTCTTGGGGAATGTATTTGAGCAAGACTTTAGGATGATTAAGCAAGGTCAAAAAATGGTTTTACGCCTTGAAGCGTATCCAGAAAAAGAATTCATAGCCTATGCAAATTACATTGCGCCAACAGTTGATCCGCAAACCCGTGCTTTATTAATTCGTGCTGATGTTGAGAACACTGATGATCTATTGCGTCCTGATATGTATGCTTCAGCATCATTAACTACAGGTACAGCAGATGCTGTAGTCGTTCCGCAGTCGGCTATTGTGAGAGTTCGTGAAAATCGTTATGCCATTATTAAAGTAGGACCAGAAACATTCCGTCGTGTGCCTGTTAAAGGTTATGACCTTAATAGCAAGAGCTTTGCAATTACTGAAGGCGTAGAGCAGGGCTGGCAAGTGTTGGCTGAAGGCGCTGTTTTGTTAAACGATCGTTTTGCTAAGCAGGAGGACTAAGTGAGCGTTTTCACCTCCTTTATTCGAGGGGTAGTTGAGAAGCGCGCGCTTGTCATTTTTGCGTCCATCGTTTTGCTTGGTCTGGGCATGCTCAGTTTGAGCAAGTTGCCAATTCAGCCATACCCAGGTGTTGCGCCGCTAACTATTCAAGCGATTTCCCAGTGGCCGGGAAGAAGTACTACCGAAGTTGAGCAGCAAGTCACTATTCCGGTCGAGAACGCTTTGGCAGGTATTCCAGGATTACAGGCATTCCGCTCAGTATCACTTTTTGGCCTATCGGTTGTTACTCTCAAATTTAATGACACTGCTGATCCATTTAAGGCTCGTCAAACCTTTTTAGCTAACTTGGCAAACGTAGCGTTTCCACCGGGCGTTACTTCCAGCATCAGCCCTGACTCAGATGCTACTGGCGAGATCATGCGTTACGAGGTACGCTCTGAATACGCATCCTCAACTTTATTAAAGACTTTACAAAACTACGAGATCTATAAAGAGCTCAAGCAAACACCGGGCGTAGCTGACGTTTCCTCTTTTGGTGGCAAGGTGCGTCAATACCAAGTCATTGTGAGTCCTGAGAGTTTGCAGGCTAAAGGTGTTTCAGTAACCCAGCTGACTACCGCTTTAGCCAATGCAAATAGTAATGCTGGCGGCGGCTTATTACCTAGTGGTGAGCAGCAGTTTGTAGTGCGTGGCGTAGGACTTCTAAAGAACATCGATGATATTAAGCAGGTGGTCGTCACCATCAATAATGGCGTTCCTATTCGCATTGGTGATGTAGCACGGGTAGAGATCGGTAATGCGCCACGCTTAGGCATGTTCCAGTTCAATGACAATCCAGATTCGGTTGAGGGCATTGTTTATTTACGTCGCGGTGAGAACGCCACTGAAGTTCTGGCTCGTGTACGCAATACTGTGGAGAACATTAATAAACACGTTCTTCCTCCTGGCATCGAGGTAAAGCCTTTTTACGATCGCCAAGTACTTTTGGATATCACGATCGGCACTGTTAAACATACTTTGTTCTTCGGTATCTCGCTCGTTTTGGCAGTCTTATTTTTCTTCTTAGGAAATATCCGTGCGGCGGCAGTTGTGGCAGCCGTGATTCCTTTGGCGCTTTGTGTGTCATTTATTCAAATGCACTTATGGAGTGTGCCTGCCAATTTGATTTCTTTGGGGGCAATTGACTTTGGTGTGATTGTTGACTCGGCAGTAATTCTGACGGAAAACGTCATGCGCCACTTAGAGGAGGGCGGTAAGCGCCTGAACCAAAGCATTATTCTGGCAACCAGTGAAGTCCAGCGCGCCATGATCTATTCCACTGGCATTATCATCGTGGCTTATTCGCCATTGTTCTTCATGGGTGGCGTAGAAGGCATCATCTTTAAGCCGATGGCATTCACAATGGGCTTTGCCTTGATTGCAGCGATGATTCTGAGCCTGACATTCTTGCCGGCAATGATCTCACTGGTATTTGGTGAAAATCTACATCACAAGCCACCATCTTTCATTACCAAGATTTTGGATGGCTACAAGCCTTTGCTAAGAAGATGGATGGATCGTCCATTAACCGTATTCTCAGTGGCAGTCTTTGTATTGGGAATTACGCTCTTGAGCATGACTCGTCTAGGTACGGCTTTCTTGCCAACCTTAGAAGAAAACAATATTTGGCTGCGTGTGACATTGCCTAATACTGTCGATCTTGATTATTCAGTCAAGATTGCTAATCAATTGCGCGAAACCTTTATGAAGCAACCGGAGATTGAAAAGGTTGCAGCACAAATTGGCCGTCCAGATGATGGTACTGACTCCACCGGTGTGTTTAACCAAGAATATGGTCTTTACTTAAAGAGTCCGGACAAGATGCCAAGCGGATCCTCTAAGAAGGATTTAATTGCGCATTTGGAGATAGAGCTGAATAAGATTCCGGGCATTACTTACAGCTTCTCTCAATACATTCAAGACAATGTTAACGAGGCTTTATCAGGCGTTAAGGGGGAGAATTCAGTCAAGATTTACGGAACTGACCTTGAGGTATTGGATCAAAAAGCCCATGAAGTCATTAATCAACTCAAAAAAGTTCGGGGTGTGGCTGATGAAGGCATCCTTAAAGAGCTGGGTCAGCCTACGCTGAATATTCAGATTGATCGCGATCGCGCTGCGCGCTACGGCATTAATGTAAATGATATTCAGACGGTTGTTGCAAATGCTATTGGTGGTGCTGCAGTCACTAACTTGCTAGAAGATGAAAAAACTTTTGGTATTGCTGTGCGTCTTAATGAAGGTAGTCGAAATGATGTGGCTGATATTGGCCGCTTGCTGGTCGAGGCTCCTGATGGCACCAAGATTCCTTTGTCGATGGTGGCAAGCGTTCGCTTAACGGATGGCCCATTCTTTATTTACCGCGAAGCAGGCAAGCGCTATATTGCGATCAAGTTTAGCGTTCGTAACCGTGACTTAGGTAGTGCTGTAGAAGACGCTCAGTTCTTGGTAGAAAAGAACATTACTTTGCCGCCAAACTATTCGATTAGCTGGGATGGTCAGTTCAATCAAATGAAGCAAGCGCAGAAGAAGTTGATGTTAATTGTGCCGTTGGCATTATTAGGCATCTTCCTATTGCTCGTGAGCGCATTTGGTAATTTCCGCGATGCTTTCATTGTGATGATCAATGTGCCATTTGCTGCTATTGGTGGTGTGATTGCTTTGCATCTCGCAGGTGAGACCTTGAGTATCTCGGCATTCTTTGGATTCCTGTCGCTCTTTGGTATTGCCATTCAGGATGGCGTGATCCTGATTTCGTTTATCAATAAGACTGCTGCTACAGAGTATGGTCAGATGAAGGACATCATGGTGGAGGGTGCTTCATTGCGCGTTCGCCCAGTGTTGATGACTGCGGCACTCTCAGGTCTCGGCCTCTTGCCGGCTGCTTTATCGCACTCTATTGGATCAGAGGCGCAACGTCCTTTGGCACTGGTCATTGTGGGTGGCATGGTAACCACTACGATCTTGACTCTCTTGGTGTTACCGGTGATATATGGCTGGTTTAGAGCACGTTCTTTGACCCCAGCCAGTAATATATAAATATTTAGAAAAATAGAAAGAACCCAATATTCATGAGCAATCGTCAACCTCACATCTTGGTTTCCAATGATGATGGCTATTTAGCTCCTGGCCTATTGGCTCTGGTTAATGCGGTACGTCCTTTGGGTCGTATTACGGTGATCGCTCCCGAGCAAAACCATAGTGGCGCATCAAATTCATTAACACTCTCAAGACCGCTCTCAATTCATCGGGTTGCTGGTGGCGAACGTGATGGCTTTTTCTTTATCAATGGCACGCCGACCGATTGTGTGCACGTTGCCATGACTGGTTTCCTAGATGAAAAGCCTGACTTAGTGATCTCTGGTATTAATCAAGGTGAGAACATGGGTGAAGACACCCTGTACTCTGGTACGGTAGCCGCTGCTATTGAGGGTGTGATGTTTGGAGTGCCCGGTATTGCATTCTCACAAATTGATCGTGGCTGGAATCGCATTGAAGATGCCGCTAAAGCAGCGCACGATGTAGTAGCGCAAATGCTGGTGTCTGCCTTAAGTAAGAATCATGCTGATGGCGTAGCAACACTGCTTAACGTCAATATTCCAAATCGTCCTTACGCTGATCTTTATCGTTGGCGCGTTACCCGCCTGGGTAATCGCCATCATTCACAGCCAGTAGTAGTGCAAGATAGCCCCCGCGGTGAAAAGATTTACTGGATTGGCGCTGCGGGCGATGTCAAAGAGGGCTCCGAAGGTACTGACTTTCATGCGATTGCTGAAGGCTGTATTTCTATTACGCCGATGCAGTTGGACTTAACGCATCATGCTCGTTTAGCGGCGATGCGCGCAAATGGATGGGATCGCGGTTGAAGGCTCCAACAGAACGCTTTGCTGCCTATCGGCAAGCGCTAGCAGCAAAAGTGCATGCTGGCGGCGTAAAGCACGGTAAAACTTTAGAGGCTATTGCCACTGTTCCACGACATGCCTTTATGGATGCGGGTTTACATGCACAGGCTTATGAAGATACTGCTTTGCCTATCGGTCATGAGCAAACTATCTCTAAGCCATCCGTGGTAGCACGCATGATTGAATTGCTTCATAAGCCTAAGCACAAGCTTGGCAAAGTTCTAGAGATTGGAACTGGTTGTGGTTATCAAGCGGCAGTTCTCAGTTTGCTGGCAGATGAGGTTTACTCAATTGAACGTATACGCCCATTGCATGACATGGCTAGAACGAAGTTACGCCCATTTCGGATTAATAATCTGCGCCTGATCTATGGCGATGGTATCTTGGGCTTACCCCAGGCCGCACCATTTGACGGAATTATCTTGGCTGCTGCAGGCTTGGGCATTCCGGATGCTTTATTGGACCAGTTGGCGATTGGCGGTCGCCTGGTTGCTCCAGTTGCCAAAAATGACAAAGAGCAGCAGCTTGTGATGGTGGAGAGAATGAGTTCTCAGCGCTATCAAAGAACTGTACTGGACGGGGTCTTTTTTGTCCCCTTACAATCAGGGGTAGTATGAGTTTTACGATGAATTCAACAATTCAGAAACCAATTTAATGCCAAGCACCTTATTTAAGCCTTTCTTCGTTGCGCTCATTTCCACATCATTGATATTGATGGTGGGTTGTTCTACACCCCGTACGAAGCCTGCTAGCGTGACTGATCGCAGCGGTGGATCTAGTGAGCCAACGCCGCCTGGTTACTATCGAGTTAAAAAAGGTGATACCTTAGCGCGCATCGCTTTAGATAATGGTCAAGCGCCACGTGATGTTGTGCAATGGAATAAAGCAGCTAATCCTGGTTTCAATCCGAATGTGATTGAGGTTGGTGATTTGATTTTGATTAAAGCGCCTGCTGGAACTAAGCCTGCGCGTGTTGCAGATAAGAAACCAGCAGCAGACAAGTCTGATTCACCGGCGACTCCTCCAGAGTCAGCAAAATCTGAGGTCGTAGCTGAACCTGGCATCCGTTTATCTTGGCCGGCTAAAGGCAAAGTTATTGCTGAATTTAGCGAGACCAATAAAGGTATCGATATTGCCGGTAAAGTCGGCGAACCCGTTCTTGCAGCATCTGATGGCAAGGTGGTCTACGCAGGTAATAGCTTGCGTGGATACGGCAATCTAGTCATTGTTAAACATGACAATACTTATCTCACTGCTTACGCCCACAACAGCAAGCTCTTGGTAAAAGAGGGCGATGCCGTTCGTAAAGGCCAGAGGATTGCTGAGATGGGTGATACAGACGCCAATGCAATCAAGTTGCACTTTGAATTACGCGTTAACGGAAAACCAGTAAATCCAACGCCGTATTTACAGTAACGTTGCCTTAAGTAAGTATGGCGACCGTTCTCGTATTCGATATTGAAACTATTCCTGATGTAGCTGGATTGCGTCGTCTGGAAGACTTTCCAGAATCTATGAGCGATACCGAGGTAGCTAGCAAAGCCATGGCCGATCGTGCCGCTAAAACCGGCAGCGAATTTTTACCCTTGTTTCTGCAAAAGATTGTCGCTATATCTTGCGTTATTCGCAGGACTACCAAAGAGGGATTGCCACAAATTAAAGTGGGTACCCTAGGCACCCCACAAGATGATGAAAAGGTTTTGGTTCAAGCCTTCTTTGACCTCATTGAAAAATATACGCCGCAATTGGTTTCTTGGAATGGCAGTGGCTTTGACTTACCGGTATTGCACTATCGCTCTCTAGCAAATCACATTCAAGCACCACGTTATTGGGAGATGGGCGAGAGCCAAGAGTCTGATAGCCGTGAATTTAAATGGAATAACTACATCAGTCGATATCACATGCGTCATCTCGATATGATGGATCTACTGGCTAAATTTAATGGTCGCGCCAATGCGCCTCTTGATGGCTTGGCTAAGTTATGTGGCTTTCCGGGCAAGATGGGCATGGACGGCAGCCAGGTATGGCCCGCGTATCAGGATGGCAAGATTAATGATATTCGCCGTTACTGTGAGACCGATGTGGTCAACACTTATCTCATGTATTGCCGCTTTCAGTTGCTGCGTGGTGGCTTCTCTCTCGAGGAGTACCAAGAAGAGATTGAGTTTGTAAAAGCCTATTTAGAAAAAGAAGCTAAAGAGCCCAATGGCGCTCAATGGCAAGAATATCTCCAGGGTTTTTCAGCAGATGCGTAGAGGGGATAAGCCAGTCAATATTGAGGTGACTGAGCCAATCAAAGTTGAAGCCTTAGATCTCGATGCTCAAGGGATTGCGCGCTTAACGCCTAATGAGGAAGAGCTGGCCCAGGGTCAAAGTGGTAAAGTCATTTTCATCAAAGGTGCGTTACCAACTGAGCTAGTAACTTACACCATCACCAGTGATAAAGCCCGTTTTAGCAAAGCTAAAGTTCGCGATATTCTGAAGCCTGCTGTGTTTCGGGCTGAGCCCAAATGTAAAGCCTTTGGTGTTTGCGGTGGCTGCACGATGCAGCATTTAGATATTCGTGCGCAAGTTGCCATGAAGCAGCGTGTACTCGAAGATGATTTGCAACATATCGGAAAAGTAAAGCCAGGAGAAATTCTGCGTCCTATGGGCGGTCCTACTTGGGAATACCGTCATCGTGCACGCCTCAGCGCCGTTAATCGCTCTATCAAAAAAGGCACGGTACTCATTGGCTTTCACGAGGGTAAGAGTGGCTATGTGGCTGACATGCTGGCCTGTGAGATTTTGCCTAAGCACGTATCCGATTTGCTACCAGAGATGCGCAAATTGGTGATGGGTTTATCTATCGTCGATCGTATGCCGCAAATTGAAATTGCCGTTGGCGAGCCAGAAGACTCTCAATCGGATGATCCTAAAAAGTCAAAACCAGTTACCGCCTTGGTGTTTCGTAATCTCAAGCCCCTGACGGCTGACGACGAACAACTGCTGCGAGAGTTTGCTGATCGACATCAGGTGTGGATATGGCTCCAGCCTAAAGGCATTGAGACGGTTGCGCCGTTTTATCCCGAGACTGGCAAGCTTTGTTACCGACTGCCTGAATTTGAAATCGAGATGCCATTTAAACCTGCGGACTTTACACAGGTCAATCACATGATGAATCGCGCATTAGTGAGTAGGGCGATTCGCTTGCTCGAGGTAAAGCCAACAGATCGTGTGCTCGATTTATTCTGCGGCATTGGTAATTTCACCTTACCGCTTGCTAGAAAAGCAAAAGAAGTTTTAGGCATAGAAGGTTTAGCAAGCTTAACCACTAGAGCAAAAACCAATGCTGAACATAACGGCCTGGTGGATAAAGCAAGCTTTATACAAAGCGATTTGTTTGAAGTGACGCCAGAAACGATTGCATCTTGGGGAAAGGCGGAGCGCTGGTTAATGGATCCACCACGCGAAGGTGCAATGGAAATTTGCAAGGCGTTAGCTGAATTACATCTTCAGCAAAGTGACTTGCTCCCTCAGCGCATTGTGTATGTCTCCTGCAATCCCAAAACGCTAGCAAGGGATGTTGAGATCCTGTGCCATCAAGCAGGCTACTCCTTGAGTAGCGCAGGGATTATCAATATGTTCCCTCACACCTCCCATGTGGAGTCTATAGCGGTTTTTGATCGCTCCTAGTCATCCAAGTCATTGATTTAGCGGTATTTTCACCCTTAACTGCCCTAGATTGCCTCAATTTAGTGCATAGAGCCTAAATCCAGTGCGCCTGGTAAATACCTCACCCCAGCCCAAGAGTAGATTGAATCTACGCAGAGATTCATTACTGCCAAACCCGTAAATTACTTTTGGGAGTCCGCCATGAAAGCCTCAGATAGTTTTGCCCTCTTATTTATTTTGATGGCGCTGTCTTATGCTGTGAGTATGTTTGTAGCTGTTTAGTTTCTAGTTGCAAACAATTCACACGAAGCTTATTTTGTAACAAATAAAAAGGCGCCTGCAGGCGCCTTCAGAGAACATCACACTTCTGTTCTAAGAATTACTTAATCTCTGTTACCGCCAACAATACCCAATAGGGCAAGTAAGTTGGTAAAGACGTTATACACATCCAAGTAAATAGCTAATGTAGCCATGATGTAGTTGGTCTCGCCTCCGTTGATCACGCGCTGTACATCAACCAAGATAAAGGCTGAGAAGATTGCAATAGCTAGAACCATCACAGTCAGCATCAAAGCAGGTAACTGCAGCCAGATGTTTGCTAATGAGGCAACGATCAAGAGCAGCACGCCAACCATGAGCCACTTGCCCATGCCAGCAAAGTCGCTCTTGCTTACAGTTGCAATGGTTGCCATAGTGGCGAAGATTGCAGCAGTGCCGCCGAATGACAACATGATGAGAGTTGCACCATTGCTATAGCTATTCAGTGTGTAGCCAACTAAGCGGGACATCATGATGCCCATGAAGAAGGTAAAGCCGAGGAGTAGGAGAACGCCTACACCGGTGTCTTTATTCTTTTCAATTGCCCAGAAGAAGCCAAAGGCAACTGCCATGAACACGATAAAGCCAATAAATGGGCTACCAGCGAAGAGATCCAATCCCATGGCAACACCGAGCCAGGCGCCAATGACAGTAGGCACCATGGATAGCGCTAGGAGCGCATAGGTATTACGGAGTACGCGGTTGCGTACTTGGACGGTACTAATTGAGCCGGTTTGGCCAAAGCCGTAAGAGTTCAGATCACTCATATTGACTCCTTCTTTTTCATAGTTATTACAAGAGCCCATATAGGGCTGTTGACAGTAAGTATAGACAAAACGCCTAAATTTCAAGCCCACATATGAAAGACCTACAAAATAAAGGCTTATGCCCTGTAAATTCAAGGGCTTAGCCCTACAGACATAGGGGTAAATACGGTCAGGCAATGTATAATTCGGGGGTCGCTGGAGTGGGGTGGCTTATAGCCCCAACCTGGCAAATACCTTTGAAATCACTATTGGAGTCTTGAATGGCAATTGAACGCACCCTTTCTATTATCAAACCTGATGCTGTCGCTAAAAACGTCATCGGCAAAATCTATGACCGTTTCGAATCTGCTGGTTTGAAGATCGTTGCTTCCAGAATGGCGCATTTGTCACAAAACGAAGCTGAGCAGTTCTATGGCGTTCACAAAGATCGTCCTTTCTTCAAAGACTTGGTGAGCTTCATGATCTCCGGTCCTGTCATGATTCAAGTTTTGCAAGGCGAAGGCGCTATTGCTAAGAATCGCGACTTGATGGGCGCGACCGATCCTAAGAAAGCAGAAAAAGGCACAATCCGTGCTGACTTTGCTGACAGCATTGATGCAAACGCTGTTCACGGTTCTGACGCTCCTGAAACAGCTGCTGTGGAAGTTGCTTTCTTCTTCCCTGGCATGAATGTTTTCAATCGTTAATCAGTAACCTATTTATCTATAAGTAGGCGCATTGACCTCCCCGCGCGTAAATCTCTTAGATTTTGACGCTGACCAAATGGCAGCGTATGTCGCGGGGTTGAATGAAAAGCCCTTTAGGGCAAAACAACTCATGCAGTGGATACATCAACGTGGTGTATCAGACATCAATGACATGAGTGATTTAGCAAAAAGCTTTAGAGCAACTTTGCTAGATAAAGCAGAAGTACTTTCTCTCCCTGTAATTAAAGATGAGCATGCGCTAGATGGCACCCGCAAATGGTTGCTGGACGTGGGTGCTGGCAATGCAGTGGAGTCTGTTTTTATTCCTGAGGATGATCGAGGCACTTTGTGCATCTCTTCTCAAGCGGGTTGTGCCGTTAATTGCCGTTTTTGCTCAACGGGGCATCAAGGCTTCTCGCGCAATCTCACTTCCGGTGAAATTATTGGGCAGCTCTGGTTTGCTGAGCATCTCTTACGCAATGATCCTGAAGCCATTCGCCGCATCGAAAAATTTCCTACTCCAGGTTGGGAACATACTGGTCGTGTGATTTCTAATGTGGTGATGATGGGAATGGGTGAGCCATTACTCAATTACGACAACGTTGTTTCTGCATTGCGCCTCATGCTTGATGACAGGGCTTATGGTTTGTCCCGCCGTCGTGTGACCGTTTCAACATCAGGCGTAGTGCCGATGATTGATCGTCTGGCGCAAGATTGTCCAGTGGCATTGGCAGTTTCCTTACATGCGCCGAATGACGCATTGCGTGATCAACTAGTGCCGTTGAATCAAAAATATCCTCTACGTGAATTGCTTGATGCTTGTGAGCGCTACTTGCCATTTGCACCAAGAGACTTTTTAACTTTTGAATATTGCATGCTCGATGGTGTGAATGACTCTGACATCCAGGCAAAAGAATTGGTGCGCTTGCTTAGAAACATTAAGTGCAAAATCAATCTCATTCCATTTAATCCGTTCCCAGAGTCTGGTCTCAAGCGTTCGTCAGCCCAGCGTGTGAATGCCTTTGCGGGCATTCTCCTAGATGCCGGCATGGTGGCGACAGTGCGCAAGACTCGTGGCGATGATATTGCTGCCGCCTGTGGCCAGTTGGCAGGGGATGTAGTCGATCGCACCCGAGTTCGTGAACGTGATGTCCACAGTGCCGAAATTGAAATTGCTGAAGTTGAATCAAATGAGCACCCAATTGAGTGGCTCAAAAAATTAAGTTAAAGATTAGATCCTAGTCAATAGAACCAATGAGCTCTAATAATTCTTTGCCACCACTACCGTTAGGTCCATCGCCTAAGCGCGCTACTCGTCAGGCAACTGTTGCCTGGAAAACCAACATCATTACTGTTGGAGGAGACGCTCCTGTTCGTGTGCAGTCTATGACGAATACCGATACTGCGGATGCGATTGGTACAGCAATTCAGGTAAAAGAATTGGCGCGCGCTGGTTCAGAGATGGTTCGTATTACCGTCAATACGCCAGAAGCTGCTGCTGCAGTTCCTTATATTCGTGAGCAGTTAGACAAAATGGATGTCTTGGTACCGCTCATTGGTGACTTCCACTACAACGGCCACACTTTATTAAATGATTTCCCAGAGTGCGCAAAGGCGCTCTCTAAGTACCGCATTAATCCAGGTAATGTAGGCAAGGGCGCGAAGCGTGATCCACAATTTGCCCAAATGATTGAAGCTGCATGTAAGTATGACAAACCGATTCGTATTGGTGTGAACTGGGGCAGCTTAGATCAAGACCTCTTGGCTTCGATCATGGATAGTAATGCGGCTTTAGTAGTCCCAAAAACAGCGCAAGAAGTGATGATTGAGGCTTTGATTCAGTCTGCTTTGCAGTCTGCAGAAAAAGCGGTTGAGTTGGGTATGAACCCTGATCAAATTTTGTTGTCTTGCAAGGTAAGTAATGTGCAGGACTTGGTTGCGGTATATCGTGATCTCTCTCGTCGCTCTGACTATCCATTGCATTTGGGTTTAACCGAAGCGGGTATGGGTAGCAAGGGTATTGTTTCTTCAACCGCCGCAATGGGCATCTTGTTGCAAGAAGGTATTGGCGACACGATTCGAGTTTCGCTAACACCTGATCCAGGTGCTCCTCGCGAAAACGAAGTCATTGTTGCGCAGGAGATATTACAAACCATGGGCTTGCGTAATTTCACGCCGATGGTGATTGCTTGCCCAGGTTGCGGTAGAACAACTAGTACCACTTTCCAAGAATTAGCAGCCAATATTCAGTCCTACTTACGTCAACAAATGCCGGTTTGGAAGAAAACCCATCCTGGTGTTGAGAATATGAATGTGGCCGTCATGGGATGCATCGTCAATGGCCCAGGTGAGAGTAAGCATGCCAATATTGGTATTTCCTTGCCAGGTACAGGAGAAGCCCCGGCCGCCCCAGTGTTTGTAGATGGGGTTAAAGTAAAAACGCTGCGTGGTGAGAGAATTGCCGAAGAGTTTCAGGTGATTGTGGATGAATACGTCAAACAAAACTACGCGGCTAAGATTTAAATAAAGCAATAACAAAACAATAATAAAAATGACTGATCAAAACGCACAAGCTAAAGTTCAAAAAACGCAGAAGATTAACGGCGTACGCGGCATGAATGATTTGCTGCCAGCCGATGCTGCTCAGTGGGCGCATCTTGAACATGTTTTGCGTGACCTCACGCGCGCTTATGGCTATGAGTTTTTGAGAACGCCTATTGTGGAAGCAACGGCAGTATTTCAGCGCGGCATTGGTGAGGTGACCGATATCGTTGAGAAGGAAATGTATTCGTTTGAAGATCGCTTGAATGGCGAGCAACTGACTTTGCGCCCTGAAGGTACTGCTGCATTAGTACGTTCCGTGATTGAAAACAATTTACTGTATGAAGGGCCTAAGCGTCTTTGGTATACAGGCCCGATGTTCCGCCATGAGCGTCCACAGCGTGGTCGTTATCGCCAGTTCCACCAGTTCGGTATTGAAGCCTTGGGCTTTGCTGGGCCTGATATCGATGCAGAAATTATTCTCATGGGTCAGCGCCTATGGGATGAGCTTGGTCTGAAGGGCGTTCGTTTAGAGATTAACTCTCTTGGTCAAGCGCCAGAGCGCGCAGAGCATCGTGCAGCCCTGGTAACGTATTTCGAGCAAAACAAAGCGCAGTTGGACGAAGACTCACAACGTCGTCTGATTACAAATCCTTTGCGCATTTTGGATTCTAAGAATCCAGAGATGCAGACTTTGATCGAGGGCGCGCCGAAGTTGTTGGATTTCTTGGGTGAAGAGTCGCTGAAGCATTTTAATGCGGTACAAGCTTTGCTTAAGGCGAATAACATTCCTTGCAAAATTAATCCTCGCTTAGTTCGTGGCTTAGATTATTACAACCTCACTGTATTTGAGTGGGTAACCGATGAGTTAGGTGCACAAGGCACTATCGCCGGTGGTGGTCGCTATGACCCCTTAATTGAACGTATGGGTGGTAAAGCTGCTCCCGCATGTGGTTGGGCGATGGGTATGGAACGCGTTCTTGAGCTCATGAAAGTTTCTGGCTCATTGCCGGAAACTCAGGCGCAATGCGATATATTTGTTTTGCACCAGGGCGGCGAAACTTTAACTGCTGCCATGATTATTGCCGAGCGTTTACGTAGCGCCGGCATTGATACCATTCTTTTCTGCCCTCCAGACGGTCAATCCGCTAGCTTTAAGTCCCAAATGAAGAAGGCGGATAGTAGTGGGGCTGCCTTTGCGGTCATTATTGGCCCTGATGAATTGGCTAAGAACGAGGCTCAACTCAAGGATCTGCGAGGTACAGGTGAACAGAAGTCTGTTCCTTTGGATGATGTCTTGGGGGCAGCAATTGATGCCCTGGTAGGCGCCTCCGAATAGAATTAGCCTAATACTTATAAATTACTTATTAATTAGTTTGGATTGACATGCCTTTAGATCTAGAAGAACAAGAACAATTAGACCAATTCAAAGCGTTTTGGCAAAAATATCGCAATCTCATTACAGGCGTGATTACTGCTGCTTTATTTGCCTATGCTGCTTATAGTGGTTATCAGTGGTGGCGCAATAGTCAGGCGCTTGAAGCCTCCAAATTATATGAAACGATGGTTGGTGCAATCGCTAAGGGCGATAAAGATCAAACCTTGCGCGCTGCAGATGATTTGCAAAAAGATTTTGGTCGTACACCGTATGCGGCGATGTCTAGCTTAATTGCTGCTCGTATCGTATCAGATGCTGGTGATGGCAATAAAGCTTTAGATTATTTGCGTTGGGCTGCTAAGAATGCTTCTAACGATGGCTACTTGGCATTGGCAAAGTTACGTTTAGTGACGCAGTTAATTGAGCTGGGCGGAGAAAAGGATTTCGCTGAGGCAGATCAAATTCTGAATCAGAAACCTGTCGCTGGTTTTGAGTCCCTCTGGCTTGAGCGTCGTGGCGATTGGTATTTGGCACAAAAGAAAAATGATCAAGCAAAGCAGAGTTATCAAGAGGCTTGGAAGAAGTTAGATCAAGCAAAAGAATTTCCAGAGGAGGCGCGTCGCCTCTTGAAGGTTAAATTGGATGCTGTTGGAGGAGTTTCTCAGTGATGACTAAAGAGATGAAGCGTTTGCCGATGCGCCTAGGCGCTGCCTTGATATTGGGTTCCGTGGTAATAGCTTTAGTCGCTTGTTCTGGCAGCTCTCGCGTGAGAAAGCCTGCTGAACTGACTACGGTTACGAATCAATTTGATTTGCAGCCAGTATGGTCCGCTAGCATAGGTTCATCAGAAGGCTTTAACTTTCATCCTATTGTTGCTGGCGACGCTGTATATGTTGCTTCTCATCGAGGTAACTTAGCCAAAATTGATTTGGCTTCAGGCAACAAGGTGTGGGAAGCTTCTGTTCCTGAGCGCTTATCAGTTGGCCCCGGTTCTGATGGTCGCACCACGGTTGCTGTAACTACCAAAGGCACTGTCTATGCTTATGACGACACAGGCAAGCAGATTTGGAAAGTCAGTGTCGGCAGTGAAGTATTGAGTGAGCCAGTAGTTGCGGGTGGCGTAGTGATTGTGCGCGCTCTAGACAATCGTTTTGTTGGGTTGGATGCGCAAACTGGCGCCAAAAAATGGACCTATCAGCGTCAGCAGTCCGCTTTGTCATTGCGTGTAGGTTATGGCATGTTGGCTATTGGTAACGAGGTGATTGTTACTGGCTTTGCGGGTGGACGTTTTGGCATGATTGCGATTGCCAATGGCGGTTTAGTGTGGGAGACCCCGGTATCGTTTCCAAAAGGATTTTCAGAAATTGAGCGCTTGAATGACGTTACTGCTAAACCTAGTATGGAAGGCGAGATTCTCTGCGCGGTTTCTTATCAAGGCCGCATTGGTTGCGGTCAGGCGCGTACAGGCAATCTTTTATGGTTTAAGGATTACTCAAGCTATACCGGTACTTCCCAAAGTACGGACATGGTTTTCTCGGCCAACGATAAATCCTATGTCACTGCTTTTGCAACTAAGGACGGCACTCAGGTTTGGGAAAATACTCAGTTAATTTACCGTGACGTCGGTGAGTCGCTTGCAGTGGGTAGAGTTTTGTTAATGGGTGATGCTCAAGGTTACATCCATGCATTTTCACAGGCGAATGGTGAGATGGTTGCACGTATTCGTCACGACAGTAGTCCAATCTCGGCTGCCCCTATTGCGGTAGGTGGCCTCATCTTGGTTCAATCTCAAGGTGGAAAAATAGCGGCGTACAGTCCAAAATGAATCCAGTCATCACTATCGTCGGTCGTCCTAATGTAGGGAAGTCGACTCTCTTTAATCGCTTAACGCGTTCACGTGATGCATTGGTGGCCGATTTTTCTGGCTTAACCAGAGATCGACACTACGGCAAAGGCCGCATTGGTGAGCGCGCATTTATTTGCGTAGACACTGGTGGTTTTGAGCCTGTTGCAAAGACCGGCATCGTTGCTGAAATGGCAAAACAAACTAAGCAGGCCGTTGCTGAATCTGACATTGTGATTTTCTTGGTCGATGGTCGCTTAGGAATGGCGCCACAAGATCGTGTCATCGCAGACTTCTTGCGTAAGACCGGTCGCCCAGTCATTCTGGCTGTCAATAAAACTGAAGGCATGCAAGCCGGCGTTGTCACGGCAGACTTTCATGAGTTGGGTTTAGGTGAGCCTTTCCCAATTTCTTCTGCTCACGGTGATGGTGTGCGTGGTTTGATTGATGATGCATTGGATTCTCTAGGCATCGCAGAACCAGATGAAGATGAATTAGCAAACGATCCAAATCGCCCAATGAAGATTGCGGTGGTGGGTCGTCCAAACGTGGGTAAATCCACATTGATCAATAAGTTGATCGGTGAAGAGCGTGTTATTGCATTTGATATGCCAGGTACAACGCGCGATGCGATTGAGGTTCCCTTTGAGCGCAACGGCAAGCCATACATTCTGGTTGATACCGCAGGTCTGCGTCGCCGTGGCAAAGTATTTGAAGCGATTGAAAAGTTTTCTGTTGTTAAGACCTTGCAAGCAATTGCTGACTGTAATGTCGTGATTTTGATGTTGGATGCGCAACAAGATATTTCTGAGCAAGATGCCCATATCGCAGGATTTATTGTTGAAGCTGGCCGTGCGCTAGTGGTGGCAGTGAATAAGTGGGATGGTATTGATGCGTACGTAAAAGAACGCGCTCGCTTAGAGATTGCACAAAAACTACGTTTCTTAGATTTTGCAAACGTTCATCCGATCTCAGCCAAAAAAGGCACAGGTCTTAAAGAGCTCTTTAAAGACGTAGATTCTGCATACGCTGCTGCTATGGCTAAGTTGCCGACTCCACGTTTGACTCGTATCTTGCAAGAAGCAATTGAGCATCAGCAGCCAAAACGCGTTGGCATGGGACGTCCTAAATTGCGTTATGCCCATCAAGGGGGCATGAACCCCCCAATTGTGGTCATTCATGGCACATCCTTGAGTGGGGTCACTGATAGCTACAAGCGATACTTAGAAGGTCGCTTTAGGGACGTCTTTAAGTTACGCGGTACGCCTTTGCGGATTCAGATGAATACCGCCAAAAACCCCTACGTGGATGCTGATAAAAGCAAAAAGGGCAAAAAGCGTTAATTTGGGATAAGCTTTTACCTTCAAGTTGATATGGGCTTGATTTTTTCGTAAATCAGACCAATATAGAGGGCTCGAGTAGAGGTTGTCGTAAAGATTGATATTTAATTAAAAAAGCAAGACTCCGAAAAAAGTAGTTCAGAAAAGATAAATAAGGGGCAGTATGAATAACAAACAAATTCAATTACTTCAGGATCCATTTCTCAATGCACTGCGCAAAGAGCACGTACCTGTTTCGATCTATCTCGTAAACGGCATCAAGTTGCAGGGCAATATTGAGTCTTTTGATCAGTATGTTGTCCTCTTACGCAACACCGTGACGCAGATGGTTTACAAACATGCAATCTCGACGATTGTTCCTGCTCGTGCGATTGATTTCCGTTTAGAAGAAGCTAGCCCTGTATAAAACTGGAGTAGATGCGGCACGCGCTGTTCTGGTTGGAGTAGACACAGGGCGCGAAGATTTTGCTGACAGCATGGCTGAGCTCAGTCTTTTAGCTGATAGCGCTGGATCCATACCCGCAGCCAGTGTGATTGCCCGCAAAGGCAAGACAGATCCTGCTTTATTCATTGGTTCAGGCAAGGCCAATGAACTCAAAAGGGTCATGGAAGAGCAGGGCGCAGAACTAGCAATCTTTAATCATCCCTTATCTCCAACGCAGCAACGAAATTTAGAGCGTCACATTGGATTTCATGTGATGGATCGCACCGGTTTGATTTTGGACATCTTTAGTCAAAGAGCGCAAAGTCACATTGGTAAGACACAGGTTGAACTTGCGCAAGTGCGTTATCGCATGTCTCGATTGGTAAGAGCATGGAGTCACTTAGAGCGTCAGCGTGGTGGTATTGGTGTGCGCGGTGGCCCTGGTGAAACGCAAATGGAGTTGGACCGCCGGATGTTGGCAACCAAGGCCAAGCGTCTTGAGAATGAATTAGAAAAGCTACAGCGCCAACAAAGAACCCAAAGACGTGCTCGAAACCGCAAGGATGTGTTTTCAGTCTCTTTGGTGGGATACACCAATGCGGGCAAATCCACCCTTTTTAATGCCCTAACCAAAGCAGGGACATACGCGGCTGATCAGTTATTTGCCACCCTGGATACTACCTCCAGAAGGGTCCATTTGGATGGGGTTGGGTCAATCGTGGTCTCCGATACGGTGGGATTTATCCGAGATTTGCCCCATCAGCTGGTAGAAGCTTTTAGGGCAACCCTGGATGAAACCATTCATGCCGACCTGATTTTGCATGTCATAGACGCCTGTAGCCCCGTAGCTAGGGAGCAAAAGGCTGAAGTTGAGGCCGTTTTGGAGGAAATTGGGGCCGATGACATCCCTAGGATTGAGGTAATGAACAAAATTGACCTCATGCCTCAAACCTTTACCCGTGGGGCTGTTTTAGAGCGGGATGGGCAAGGCTTTCCTAGTCAGGTTTTCCTGTCGGCCCAGTCCGGCTTAGGGCTTGATTTACTTCGTTCAGCCCTCGCCGAATGCTCTCAAATGACTGATAGAATAAGGGTCGAGCACAACCGTGCCAAGAAACAATTGGCCCCGGATGAGTTTTTAGAGCCTTTACCTGAACGACCAGAAACTTCTGAATTTAATCCGATTTCCAACCCGAGCTATTTTTCTAATGACGCGTAAATTTCTAGGACTGTTTTCGGTCAATGACCCCGGATGGGGTAATAGCCACAATTCCGGTGGATCCAAAGATGCTAAAGATGGGCAGGGGGGCGATCAAGTTCCAAAAGCCGATCCAGAAACCAATCAGCCGGTAGAGACTCGACCAACAGGTCAGCCAAATAAGTCAGACGGTCCTCCAGATTTGGATGAGCTCTGGAGAGATTTCAACGACAGAATTGCTGGCATTTTTGGTGGCAAAAAATCTCCTGGCGCAGCTAGCAAGCCATCTAATAAGCCGAATAGCACTGACATTCCCCCGCCTTCTCAACGAGGTGGTGGTAGCGGTGGCAATGGTGGTGGAAGCGGTGGCTTCAGTGCGCCAAATCTCAACTTTAGCAATCCATTTGGATCAAAGGCAAGCATCCTGATTGCAGGTGCAGTTGTCTTCTTCATGTGGGTTTGCAGTGGCTTCTTCATTATTCAAGAGGGTCAAGCAGGTGTCATCCTTACTTTTGGTAAGTATGACTACACCGCAAAGCCAGGTATTAACTGGCGTATGCCATGGCCAATCCAGTCTGAAGAGACGGTGAACTTATCAGGTGTTCGTTCTGTAGAAGTAGGGCGCCCAGTCTTAATCAAAGCGACGAATCAAAAAGATTCTTCTATGCTGACTGAGGATGAAAACATTATCGATGTGCGCTTTGCTGTGCAATATCGCCTGAAAGATCCTACTGATTATTTATTTAACAATCGCGATCCTGATGCCGCAGTAGTACAAGCTGCAGAAACAGCCGTCCGCGAAATCGTTGCACGCAGCAAGATGGATACCGTGCTGTATGAAGGTCGTGAAAAGATCGGCATTGATTTAGCAAACTCTATTCAGAAGATTTTGGATAGCTACAAGACTGGTATCTATGTGACTAGCGTGACTGTGCAAAACGTTCAGCCACCGGAGCAGGTGCAAGCAGCCTTTGATGACGCAGTGAAAGCTGGTCAAGACCAAGAGCGCTTAAAGAGCGAGGGTCAGGCATATGCGAATGACATTATTCCAAGAGCTAAAGGTACTGCCGAACGTCTGATTCAAGAGGCTGAAGGCTATAAGGCCCGTGTAGTAGCTACCGCAGAAGGCGATGCCACACGCTTCAAACAAGTTTTGGTTGAGTACTCTAAGGCTCCTCAAGTGACGCGTGATCGTATGTATATCGATAGCATGCGTGAGATGTACAACAACGTTACTAAGATTCTGGTTGACACCACTAAGAGCAATAGCCTTTTATATCTCCCGCTCGATAAGATCGTTGCACAGGTGAGTGCAGAAAGCGCTCAAGCTGCCAATGCACAGGTTCAATCTGGAGCAACTACTCCAACGGGAAGTGTGACAGTAGGCGGTGCTACTGGTTCAAGTGCATCCACCTCATCCTCTAGCGCCACTTCAACTAACAATAATTCCGCCGATAAGCGTGATGGCCTCCGTAGTCGCGATAGGGAGTCTAGATAATGAATGCAAATCGTTTAATTGCGGCAGGCATTGGCTTTGTTGCACTCATTTATGTCTTGTCCTCGAGCATCTTTGTTGTGGATCAGCGTAAGTATGCTGTGGTGTTTTCTTTTGGACAGATAGTTCGTGTGATTGAGAATCCTGGCATCCAAGTTAAGTTGCCGGCACCATTTGAAAGTGTTCGTTTCTTTGACCGCCGTATTTTGACAATCGACAATCCAGAAGCGGAGCGTTTCATTACAGCTGAGAAGAAAAACTTGCTGGTAGATTCTTATGTGAAATGGCGCATTGTCGATCCACGTAAGTTCTTCATTAGCTTTAAGGGTGATGAGCGCTTGGCGCAGGATCGCTTGACTCAGTTGGTTCGCTCAGCTTTAAATGAAGAGTTCACCAAGCGCACTGTGCGTGAGTTGATTTCTGATCAGCGTGAAGAGGTAATGCAGGGTATACGCAAAAAGGTTGCGGATGACGCATCTGATATAGGCGTTGAGATTGTGGACGTGCGCTTAAAGCGTGTTGACCTATTGGCTGAAATTAGTGATTCTGTTTATCGCCGCATGGAGGCAGAGCGCAAGCGTGTTGCTAATGAGTTGCGCTCCATGGGTGCTGCTGAATCAGACAAGATTCGCGCAAATGCAGAACGTCAACGCGATACGATTTTGGCAGAAGCCTATCGTGATGCGCAAAAAATTAAGGGAGCAGGTGATGCTAAAGCGACTGCACTCTATGCAGAAGCGTTTGGTCGTGATCCTCAGTTTGCTCAGTTCTATCAGAGCCTAGAGGCGTATAGAAGTTCTTTCAAGGATAAGAAAGACGTGATGGTGGTTGAGCCGACTGGTGAGTTCTTCAAGTTCCTGCACAAAAAATAAGAAAGCAAATAGTTCACATTATGAATCGCTGGTTACTTCCTGAAGATATTGCAGATGTTTTGCCTGCTGAGGCTCGCAAAGTTGAGTCTTTGCGTCGTGCCGTTTTGGATTTATATCAGTCTTATGGTTATGAATTAGTTGCTCCTCCAATCTTGGAGTTCTTGGATTCTTTATTAACTGGTACCGGCTCAGATCTCAATCTTCAGACCTTTAAGTTGGTTGATCAGTTATCTGGCCGTACCTTGGGTTTGCGTGCAGATATGACACCCCAGGTAGCACGCATTGATGCGCACCTCTTAAATCGCGCTGGGGTTACCCGTCTCTGTTATGCGGGCTCTGTAGCGCACGCTCGCACTCCAGTGGGCAGCTCTGCTCGTGAAGAATTGCAGTTGGGCGCTGAGATTTATGGATGCTCCACTTGGGAAGCGGATTTAGAGGCTATTACTCTATTGCTTAAAACATTGTCTGTTGCCGGTTTGGAGAAGGTCTACATAGATTTGTCCCACGCTGGCATTTTGGCTGGCATCCTAGATGGTCAGAACTTAAATAAAGAAACGGTTGAAGCTTTGTATGGCCTCTTGCAAAGCAAAGATCGTCCACGTCTGACTCAATGGGCAACTTGCTTGCCAACTAATATTGCAAAAGCGCTGATAACTTTGACAGAGTTGAACGGTCCCTGTGCAGAAGTGCTGGCAAATGCAAAAAAAGACTTGCCTAAGCATGCTGCCATTGATCAGGCTTTATTGGATCTAGAGCGTTTAGTGTCTGCTGCAGAAAAGCTATCTGGCAATTTAGAGCTCAGTATTGATTTGGCCGATTTGCGTGGCTATCAGTATCACAGTGGTGTGATGTTTGCCGCTTATGTTGATCAATTACCGCAGCCGATTGCAAGAGGCGGTCGCTATGATCATGTTGGCCAAGCCTTTGGACGTCCACGTCCTGCTACTGGTTTTTCTTTGGATCTGCTAACGCTAGCAAGCTTGTCGCCTTTAAGCATTCGCAAGCTGGCAATCATTGCCCCTTGGACCGAGGATGTTGAATTAAGCAAGGCTATCGCCACCCTCAGAGGTCAGGGCGAGGTAGTGATACAAGTTCCAGCAGGCACAACCCTTGAGGCTGCCGAATACGAATGTGACCGAGAGTTGGTGAAGCAGGGCAACTCTTGGGAAGTAAAAAAGAAGTAAGGCAGCAATTAAATTAAAGCAGTGAGCAGTTAACTTATTTTGTAATTATCTTTTTGGATTTCATTATGTCTTCAAAGCAGCAAGCTAAAGGTCGTAACGTAGTTGTCATTGGCACCCAGTGGGGTGATGAAGGCAAAGGTAAGGTGGTAGATTGGTTAACTGATCATGCACAAGCAGTGGTTCGCTTCCAGGGTGGCCATAATGCTGGTCATACTTTGATCATCGGCGATAAGAAAACAATTCTGCGATTGATTCCATCTGGAATCATGCATAAGTCTGTTATTTGCTACATCGGCAATGGCGTAGTTCTTTCACCAGAAGCCCTCTTCAAAGAAATTGGCGAATTAGAAGCTGCAGGCTTAGATGTTCAATCACGTCTCAAAATCTCTGAAGCAACTACATTGATTTTGCCGTACCACGTAGCAATCGACCATGCACGCGAGAAGAAGCGCGGCGAAGCAAAGATTGGTACAACTGGCCGTGGCATTGGACCAGCTTACGAGGATAAAGTAGCGCGTCGTGCATTGCGTGTACAAGATTTGTTCTACCCAGAAAAATTTGCAGCGCAGTTGCGTGAGAACTTGGAATATCACAATTTCATACTCACTAATTACTACGGCGCAGATCCAGTGAACTACGAGAAGACATTGGCTGAAGCGATGTCTTACGCAGAGCGCCTTAAGCCAATGGTGGTGGATGTCTCCAGTGCTTTGTATGCTGCTGAGCAATCTGGTCAGAATTTGTTGTTTGAAGGTGCCCAGGGCACATTATTAGATATCGACCACGGTACTTACCCATATGTAACATCCAGTAACTGCGTAGCAGGTAATGCTGCTGCTGGTTCAGGCGTTGGACCAGATTCATTGCAATATATTTTGGGTATTACTAAAGCCTATTGCACCCGTGTTGGTGCAGGCCCGTTCCCAAGCGAACTCTATGACCATGACAACCCTGCTAAACAAGATCCAGTTGGAGTACGTTTAGCTGAAGTGGGTAAAGAATTTGGTTCTGTCACTGGACGTCCTCGCCGTACTGGTTGGTTAGATGCTGCTGCATTGAAGCGCTCCATTCAGATCAACGGCTTGTCTGGTCTTTGTATTACTAAGTTAGATGTTCTGGATGGTTTTGAAACCATTCGCTTATGTGTTGGCTACAACCTCGATGGTAAGAAGTTGGATGTATTGCCACGTGGTGCAGAAGCAGTAGCCCGCTGCGAACCAATCTATGAAGATTTCCCAGGCTGGAAGGGCACAACCTTTGGTATCCGAGAGTGGAGCAAACTGCCTGTTGAGGCACAAAACTTCCTGCGTCGTATCGAGGAAGTGGCTGGTAAGCCAATCGCAATGGTGTCTACTGGCCCAGAGCGTGATGAAACCATTCTCCTCCAGCATCCTTTTCAGGATTAATGGAAAATAATCGATTCGATTTAATTTATTAACTTTTGTATAAGAAGATAACAACATGACTGCGCGCACTACCTGCAATAGCCTTCAAGTGGCAACCCCTTTATATCGTTTTATCGAAGACAAAGTACTCCCAGGTACCGGTATTAAGAGTGCTGACTTTTGGAAGGGTTTTGATGAAATCGTTAAAGATCTCACTCCAAAAAATGAAGCCTTGCTAGCTAAACGTGATCGCATTCAGGCAGATTTGGATAAATGGCATCAAGCCAATCCAGGCCCAATCAAAGATATGCCTGCGTATCGCAAGTTTTTGAAAGAGATTGATTATCTCGTTGATGTTCCAGGAAAAATTACTGCAACCACCAAGAATGTTGATGATGAGCTGGCTCTTCAAGCCGGCCCTCAATTAGTGGTTCCGGTTCTCAATGCGCGCTATGCATTGAATGCCGCTAATGCGCGTTGGGGTTCTTTATATGATGCCCTTTATGGTACTGACGTTCTCTCTGAAGAAGATGGCGCCACTAAGGCAGGCGCTTACAACCCAATTCGTGGTGCAAAGGTAGTTGCTTACGCACGTAACTTCTTGGATCAGTCGGCCCCCTTGGCTAAAGGCTCGCACCGTGACTCTGTTGCCTACACAGTTGATGGAAATAAGTTGGTAGTTAAGTTAAAAGATGGCACAACAACTGGTTTGGCTGACGAGAAGCAATTTGTTGGTTATCAAGGCGAGACTTCAGCACCAAGCTCAATCCTCTTGCGTAACAACGGCATTCATATTGATATCGAAATCAATAAGAGCAAAACGATTGGTGCAAGCGATCCTGCTGGAATCAATGATGTTGTATTGGAAGCCGCGCTTTCCACTATTTTGGATTTGGAAGACTCAATTGCTGCGGTGGATGGCGATGACAAAGTTCTTGCCTATGAAAACTGGTTAGGCATCCTCAAGGGAACTTTGGTTGAAGAAGTGAAGAAGGGTGATAAGACGATTACTCGTGCACTCAACCCGGACCGTAAATACAAAGCCGGCATTGGTGCTGTTGATGCAAAAGATGGCGTTGTGACATTACATGGCCGTTCACTCTTGTTCCTCCGTAACGTTGGTCATTTGATGACTAACCCAGCCATCATCACCGGCGAAGGTAAAGAAATCTACGAAGGTATCCTGGATGCGGTAGTGACTGTATTGATTGCCTTGTACGATATCAATCGTCCAGCAAGCCAAGCTATTGGCAATACACGTAAGGGTTCTGTTTATATCGTTAAGCCAAAAATGCATAGCCCTGAAGAAGTGGCTTTTGCAGGCGAATTGTTTAGCCGCGTTGAAAAATTACTCGGCTTGCCAGCTGATACTGTGAAACTTGGCATCATGGACGAAGAGCGTCGCATGAGCGCGAACATCAAAGCGGCGATTGCTGCTGCTGGTGCACGTGTTGCCTTTATTAATACTGGCTTCTTGGATCGCACTGGCGATGAGATGCACACTGCAATGTATGCAGGTCCAATGATGCGCAAGGGTGATATGAAAACCAGCAAGTGGTTGTCAGCCTATGAGCGTCGTAACGTATTTGCAGGTTTAGATTGTGGTTTGCGTGGCCGCGCTCAAATCGGCAAAGGTATGTGGGCAATGCCAGACATGATGAAAGCTATGGTTGAGCAAAAGATTGTTCATCCAAAAGCGGGTGCAAATACTGCTTGGGTTCCATCTCCAACGGCTGCTACCTTGCATGCACTTCATTACCATCAAGTAAACGTAGCTGAACTCCAAAAGGAAATGGAAAAGCTTGATACTCAAGCTGAAGCTGAAGCCTTAATCAATGATTTGTTGACCATTCCAGTTGTGGAGAAGGCTAACTGGTCTAAAGAAGAGATTCAGCAGGAGTTGGACAACAATTGCCAAGGCATTTTGGGTTATGTGGTTCGCTGGATCGATCAAGGCGTTGGTTGCTCTAAGGTCCCTGATATTCATAACGTAGGTTTGATGGAAGACCGTGCAACTTTGCGTATCTCTAGTCAGCATATTGCTAACTGGCTGCTCAACGGCATTGTGACTGCAGACCAAGTGAATGAAACTTTGCAGCGTATGGCTAAAGTGGTTGATGGCCAGAATGCTGGCGATCCTTTGTACAAGCCAATGATGCCAAATTACAAAGATTCTTATGCCTACAAAGCAGCAAGTGACTTGATTTTCAAAGGTCTTGAGCAGCCTAATGGCTACACCGAGCCTTTGTTGCACGCTTGGCGTTTAGAAGTGAAGAAGGCTCACGCTTAATTCTTCTTTAGCGCTCTAGATAAGAATGGATTTGCCCACAAAGCAAATCCATTTTTTATTAGCCCATGTCTATGTTCGGATTTCTGAACCCCTTCTCTAAAACTCACTCCAGGTATTCATTTCGGTTAAATGATGGTGGTAGGGAGAAGGCTGGCTTTAAAGGTGGGGCAGGGGATTGCGTTGTTAGATCAATTGCGATTGCAGCGAATCTTCCCTATATGCAAGTGTATGAAGATCTCAGGCTTGCCAACGAAAGATATGCGCAAGTCAAAAACGATCGTCTTGCTAAGAGGTTAAGTATCAAAGGGGCCTCGCCCAGAAACGGTAATCACCGTAATGTTTTTCATGATTACATCTTGGCTCAGGGATTTGAGTGGGTGCCAACTATGAAGATAGGCGCAGGTTGCCAGGTTCACTTGCGACCGGATGAGTTGCCCAATGGAGTTCTCATAGCCAAGGTTTCTAAGCATCTCACCACCATCATTGATGGGGTGATTCATGACACACACGATCCATCGCGAGATGGAAATCGCTGTGTCTATGGCTACTACATTAAGAAGCGCCAGGATCTTTTTGGTGGTGCTTGAGATTCCAAGCGGCTTTATATGAATTGGTCATGCCAATCATAGTAGAGGTAGTCCAAGCCACTGAAAATAATCCAGAAAAAGAAATAAAGAAGGCAAGACTCTTCCAGCCAGCCGGCAATATATCCTCCACGAAGCCTACTGTGGTGTAGCAACTGCCCACGAAAAGCAAGGTTTGAATACCATCATTCATGATGCCAAGTGCCATGACATAAAGCGACCAAATAATAATTTCACTAATATGGATCAGGGCAATAAAGAAAAATGATGCATAAAAATGAAAAAATACGCGGTTATATTGCTTAAATTTAAGATTCCCATTCGTTAGTCTTTCAAAACGCAGCATGATGTAATTAATCGCACTGCCATGAAAGAGAAGAATCAGGAGTAAGCCAAAAACTCCATAAAAGGTATCTCTAATCAGAGGTAGAAGTGGGATTCCGCCTAGTGTTGATTGGGTAATGATTTCAGTAGAAATGGACATAAGTTAGGCGAATTTCATTTGGTTTAAGGCAGGCAAATTTCCTTATCAGGGTTGATAATGTCATATTGATTAAGCCAAGTAAAGCATCCCTTGAATACCGCCACTCATATGACTGAAACCAAGAAGCGAGAACGCTTCTTTTTGTTTTCTTTGGCGGGCATACAGTTCACCCATATCTTGGATTTCATGATCATGATGCCTTTGGGCCCTGAATTTATTCGGGAGCTCAACATCAACACGCATCAATTTGGTTTATTGCTTTCTTCTTATACTTTTGCCGCAGCTGCCGCTGGTATTTTGGCAACCTATTACGTAGACCGATTTGAGCGTAGGCAACTTCTATTAAGTTTGTATGCACTCTTTATCATCGCCACTTTTGCTTGTGGCTTAGCCCCTAACTATGAAGCGCTCTTTATTGCTCGCGCATTTGCCGGTGCCTTTGGCGGTATCCTAGGATCCCTAGTACAAACCATTGTTGCTGACTCAATTCCATTTGAGCGAAGGGGTAAGGCGCTAGGTACAGTAATGGCTGCATTTTCAGTATCGACAGTTGCAGGAGTTCCTCTGGGATTATTTCTTGCGAACCATATTCCAAGCTTGGGTTGGCGCGCACCATTCTTTTTTATTGCCTTAATTTCAAGTCTGATTCTTTATTTGGGCTATCGCAATATTCCCAAGATCGCGGGGCATTTGGATCATGTTCATGAAGGCAGTCGACTGAGTCAGGTTTTGAAGATCTTGATTGCACCACAGCATGTCAAAGCTTTTATCTTCATGGCGCTCATTATGATTACAGGGTTCTCGGTCATCCCCTATATCGCACTGTATTTCACCTCCAATGTTGGAATTAGTAACTCCTATATTTCGTTAATTTATTTGTGCGGCGGTGTAGCCACCCTGATGAGCTCCCGTTTTATAGGGCATATGTCTGATAAGTATGGAAAAGTTACCGTTTTCAGAGTCCTGGCTATTGTGAGTCTTGTACCACTCTTGGTAACAACTAATTTACCGGTAACGCCACTGTGGATTGTGCTGATTAACTCAACCGCATTTTTCATTCTGGTATCTGGTCGAATGATTCCGGCAATGGCAATGGTGAGCCAAGTGGTTGAAAACAAGATTCGTGGAACCTTTATGAGTTTGGTTGGCTCAGTACAAATGCTGTCCTCAGGAATTGCTTCGGTTTTGGCTGGTTGGATAGTCACCATTGGGCCTGATGGCATGATGCAGCACTACAACCTCGTGGGCTATGGTGCCGCAATTTGCGGGTTGCTCACCTTCTGGCTGGTAGGATATATTCATTCTGATACGAAAAAAGCATAAGGAGATACCTATGATCGAATTCAAAAGACCCGATGGGCAAACTGTAAAAGGCTACCTTGCTGAGCCAGTCGATAAGTCCAATGCTCCGGGAGTTGTTGTGATTCAGGAGTGGTGGGGGCTAGATGATGAGGTTAAGGCAGTAGCCGATCGTCTTGCTGGTGCTGGCTACAGAGCATTGGTCCCTGACCTATATCGCGGTAAATTGGCGATTGAAGCCAATGAAGCAGAGCATCTGATGGGAGATCTTAATTTTGGTGATGCTGCTGGACAAGATATCCGTGGCGCCGTTCAGTATTTAAAAGCTACCGGGAGTGCCAAAGTTGCGGTAACGGGGTTCTGTATGGGTGGTGCACTCACCATCTTGGCCGCCTGCAATGTGCCTGAGCTTGATGGCTCCATAGTTTGGTATGGCAACCCTCCCCTCGAGTATGTCGATGCAAAAGCAATTACTAAGCCGATGCTAGCGCATTGGGCTTTGCATGATGAGTTTTTCCCGATCTCCGGCGTAGATCAGCTGGAGGAAAAGTTAAAGCAGGCGGGCGTTCATTACGATTTCCATCGCTATGACACCAAACATGCTTTCGCCAATCCCAAATCAGATGCCCGTGGTCTACCTCCCTTGAAGTACAGCGCCGAGGCTGCCCAGCTGGCCTGGGAGCGCACACTCAATTTTTTAAATAAATACATCAATAACTAGTCTCCATGAACACTCGACGTGAAGATGTGCTCTTCAATTGGATATACAAAAAAAGTAATATCCAAATTTTACTAATACTGATCCTCTTTTTTGTTACTTTGCTAGATGTATTGCCACGCTTATTGCAATGTATTCCCATCTTTGCGCCAACCCAAGACAGCACTAGATTGGGCTTGGGTCTTTTTGGATCCATCATTACTTTAAGTGGTTTGTTGATTGGTTTTTTACTGAATCAAGCGCAAACTAATTTTCGTGAGGTCCAGACCTTAGTTTCTCAAGAGGCAGGTCGCATCAATAACTTGGATCGTTTGCTGACTCGATTTGGAGATCCATCTATTGGGCCTATACGTGCGGAGCTATTTGAGTATATGAATTCCATCGTCAATGACGAATGGGCTTTATTGCAAAAAGGTGAGGGGAGCTCTAAGACCCATATGTTATGGCGTAGCATTTCTCGGAAGCTCATGGCGATTGAGCCTCATAGTAATCGGCAAACAGCCATGTACACCGACATCATTAAGAAGTCAGAAGAGGTCGCGGAGAGCAGGGAGGCTCGTATAGAGCGCTCCACTATTAGGCTGCCAGGTTTATTTTGGATAGTTATTCTGATTTGTATGTTTGCGCTGATGGGGACCAATACTTTATTTCTGCCATCCGACTCTTTTTTCTTTGGCTTAAAGATTCTGCCAATCACAATGGGGGCTTTGATCTCGCTTTTGGTCATTACGGATCAGCCATTTAAAGGGCAGAATTCGGTACAGCCGGATGCCTTCTATAAAATTATTGAATCCATTAAAACTCGTAAAGAGTAATCTGCCCTTGAATTTATATGCACTTATTTTCAGAAAATCTCGCTGTAGAAATTTCATCCTACTACCGTAATTTGGCTTTGGGTCATGGGGTAGTGCCGAAGGTCTTTACTTTGGTAAATGGCGAGGGTGACCAATACCTTTTCTTTATAGATGATCTCCCTTATGAGAAAGAGGAAGAAAAGAATCAATTTCTGGCATATATCGTTCAGCAGCATGATGCTGTTTGCTATGCTCGCGGCACTCTGGTGATTGTTGAAAAAAATCAACAATATATTGAGTTTGCTGTGATTGATAAAGATGATGCTCAAGCGATTGTCTGTTCTGCTCAGCTGACTAGGGATATGGACGATAAGCCAATTGGCTTGGGAGAGTTTGAGAAGACTCTAGTCAAGAAGGGTTCCATTATTTTTGGGGGTCTCTTTGCTCCTATTCAGCTGTCCGAAGAAAAGACTGAAGACTTCGAAAGTCTCTGGTTGGAAATGAAAGCAAAAATCTTGCACCGCTCAATGGGCTTGTAATTTCTTTCTCAGAAATTTTCGAGATGTTGCTTCTATCGCAAAAGATCCAATTAAGGCGGCAATGAGAGCGATTGCACTTCCTCGAGCGCTATCAATCACATTGATAAATAAAGTCACAAACAAGCTTAGGTTGATGATGATTGCGGCCCAGAGTGGCCAAAGCTTGGCGCCAGTTTGCTTCCGCACACGAATATGTCCATAGGTAATTGCGGCGTAGACCAATAAAAAGGCGAGACTCGCCATCTTTCCAACTACCTCTAGTGGGAAAGCTAATACCAAAGCAATAACTAAAACGGTAGATACAGTTAAAGAGCGTAACCCTGTTTTTAGGACGGACTCGCCAAGTGCTTTGGAGATTGAGTTCTTATTGGCCATGTCGGCAGCAATATTGGATGCGGCAAAGATCGTGGCATTTAGAGCTGCAGCACAGGCTAAAAGGGCAGAGGCACCAATTACAACAAAGCCTGTCTTACCGGCCACTATTTGGGCCGCGTCCGCTAATACATGGCCGTTATAGGCTGCCATTTGGGCGGGGGATAGTAGCAGGATGGCTGCGGTACTTACTAGAACATAGGCAATAGTTACCAGCACAAGCGCTGAAAACATTGCCAGCGGAAGTTCCTTGCGAGGCTCTTGCATGGCATTGGAAGAGTTGGTGACTACACCAAAGCCTTGATAGTTGATGTACAAAATACCGGTAGCAATAGCAATGCCATTGATAGACCAGTTCGACATCTTATGTGCGCCAATATCGGCAACATAAATGCCATCTATAGAAAAGAGTATTAGAGCAATTGTCACAAAGCCAATCGCCAGTGCCTCTACCTTGCCAACAAAATTGGTGCCAAGAAATTTAATCCCGGCGCAAAAAACTACTATGCCTGCGCTAACTAACTTTACTTCTAGCGGTGATAAATTGCCGCCAAGTAAGGTGTTGGCATATTCAGAAAAACCCGCAGCGTAAAGCGCGGCGGCAATTAGGTAGGCTATGAATTGAAATATATTGAGACCGCCAGAAATAACGCCTGGGCCAAAACTCATCACGGTGAATGTGGCAGCTCCTCCGCTACTAGGAAACGTGGCACCTAATTTGGCATAGGAATAGACGGAGAAGGATGCAGCAATGGCGCCAAGCAAAAAGGCTAGTGGAATATGTGTTCCTGCATGAGCACTTGCAGTGCCCAACAGGGAAAACAGTCCCGCACCCATCATCCCGCCGATACCAAGGGCAGTGGCTGAAAAAAGGCTTATCCCTTTATTCTTCTTGCTCGAGGTTTTGAGTAGGTTGGGGTTCAATTTGGAGTCTATGGGCTGGTAATAAGTTGGGTTCAGCAGCGGAGCGACAGAGCCCTGTATTCAGACTCATAAGGGTGACTTTAAGCTATTTGGTGCCCAGGAAGGGACTCGAACCCCCACAACCTTACGATCGCCAGCACCTGAAGCTGGTGCGTCTACCAATTTCGCCACCTGGGCATGCCTTTATTATAGAGGGATGGGCATTTCTAGGTCATTTCTGGCCCCATTTCGCTTTTTCCCATCGGACTTGGTGGTTTGATACAGTAGCCTTATTCATAACAAAAACAGATATCTCTAGATATATAGACAGGGCATGTATTGCCGAAGGAATTAAATGCGTAAAGCAAAAGACTTGGTGCCACGTGAAGCTGACCGTTTAGGTACAGTTCAAGGGCACCGAGATGGATTTGGATTTGTTATTCCCGATGATGGTGGTGAAGATATCTTTCTATCTGAAAGAGAAATGTCTCGCGTCATGCACGGCGATAGAGTCAATGTTAGGGTTCTGGGTACAGACCGCCGCGGTCGTCCTGAAGGTCAAATCGTTGAAGTTGTTCTTCATGCCAATAAAGTAGTTATCGGCCGCCTCTTAAATGAGAATGGTGTTTTGATTGTTGCGCCAGAAGATAAGCGCATCGGCCATGACATTTTGATTCCACCAAAAGGTCAGGGCAATGCCAAATTAGGCCAAGTGGTTAGTGTCGAGATTATCGATTACCCAGATAGCTATCGCCAAGCGGTTGGGCGCGTAGTAGAGGTCTTGGGTGAGATTGACGATCCCGGTATGGAAATCGAAATCGCTGTGCGTAAGTATGGCGTACCCCATGAGTTTTCTGCTGCTGCTATGAAAGAGGCCGCAGCCTTACCGGATACAGTCCAGCAGGCTGATCTAGAAGGTCGTGTTGATCTGCGTGATGTGCCCTTGGTTACGATCGATGGTGCTGACGCACGAGATTTTGATGATGCGGTTTACTGTGAGCCGGTTATGTACGGCCAGACTAAGGCTTGGCGTTTAATCGTGGCAATTGCTGACGTATCGCATTACGTTAAACCTGGTCAGCCATTGGATGATGAAGGTTTGTTGCGCGCTACTTCGGTGTATTTCCCAAGGCGTGTGATCCCAATGCTGCCAGAGAAGATCTCCAATGGTCTTTGCTCTCTTAATCCGGGTGTAGATCGCTTGTGTATGGTTTGCGATTCTGTTGTGGATAACAACGGTATTGTGTTGGCATATCAGTTCTATCCAGCGGTAATGCACTCAGCACAAAGATTCACTTACGACACTGTTTGGGAGATTCTTTCTAATAGCAAGGGTCCTGAAGCAACTCGCTTTGCACAGTTCCGCCCATTACTAACAAATCTCTACTCGTTGTTTAAGATTTTGTTATCAGCCCGTGAGAAGCGGGGTGCTATTGAGTTTGAAACAACTGAGACTCAAATCATTAGCAATGAGCTAGGCAAGATTCTGAGGATTGAGCCACGTCTCCGCAATGATGCACACCGCTTAATTGAAGAGTGTATGTTGACTGCTAACGTTTGTGCCGCAGACTTCATTGATAAAAATAAGCACCTCAGCTTGTATCGTGTTCACGGTGAGCCATCAGAAGAGAAGTTGGTTACTTTGCGCCAAGTTCTCAGAACCTCCGGTCTCTCATTGGGCGGCGGCGATAAACCTAAGCCACGCGATTACGCTAAATTGATGCGTGAGATTAAAGAGCGGCCAGATGCCAATATGCTGCAGTCGGTTGTATTGCGTTCTATGCAGCAGGCGATGTACCAGCCAGATAACGAAGGCCACTTTGGCTTGGCTTATCCAGCTTACTCTCACTTCACGAGCCCGATTCGTCGCTACCCTGACTTGCTAACGCATCGCGTGATCAAGTCGATCCTCCAGAAAAAGCCTTACGTACCAGTCTTGCCGCCGAAGGTGCCTCTCAACCTCACTCTGCCACGCAAAGGTAAGGGTCGTGAGAATGCAGTTAATGCCAAGAAATCCCAAAGCGATGCAAAAGCAGGGGTCAAGGGTGCAAAAACACCTAAAGGCGCAAATGCCGCATTGCCAATCTGGGGTCAACTGGGTGTTCACTGCTCATCGAATGAGCGCCGTGCTGATGAAGCATCTCGTGATGTTGAAGCATGGCTCAAGTGTTACTACATGCGCGACCACTTGGGTCAAGAGTATGCGGGTACAGTCACTGGCGTAGCCAACTTTGGCTTATTCATTCAGTTGGAAAATCTGTTCGTCGAAGGTATGGTGCATGTCACTGAACTCGGCGGTGATTACTTCCAATATGACGAAGCGCGCCAAGAATTGCGCGGTGAGCGTACTGGAATACGTTATCGCTTAGGTGATCGTATGCATGTATTGGTAAGTCGTGTTGATTTAGATGCTCGTAAGATTGAATTTAGCTTAGTTAAGTCAGTTGGAGCAGAGCCTGGCGGATCATCTAACCGCCGTCAGTTATTGTTGGCAACTGATACTGGTAGACCCAATAAAAAAGCAGCTTCTAAAAAGAGTCGTCCGGATAATAAGATCCCGCAAAAGCCTAGTGGTATCAATGTGAATGCGGCTAAATCTGCGGGCACACTAGGTGCTAACCAGTCAAAGAGCAAAGCCACTCGCAAAAGCGCCAAGACCAGCAAACCTGGAAGATCTGTTGGTAAACCGACGGGTAGCAAGCCTCCAGTTCGCAGCACTAAAGCGCGCCGCAAATAAAGACACTCTGTATAGAAATTAAGTTAGAAAAGAAAATGAAACAAATATTAGTAGGGTTCCATGCAGTGCAAGCGCGTTTGCGGGTAGATCCAGGTAGCTTGAAGTCGGTGTACTTTGATTCTGGTCGTCGCGACAGGCGCATGGGTGATTTTTTAAAGCAAGCCGAAGAGATTCTGGGTGAGCGTTTGCATGCAGCAGACGCTGAACGTCTCCATAAGTTAACTGGGCATGACCGTCACCAAGGTGTAGTTGCTTTGGCTGAAAAAATGACTGTTGCCAGAACCATTACTGAAGTGGTTGAAGATGCAGAGGGTGCGCAGAAGAAACCATTATTTTTGGTTTTGGACGGTGTTACTGATCCCCATAACTTTGGTGCATGTCTGCGCGTAGCGGATGGTGCTGGTGTAGATGCAGTTGTAATCCCTAAAGATCGCTCAGCATCCATTAATGCCACCGTAAGCAAGGTATCCAGTGGCGCAGCAGAAGTCATGCCTGTGATTACTGTTACCAATCTTGTTCGTAGCATGAAAGAAATGCAAGAAGCGGGAGTTTGGCTGATTGGTACGGATGATGAAGCGACTAAGTCGATCTATGACATCGATCTTACGGGCTCTATTGGTATTGTCATGGGGGCCGAAGGCGAGGGCATGCGTCGCCTCACAAAAGAAAACTGTGACGAGCTAGTCCGTATCCCAATGCAGGGGGTGGTCTCCAGTTTGAATGTATCGGTTGCAAGTGGCGTATGCTTGTATGAGGCATTAAGACAGCGCCTAGCCAAAGTATCTGACAAAGCTGCTAAGTAAAATAAGGAGCTTCATATGAAATGCAATATGGGACATACAGATCGCGTTCTGCGAATGACTGTTGGCGTAACTCTGATGGGTTTAGCTGGTTTTGGTATTACCGGCCCCTGGGCCTGGATTGGCGTGATCCCGCTATTAACGGGAATGATTGGCAATTGCCCAGCTTACTCAATACTAGGTATTAATACCGGCAAGAAGTAAGCGGTATTAAAAATTACTACTGGTCAATCAACTGGCCAGTAGCGCTTCTAACTTCTCAGTATCCATGCAGAAGTTCCGAATGCCTTCAGCTAATTTTTCAGTCGCCATGGCATCGTTATTGAGTTGCAGGCGGAAATTGGACTCATCGAGCTTAAGGGGCTTAATGCCTTCAGCCTGTAATGCCGCTTGAGCATTAGCGGGATTAAGTTTTTTCTCAACAGACGCATTACTACCTTGAAGTTCGGCTAATAGTTCAGGGCTAATGGTTAGTAGGTCGACGCCTGCCAACTCCAGTATCTGGCTAGTGTTTCTGAAACTTGCACCCATGATTTCGGTTGGGATGCCAAAGTGCTTGTAGTAATGAAAAATTCTCTTCACTGAAATCACGCCAGGATCATTTGCTCCGCCATTGGCGGTATCGCTCCAGTTGGCACCAAGCTTAGCTTTATTCCAATCAGTAATGCGACCCACAAATGGAGAGATCAATTTGGCATTGGCTGCGCCACAGGCTGCTGCCTGAACTAAAGAGAAGAGTAAGGTCATATTGCAATGAATGCCTTGGGCTTCTAATTCTTTTGCGGCAGCAATGCCCTCCCATGTGCCGGCTAATTTAATCAGAATGCGATTGCGATCAATTCCGTGAGATTCGTATAGGGCAATTAAATGCTTGGCTTTGGCAACAGTACCTTTAGTGTCAAAAGAAAGTCTGGCATCCACTTCGGTAGAAACACGACCAGGGACAATCTTCAAAATCTCCAAGCCAAATGCAACCAAGATGTAATCCACGAGGTCGGTTGGGTTCATGCCTGGATGGGCTGCTTTTACAGACTTCACTAAATCCTGGTAATTGCTTTGCTGAGCAGCTTTTAGAATCAGCGAGGGGTTGGTAGTCGCATCCTGCGGTTGGAAGGCCTGCATACGCTCAAAATCGCCTGTATCGGCTACAACCGTAGTGAGTTTCTTGAGTTGTTCTAACTGGCTTAATGCTGAGGCGGTGCTGTTCATGGGCTTGCTCAATGCTCTAAAGTGGTTTGCTTGTGAATATCATATGATAGATGGATTAATTACTCAGTTCCAGTAAAGGCGTTTGATAGCTATATGAATCAAGATCAACTCAAGCAAATGGTAGGTGAGGCGGCCAGAGATGAAGTTCTCAAGTTGCCCGCTGGACAGGTTTTGGGGGTGGGCACAGGCTCTACTGCCAATTGCTTTATTGATGCGCTAGCTCCGCATAAGGATCATTTTGCAGGCACGGTATCTAGCTCTAATGCGACTACGGAGCGCTTGCTAAAGCACGGTTTTAAAGTGCTTGATCCCAACGATGTCCAAGGCTTGCCTGCTTATGTAGATGGTGCAGATGAAATCGATCCAACTGGACATATGATTAAAGGTGGCGGTGGGGCACTTACTAGAGAAAAAATCATTGCCTCTATGGCAAAGCAATTCATTTGCATTTGTGACTCATCAAAGCAGGTGCCGGTTCTAGGTAACTTTGCGCTGCCAGTAGAAATCATTCCTCTTGCTCAGGGTGTCGTGAGTCGCGAATTGGAGAGGTTTGGCGGCAAGGTAACTCTCCGCTTGGCGAAAAATACTCGCGCTGATCTCAATCAAACACCAGCTGAGCCGTTTGTTACGGATAACGGTGGATGGATCTTGGACGTCGCAGGTTTAAAGATTGCCAACCCAGTTCAGATGGAGGCGCAAATCAATCAAATTGCCGGCGTAATCACCGTAGGCTTATTTGCCAAAGAAAAAGCCAATATTTTGCTAGTTAGTGATGCTGCAGGCGTTGAGCGAATCGTTCTCTAGAAAATAAAAAACCCGACGGGGTATCCCCATCGGGTTGTTTTGCCATGGTTTGCATGGCGCAGGCGCTCGGAAGGTATTTAGTTCCTTAGCCTATAAGCACATAGATGTACTTATTAAGATTGGCTTTCGCCAATGTGGCAGGGCACTATAACTGCCTCACCACGACTTCATCCTACGCTTATCTTTGGCGGTGTCAACACCCCAAATCAATATTTAATTAAAAGATGATGAATATTTATTCTGCTGGAGGCACATAACCTTGAGCCATATCTGCGCCACCCTCAAAGAAATACTTTTCCACCTGCTTTAAGAGGTATTGGCGCGCGCGCGGGTCTGCCATATTGAGGCGATTTTCATTAATCAACATGGTTTGCTGCTTTAACCAACCAGCCCAAGCTTCTTTTGAAACTTGATTCCAAATCTTTTTGCCCAACTCTCCAGGAAGAGGAGCGAAATCCATGCCTTCAGCTTCTTTGTTGAGTTTGATACATTGAACCATGCGTGCCATCTGTAATGCCTTTCTAGTATTTCTAGTGTTTCTTATAGATCTTTAGTTAAAACCATGGACTTACGGTCCCAGTTATAAATTTGTTTTCTTTCTTCAGGCAAGTCATCCACTGACGCCCGTTTAAAGCCGCGCTTTAAGAACCAGTGCTCAGTTCTTGTCGTAAGAACAAATAATTTTTTGATGCCTTCTTGTTTGGCGCGCATCTCAACACGCTTTAGCAGACGCTCACCGTCACCTGATCCTTGAACATCAGGATCAACAGCAAGGCATGCTAGCTCACCAACGCCATTCGGAAAAGGGAAGAGTGCCGCGCAACCGAAGAGAACCCGATCGTGCTCAATCACCGAGAAGCGCTGAATATCACGCTCGATCACATCTTGACCGCGAGCAGCCAAGATACCTTCCTCTTCAAGAGGCATAGTCAATTGCAATATGCCGCCAACGTCATCTTGGTTGGCTTCACGTAAGTTCTCAATATCGGATGAAGCTAGCATCATGCCAATACCATCATGGGTAAAGAGCTCTTCCAGGAGCGCGCCATCTTGGTTGCAAGGCAGGAAGTGAACACGGCTAACACCAGCTCGAATCGCTCTACCAGCGGTATTCAATAGACCCTTCATGCCGAGGTCCATATCTTTGTGCTGCGCGACATATTCTTGTAGCTGTGGCATTGACAGTTCGGTAATGAAGTCACCTTCAGCATCCTTAAGGCCGGCATATGGGCTCAAGAAAATCAGCTTATCTGCTTTGAGCGCTGCAGCGGTAGATGCCGCTACATCTTCATAAGCCAAGTTGAATGCTTGACCCGTTGGTGAAAAACCTAAAGGTGAAAGCAAAACAATTTTGTTGCTATCCAGAGACTGTCTAATCGAACCAGAGTCCACTTTACGAACCAGTCCTGTATGAATGTAGTCAGTACCCTCAACAACACCTACCGGCATAGCAGTAATAAAGTTGCCAGAGATTACCGAAATGCGTGAACCAGCCATTGGAGTATTTGGAAGACCACGACTAAATGCCGCCTCAATATCCAGACGTAATTCACCGGCAGCTTCTTTGACACACTCTAGTGCGGCAGCATCGGTAATCCGGTAGCTGTGCATTGCACTCTTACCGAACTTACTTTTAATGTTGCGGAGCATGAGCTGCTCTTCAATTTGCGGGCGAATGCCATGAACCAAAACAATACGCATGCCCATGGCGTGCAACATGGCGATATCTTCAATCAGGTTCTCAAGACCGATTTCTTGCACGAGCTCACCCGCAAAAGCAATCACAAAGGTCTTTTCGCGGAAGCTATGAATATAGGGCGCAACATCACGCAGCCACCCTACAAAAGGGAAGTTGGAGGTCGTTTCTTCGGCCAATGTGGCCTGATTTGGTGCATTTGTCGGCATAGTGAGAAAATTATAGGGTGCAAGAGCCTATAAACCAACAAAAACCCAAAGCATTCCCAAAGCCTGTGCCTGCTTCCAACACCTTGCGGAAGCTAGATATTCGCTTTCCGGAGGAATTACCGGTCTCTGGTCAGCGTCAGCTGATCAAGGATGCCCTGCAGAGCCACCAGGTGGTCATTGTGTGCGGAGAGACGGGCTCAGGTAAGACCACGCAGCTTCCAAAGATCTGTTTGGATCTGGGTCGAGGCACCATTAATGGTGGCAAGCTCATTGGCCACACCCAGCCGCGCAGGATCGCAGCGACTGCCACAGCCAAGCGCATTGCTCAAGAGCTAGGTTCACCCATTGGCCAGGATGTTGGCTACCAAGTGCGTTTTGCCGACAAGACCAGCAATACAGCTTCTATCAAACTGATGACAGATGGCATCTTGCTAGCCGAGACGCAGCGTGACCCACAGTTACGCGCTTATGACACGCTCATCATTGATGAGGCACATGAGCGCAGCCTCAATATTGATTTCTTATTGGGTTATTTGCGTCAGCTCCTACCGAAGCGACCCGATCTTAAGTTGATCATCACTTCAGCAACGATTGATGCCCAGCGATTTGCAGAGCACTTTGCAATGAATGGCAAGGTAGCACCAGTAATCGAGGTCAGTGGTCGACTGTTTCCGGTGGAGCAGCGCTACGCACCGCTAGAGCCAGATGCCAAGCCTGACGGCAAAAAGGAATCCAAGACATCCAAAGAAATTCCGGATGCCGTTACCGAAGAGATTGCTAGCTTATGGCGTGAAGGCGCCGCTGGCGCTGGAGACGTATTGGTCTTCTTACCGGGCGAGCGTGAGATCCGTGATTGCGCAGAGGCTTTACGTAAAGATCATGTCCTGCAGCAGCGATTTCATCCGGAGGTTCTGAGTTTGTTTGCGCGTCAGTCCGTTGCCGAGCAAGAAAGAGTATTTAGTCCGGGTAATGGTCGCAGAATCATTCTGACAACCAACGTGGCAGAGACTTCATTAACGGTTCCCAATATTCGGTATGTGATCGATAGCGGCCTAGCGAGAGTAAAGCGCTACTCATATCGTAATAAGGTCGAGCAGCTCCAAATAGAGCCGATCTCGCAAGCAGCTGCCAATCAAAGGGCGGGACGTTGCGGTCGTGTATCGGATGGCATCTGCGTGCGCTTGTATAGCGAGCAAGATTATCAAGGCCGCCCTAAATTTACTGACCCTGAAATATTGCGAAGTTCATTAGCGGCAGTGTTGTTGCGCATGAGCTCCTTATGCTTGCCAAAGATTCAGCACTTTCCATTTATTGATAAGCCACTAGGCAGAGCAATTGCAGATGGCGTACAACTTTTAGATGAGTTAGGCGCAATTGAATTTGATGAAGCAGAACCAGCTGATGGCAAGGACATCAACAACAGCTTCAAACTCACTGCTATTGGTAAGCAGTTGGCAGATTTGCCGTTAGATCCTCGTATTGGACGTATGTTGCTGGCTGCAAAAGAGCAGAATGCTTTAAAGGAAGTAACCATCATTGCTTCAGCGTTAGCTACCCAAGACCCAAGAGATCGGCCTATGGATCAGGCTGCCGCTGCAGATCAAGCGCATTTGCAATTTGCTGATGAGCGCTCTGAGTTTTTGAGTTTCGTAAAGCTCTGGAATTGGTATCAGGACGCTTTGCAACATAAGCACAGCAATCGTCAGCTAGAGAATCTCTGCAAGAGTAAGTTTCTGTCACCCCGTCGCTTACGCGAATGGCGCGATGTCCATGGTCAACTCCATACGATGCTCGGCGAGAAGGGCTGGAAGGAAAATAGTCTGGCCGCAACTTATGAACAAGTCCATCTTTCTTTATTGACTGGCTTGCTTGGGTATGTCGCCAAAAAAGAAGAGGATGAAAAATCTCAAGATCGCAATAGCAAGACCGGTGGTTACGTTGGTGCCCGAGGTATACGTCCATTTATCTGGCCTGGCTCTACCATTGGCAAAAAGGCGGGTGCCTGGATTTTGGCTGGTGAACTACAAGAAACCAATCGCATGTATGCCAGAACCATTGCAAAGATTGAGCCGCAATGGGTAGAGCGGGTTGCTGCTCATCGCCTGATTAAGTCTTTGAGTGATCCGTTCTGGGATAACCGTCAGGGCGAGGTCATGGCATTTGAGCGTGGCACTTTGTACGGCCTGCCTATCTACCATGGCCGCCGCGTTCGTTATGAACCTCATAACCCCAATGAAGCAAGAGAGCTATTTATTCGTCAGGCATTGGTCCAAGAAGAAATGTTTGGGCGCATGGATACGCCAGCGTTGCAACGCGAGACTGAAACTGATGCCAAGAAAAAATACCCAAATCTGTTTGGATTCTTTTGGCATAACCGTCGTCTCATAAAAGAGATTGAAGCCTTAGAGCATCGCTCACGTCGACCAGATGTTTTGGTGGATGATGAGTTGCTATTTGCGTTCTACGAGTCTCGTATTCCAAAAGGAGTGTGTAGTCGAGAAAGTCTTAAAGCGTGGTTAGCTAAAAAAAGCGGAGAAGATAAAAGCCAAGGAAGTGAGTTGGATGCTCAGCTTCGCCTAGAAAAAGCAGACCTGATGCGTCACGAGGCGGCAGGCATTACTGTGGATCGCTATCCTAAGACGATGCTGGTGGGCGGGGCACAGCTAAGCCTGACTTATCACTTTGAACCTGGAAGCCCTAAAGATGGTGTGACACTTGTGGTTCCGTTGACGCAGTTAAACCAAGTAGATGGGCGTCGTTGTGAGTGGCTTGTGCCAGGCATGTGTGAGGAGAAAGTGCTTCTCCTACTCAAATCTTTACCTCAGAAACTTCGCCGTCATTGTGTGCCGCTACCGGATTACGCTAAATCTTTTCTGGAGCGCAAGCTTGAAGAGAAGCAATTTGGTGTTGGTGACTTCTTGGATAGTTTGATCGGAGATATTCGCAAAGAGCGCGGATTGGAAATTAAGCGCACGGATTTCAGGCCAGAGGCTTTGCCTTTGCACTCATCTATGAACTTCCGCTTGATTGACGAGCATGGGCGACAGTTGGAGGTGGAACGCAATTTAGCGCGCTTACGATCTGAGTATGGGCAGACTGCCCGAAACGCTTTCCAAGCAATTGCTCAGGAAACAGCCCAGGTCGAGTTAGGCGTAGAGCCTCCGGTAGGCGAAAAAAATAAAGCCAATTCAACTGGCGGTAAAAATACTGCAGATACGACTCGTAAGGTGGAGCAGGGCGGTTACCGTACTTGGGAGTTTGGTGAGCTGCCTGAAACATTAGAAATACAAAAAGGCAATAAAACCTTATTTGGTTATCCCGCATTAGTTGACCGCGGCGACTTCTGCGATCTTGAGGTATTTGATGATCTTGAGGAAGCTCGTAAACAACATGGTTTAGGGCTGCGACGTCTATTTGCTCTGAGTAATAAAGATACGCTCAAGGCTTTGCAAAAACAGTTGCCAGGTATTCGAGAATTAGGTCTACTCTTTATTAATGTGGGCTCAGTAGAGGGATTGATTGATCAGATTTTGAATCTAGCTCTTGAGCGTGCTTATATGACTGAGCCATTGCCAGTCAATGCTGAGCAATTTACCGAGCGTTTACAAGCAGGAAAACCAAGATTAGCGCTCATCGCCCAAGAGATTTCTCGTCACGCATTAAATGCATTACAAGCCCACGCGGATTTACAGAAAAAGATCGCTAGTGCAAAAGCTGCATCACCGAGTGCTTATGCCGATATTCAGGCGCAGATGCAAGGCTTGATATTTTCTAAATTTGTTTCAGAGATACCGTATGCCCAACTGGTACATGTGCCGCGCTACTTAAAAGCCATTGCCATGCGGATTGATAAGTTGCGCTCCAACCCAAGTCGCGATGCCCAGTGTCAAAAAGATTGGGAATCGGTTGCGCGTCCGTGGCAGAAACTTGTGCAGGGTAATAAGGGTGGCTCATCCTATGCAATGGCCGAAGACCAGGCCTTAACGGATTTTCGTTGGCAACTGGAAGAGCTGAGGGTGGCTTTATATGCCCAGGAGCTGAAAACACCAACTCCGATGTCCTTAAAGCGCCTCGAAAAGGTTTTAGCCAGCTTGCGCTAAGTCAAATCCATTGCAGCCTAGAGGTCATTTTGACCCTCCTAATTGCTTACAATGGAGGTATGTATACATTTATCAAGATTAGAGGTTTTCGCACAATTGCGACCTCCGCTTTATTGACTTTCCTTTTGGTCAATCAAAATGCATTTGCGCAAGCAAGTAATGCTGCAGCACCAGTAGCGGCTAATCAGCCTAAATTGGCGGTGATTCTCAATTCTGGCGAAGCTTCAGTCAGTTTGATTGATATGACTACTCGCCAGCTCATCAAAACAATTCCAGTAGGTAAAGAACCTCACCATCTGATGTTGACTCCGGATCAAAAGACTTTGCTGATCGCAAATGCGGCAGGTAATGATGTGGCCTTAATGAACCCAACAACCGGTGAGTTAACTGGCAGAATTCCAAACATCATCGATCCATACCAAATTGGATACTCCCCAAATCACAAATGGTTCGTGGCAAACGGTAATCGCTTAGACCGTGTCGATATTTATGCTGCCGATGGCGCAAATCTGAAATTGGCGAAGACTGTGAAATTAGCAAAGACTCCAAGCCATATTGCGTTTACAGCCGATAGCAAAATTGCATTCATTACTTTGCAAGACTCAAACGAGCTTGCTGCTATTGATCTTGAAACACAAAATGTATTGTGGGTTATGCCGACAGGTAAGGTTCCTGCGGGCTTATGGATGACACCTGGTGATCAGTACTTATTGGTTGGCATTACTGGTGAAGATAATGTCCAGGTAATCGACTGGAAAAATCGCAAAGAAATAAAACGCATCCCAACGGGGAAGGGCGCGCATAACTTCCGCCCTCTAGGTGATAAGAAGCATGTATTTGTGAGTAACCGAATTGCCTCCACAATTAGCCTCATCAATATGCAAACCCTGGAAAAGGTTGGTGACATCACTGGGCTCCCAGCCGGACCAGATGATATGGAAATTACTCCTGACGGAAAAACGCTTTGGGTTACCTTGCGTTTCTCGAAAAAGGTTGGAGTCATCGATATCCCAACCATGAAGTTAGTTACTGTTATTCCAGTGGGTAAGTCGCCTCATGGAGTCTTCTTTACCCCAAGGGCTGGATGGGAGTAAGCGTCATCATGAAATGCATGAGTCATACGGTATTCATACGTATTACAGCCGTGCTTTTGCTCGGCTGTTTTTCATTGGGCGCCTCTGCTCAAGCTGCAGAATGTAATAAAAAGGTTTACCTTACTTTTGATACTGGCAATATGGCAGTTGCTGAAAAGGTGGCAGAAATTCTGAAGCGACAAAATTTGAAAGCCACATTTTTCTTGGCGAATGAAAAAACTCTCCGCGGTGATTTTTCTTTAGATGATTCTTGGAAGACTTATTGGCAAGAACGCGTTAAAGAGGGGCATCACTTTGGTAGCCATACCTATGACCATACTTATTTTGTTAAAGATGGTCCTAAAGGTGAGGTATTTGAGAAGCCTCAATTTGGTCCTAAAGCAGGTATGACAGTCCTCTATAACGAGGCAGCTATGTGTAAAGAAATTCGCCGTGTGGATCAGCGTTTTCAAGAGCTCACCGATCATCCGATTCAAAAGATATGGCGCGCGCCTGGCGGTAAAACTTCTCCTACCTTGATCCGCATGGGCAATATGTGTGGATATGAGCATATTGGCTGGGATCCCGCTGGATTTCTGGGGGACGAGCTGAACTCTGATAAGCACCCCAACGGCACTCTTCTAGATAAGGCGAGCCGCAATCTTAAGGATGGCGATATCACCATGGCACATTTGGGGATTTGGTCCAGAAAAGACCCTTGGGCGCCCGCCGTATTGGAGCAGCTCATTGTTAATCTCAAGGCTCGTGGATTCTGCTTTGGACTGCTGCCCAAGAATCCCGTAAATCAGTCAAAATAAAGCATGGATCTCAATGCCATCACTTCTGCAATTTCAGCCGCGTACGCTAGCGTTCAGGAGTTCCTGTTTGCAAATATAGTGGCCCCAGTTTTATATCAATTCGATTTAATGGCTTGGGCTGAAGATGTATTTGATGGACTTGATTGGTTTTTGTTTGGCTGCATCCAAATTTTCTTGATTATTGTTGTCCTAAGAACTTGGGAGCGCCTCGCCCCAGCAGAAAAGCAAGAGCGTTTTGCGAAAGCAACTCGAGCTGATGTCTTGTACACCTTGTTTCATCGCTTGGGCATTTTTCATGGCCTAGTATTTATCGCTTTGTCTGGATTCTTCTTCGGGATCGACTCCATCCTGCACGATTTCCGTTTCGATCGTTTAAACGTCGAGTCATGGTGGCCCGGTGTCACTTCTATTCCGGCTATTAGTTTCTTGATTTACTTGGTGTTGCTTGATTTCGTTGACTATCTCTACCACCGTGCGTCTCACGTATTTAACTGGTGGTGGCAGTTACATGCTTTGCATCACAGTCAAACAGTCATGACTGCTTGGTCTGATAATCGCAATCACATACTGGATGACATCATGCGGGCAGTGGTGATGTCTTTTGTTGCGTTGATGTTTGGAGTATCACCAGGCCAATTCATTTTGCTAATTGCTTTGAGTGAATTTCTGCAAAGTTGGCAGCATGCCAATATCAAGACCCATTTAGGTCCCGCTAAATATCTATTGGTATCGCCTATGTTTCACCGCATGCACCATGCCGTTGGATATGGTCACGAAGCTAAAGGTAAGCCCGGTGTATTAGGAGGTTGTAACTTTGGTGTTTTATTCCCATGGTGGGATATGTTGTTTAGAACGGCCATCTTTCCTAAAGAGGTCTATCCTACAGGGGTAAGAAACCTAACGGTTTCACAAAATATCCTTACACAACAGTGGCAAGGCCTTGTTCATGCCTTTAAAGAAATCATGCCTAAGTAGACTTCAAGTCTCAAGGCAATAGGAGTTGTATGGTCGGCTTGCAGCAGGTTTTTAAATCATTTGGCATGGCTTTGGTTGGGACTATGCATCCACGGATGTTGTGGCTCAGCTTAAGACCATTTCTGATTGTTTCCGTGCTGTGGGGTTGTCTTATCTGGCTTACATGGACACCTGCACTCGAAGCATTAAGTATCTTTCTAACAACTTCGATATTTACCAGCTGGATTCAAGAAGGTCTTGTTTGGGCAGGATTTGATAACGCGCGAGCATGGATAGCACCATTATTTTTTGTCATGTTGATCATTCCGTTGATCACAATTAGCTTACTCGTATTTATCGCCTTTTCAACCGTCCCTGCAATTGTCAAAATTGCTTCAAGAAATTCTCAATTTCAAGATCTCGAATGTAAACAAGGCGGCGGGTTCTTCGGAAGTTTGATTTACTCATTGTGGTCTGCCATGATTTGTCTGGCTCTTGTGATGTTGACTTTGCCCGTTTGGTGGGTACCTCCACTTGTGGCTGTCTTACCTCCCTTGCTCTGGGGGTGGTTAACGATGCGACTCATGTCCTATGACGTATTAGCAAAACATGCCAGCTCGGAAGAGCGCGATCTCTTACTTGAAAAATATCGTTGGCCTTTGCTCTGCATGGGCATTGCAACGGGAATGCTAGGTGCGGTGCCTACATTCTTTTGGGCCACCTCTGCATTGGCTTTGGTGTTGTTCCCGATCGTAAGCTTCATAGCACTTTGGATTTATTCTTTGATCTTTGTCTTTGCTGCTTTGTGGTTTAGTTACTTCCTATTGGATGCGCTTAAGCAACTGAGAGAAGAGGAGTTGGATAAAGCGCTGACAGTGGAATCGCGTGTAGTTGATTTAGAACTTCCGTATCACGGTTAATACGATAGCTAATGAGATAGTTAATGAAATGAAAAAAGTTAAGATAGACGAACCAAAAGATGTGGCAGCTGCAGTTCAACGTCGCTTCGGTTTAATCGTGATCGGTGATGAAATCTTGTCAGGTCGCCGTCAAGACAAGCACATGAGCAAAATGATTGAGTTACTCAACGAGCGCGGCCTCAGCCTTGCTTGGGCTAAATATGTTGCTGATGATCCTGCGCAAATTACTGCTACGCTAAAGCAGAGCTTTGTAAGCGGCGATGTCGTGTTTAGTACTGGCGGTATTGGCGCAACACCGGACGACCATACTCGTCAATGCGCTGCTTTGGCCTTGGGTACAAAAATTGAATTGCATCCAACTGCAAAAGAATTGATTGCCGGCAGAATTCAGTCGATGGCAGAAGGGGATCCGATTAAGGCAGATCTCAGCACTCCAGAAAATCAACATCGCTTCAAGATGGGTGAATTTCCCATTGGCAGCGAAATCATTCCTAACCCCTACAACCAAATTCCGGGCTTTCGAATACAGGAGCATCACTTTGTGCCAGGTTTCCCAGTAATGGCGGCGCCGATGATGGCATGGTGCTTGGATACCCATTACAAGGATCTATTCCACCAAGAGAATTGGGCTGAGCAGAGTTTTATCGTCCCGAAGGGGATTGAGTCAACTTTGACTCCCTTAATGGAGCGTATAGAGGCCAACTTTCCTGGGGTGAAGGTCTTTAGCTTGCCATCAGTAGGCGATGCCACCAGGTGTGGCGTGTACGCCCAGCGCCATATTGAGTTGGGTATTAAAGGCAATGCCAACCTTCTAGAAAGCGCCTGGATTGCCCTCAGGGCGGGCACCCAAGAGCTGGGTTACGAAATCCACGATATCGTCTAAAACTATTTGCACTAAAAAGGTGCAAATAGGGGTATTTGAGCTTATCTGAGGGATATTTCAGCACTTAAACAGTGCAATAATGAGAGTTCCCATTTGTTTGCTTCAGTAAATTACATACATCCATAAGGCATGTTTGGTGCCTGGAATAAACAAGGGTGTATGCCTTGAGTTTTAATTCCGAATTTAGTTAATAGAGGAGATTTGCATGACGAAGACCGTCGCTGATGTGATGAAGTTAGTTAAAGAGAAAGAATGTACTTTCGTTGATTTCCGCTTTGTAGACACAAAGGGTAAAGAACAACACACGACAGTTCCTATCTCTGCTTTTGACGAAGACAAATTTGAGAGCGGTCATGCATTTGACGGTTCTTCTATTGCTGGTTGGAAGGGTATTGAAGCATCAGACATGTTGCTCAAACCAGATCCAACAGCTGCTTATATTGATCCATTCTATGAAGAGCCAACATTGGTTCTTACATGTGACGTAATCGAGCCAGCTGATGGCAAAGGTTATGACCGTGACCCACGTTCTATTGCTAAGCGCGCTGAAGCCTATTTGAAGAGCACTGGCTTGGGCGATACAGCTTACTTTGGTCCAGAGCCAGAATTCTTTATTTTTGACGGCGTTCGTTGGGGTGCTGACATGCAGGGTTGCTTCGTGAAGATTGATTCCGAAGAGGCTCCATGGTCTTCGGCTGCTGAAATCGAAGGCGGCAACACTGGTCACCGTCCAGGCAAAAAAGGCGGCTACTTCCCAGTTGCTCCTGTAGATACATTCCAAGACATGCGCTCTGAAATGTGTTTGATTCTCGAATCTTTAGGTATTCCAGTTGAAGTTCATCACCATGAAGTTGCTGGTCAAGGCCAAAACGAATTGGGCACTAAGTTCAGTACATTGGTACAACGCGCTGACTGGACTATCTGGCAGAAGTATGTCATTCAAAACGTTGCTCATGCTTATGGCAAGACAGCAACTTTCATGCCTAAGCCAGTAGTTGGCGATAACGGTTCTGGTATGCACGTTCACCAATCTATTTGGAAGAACGGCGAGAACTTGTTTGCTGGTAATGGCTATGCAGGTTTGTCAGAATTCGCATTGTTCTACATCGGCGGCATCATCAAGCACGCTAAGGCATTGAATGCGATCACTAACCCAGGTACCAACTCATACAAGCGTTTGGTGCCAGGCTTTGAAGCGCCGGTGAAGTTAGCTTACTCAGCACGTAACCGTTCTGCTTCTATCCGTATTCCACACGTAGCAAATCCTAAGGGTCGTCGTATCGAAACTCGTTTCCCAGATCCATTGGCTAACCCATACCTCTGCTTCTCCGCATTGATGATGGCTGGTTTGGACGGCGTTCAAAACAAGATTCATCCAGGCGAAGCTGCTGACAAGAACTTGTATGACTTGCCACCAGAAGAAGATGCAAAGATCCCAACCGTTTGCGCGAGCTTGGAAGAGGCATTGGAAGCATTGAAGAAAGATCACGAGTTCTTGACTCGCGGTGGTGTATTCACTGAGTCCATGATTGATGCGTATATCAATTTGAAGATGGAAGATGTCACACGTTTCCGTATGACTACTCATCCTATCGAATTTGATATGTACTACTCCCTGTAAGCGAAGGAGAGAGCTTGAGCGCAGGTCTGTTGCGCAATTCGTTCAAGGGAGCAGCTTCGGCTGCTCCTTTTTTTCCGACATTGCTTGATCAGATGCCCAATGCCATCGTGGTATTTGAGGCTGAGACCCAACAATTGGTGTACGTGAATCCGGCTGCTGAGTCAGCTTTGGACCTCTCGCGTAAATCACTTGAGGGTCAATCTGTGCACAACTTATTTGGTGACAATGAAGCATTAAGAGTCATGATTGGTGAAGTGAAGCAGGGGCATGTAATGGCGCAGCGCCAAGAAATGATCTTGCATTCCTTGCCTAGCAGTATTCATCATGAGTCAATACCGGCACACGTTGTTGTGGCGGTCCTCGAGGATCCTACTCTCATCATGATGGAGTGGTTTCCGATAGATCAGCAGTTGCGTAGTGAGCGCGATGAACGCGTAACGCAGCAGGTTGAGGCAAATAAACAGTTGATGCGCAATTTAGCGCATGAGATTAAAAATCCATTGGGTGGAATTCGTGGAGCGGCTCAGCTGCTCGAGTTCGAATTGCCAGATAAAGGTTTGCGGGAGTACACGCAAGTCATTATTAAAGAATCAGATCGCCTGCAGACTTTGGTAGACCGTCTCTTGGCGCCACATCGCAAGGCGCACGTGATGGAATCCTTCAACGTGCATGAAGCTTTGGAGCGTGTACGTAGTTTGGTTTTGGCTGAGTTTCCAAAGGGACTCAAAATTATTCGTAATTACGATACAAGTCTGCCAGATGTATTGGGAGACCGTGAGCAGTTGATTCAGGCAACACTTAATATTGTTCATAACGCAGCACAAGCTCTTTCTGAAGAGATTCAAAGTGGTGTTGCGCAAATTGAGCTGAAGACCCGAGTGGCACGTTCAGTGACGATTGCTAAGCATCGCTATAAGTTGGCGATGGATCTGCATGTGATTGATAACGGGCCAGGTATCCCAGAAGAAATTATTGAACGCATCTTCTTCCCGTTAGTTTCGGGTAGAGAGGGCGGTAGTGGCCTTGGTCTTACTTTGGCGCAAACCTTTGTTCAGCAACACCAGGGCTTTATTTCGTGTAATAGCCGTCCTGGTCGCACCGATTTTCATATTCAAATTCCATACCGTAGGCAGGAGAAAGCATCATGAAACCAATTTGGATCGTTGACGATGATCAATCCATTCGTTGGGTCTTAGAAAAAGCGTTATCGCGTGAGAATATTCCACATAAGAGTTTCTCTAATCCAAATGATGTTCTCAATGCCCTGGAGAAGGAATCTCCTCAGGTGCTGATTTCAGATATTCGCATGCCGCGCGGTAATGGCTTAGATCTCTTGCAGCATGTAAAAGCTAGCCATCCCAATTTGCCTGTCATTATCATGACGGCTTACTCCGATTTGGATTCGGCCGTCTCTTCTTTTCAAGGCGGTGCATTTGAGTACCTTACCAAACCATTTGACGTCGAAAAAGCGGTGGAGTTGATTCATCGTGCAGTTGAGCAGGGCATTCGCAATGACTCTGGCTCTAAAGAATTAACCGCATGGCGCCAAGATGCTACTGAGATCATTGGTCAAGCGCCAGCCATGCAAGAAATCTTCCGTGCAATTGGTCGTTTAGCTCAGTCCAATGCAACAGTCCTCATTACTGGCGAGTCTGGTACTGGCAAAGAGATGGTGGCTCATGCATTGCACAAGCACAGCCCTTGCGCTAAAGGTCCATTTATCTCTTTGAGCACATCAGCTGTACCAAAAGATTTATTAGAGTCTGAGTTGTTTGGTCATGAGCGTGGCGCCTTTCCTGGTGCGCAAACTCTACGTCGCGGTCGCTTTGAGCAGGCCGATGGCGGCACCCTGTTTTTAGGTGAAGTAGGCGACCTTCCATTTGACCTGCAGACCCGTTTGCTGCGAGTTTTGTCTGATGGTCATTTCTATCGCATTGGCGGTCAAGATCCGATTAAGGCCAACGTACGCATCATCGCATCTACTCACCAGAACCTGGATGCAAGAGTGGCTGCAGGTCTCTTCCGTGAAGATTTACTACATCGCCTGAATGTCATTCGTTTGCGCATGCCTTCATTGCGTGAGCGTAGCGAAGACATTCCGATGTTAGCCCGTCATTTCATGCTCACTTGTGCAAAGTCATTGGGTGTTGAGCCTAAAAAGCTATCTGATGAAGTTTTAAAAGAAATCAGCGCAATGCCCTTTCCAGGTAACGTTCGTCAATTAGAGAACTTATGTCATTGGTTAACGGTAATGACGCCTGCCAATGTGATTGGGGTAAGTGATCTGCCTGCCGATATCGTTGCAGAGGCTAGCGAGCAACCCGTGATTCTTCATGGTGAGTCCTCGCCAAGTAATCCTGCTGCGACTAAAGTTGCTTCAGGTGACTGGGAGAGCGGCTTAGGACGTCTTGCTGTCAAAATGCTGCAAGATGGCGATAAGGAAGTCTTTGATGCTCTTACTGCACGTTTCGAAAAGGCGGTGCTACAGGCTGCGCTTGAAGTAACGCGCGGTAGAAGGGTGGAGGCTGCTCAACGTCTAGGTATTGGACGCAATACGATTACCCGTAAGTTGCAAGAGTTGGGAATCGATGACTGATTCAGTTCGCATAGCTGCATGGAATGTGAACTCATTAAAGGTTCGCCTTCCACAAGTCCTGAGTTGGTTGCATGATCAGGAAAAAAAGCAGCAGCCTATTGATGCATTATGTTTGCAGGAGCTCAAGCTCACGGATGATAAGTATCCGCATAAAGAGCTTGAGGATGCTGGCTACTTGAGTCTGGCTGCAGGTCAAAAGACCTATAACGGCGTAGCCATCATTGTGCGCAAGGCGGCGCTAGCGCCGATTGCATCTGATACGGCAACCAGCTTTCTAAAACCCATTAGAAACATTCCAAACTTCGAAGATGAGCAGCAGAGAATCTTGGCTGCCACGATTCCCTTTGCGGGAACTCAGCCAATAAGGTTGGTCTCTGCATATTTTCCAAACGGTCAATCGCCTGATAGCGATAAATTCGTATATAAGCTGAGTTGGCTTAAAGCATTGCAAACTTGGTTAGGTGAAGAACTCCAGCAGAACTCACGTTTAGCTTTACTCGGCGACTTTAATATTGCCCCTGCAGATATGGATGTGCATGATCCTTCTAAATGGATAGGGCAGAACTTAGTTTCTCCAGAGGAACGTCAAGCCTTTCAAAAGTTGGTTGAATTGGGTCTCACAGACTCTTTCAGAATGTTTGAGCAGCCGCCAAAAACCTTTAGTTGGTGGGACTATCGCATGATGGGATTCAGAAGAAATGCTGGTTTGCGTATCGACCACATCCTACTCAGTGAAGCGCTTAAAGAAAAATGCACTGCTAGCGTAATCGATAAAGAGCCTAGAACCTGGGAGCAGCCTTCCGATCATGCCCCTGTAGTGGCAACGATTAAAAAAGTGTAGCCAGCCTTAATTTGAGCTTTGCTTGGTGTTTAATAGAGGTTTTAGAGCCCAATATTATTCTGATCATGAAAAAAATCACTCGTCTTTCAGTTTTAGCGCTCGGTACCGCTCTCGGTGTTTTGTCGCCTACTGTATTCGCTGATCCTCCGGTACAACCTTTTTATGCGTCCGTGATGAAGATGGCCCCCGAAGGTAAGCTAGGGCAAGTGATTAAGCAGGAAAAAATTGAAACTTCCGTCAAGGGTGCTCAAGCATGGAAGATTGCCTATATTTCTTCTGACATTGCTGGACGCAAAACCATCTCAACTGGCCTAGTAGTTGCTCCAGTTGGACAAGCTCCTGCAGGTGGTCGTCCAGTGATAACGTGGGCGCATGGTACAACGGGTTCAGCTCAGAACTGTGGCCCATCACAAGTATTAGATCCAGCAGTTCCTTTAAATGAGTATTTCTTGGTTGGTGGAAATTCTTGGACTGATTATGGAATTCCAGCAGTAGAAGAATTTATTAAAGAGGGTTATGTATTGGTTGCAACCGACTACCAAGGTTTGGGTGGTGGTGGCAGACATCAATATAGTGTTTCAGCAACCAATGGCATGGATACGCTTAATGCTGCTCGTGCTGCCGGCTCTATGAAGGAGACGGGTGCCAACAAGAAGACGATTGTTTATGGATGGTCGCAGGGTGGTGGGGCCACAATTGCCTTAGCTGGAATGCCTGACTATATAAAACAAACTGGCACCGCATTTGATGGTGTGGAGATTCTAGGATTTGTTGCTCTAGCGCCGCAAGATATTTCTATTCTCGCTCCAGTAGGAAAACTAGATCAAGCTGCTGCGGATAAATATTTGCAGGGCTCGCTAAAAATGTTTTCAGATAACATCTTTAACTTCACCCATGCAACTATGTTCTACTGGGGTACTCAGGCAGCCTTTCCTAATCTAAAGCTGTCCGATCTTTTTACCGATGAGGGCGTGAAAGTAGTTAACGAAATTTACAATAACAAATGTATGCATGCGGCTAGCGATACATTTAATTTTAACTATGCAACAACTTACACCAACTTATTGAAATCTACTCCAACTAACACTATGGCTTGGGCACAAGCAATGATTAAGGGCGGCGTACCCGTAGTAAAACCTGTTGCGCCAGTGCAAATCTATTTTGGCTCAAAAGATACTGCTGTTCCTCCAATGATGCATAAGCTTTATCAAGATCAAATTTGTAAATTAGGTGGTAATGTTGGAAGAATGCAATTACCCGGTGAGCAATCGCACTTTACGACCCCTGGATCATCTAAGCCATTCTACTTAGCTTGGGTTAAGGATCGAGTATCAGGCAAACCACTAGAGAATGCTTGCCCAAAAAACTAAATCAGAAACTAAGCTATTAAGTAAATCAGAAATGAAATCTTAAAATTCATCAGTCAAGAAATAGAAAAACCACCCTCGGGTGGTTTTTCTATTTGCGCAATTGATTAAATCAATTAAGCCAAGCCACCATGCCTGAGAAGGGCATCAATACTTGGCTCCCTGCCTCTAAAGGCCTTGAAAGATTCAGCTGCCGGACGGCTTCCACCGACTTCTAAGATCTCTTCGCGATAACGAGCACCCGTTTTTTCATCTAGGACGCTACCATTAAGTTTGGCGGCCTCTTCAAAGGCGGAGTAGACATCTGCTGATAGAACTTCTGCCCATTTATAGCTGTAATAGCCTGCTGCATAGCCACCTGCAAAGATATGGCTGAAGGTATTAATCCAGCGAGAGATAGCGGGCTGTGGGATGACATTAAATTGATCGGCAATCGCTCTTGAGAGGTCGAGTACCGCTTGATCATTCGCATCTTTGGTATCCAAACTGGAGTGTAGGCGCCAGTCGGTTAATGACATCACAATTTGGCGCAGGGTTATATAGCCATTTTGGAAATTCTTGGCGGCTAAGATTTTTTCAAAGAGCTCACGCGGCAACGGTTTGCCAGTTTCAGCATGTGCAGTCATCTTTTCCAAGACCTCCCATTCCCAGCAGAAATTTTCCATAAACTGACTTGGTAGCTCAACCGCATCCCATTCAACCCCATTGATTCCAGAAACACCTAAAGCGCTAACTTGGGTCAAGAGGTGGTGCAGTCCGTGCCCACTCTCATGGAAGAGGGTGATCACATCATCATGGGTAATGGTAGGCTGGCGCAAGACGCCATCAACCTTCACTGGAGGTGCAAAGTTACAGACTAAATACGCTACAGGTATTTGGATCTCTCCATTGGGTAATACTCTGCGGCCGCGGGCATCATCCATCCAGGCGCCGCCACGCTTGCCAGGGCGAGCATAGGGATCGAGGTAAAAATATGCCACGATATTACCCTTGGCATTTTTGACTGAGAAGGATTGCACGTCAGCATGCCATGTAGGTAGGCTAGCTGCTTCAATCTTTACGCCAAACAAAGTTTGAATTACTTGGAAGAGTCCATCCAATACTTTGGGTAATGGGAAATACTGCTTCAATTCATTCTCTGAGAATGAGTAACGCTCTTGCTTCAATCGCTCAGAAGCAAATGCAACATCCCAAGGCTCCAAGCCATCTGTAATTGAAAGTTCTGTTTTGGCAAACTCGGAAAGTTCTTGCCAATCCTTGAGTGCAAAAGGTTTTGCCTTTTGGGCAAAATTGGTTAAAAAGGAATCCACTTCCTCAACGCTATTTGCCATCTTTGGCGCTAAGCTCAGCGCGGCATAGTTCTTGAATCCCAGCATCCGCGCTTCTTCATCGCGCAGTCTGAGTTGCTCAAGCATATTTTTCGTATTATCCCAATCCAGCTTGCCTTTGCTGTATTGTGGCGCCAGCTCTGAAGCGCGCGTGACATAGGCCTCGTACATCAAGCGGCGCAGGGCACGATTTTCTGAGTACTGCATGACTGGGTAATAAGAAGGGAAGTGCAGTGTGAATGCCCAGCCCTGCAGATTCTTTTGCTGAGCAGTATCTGCGGCTGCAGCAACTGTATCCTCAGGTAGTCCCACCAGATCTGCTTTATCCGTTACAAGGTGTACAAAGCCATCAGTTGCATCTAAGACATGATCAGAAAAGGCTTTGCCTAAGGTTGCTTGCTCATCCTGAATTTGGGCAAAACGCGGCTTGTCTGCATCGCTCAACTCTGCTCCGCCAAGGCGAAAATCACGTAAGGAGTTTTCGATCATTTTTTTTTGTGCTGAACTCAGTTTTGCAAAGTCAGGAGATTTGCTGAGTTCTTTAAATTTCTTGTATAGATCTAAATTTTGCCCAAGACTCGAAAAGAAAGCGGTTACCTTTGGCAGCATCGCACCATAGGCGGCTCGTAATTCTGGTGTATCAGCAACACTATTGAGGTGAGAGATCACACCCCAAGACCTGCCTAAAGACTCTGTAGCATCTTCTAATGGCTCAGCCAACGCATCCCAAGATGGCACTGTATTTGCATTTACTGCAACATCCACTGCGTCCTGCGCATGCTTCAGCAAGTATTCAATTGCTGGGGCAATGTGCTCGGGCTTTACTTCGGAGTAGGCGGCGATGCCGCGTCCAAAGGTAACCAGAGGATTGTTTTGTAATTCAGTGGGGAGGGTATTAGGGGGAGATGTAGTCATCCCTCTAGCTTAATGGACTGGGAGCAATTTTGCCAAAAGCCCCAGTCAAATCCTTAGTGCTTAGCTGCCTTTTCAGCCGCTTCCAAGGTGTTCATTAGCAGCATAGTGATGGTCATGGGACCAACGCCACCAGGAACGGGGGTAATCCAGCCAGCGACATACTTGGCGGTATCAAAATCAACGTCACCACAAAGCTTGCCATCTGGCAGACGGTTAATACCAACGTCAATCACTACCGCACCATTTTTGACCATATCGCCAGAGATCATCTTCGGTTTGCCAGTAGCAACGACCAAGATATCGGCATCCTTTGTGTGGTGTGCCAGGTCACGCGTCTTGCTATTGCAGATGGTGACGGTTGCACCAGCCTGTAGCAGCAACATAGCCATTGGTTTACCCACAATATTGGATGCACCAACAATCACAGCACGTGCGCCGCGAATCGGATACTCAATACTCTCTAGAATCTTCATGCAGCCATAAGGCGTGCATGGCTTGAATTCTGGTTGGCCAACCATTAATGCGCCGGCATTCGCAACGTGAAAGCCATCTACGTCTTTCTCCGGAGCAATCGCTTCGAGTACGCGTTCAGAAGCAATGTGTTCTGGCAATGGGAGCTGTACCAAGATCCCATGAATTGCAGGATCTGCATTCAGGGTAGCAATGCGAGCCAGCAGTTCTTCTTCGCCAAGTTCAGCGGAGTAGCGCTCCAAAACGGAATGAAAGCCAACATCTTCACAAGCTTTGACCTTATTGCGTACATACACTGCGCTGGCAGGGTTGTCGCCAACCACAATGACAGCTAAGCCAGGGCGAGTGCCTTTGGCAGTAACGATTGCACCACGAGCTGCAATCTCTGTACGAAGCTTTTTAGAGAGTGCGTTTCCATCTAATAATTGCGCTGGCATCTCAAGACCTTGATATTAATTAGGTTGTGGATCAGATAAAGCCAGGCGGAGTAGGTCTGCCACAGTATTGACGTTGAGCTTTTCCATGATATTGGCACGGTGTGCTTCAACAGTCTTGATAGAAATGCCAAGGTCATCAGCAATTTGTTTATTTAAGCGACCAGCAACAATACGCTCGAGCACTTGACGTTCACGTCCAGTCAGTTTGCTGAGTAAGCTTTGAGTAATTTTGCGTTGGCTTGCTTGTGAATAGTCAATACGAGCTTTAGCAAGCATGCGATCTACCAAACCACAAAGATCATTCTCTTTAAATGGCTTCTCGATGAAGTCTACTGCGCCGCGCTTCATAGTGGATACCGCCATAGAAACATCGCCGTGACCTGTGATGAAGGCTACTGGCATTGGCAAATTTTCAGCGGTTAAGCGCTCTTGTAATTCAAGGCCTGACATACCAGGCATGCGCACATCCAAAATAGCGCAAGAGATAGTGGACTTATCAGTGCTTTGCAAAGACTGTAAGAAACGTTCAGCGCTTGCATGGCAACGCACAACATAGCCGTTGCTTTCTAAAAGCCAAGTGAGGGAATCTCTAACTGCTTCATCATCATCAACAACATAGACAACTTCAGCTTGGTTTGGTTTTGCAGTAGCACTTAAGTTCATATCAGTTCTCGCGAGGTAAACCTATAAATTCAATGTTAAGTATTGGCCTTGGTTTCAGGGGATTCCAGGGGTAGAAGTATTGTAAAGGTGCAGCCAGCCAGCTTGGTCTGTTCGGAGTCCTGGACATTGGTGGCCCAAAGCCTACCATGGTGGGATTCAATAATAGAGCGGCAGATATTGAGCCCCATGCCCATACCATCGGATTTGGTACTAAAAAACGGCTCAAACATGTGTTCTAGGACATTTTCAGGGATTCCACCCCCGCCATCGATAACCTGAATTCTGAGCATGGCTGGGAAAATGCTGGTGTCTAAATCGGCATTAATCCTCACTGGGGGAGCTGACCAGCGTGAGGAGAGGGGGTAGGCCTCACGAACACTATCAAGCGCATTTTTCAGTAGATTAACTACCACCTGCAGGATAAGAACCGGATCCAGATTAACTACCGGGAGATTGTCAGCAATCTCGGAAGTGATGGTGAGGCGGTGACGATGCGCTTCAATTTCAACTAAGCCAACTGCATCATTAATGATTTCAGAAACGTTTGCTGCTTTACGCTGAGGTTCGCTACGCTTAACGAAGCCTCGAATACGTTGAATGATCGTTCCGGCGCGGTGTGCCTGTTCGGAGGCTTTGGCCAGTGCTGGCAAGATCTCTTTGGTAATAGCGGGATCGACATTGCCATCTAAACGTTTCGCCACTCCATTGCAGTAATTTGAAATAGCGGAGAGTGGTTGATTCAACTCGTGAGCTAATGAGGATGCCATCTCACCCATGGTGGTGAGACGACTGGTGAACTGCATGCGCTCTTGTTGTTGGCGCGCCAAATCATCAGCCTCTTTACGGGCAGTGATGTCGGTGGCAACCAATAATTGCGCAAGATGCCCGTCAACCCATGGGATGAAGCGTCTTCTGACTTCAAACCACTTATTACTGCCATCAGTCAATTGCAGTTCTTCTGACTCTGATTCCTGATAAATAAAAGAAGTTGGAATGCCATCACGTATGTAGTCCTGAAGATCTTGCGCGATGTTGTGCAAGGCATCGATTTCTTTTTCTTGATGAGCTAATTGAAAGTGCCCCTTGGAATCATTACCAAAATTTTCTCGGTAGAAGCGGTTGGCAAATAACAGTTCATCAGTTTCTAAAGAGACAACAGATACTGCTGCATCTAAACTCTCGAGAACGGTGGTAAATCGTTCTTGTGACGCAGCCAATTCTTCGCGAATCTTTTTTGGCTCCGAAATATCGATTAATGAGGTTACCCAGCCAGTCTGCTTACCTTTTTCATTAATCAAGGGCGCAATGAATGTACGTGTTTGGATCAAGGTTCCATCACGCTTCATAATGGCACCCTCGATACCAATTTTCATGCTGCCGCTGATCTCAGATTTCAGGGCGCGATTCATTTTTTCTACAAGCTCATCTCTTCGGCTATCTGGCCAAAATGGAAACGGTGGGGTGAGACCCATTAACTCTTCGGAGCTCCAGCCTGTCATTTCGCAAAAGGCTCGATTGACATAGGTAATGCGTTTTTCCATATCGTGAGCACGAATACCCACTGGAGTGGAGTTCTCCATCGCATTACGAAAACTAGTTTCTGTACGCAGACTTGCTTCGGCTTCTTGGCGCACTTGCATTTGCTTGAGGACGGACCACAAACTCCAAATTACGAAGATACTCAGCCCCAACACAACGCCAATCAACATCCTGAAGGTGAGGTTGGTAGGTGGAGGATAGGTATCAATCCGCAAGGTGATATTCGGACTTAATACTCCGATATCTAAGCTGGTCTGATTGCTGAAAGCCCTTTTAGGAGTCCCTTTATCGGAGGAGATTGCCAGAACTTTTTCGTTGTCGGTAATGAGTGTAAAGCGGTAGTAGGACTTGAGCTCTCCAGGAATGACATCCAAAATCCCTTGGGTGGTGTAGAGCGCCGCCAAGTAACCCACAATTTCTCCGCTGACTATATTGGGCACTACTTGCCAAAAAACAATTTTTCTCTCTGCGTTTATAGGCTCATCGCCTGGAAGATTGAGTGAGATAAACGGACTAAACGCTGCTCGACCAGTTACTCTGCTGAGCTCAATAGTGGAGGCGAGTCCAGTATTTATAGGTTTATCATTTTGAGTTCTGGTAATCCAATCTGATTTACCTGTTTCGTTTGGTGCCGCCCATTCACGCTGAGCTTGGTTGTTTAGCCAAATGATTTTGACTATTTCATGGTTGTTGACAACTAGATCATCTGCCTGCTCTCTAGCAATTTGCCTGAGCTTGACTTGGTCATCACTAGCCGCAACTTCGCGGTTGATTGTGGTTAATGCATCGAGATTGCTGGCAAATCGAGATTGAATGCGCTGCTTGGCAAAAGATAGCTCTCTAAATAAAGCCGCTTCTTGTTGATTCTTTTCTTGTAAGTGCAGTGTGCCCAAAATAATGCCCATGACCGCAGTAAAGATCACGATTGCAAGCAGGGGGGTGTAAACAAGCCTAAATCCGCGTATTTTGCGGAGCCATTTCAATGGCCGAAGGAAAAGGTTGGTGGAGACTGAAACTTTCATGAATACAAAGCATTTTGCCCTATTGCGACCCCTGAAACGGGATTTGTGGTCTACATAGCCATTCTTATTTGCACCGCAATAAATTACCACATTATGAGAAATATTATCATTATGTGGAAAATTGCTTGTTTACACCCATATACCTTCCTAGAATATTGCCTATAGAGTTAATGACAAATAAAGCACTATTTAATGGAGACTAAAGATGGCAGCGGTTCCAGACCAAGTATTAGGTAAACAGAATGCTCAGGATGCCGATCCGGGGGAGACTCAAGAATGGTTGCAGGCGCTCGATGGCGTGATTCGCAATGAGGGGCCAGAAAGAGCTGCCTATCTTATTGATCAACAAATTTCTCATGCTCGTGTAAACGGGGTAGTTCAGCCGTTCCATGCTGAGACTCCTTACATTAATACGATTCCTGTTGAAAACCAAGCACGCTTGCCTGGTGATCAGAACGTAGAGCACCGTATTCGTTCTTACACTCGTTGGAATGCCATGGCGATGGTCTTGCGCGCCAACAAAGATACTAACGTTGGTGGCCACATTTCTTCTTTCCAATCGGCGGCGACTTTATACGACGTAGGCTTTAATCACTTCTGGCATGCGCCATCCCCTGAGCATGGTGGTGATTTGATATTTGTACAAGGCCACTCAGCTCCAGGTGTATATGCACGTGCTTATATGTTAGGTCGCCTCGAAGAGGGTCAGCTCAATAACTTCCGTCAAGAAGTAGGCGGCAAAGGTATCTCTAGTTATCCGCATCCTTGGTTGATGCCAGACTTCTGGCAGTTCCCAACCGTATCGATGGGCTTGGGTCCGATCATGGCGATTTACCAAGCGCGCTTTATGAAGTACTTAACTGATCGCGGCTTTATTCAAGAGCAGGGTCGTAAAGTTTGGGCCTTCTTGGGTGATGGTGAAACCGATGAACCAGAATCTCTGGGTGCGATTGGTATGGCCGGTCGTGAAAAACTCGACAATCTGATTTTTGTCATCAACTGTAACTTGCAGCGCTTAGATGGCCCAGTGCGCGGTAACGGAAAAATTATTCAAGAACTCGAGAGTGAGTTCCGCGGTTCAGGCTGGAACGTCATTAAGGTAGTGTGGGGCGGTCAATGGGATGCTTTATTTGCACGTGATAAAAAAGGCATCTTGATGCAGCGTTTGGGCGAGATCGTTGACGGTCAGTACCAGACGATGAAGTCTAAGAATGGTGCCTATGTTCGCGAGATTGTTTTCAATACCCCAGAATTAAAGGCTTTAGTTAGCGACTGGAGTGATGATGAGATCTGGCAGCTAAATCGTGGTGGCCATGATCCTCATAAAGTATATGCAGCGTTTCATGCAGCGGTAAATCATAAAGAACAGCCAACAGTGATCTTGGCGCATACCATTAAGGGTTACGGTATGGGTGGCTCAGGCGAGGCGATGAATATTGCCCACCAGGCGAAGAAGATGAATGCAGATGACGTTCGTCGTTTCCGTGATCGCTTTGAAATTCCAGTTAAAGATGAGCAGTTAGATGACATGCCTTTGGTGAAGTTTGCTGAAGGCAGTCCAGAGCTTGAGTACATGAAGGCTCGCCGTCAAGAGTTGGGTGGTTATTTGCCACAGCGTCGCACCAAAGCTGAAAGCTTGCCAGTACCTTCATTAGAAACTTTCGCACCATTACTTGAAGCAACTACAGAAGGTCGCGAGATCTCTACAACGATGGCATTTGTGCGCTTGCTCAACACCGTCGTGCGCGATAAGGTGCTTGGTAAGCGTGTAGTTCCGATTGTGCCAGACGAGTCACGTACTTTCGGTATGGAAGGCATGTTCCGCCAATTGGGCATTTGGAATCAGTTAGGTCAGCTCTACACCCCAGAGGATCACGATCAATTGATGTTCTATAAAGAGGATAAGACCGGTCAGATCTTGCAGGAGGGTATTAACGAAGCTGGTGGTATGTGCGATTGGATCGCTGCTGCTACTTCTTACTCCACGCATGGCGTACCGATGTTGCCTTTCTACATCTTCTATTCCATGTTTGGTTTCCAGCGTATTGGTGACTTAGCTTGGGCTGCAGGCGATATGCGTAGCCGTGGTTTCTTGCTAGGCGGTACTGCTGGTAGAACTACTTTGAACGGCGAAGGCTTGCAACACGAAGATGGTCATAGCCATCTGTGGAGTGGTGCAGTTCCTAACTGTATTAGCTACGACCCTACATTCTCATTTGAATTGGCGGTAGTCATTCAGGATGGTATGCGTCGCATGTTGGAAGTTCAGGAAGACGTGTACTACTACGTTACCTTGATGAATGAAAACTATGCGCATCCTGCAATGCCTAAGGGTGCAGAAAAAGACATCATTAAGGGTATGTATAAGCTGAAGTCAGTTGGCGACGCCAACGCAAAGCTGCGCGTACAACTTTTAGGCTCTGGAACAATCTTCCGCGAAGTTATCGAAGCGGCAGAGATTTTGCATAAAGACTGGGGCATTGCTTCAGACTTGTGGGGTTGCCCAAGCTTTACTGAACTTGGCCGTGATTGGACTGCAGCACACCGCAGCAATCTTTTGAACCCAGCTGCTGCACCAACCCTATCTCATGTTGAGAAGTGCCTTAAAGACACGACTGGTCCAGTGATTGCAGCGACTGACTATGTGCGTTTATTTGCAGAGCAAATTCGTCCGGCGATTCAGCACATGGGTCGTCGCTACGAAGTGCTCGGTACTGACGGATTTGGTCGTTCAGATACCCGTGAAAAACTCCGTGATTTCTTTGAAGTAGATCGTCGTTGGGTGGTTCTGACTGCTTTGAGGTCTTTGGTTGACTCCGGTCAGCTTGATCGCTCTAAGTTGGCAGAAGCGATTAAGAAATACGACATCGACACTACTAAACCAAACCCAATGACGGTTTGATAAGAGATAAATACTATGAGTCAAATAATTGAAATCAAAGTCCCGGATATCGGTGACTACAAAGATGTACCGGTGATCGAAGTATTGGTTAAGGCGGGCGATAAGATTGAGAAGGAACAATCCATCGTTGTGCTTGAATCTGATAAAGCCACTATGGACGTTCCTTCATCACACTCTGGCGTTGTCAAAGAAGTCAAAGTGAAGATTGGTGATAACCTTTCTGAGGGTTCTGTTGTCATTACCTTGGAAGAGGGTGCAGCGGCTGGAGCTCCAGCACCAGCTGTTAGCGCTCCTGCGGCAGCACCAGTTGCGGCACCAGCAAGTGCTGGCGGATCTCCAATTGAAATCAAAGTCCCGGATATCGGTGATTACAAAGATGTACCTGTAATTGAGGTTTTAGTGAAGGTAGGCGACAAGATTGAGAAAGAACAATCCATCGTTGTACTTGAATCTGATAAAGCCACTATGGACGTTCCTTCATCCCACTCTGGCATCGTCAAAGAAGTCAAAGTTAAAGTTGGCGATAACCTTTCTGAAGGATCGGTGGTTGTGATCCTGGAAGGTGGCTCTTCAGGTTCTGCGGCAGCACCCGTAGCAGCCAGCGCAGCACCTGCGGCACCAGCAGCTAAAACTGTTGAGCCTCCGATCGCAAGAGCCCCAGCGCCACCTCCACTGAGCAATACTCCTCCGCCAGTAGAAGCAGCAGTAAGTCATGCAAGCCCATCTGTGCGTAAGTTTGCGCGCGAGCTAGGCGTCACGATTGATCAAGTTAAAGGATCAGGTCCAAAAGGACGTATTACTCAAGAGGACGTACAAGCCTTTGTAAAGGCAGCGATGAGCGGCGGAGCAGGAAGTCCTGCAGCAGCTTCTAGCGGCGGTAGTTTAGGTGGCTTGAATCTCATCCCTTGGCCAAAAGTGGATTTCACAAAGTTTGGTGAGATTGAGCGCCAACCATTAAATCGCATTAAGAAGCTTACTGCAGCTAACTTGGGTCGTAACTGGGTAATGATTCCAGCTGTGACGTATCACGAAGATGCTGACATTACTGACTTAGAGGCATTCCGCGTTCTCACTAATAAAGAGAATGAGAAGAAGGGTGTCAAAATCACGATGCTTGCTTTCTTAATGAAGGCCGCAGTAGCAGCATTGAAAAAATATCCTGAGTTCAACAGCTCTTTGGATGGCGATGATCTGATCCTGAAGAAATACTTCAATATTGGCTTTGCTGCAGACACTCCTACTGGTTTGGTTGTGCCTGTCATTAAAGATGCGGATAAAAAAGGCATTTTTGAACTAGCCAAAGAAACTTCAGATCTAGCAGCGCTTGCTCGTGATGGCAAATTAAAGCCTGATCAAATGCAGGGCGCGAGCTTTACGATCTCATCACTAGGCGGCATTGGTGGTACATATTTCTCACCGATTGTTAATGCGCCTGAAGTAGCCATCATGGGTGTTAGCAAGGCTGCAATGAAGCCGGTATGGGATGGTAAGCAGTTTGTACCTCGCCTGATTTGCCCATTGTCTTTGTCAGCAGATCATCGTGTGATTGACGGTGCTTTGGCTACTCGCTTCAATGTGTACATTGCTCAGCTCTTGGCCGACTTCCGTCGCGCTAGTCTGTAAGGGGAATTCATGGCTAAGCAAACAATTCTCGTTCCAGATATTGGCGACTATTCAGATGTGCCAGTTATCGAAGTACTGGTTAAAGTTGGCGATGTGATTGAAAAAGAGCAGCCACTATTGGTTCTTGAGTCTGACAAAGCAACAATGGAAGTACCAGCAGATGCTGCAGGTACTATCACTAGCATTGCAGTTAAGTTGGGCGATAAGGTTGGCAAAGGTTCTGTGATTGCAGAAATCGAAGCAAGTGGTGCGGCGCCTGCCGCTAAACCTGCTGCAGCTCCTGTGGCACCAGCTCCGGCTGCTCCAACAATGACAGCCGCACCTGCACCAGTAGCAGGGCAGTACAGCGGCAAGGTTGATCATGAATGTGAGGTATTAGTACTTGGTGCTGGCCCTGGCGGTTACAGCGCAGCATTCCGAAGTGCTGACTTGGGTATGAATACCGTTTTAGTAGAGCGTTACCCAACTTTGGGTGGCGTTTGCTTGAATGTCGGTTGTATTCCATCTAAAGCATTGCTCCACACCACTTCAGTGATGGATGAAGTAAAGACCATGGCAAAGCATGGCATTACCTTTGGTGCGCCGAAGATCGAGATTGATCAATTACGTGGTTACAAAGAGTCTGTCATTGCCAAATTAACTGGTGGTCTTGCTGGAATGGCAAAGGCTCGTAAAGTGAAGGTAGTGCGCGGCCTGGGTAAGTTCTTAGATGCGAACCATGTCGAGGTTGAGTTAACCGACGGTACTGGCCAAGACCTCACGGGTAAAAAAGAGGTGGTGCGCTTTCAGAAGGCCATCATTGCTGCCGGTAGTCAGCCAGTGAAGTTGCCTTTCTTGCCAGAAGATCCACGCATTGTGGATAGCACTGGTGCTTTATTGCTCAAGAGTATTCCAAAGCGTATGTTGGTAATCGGTGGCGGCATTATTGGTCTAGAGATGGCAACTGTTTACAGCACGCTGGGCTCACGTATTGATATTGCTGAGATGATGGACGGCCTCATGGCTGGTGCAGATCGTGATTTAGAAAAAGTCTGGGAAAAGTTCAATGCCGGACGTTTTGAAAAAATCATGCTCAAGACCCGCGCTGCCAAAGCAGAAGTGAAGTCTGATGGCATACAGGTTAGCTTCGAGGGCGAGAATGCGCCAGCGGAACCGCAAACCTACGACTTGGTATTAGTTGCAGTAGGCCGCACTCCAAATGGCAAGAGGATTGATGCTGGTAAAGCAGGCGTGCAGGTAGATGAACGCGGCTTTATTCCAGTGGATAAACAAATGCGCACTAATGTCTCAAATATTTTTGCAATTGGTGACTTAGTTGGTCAACCGATGTTGGCTCATAAGGCAGTGCATGAGGGTCACGTAGCTGCTGAAGCGGCTGCTGGTGAAAAATCTTACTTCGATGCGAAGCAAATTCCATCAGTCGCCTACACCGACCCTGAAGTAGCTTGGGCCGGTCTGACAGAAGAGCAGTGCAAGGCGCAGGGTATTGCTTATGAGAAGGGCTTATTCCCATGGGCAGCTAGCGGACGCGCAATTGCGAATGGTCGAGATGAAGGTTTCACAAAACTCATTTTTGATGCAACTACTCATCGCATTATTGGTGGCGGTATTGTTGGTACACACGCTGGCGATTTAATTGGCGAAGTGTGTCTGGCTATTGAAATGGGTGCTGATGCAGTGGATATCGGTAAAACGATTCATCCGCATCCTACCCTTGGTGAATCCGTAGGTTTGGCGGCTGAAGCAGCTCACGGCCATTGCACCGATTTGCCACCAGTAAAGAAAAAATAGAGCCCAGGTAGGCTCTAGCTATTGAAAGCCCTGAGAAATCAGGGCTTTTTCTTTTGCACTGCAATATAAAAAAAGCATATCAATATGGTCGGTGTATGAGATGATTTAACGCATGTCAAAAGTAATACGACTTCTTCACGGCGAGTTTGGTAGGGTGGCGCTTCTTGAGATGGATGCGCCCTTAGTTACCCATGCGCATCATCACTGCCACATCTTATGCAAGGTTGCAGGCCCAGATATTGCCTTTCAGGTTAGGGGACAGTTATGCCCCCTAACAGATAACAATGCAGTTCTCATCAACGCCTGGGAAGAACATTCTTACCTTCATTTACCAGTGAATGGTGAAAATCCCATTTTGCTTGCGTTGTACCTGGAACCAAAGTGGTTAGCTTCGTTTAGCAAAAAATTCTTAGCAAGTAGCCATCCTCGTTTCTTTATTAATAACTTGTCTGGGTTGGGTAACCATCAAATGCAGGTATTGGAAAAGATTTCAATGGAACTTTGGTGGGCTGATCAGATTACCCATGATTACCTTGAATCCATCTTGCTTGAGCTCGTGCTGAGTTTTATGGATGATGCCGACCTTCTAACCCAAGGTGATTTACGTAATTCCGGTAATTCATTAGCATTTATGGATCCTAGGATACGAAAAGCCATTCATATCATGCGCACCTCACCGCAAGGCTTTAGTGATATCTCCATGGTTGCTAAGAGTGTAGATCTCTCTCGATCTCACTTTTTTGAGCTCTTTAGGCGCTGTACAGGGCTTTCGCCGGTTGTATTTGCAAATGTTCTGAGGATGGAGTTTGCATTCGATGCTCTTGCTGATAAGGGGGAAAGCCTAATTCATATTGGCGACGAGCTTGGGTTTTCTGCCCAAAGTCATTTCACTAGATTCTTTAAGCAGCATCAAGGGGTTACTCCAAGCCTCTATCGTCAGCAAGTAGAAAAGGCTCCCAAGCTAGACTCTTAGGGTTTTCCTGATATACATAATCGGACTCTAAGGTAAGTTATCGGACTTAGGGGTAAGCATCCTTTTTGCACCATCATTAAGCTTCTTTCAGCATTAATTATTCTTAATTTAGCTGAAAAGATTGCATTGAAAACAAGTTCAAACTATTTAGGCAAGTCATGTGAGCGCGTAGAAGATACCGCTTTACTAACGGGGGGAGGTCGCTACCTGGATGATCTTCCCTTGCCCGTTGGAACCCTATATGCGGCGGTTGTGCGCTCTCCGATTGCCCATGGAAAAATTATTTCTGTAGACATTGAGTCAGCACTGCAACTTAGGGGTGTTAGAGCAATTTTGACGATTGATGATGTGCAGGCTTGGTCTAACCCATTGGTGGTTGCTGTTAAAACTCCAATGCGTCAATGGGTATTGGCAAATGACTATGTGCGTTATGTTGGTGAGCCTATAGCGGTGGTTATCGCTGAATCAAGGGCATTAGCAGAAGATGGCGTAGAGAAGATTGTTTTGAACATTCAACCACTACCCGCTGTGGTCGATGTAGATGTTGCGTTAGCCGATACATCCATCGTTTTGCATCAGGACATTGGTAGCAATTGTGTTTTAGATCGATCATATCGATACGGTGATCCAGAGAGCGCATTTAAAAATGCAGCACGCATCGTTGAGGTGGACATTCGTTATCCTAGAAACTCCTGTACGCCCATTGAGACGGGTGGGGTAGTGGCACAATGGCGAGCCGCAGACTCCTCATACGAAGTAACGTCAAATTTTATGGGGCCATTTTCATTACATGTCGTAATGGCTGCGGCGCTGAAAGTTGCTGGAACAAAATTGCGTCACCACGTTGCCCCAGATTCTGGTGGTAGTTTTGGTGTTAAGCAATCGGTATTGCCATACGTCATCATGAGCTGTTTAGCATCGCGTAAGGCAGGTGCTCCAGTGAAATTTATAGAGGATCGCTTAGAGCACCTTCAGGCGGCTACATCGGCCACATCCCGTCATACGCATCTTCGTGCTGCAGTAGATGGCGATGGAAAAATTCTGGCCTTAGATTACGATCAAATTGAAGATTGTGGTGCATATTTGAGGGCGCCTGAACCTGCAACGCTTTACCGTATGCATGGCTGTGTGACTGGCCCCTACCAAATTCAGAATTTGAATATTCGCAACCGTGTTGTCCTTATTAACAAAACGCCTACTGGTCTAGTGAGGGGTTTTGGTGGCCCTCAGGTTTATTACGCGCTTGAGCGCTTGATTCAGAAAATTGCAAAATCTTTAGGTAAAAGTCATCAAGAAATAGCTGCAATAAATTATGTTCAAAAAGAGCAGTTTCCCTATCGAGCAGCGGCAGGGGCATTGCTAGATTCGGGCGATTACCAACAGGCTTTAAAAACGCTTGAGAGTTCACCTGAATTTAAAAAGATACTAGAACGTAGAGACCAAGCGAAAAAAGAAGGTCGTTACTACGGTATTGGTATTGCATCAATTGTTGAGCCTTCAGTATCCAATATGGGTTACATCACTACTGTTCTTACAAAGGAGCAAAGAGCAAAAGCAGGTCCTAAAAATGGCGCCATCACTTCTGCGACAGTCAGCGTAGATCCTTCTGGAAATATTGCCGCAAATATCGCTTCAGCACCTGCCGGACAGGGTCATCAGACTGTTATTAGCCAGTTATTGGCGGATGTTTTTGGTGTCTTGCCATCCCAGATCCAGGTGAACGTTGATTTTGACACTGCAAAAGATGCATGGTCTATTGCTGCCGGAAATTATTCAAGTCGTTTTGCTGGCGCAGTTGCGGGGACCGTGTTTTTAGCGGCTGAAAAGTTAAAGGCTCGGATTGCGGACTATGCCGCTCATGTACTTAAGGTTAAGCCTGATCAATTAATTTTTGCAAACGGCAATATATCTGTGGTTGGAGCTGAGGATGGCGGCATCCCATTTTCTAGAGTTTGCGGAAACTTTCACTGGTCACCCGGATTAATTCAAGAGGCCCTAGGGCGCGATACCACTCTAGCGCTGCAAGAAACACAATTTTGGAGTGCAGATGTTCTAGAGGCACCCGATGAAGATGATCGAATTAATACATCGGCAGCATATGGTTTTGCTCTTGATGCTTGCGGTATTGAAATAGATCCTGAAACCTGTTCTGCAAAGATTGATCAGTACATTACTGTGCATGATGCCGGGAGAATATTAAACCCGGCCTTAGCGGATGGTCAGATTTATGGTGCGTATGCACAGGCAGTCGGCGCAGCCCTTTTTGAAGAGTTTGTCTATAGCAGTGATGGTAATTTTCTCTCCGGTACTTTCGCAGACTATCGCTTGCCTACTGCAAGTGATATCGGTGTTCCAAAAATTTACCATCAAGAGTCTCCCAGCCCCTTTACGCCTTTGGGCGCAAAAGGCATAGGCGAGGGTAACAGTATGAGCACTCCAGTTTGTATTGCTAATGCCATTGCAGACGCTTTAGATCTCGAGAATATCGTTCTGCCTGCAACACCTAGTCGCATTCATGCGTTACTTGTGGAAAAAGGTGCGCTAAATCTTGATAAACCTTCGAGTCAAGTTTCGTCAATGACAACAAATGCTGACTATCCATTAAAGGCGCAAGGTGAGGTTAAATTGGAAGTCCTTCCGGAGGATATCTTTGCCGTATTGATGGATCCTGAAAGATTAAAGAATGTCATACCAGGCTGCGAGTCCATTCGTAAAAAATCTATAACTAACGGTATTCGGTATGACTGCATTGCGGTTGTACGTATTGGTATCGCAAAAGCACGATTTGCTGCTCAGGTTGATTTAACTAAGGTTCAAAGTCCGGATAGTTTCGTCTTAGGTGGAGAGGGGCGGGGGCCCTTAGGGATGGCGCTTGGAATGGGTCAAGTTAGCCTTAAAAAAGAAGGCGCCACAACTATTCTGATCTACGACTACCAAGCCCAGGTGTCTGGCAAGCTTGCTGCAATTGGCAGTAGATTGTTAGAGGGTGCAATCCGCTTGGTGTTAGATCAACTGTTTAGAGCCCTTGCAAAAGAGGCTGGCGCAAAACATGAGGGTCTATTTAAAAGCCTATTTGCAAAATTATTTGCTTTATTGGGGGTGGCTAAATGAAATCTGCGCCATTCGTGATGCACCAAGCGCGTTCCCAATCTAATATTTTGGATTTGCTGGATCAATATGGTGAGGATGCCCGCGTTATTGCTGGAGGCCAAACTCTGGTCCCTGTGTTAGCAATGAGGGTAGCTAGCCCTGATCATTTAATTGATATTAATCAAGTCAAAGAGCTGAAAAATTTCGGCGTTACTGATGGCGCACTGCAAATTGGGGCCGGCGTTAGGCAGTCTGAATTGGAGCATTGGAGTGAGCTTCGTAAGACTCAGCCACTTTTAAGCATGATGTTTCCATGGATAGCTCATACCCCCATTCGAAATCGGGGCACGGTATGTGGATCGATTGCGCACGCAGACCCTAGTGCCGAGTTAGTTCTTGGCTTAGCTGTACTAGAGGGCTCGGTCACTCTAGCAAGCAAGAAAAAGAAGCGGGTAGTGCCGGCCAAAGATTTTTTCTTGGGAGCACTTCAAACCAGTCGTCAGCCAAATGAATTCATCGAAGCTGTCCAGTTTCCTATTCGTGGTCCTCATGCGAGTTTTGGATTTGCAGAGTATGGATATCGACACGGCGATTTTGCGGTGGTGGCTGTTGCAGTTATTAAAGAAGATGATGCCTGGACCATTGGGTTTGGCGGTATTGATGATGTTGTAAGGATCTACAAATGCACTGCCATTTCGCTTGATCAGGTTAAGCAGTTTATCGACGAACTAGCTGCAGGGACTGAGGTAAGAGAGGATCCCACCGCAACTTCAGGGTTGCGTAGACATTTGATGCGCACCTTAGGAGCGCGTGCCTGCCAACAGGCTATGGAATTTAAAAGTGAAGAAATAAGATGAAGACCCAGCAGGTAAAACTAACTTTAAATGGGGTTGAGCGTGAAGGGGTTTGCGAATCACGTACGACATTACTGGATTTTATTCGCCATGATTTAGGGTCAACGGGTACCCATGCAGGTTGCGAGCATGGTGTATGTGGAGCATGCACGGTTGAACTTGATGGACAAATCGTGCGCTCTTGCCTCATGTTTGCATGCCAGGCTGATGGCGCAAAGGTTGCTACGGTAGAAGGCATTGCAAAGTCAGGAGAAATGTCTGACTTACAAAATGCATTTAAAAAACACCATGCATTGCAATGTGGATTTTGTACCTCAGGATTTTTACTTTCAGCAGAAGATCTACTTAAAAAGAATCCTCATCCAAGCGAGTTAGAGGTGCGCGAGGGTTTGTCAGGAAATTTATGTCGTTGTACTGGCTATGTTGGAATTGTCGAGGCAGTTTTAGAGGTTGCCGCAGCCAGAGCACGCCAAAATGGAGGAGAGCATGCTTGATCTAGGTCGAACTTTTTTGCAGGCTGTTGAGCGTGAGCCTGATAAGTTAGCGATTATTGATGGGGCTAGGCGTCTCACCTACGCGGAGTGGGCGCTTCATATTGGCGCCATTCAGCAATTTTTTAACGAGCAGGGTCTCAAGCGTGGCGATCGGATCTTGACTGTTTTACAAAATCGCTATGAGGCAGCAACAATTCATTGGGCGTGTCAGATGGCAGGCATAGCTATCGTTCCTTTGAATTGGCGCTCTAAGCCAGATGAAATTGATTACTGTGCACAAAATGCTGATGTGAAATTGGCCTTTGTTGAGGAGATATCGCTCAATAACTACTTGGAATCGGAAACAAGTAAATCTATCTCGGTAATTTTATGCATGGAAAATGCATCTTTAGATGGATATCGATATTTTGATCAGTTAATTCACAAGGGGGCTGAGCCTGAGCCACGCGGTCATGTAGAAGATATATCAGTCATGCTTTTCACCTCTGGCACCACAGGCAAGCCGAAGGGCGTTCCGAGAAAGCAGCGCGCAGAGCGTGCGGCAGGCATTGCGCACGTTGCGCAAAACCAGTATGCAATGGGTGAGGTGACATTGGGTGTGATGCCGCTTTATCACACGATGGGCGTAAGAACGCTGTTATCGCTATGTATTGTCAATGGAACTTATGTGGCAGTGCCGCGTTGGGATGTGAATAAGGCGATAGAAGCAATTGAGAGTGAGGCAGTTACACATCTTTATTTGGTTCCAACGCTTTATCACGACATGATTCAGTCAAACAATTTCAATTCAAGTCGGGTGAAGACTGTAAAGAAACTTGGATTTGCAGGTGCCCCCATGCATGATGCTTTGTTGCTTAAATTGAGCGAGGCCTTTTCTCCTGAGTTGTTTGTGAATCATTACGGTTCAAGTGAGATTTACACATACACCATCAATCAAAATGCCGTATTAAAGCCAGGCTGTGCTGGAAAAGCGGGCATCAATGCACGTATCAGAGTAGTTAAGTTGGATCAAGGATCTGTGCCAACACAGCCAAGTCAAGTGGCGGCTTGTCATGAAGAGGGGCAGATCATTTGCGATCTATCGGGGGATGAAGCATTCGAAGGATATTGGAAGCGTCCCGATGCTGATCAAAAATCTATTCGTGATGGCTGGTATTTCACGGGTGATACGGGCTACTTTGACGAATCTGGCGACTTATTTGTTACAGGTCGGGTCGATGACATGATTATTTCTGGCGGAGAAAATATTTCCCCAGTTGAAATTGAATCTATTTTATCTCTGCATCCATCTGTAGGTGAGGTGGCTGTCGCTGGGTTGAAGGATGACCGTCTTGGACAAAAAGTGGTTGCCTTTATTAGGGCATCAGGGAATGTTGATTCAGACGCCTTGGATGAATATTGCCGTGGATCAGATTTGATCAATTTTAAACGTCCTCGAGAGTACGTATTTGTTAAAGAGATTCCCAAGTCGCCCGTGGGAAAGGTATTGCGACGCATGTTAGTCGCCGGCGAATATGAAAGAGCTTAATTTTTTTACTAGAAAGACCTTATGACTACTATTTTGAAACATCCTTTTAGCAATATCCTTGATAACCTTGACGGGTTCTATGTGGAAATTGATGAGGCTCATCAAAGGGCTGACATTGTTTTAAAGAGACCCCCATTTAATGTCATACAAATGCCTCAGCGGGATCAATTACGAGCTGCATTTGAGGCCTTAGATGCTGATGACCGTGTCCGCATCATTGTATTGAGGGCAGAAGGTGAGCATTTCTCTAGCGGTGGAGATATTAAAGGCTTTTTAGAGGCAACACCCGAGCATGTATCCAAGCTTGCTTGGAATATTGCCGCACCTACGCGTTGTACTAAGCCTGTCATTGCAGTAAATCATGGCTACTGCTTCGGAGTGGGCTTTGAAATTTCACTAGCATGTGATTTCCGTATAGCGGCTGAGTCAACTTTGTATGCTTTGCCAGAGCAAAAGTTAGGACAAATTCCTGGCTCAGGCGGATCGGCACGTTTACAAAAAATGGTAGGAATCACCCGAACTAAAGATATTGTGATGCGCTCCAGGCGTATTAAGGGTCAGCAAGCCTATGAGTGGGGTGTTGCAACCGAATGCGTTCCGGATGCGGAGCTTGCGAGCGCCACATCTAAATTGGTTGATGAATTACGCGCATTCTCGCCAATGGCTCAGAGAACGGCCAAAAAAATGCTTAATGAAACGGAGGATTGTTTGTTAACCACGGCTATTGAAGTTGAAGGCCATTGCTACAGCCGCTTGCGTAATTCAGAAGATTTTAAAGAAGGGGTTGAAGCGTTTCATGGAAAGCGCCAACCAAATTTTGTTGGTCGTTAATTTATTAAAGGAGACGTACATAATGAAAAAGCAATTTCAAACAAAGAAAATCGCTCTAGCGGTTGCCTTAAGCCTTGGCGCATCATTGGTTTATGCGCAAACTGGTCCAATCAAAATCGGTGTTGTGACGCCTTTATCGGGCACGTACACACCAATTGGTGAACAGGTAAAAATGGGTTTAGATCTAGCTGCAAAAGAAATTAATGCTACTGGCGGTATTAATGGTCGAAAAATTGATTTGATTTACGAGGATGAAGAAGCAAACCCAGCAGTTGCAACTCAAAAAGCAGAGAAGTTATTTCAAGTAGAGAAGGTAGAGTTTTTAACTGGAACAGTTAACTCAGGATCCACTTTAGCTGTAGGACAATTGGCCGAGCGTAATAACAAGCTGATAGCAACGACAGTTTCATTTGCTGATTCAATTACAGCAGATAAATGCTCGCCAAACGTTTTTCGTGTGAATGCTCGCGCTGGAATGCAATCTGCAGCATTGGCAGCTTGGGTAGATAAGGAGATTCCGAAGGCTAATATTTTCTTTATAGGGCCTGACTATGAGATGGGACGCAGTACGGTTTCAGCTTTTAAGAAAGCATCTATTGAAAAAGGTGCCAAGGATGTTGGTGAAGTCTTTGCGCCACTCGACAATAAAGACTACTCACCATATTTTGGTCAAGTAAGGGCTGCCAAGCCTAATGTTATTTACACCTCTGTGGCTGGTAATGACACGGTACGCTTATTTACTCAAATGGATGAGTATGGTGTAAATAAAGGAGTAACCATTGTTGGTGCTTCTGGGACAGTCACATCGCAAAATATGGGTGCGATTGGAAAATCTGCGAATGGATTCGTTACTGGTGTTGGCTACTCTCCTAAGTTAGATAACCCAGCTAATAAAAAGTTCGTAGCTGATTTCCAAAAAGCTTATAACAAGCTTCCTGATCTTTATGGTGCTGACTCCTATGGCCTTTTATATTTTTATAAGGCTGCGGTTGAAAAAGCGAAATCTACAGAAACCGATAAAGTTCGAGCTGCCATGAATGATCTAAGTTGGCAAACTCCACAGGGCACGAAGAAAATGCGCGCTGGTGATCACCAGGCTATGCAAGATATGTTTGCGGTTCGCGTAGAGAATGGCGAGTTCAACATTGTTGGAAGAGTCCCTTCAGACCAGGCAATTGGGCCTGATACATGCACTCGTTTTTAATTAATTAGTCAATTACTCCACATCCCTCCTGTGCGGATGTGGAGGTTTTGGCTTGTGAATTTCATTAAGGGATTGGGTTTTCAATGCTAGAGAGCTTGCAATATATTTATGCGCCACAGATAGTCAATGGACTTTCAATCGGCGTTGCTGTGGTCCTCATGGCCTTGGGTTTAACCATTATTTTTGGCTTACTAGATGTCATTAATATGTCGCATGGCGAATTCTACGCAGCTGGCGCCTTTATCAGCGTGAGTCTGATGGCGATGGGCGTGTCATTTTGGTTATGTCTATTGTTAGTTCCTTTGTTATTGATTCCAATTGGTTTTGCAATGGAAAGGCTGTTGATTCAAAAAGTATTTCACTATAAAGACCGTCATATTCTGACTCTACTGCTGACATTTGGTGTGGCGATGGTTTTAGAAGATGGTTATAAGATTGTTTGGGGTGCTAACCCAATCAAGCCTAGCGCTCCAATCTCTGGTGCCAGTGAATTATTGGGGGTGATGTTTCCAAATTACCGACTATTTTTAATGGTATTCGGCGCTGTAATTATTTTCTCTGTATGGGCGCTAATTTATAAAACTCAGCTGGGGGCGATTGTGAGGGCTTCAGCCTATGACAAAGATATGAGCTCTTCGCTAGGAATACCGGTGATGCGAGTTTATGCGCTGACTTTTGCATTTGGCGTTGCCTTGGCTGGCCTGGCAGGGGTTTTGCTTGCTCCAATCTATTCAGTTTTCCCAACCATGGGAAGAGATTTTATTTTAATGGCCTTTAGCGTTGTCATTGTCGGCGGTCTTGGAAGTATTAAGGGTGCGGTTATCGCAGGTATTTTATTAACGCAATTGCAATCCATCTCTTCATTATTTATTTCACCAGTCTGGTCCGATCCCCTAGTCTTTACGGTAATGGTGCTGGTATTGATGTTTAAGCCGTCTGGTTTATATGGGGGCATGAAAAATGCGTAATCCTCAGGTCAAGGCTATTCGTCTGATTGAAATACTTTTGCTGGTCTCCGCAGTTGTCTTATTTGTCATTGGCAGTATTTTGGGTGACACCTTTTTCTTGAGATTGGCTACAGAGTCGTTAATCTTTGGTGGATTGGCAATGTCTGTAGATCTTTTACTGGGGATAGTAGGGTTGCTATCTCTTGGGCAAGCATTGTATTTTGGTTTTGGCGCCTACCTATCTGCTTTAGTTTTAAAAGAAGTTTCGCCATCATTTTTCTTGGCTATAGGCGTTGTAACCCTGTCATCCATCGTATTGGGGTGGTTAGCGAGCTTTGTGGCGCTGAGATCAAAGGGCGTCTACTTTGCATTAATAACCTTTGGATTAGCGCAGGTAGCAGCCAAGGTTGTCTACAACACGCGAAGTCTCGGAGCATCAGATGGGATGATGGGCGTACCGATTTTGCAAATCTGGACTCCATTTGGTGTTGTTGATGCTGGCCATCCAGGTGCATTTTTTGTAATTACCATGCTGACTATTGGCGCCTTGTATGCAGTCTTAAAATATTTTTTGACCACTCCTATGGGTTCTATTTGGCATGCAATTCGATCCAATGAAGATCGTCTAGCTTACGTTGGGTATAAATCTAAAGGGCCAAAACAGGTGGCATTTATTCTGGCAGCAGTAGTTGCAGCTGTTTCTGGAGCTCTCTATCCGATGTTAAGAGGATTTGTTTCTCCCGAGCTGATGTTCTTTAGTGTCTCTGGAAATGCTGTTGTAACCGTTGTTTTAGGTGGGGTGGGAACTTTAATCGGACCCATATTAGGCAGCGTCCTTTTAACCTCATTTAAGTCCATCATTGGGACCTGGACAGTACATCACCATATTGTTATCGGACTTATCTTTGTGGTGGTAGTAGTTTCCGCTCCCAAGGGCATTGCTGGTCTACTAACAAAATATTTCGGAAAAAATCATTCTCACAAAGGAGGGGAGTGATGAAGAATACGGAAATGATTCTTAAGGCAACAAGTCTTAGTAAGCGCTTTGGTGGTCTTACCGCTGTAGATGATGTGAGCTTTGAAGTAACGCGTTTAGGTGTTACTTCGATTATTGGCCCAAACGGCGCAGGTAAGAGCACGCTCTTTAATTTATTGAGCGGTACTTTTATGGCTGACTCTGGATTGGTGGAGCTTGACGATCAAAATATTACACGCATGAGTCCTGAGGGGCGCTTGTCATGCGGGATGGCTCGATCATTTCAAATTACCAACCTCTTTTTTGATCTCTCAGTGATTGATAACTTAAGAATTGCAAGTCAAGCATTAGAGCCGCGTTCTAATTTGTTCTTGCCTTTAAGCAAAAGCACTATCGCAATGGATCGGGCTAACGAATTATTAGAAGAATTTGGTTTGTTGGAATGCCGTGATCAGCTTGCAGGGGCCTTATCCCATGGCCAGCAAAGGCGTCTGGAGATTGCTGTGACATTGGCAACTCGGCCAAAATTGCTCTTATTGGATGAGCCAACCCAAGGAATGTCCCAGGGTGACACTCAGGATACCGCCGAGCTCATTAAGCGCCTAGGGTCAAAAATTACAGTTCTATTGATTGAGCATGATGTAGATCTAGTAATGGATTTATCCAAAACAGTGATCGTCATGGCGCAAGGCAAGAAATTAGCAGAAGGCATTCCTAGTGATGTACGCGCTAATCCGCTTGTTCAAACAGCATACTTTGGTGAGGAGTTGGCATGATTTTGGAGATGCATGATGTACATGTCAACTTGGGTTTATCCCATGTTTTACAGGGAGTCAATTTATCTATTAAGCCTGGCGAGACTGTAGGCCTATTTGGAAGGAACGGGGTTGGGAAGACTACTATCGTCAAAACTATTGCCGGCTGGCATAAACCCTCCCAAGGAAAAATACTATTTCAAGATCAAGCTATACAAGCCTTACCCCCAAATGAAATTACCCGCTTGGGTATGGGTTTGGTGCCTGAGGATCGAAGAATATTTCCTGGCTTAAGTGTTGAGGGAAATCTGAAGCTCGGGCTAATGCAAGTTCAGGCAAGCGAGCGCAAAGCTGCTGAGCAACGTATACAAATGGTCTTTGAACGATTTCCGCGATTAAGCGAACGGCGAAATCAATCAGGAACTACTTTGTCCGGTGGCGAGCAGCAAATGCTAGCAATGGCGCGTGTGTTAATAGGCAATCCAAAATTGCTATTAATTGATGAGCCGACAGAGGGTCTTGCCCCGATGGTAGTGGCTGACATCTTCCGCTTAATGGATGAACTTAAGGCTCAGGGTATTTCAATTCTATTAATTGAGCAAAATATTCATAAAGCCATTCATTTGTGCGATAGACATTATGTGGTTGAGCGGGGTAGGGTTGTGCTTGAAGGTAACTCTCAAGACCTTGAAGAACGCAAAGAATTAATTAGGCGCGTTAGTGTTTAAAACAACATTGGAGATACATATGAGAATTAAAACAGTGACTTATTTTCTTGCATTTGTAGTTGGTGTTTTTGGGCTCACTTCAAGTCAATTATTTGCACAGGGCTCTGCCGCATATCCAGAGAAACCGATCACTATCATTGTTCCTTACCCACCTGGCGGCTTTAACGATACGCTTGGCCGAATAGTCGGAAAGAGGCTAAGTGATGCCTGGGGTGTAAATGTGGTGATTGATAATAAGCCAGGTGCCGGCACTACTATTGGAACTAATTTTGTAGCGCGCTCCACACCAGATGGTTACACAATCTTAGTTGCTCAGTTTCCCTTTGCGGCTAATCCTTACCTGTATAAGTCATTACCTTACGATACATTAAAGGCATTCAGCCCAGTGGTATTGGCCGGTAGATCCCCAATGGTGTTGGTGGTCAATTCAAATTCACCCATTAAGACTATGAGTGAATTTTTGGCTCTAGCTAAAGCAAAACCAGGCTCTGTAAATTATGGATCATCAGGCCCCGGCTCTTCAAATCATTTGGCAATGGTTTTATTTGAAATGATGGCTGGCGTGAGTCTAAACCAAGTTCCTTATAAGGGCAGTACACCGCTATTAACGGATTTAGCGGGTGGACAGGTTGAAGTTGCATTTGATGCATATCCTCATGTGCGCCCATTTCTCCAGTCTGGAAAAATTAGGCCGGTGGCTATAGCAACAGAAGTTAGGTCACCATTAATGCCGGATGTCCCTACTGTCAATGAATCGGGCGTTAAAGGTTACGAAGCTTCATCATGGCATGGTTTTGTGGTGCCGTCAGGAACACCAAAGCCTGTGGTTGAGAAGCTCAATAAGCAAATCAATTTAATTCTTAAGCAGGAAGATATTAGAAAAATATTTAACGAGCAGGGCGTTGTTCCAGATGGTGGAACTCCAGCCCAATTTGAAACCTTTATTGGCAAGCAAATGGATATCTGGAAAAAAGTGGTTTCAACTGCAGGCGTCGCGGCAGAGTAAGCGCTATTTTCCATACCTTATAGGTGGCATTAATGAATAAATTTACCCAACTTCGGCCATGGCTAGCCCATCTTGCGAATACCAATCGCCTGCTTGCTACAAAAAAGAATGTCCTACTTAAGCATGAGTTAGCAGCTATAGCTAAGAAGCTAGATGGAAAAAGTAGCGTCTTTTTTCCTAATCCAGATGGGCACGCAATACCAGTAGTTTCTGGTTTTATGTCTTCGCGCTCCTGGATTGCCGAAGCAATGGGTGTTAGCGAGGCGGATTTATTGAATGCCTATCGTGTGGCAGCCGATAATCCGCTACCTTGTCACTTGGTTAAAGATGCGCCTTGCCAGGAGGTTGTACATCAGGAGTTTGATGTGCGGACTCTATTGCCTGTGCCAACCCATAGCGAACATGATAGTGGGCCGTACATTACTGCTGGCTTGGTAATAGCGAGAAATCCTAAAACAGGCATCCAGAATGTATCCATCAATCGAATTCAAGTTAATTCTAAAGATCGCATGGCCGTGCTGATTTTGCCAAGACATCTTCATGCCTTTCAGCAGGCCGCAGAGGAAATGAATCAGCCATTACCTGTTGCAGTGGTGATTGGAGTTGACCCTTTGACGCTGCTAGCTTCACAAGCAATTGCCCCGATCGATTCGGATGAGCTTGAGATTGCTGGCGCTCTGCATGGGACACCCCTGGATGTCGTGAAGTGCTTAAGTAATGATGTGGTGGTGCCTGCAAATGCAGAAATAGTCATTGAGGGACACATTCCACCAAAGGTGCGTGAGCTTGAGGGACCTTTCGGTGAATATCCCAAATACTATAGCTCCCAAGAGAAACGCCAGGTTATTGTGGTTGACATTGTTACCCATAGAAAAGATCCAATCTTTCACACCATTGTTCCGGCGGAGTTAGAGCATTTATTGCTTGGTTCAATTCCAAGGGAGGCGACAATCTTGTCGCATCTGCGCAGAAGCTTTCCTGGAGTATTGGATGTACATTTATCGCTCGGTGGAGTTGGAAGATACCATCTTTATGTTCAGATCAAAAAGACGCACGAAGGCTTGCCTAAGAATGTAATATCGGGCGCTTTTAGCTCTCACTATGATGTAAAGCATGTTGTAGTCGTAGATGAGGATGTCGACGTTCATGATCCCGCTCAAGTTGAATGGGCTATTGCCACTAGATTTCAGGCCAAACGTGGCTTGGTAGTTATGCATGACACGCAAGGTTCTGTTTTGGACCCTTCAACAACCGTTGGATTGCCTGTTGATAAGGATGGAATCATTCCATCTCAATTTCAGGGTATGAGCTCAAAAATGGGTCTAGATGCAACTAAGCCGCTCACTTATGAGGGGCACGTATTTACCAAGGTCAAGATACCCGGGGAAGATGCGGTAAATTTGGATACTGTGCTTGATCCTCAGTTTCCAATAGCTTCATATCTGAAATCAAATTAATTACTAGGAATCATTTTGAACAAACGCTTAATTGTTGCTATTACAGGCGCATCAGGAACTATCTATGGAATTCGTATTCTTGAGGCGTTGAAGAGTCTTGGCGTTGAATCTCATCTAGTAATGAGCGATTCAGCGAAGTTGACTATGGCGGCCGAAACAAATTACAAGCCAGCGCAAATTGAGGCTATGGCTGATGTTGTCCATTCGGCAAAAAATGTTGGTGCCTCCATCTCTTCAGGCTCATTTAAAAGTCTTGGCATGGTCATTGCTCCATGTTCAATTAGAACGCTGTCGGAGATTGCTAGCGGCGTGACTAGTAGCTTGGTTTCTAGAGCTGCTGATGTAGTGCTGAAAGAGCGTCGTCGCTTAGTGTTATTGGTAAGAGAAACTCCTTTACATGCAGGCCATTTGCGTTCGATGTCTCAGGTTACTGAGTGTGGCGCAATTGTCATGCCTCCAGTACCTGCTTTTTATGCCAAACCTCAGTCTCTTGATGATATGGTGAGTCACACAGTTGGAAGATGTTTAGATATTTTTGATTTGGATAATGCGCTGGTAACCCGTTGGAACGGAATGGATGGCGGAAAATGAATTTATATGTTTATTTTAAATTTATTGTTGCTGATCATCCGTTAGTCTCAAAGTGTATTAGAGATATGCATGATCAATTAGCGCATGAATTTCCTGGTTTAGTTTGTGAGTTGCTCAAAAGACCTTTACCCGATCAGGATGGGAAAGAAACTTGGATGGAGGTATATAGCGGAGCGGTAACCAATACATCAGACTTTAATGAGCGTCTTGCAGAGCTGGCCTTAAAAAGCGAATTACCTCAGCCTAGGAGAAATGAGGTTTTTATTCCGATCGAGTAGGGCGCTCTAAAAAGAAAAAGCCCCGAGCAATCGGGGCCTATGCATTGGTAATGAACATTAGTGCTGCGCACTGTGCATTACCTCTTCTTAGTGGCTTTGCGGTCTGTACCAGCAGTCTTCAATACTGTTTCAGTGGCGGTACTGAGGTTGGTTTGCGCAACTTCAACTGCATGTTTCACCGCCTTTTGACTAGTTTCGAATACGTTGTTCGCTGAGGCAATAGCTTGTTTCATAGCTTGCACAGCCGCATCAGAGCCTGCAGGCGCATTCTTTGTCCATTCTTCTACTAAGGAGTTGATTTTCTTTTGGCCAGCTTGAAATTCTTTTTCGGCAGACTGTGTAAAGCTATTTTGTGTCTCGTGAGCTAACTCATATAAATGACGGCTGTAAGCCATTATTTTTTCTGCCATAGGCTGTACTGCTTCTGCTTGATGAGCGAGCAATTGCTGGATATCTTTTACTTCCAATGCTTTCTTGGCGCTATTCATGCTGTCGCTCAAACTTTGCTTGGCAATGTGCATATTGAGTTCAACTAATTTTTCAATGCTCTGCAATGCTTGATTGGTTAATCCACTCAAGGTCTCTAAGTTTGCTTTTTGTGCTGCTGCAATTTGTTCTGGAGTTAAGTTCATGTCTATCTCTTTTTTGTTTAACTAGTTTCTATTCTGGCGTTCGGTTATTGCTTAATGTACTCCCTTTACACCATTATATTTCATATATATATTGCGATGCAGCATAACTAGCTTGCCTTGCATCTCAAAAGTGTATTTATGAAAAGAGCCTAAAATTGAGGTCTTAGAAAAAATTCTCAATATTTTCAGTAAGTTATCCATGAAACTTTCCCTAGACAACGCCATTGCCCCGATATTTGTGCTTATTTGGAGTACGGGTTTTGTAATTGCACGTTTAGCAATGCCGTACGTGGAGCCAGCTACCTTCTTGTTTTGGCGTTTTGCAGGGGTTTTGGCGGCTATGGCAGCCCTCAGTCTAGTGTGGAGAATCACTTGGCCTAGTTGGTCGCAAATAAAACACATCGCTGTTGCTGGCATCTTGCTGCAGTTTGGTTACTTGCTTGGAGTTTGGTTTGCTGTTCGTTTAGGAATGACGGCAGGGCTCGTAGCCATCATCGTTGGATTGCAGCCGATTGTGACCGCATGGTTTGCGGCGTGGATTTCAGAAAAAGTAACTCCGCGTCAGTGGATTGGCCTCGGCTTTGGGTTTGCCGGTGTTGCTCTAGTAGTTGCGGAGAAAATTGGTTTTGCACACATCCCATTGGCTAGTTACGTATTAGCATTTGTTGCACTTTTCTCTATTACGTTTGGCACGCTGTATCAAAAGAAATTCTGCCCAGTATTTGATCTACGTGCTGGTTCATCTATACAGTTCGGCGTGTCAGCGGTGCTGTGTTTCATTTGCATGTATTTATTTGAGACAGGAGATATGGTTTGGAATCTCTCAGTCACTGGTGCGTTGCTATGGTCGATTTTTCCGATATCAATTGGCTCGATTAGCTTGCTGTTCATGATGATTCGGAAGGGGGCTGCCACTAAAGTCACTAGCTTTCTCTATTTAGTACCACCGACAACCGCAGCAATGGCTTGGTTGATGTTTGATGAGCCATTTACATTATTGATGGCGGTGGGTTTGTGCTTGACGATGACGGGCGTGGTGCTAGTAAATGCCCGTCAGATAAATACAGTGGCGACAATTGCAGAGTAGGGCGAATTAGCAAGAGTGTATTTTGGTGAGCGGAATACCTAGATTGGGGCGAATAAAACTGCCTTGCCCTAGGAAATTAATTATCATTCCGTATGTTGAAAGTTTTGGAAGGTATTTTGGGATGCGTTTGAATCGATTGTGGCTTTTTGCCTTGGCAGTAATTTTTGCGGTTGGCGCTATGGCGAATGCACCTGCAATTGCTGCTAATAAAGATAAACAGCAAACCAAAACTACTACTAAAACAGCCGCTAAGACAAACACCAAGACTTCCAAGAAACCAAAAACCGTTCGCGTAACAGTAACGCGCTCAACAGAGCCGGTCGTACCTGCAAGACCATCTCTTGCAACTGCATTGGGATTGCGCGGGCAACATGATGACCTGAATCTCAAATCTAGCGTAGCGATGGTTGTTAATCAAGATACCAAAGAAGTATATTTTGAAAAGAACCCCTCCGTAAGTTTGCCAATTGCTTCCATTACTAAGTTAATGACAGCGATGGTGGTGTTAGATGCCAAGATGCCATTAGATGAAACTTTGGTAATTAACTCTGAAGATGTAGCTAGTTATCGCTCATCACGTTTAGCCGGCGGTACCGTTTTAACTCGTGAAGAAGCCTTGCTGTTGGCTTTAATGTCCTCTGAGAACCGCGCTGCATATACCTTGGGAAGAAATTACCCAGGCGGTGTTTCAGCATTTGTGGGCGCTATGAACCGAAAAGCAAAAGAGCTTGGCATGGACCATTCTCATTTTGCGGATCCAACTGGTCTCATGAGTGAGAATGTTGCCACAGCAGAAGATCTGACGCGCATGCTCAGTGCCGCATATCAATATAAAACCATTCGTGAGTTTTCAACTTGGCCAGACCTGACCATGGTGATTGCGAAACGTCCGCAAAAGTTTTTGAATACCAATCGTCTTGTGCGCTCTGGTGATATGAATATCGGCCTGCAAAAAACTGGCTTTATTAATGCTGCTGGTAAATGTTTAGTGATGCAGGCTAGAGTAAACAACACGCCTTTGTTATTGGTGTTCTTGGATTCTGTTGGAACACAATCGCGTTTTGCTGATGCCGTACGTGTGCGTGATTGGTATGAGCGTATGCCGTCTGGCGCGCAGCCAATTCGCCGCTTAATGTAAATCTAGTTTGTGCTGCCTGGTTCGGCAGATTTGGGTTTAAAGCCCATGCCTTTGGAGATTTGTAGGGCGGTTTCTTGTAGGGCGCGCAGCCAATCTGCCTGAATACGGTCGGTTGGGGCGCTTAAGGATAGGCCGGCAACTAATTTTCCGGTGTCATCCAAGATGGCTGCAGCTAAACAGCTCACACCCAACTCTAATTCTTCATCATCGCGAGCATTGCCCACTTTGCGTACTTGATTAAGTTCAGTCTCGAGTTTGCCTAAATCGGTGATGCTATTGCGAGTATGTCCAGATAAGCCGGTGCGTGTGACATAGGCGCGAACCTGACCAGGATCATCGCTAGCTAAAAAGAGTTTGCCAACTGAGGTGAGGTGCAAAGGCGCGCGACCACCAATAGCACGGACAACTTGCATTCCTGAGCGCTCGCTATAGGCGCGATCAACGTAAACGATTTCATCACCTTGGCGAACAGATAGGTTTACTGTTTCACCGGTGAGCTTGTGTAGGGTACGCATTGGTAACTGCGCTGCTTCGCGAACTGATAATCTTGCTTTCACTAAATTGCCAAGCTCTAGTAGCTTTAAACCAAGACGGTAAGTGCCGCCATCACCACGTTCAACTAGTCTGCAAGCAACCATGTCATTCAAAATACGGTGAGCAGTAGAGGGGTGGAGGCCAGTTAGTTCAGCAAGGTTTTTGAGGCTGCTTGAGTCCTCTTGATCAGCAAGCGCATCTAGCAAATTCATCATGCGCTCCACTACCTGGATGGCTGTTTTGCCAACCTCACCGGTAGATTTGGGAGTTTTGATGGTTTTACTAGTGCTCATAGGGCTTATTGTAGCGATTTCAGACGAAATTGCATATTGTGAAATGCCATTTTATAGGGCAACCAATGAAAAAACCCCCTAAATTGGGGCGATTTAAAGGTGTTTTAGGATTGCCTGAGAGCGGTGGCGCACTCGTTGATCAAGTCTGGACCGCGATAGATTAAGCCGCTATAGAGTTGGACTAGGCTGGCGCCTGCCATGATCTTTTCTCTAGCATCAGCACCAGACATGATGCCGCCAACGCCAATTATCGGTAGTTGATTGCCAAGTCTGGCTTTCAAAGCTTTGATGACGATATTGGAGGCATTACGAACAGGTGCGCCAGATAGGCCGCCAGCTTCTTCGCCAAATTCCATTCCTTTGACTGCATCGCGGGAGATGGTTGTGTTGGTAGCAATGACTGCATCGATACCAAACTCGAGCAGTAGATCGGCAATGAGATTGATGTCGCCATGATCTAAGTCCGGCGCAATCTTCAGGAAGAGTGGTTTACGTACGCCATGGCGATCACATAAACGCTTTCGAGCTTCATCAAGGCTACCGAGTAATTCACGGAGCATTTCTTCGCCTTGTAGAGCGCGCAGATTTTGAGTGTTCGGGGAGGAGATGTTGACAGTAATGTAAGTGGCGATTTCGTAGACAGCTTCCATGGCCAATACGTAATCACGGGAAGCTTCTTCGATTGGTGTGCTGGCATTTTTGCCAATGTTCATACCAAGAACACCGCCGCTTTGCCAAAATTTAGAACGGCGTACTCTGGTGACGCAGGCATCAACACCATCGTTGTTAAAGCCCATGCGATTGATGATGGCCTGTGCTTCAGGAAGACGAAACATGCGAGGCTTTGGATTGCCAGGCTGTGGGCGTGGTGTCACGGTGCCGATTTCTAAAAATCCAAATCCCAAAGCGGCCAGTGCATCAATGTGTTTGCCATCTTTATCTAATCCAGCGGCAAGACCAACTGGGTTTGGAAACTCAATACCGCAAAGCATTTGTGGATCGTTAATCGGCTTAGTTACTAAACGCTCTAATAATCCCCAGCGCTGCGCGCGATCCATATTGCTCAGAGTGAGGTTATGGGCTTTTTCAGGATCTATACAAAAGAGCCAAGGGCGTAGAAGGGAGTAGCGATCGATCATGGGTAGATATTATGACTCAGACAGCGGCTGCCAATGATCGTCGATCAGCCCCTCCATGGGCTGATAGTTAATCTTGTATGACATCTTGTTGCTTTCTTTGATGTAGTAGCCAAGATAGAGGTAAGGCAAACCCAAGATCTTTGCCTGCTCTATCTGCCACAAGATGCTGTAGCTGCCATAGCTAGCAGCATGGCTTGAGGTGTCATAAAAGGTATAAACCGAGGAGATGCCTTGTTCCAAGATATCGATCATGCTGACCATGCGTAATCGACCTGGATGCGGGTCATGAGGACCATCCCGAAATTCCACAATGCGCGAGTTCACTCGACTTTGCAATAAAAATTGCATGTACTGGTCTTGATCGTCGCTATCCATATCTCCACCTTCATGTCGCTCATGTTGATAGCGTTGATAGAGTTGGTAATGCTCTTCTTGGTAGCCAAGATTTAATACTGAAGCTTCAAGACCAGCATGTTTTTTCTGGGCGCGGCGCTGGCTTCGTGAGGGTATAAATTGATTTACCAAGATACGTGTCGCAATACAGGCTTTGCATTCATCACAATATGGTCGATAGGTATACAAACCACTACGTCTAAATCCAGCATTTAACAAATCACTGTAGACATCCGCATGTATCAAATGGGATGGCGTAGCAACTTGAGAGCGAGCAGTCTTATTTGGAAGATAGCTACAAGTATATGGAGCAGTTGCATAAAACTGCAGAGTGGTTAGAGGAAGTTCTTTGAGCTGGGTCATAGCCAGTGATGCAAGATCGTTTTATCAAATGTCCAAGATTTATCAATCTTAGTTTGATTTAAAGAAACTTGCAGTTGCTCTAAAAAGTCTTTACGCGGGATGGGTGCAGCGCCCAAAGAAAGTAGATGAGCTGTCTCTTGCTGGCAGTCAATCATGTGCACCTCATTGGCTAGGCACCAGGCGCTAAGGGCTGCTAAGGCAATTTTGGACGCATTGGTCTTGCGGCTGAACATGGACTCCCCAAAAACCATGCCTCCAAAAGAAACGCAATAAAGTCCGCCCATCAGCTGGCCATCCTCAATTACAGCAATGCTGTGAGCATTGCCTTGCTCATGTAATGCTGTGTAGGCATCCATAATTTCATGGGTGATCCAAGTGCCGTCTTGATCTTTGCGTGCGCTGGTTGCGCAAGAGCGAATGACAGCACCAAAATCACCATCTATTTCTACTTGGGACTGGGTGTTTTGACAAAAGAGGCGAATAATTTTTCGCAAGGAATCGCTGCATTTGAAGTTGCCTGGCTTTAAAATCATTCTAGGGTCTGGCGACCACCAGAGTACTGGCTGGTTATCCGAGTACCAGGGAAAGATTCCTTGTTGATAGGCGCGCGCGAGTTGTCCTGGATATATTTGTTCGCTTACCGCAATCAAGCCAGGAACGCTAGGATCTGGATCGGCCTCTAGTAGAGGATTAGGGAAAGGGTCATGTGGCCCTAGCCAGGCAATCTGACCCATAGCGACTCTTTAAATTCTTTCGGATGGCAAGATGTCGCGACTGCGCACATGAAACTCTTTACCAATCTCTAGGTTACCTGCAGCACGATCTGCAAAAAACCATTCCAAGGTCTGCTTGACCGTGGGGAAGGCTAATTCATTCCAAGGAATGTCGACCTCATTAAAGAGTGCAACTTCAAGGCTTTCTTCACCGGCGGAAAACTCTGGCGTATTCATCGTCGCTAAATAAAATAGGTGTACTTGCTCGGCATGTGGCACGTTGAGAAGAGAGTAGAGCGGTCCAATTTTCACTTCAGCACCAGCCTCCTCGAGAGTCTCGCGAGCAGCACCATGACTCGTACTTTCTCCTAACTCCATAAAGCCTGCAGGAAGGGTCCAATAACCATGACGAGGCTCAATCGCTCTGCGACATAAGAGCACTTGCTGGCCGTATACGGGAATGCTACCCACTACATTGCGAGGATTCTGATAATGAATGCTGCCACAAGCTTCGCATACATGGCGTTCACGAGAATCATCGGCTGGAATTTTGATCGTCAATACAGCGGCGCAGTTGGGGCAATACTTCATGCTGACTTTCTAAAAATGGGCTTTAATAGCGCCACGAAGGGCATTGCTAAGGATAATCTCATCTGCCATTGAAACATCATTAATAGTCAGGTTGGCTTCACGGGCATTCATTTTGGGATCGGCAAGCAAAGCAGCACGCATAACACCGGGCAGAACACCTGCTGAGACGGGTGGCGTAAGCCAATCAGAGCTACCTTGAGGTTTAACAAAAATGCTAGTTCTTCCGCCTTCTGTCACAAAGCCTTGCTCATTACAAAAGAGGGCATCAAAACCACCTAACTTAGTAGCTTCTTGCCATGCTTGATCATAGAGACTTCGTTCACTAACTTTGTGTCTCAGTAGTACATCTCCTGAATGCATCGTTACATCACCAAGCAGGATATCTTTAGCCCAGAATATTTTGACAGGTTCATTTGTCTGATGAATAACAGCGCTTGAAACAGAAAGCGCTCCATTGGCTGCAAGATCTAGTCTTAATCGATGCGACAAGTTTTTATCAAATGATGCACAAGCGTCCAGAACCAACTTTTGTGCGGTAACAGATTCAAAGGGAATTCGCAAAGCCAAAGCAGAAGCGTGCATGCGCTCTAGGTGTGATCTCAATCTCTGTGGCTCACCGTGTAGCACTGCAATCGTTTCAAACAAGCCTGTAGCGCTTGGAAGATCCATCAGAAAGGCAGATTTAATATGGCATTCTTGCCACTCTTGTTTGACATCGGAGTCATTGGTAATGCCAGCTCCGACACCTAAAGTGAAAGTGGAGGCGTGGGATTGGCTATCTGAGGCAATTTCAACTGTACGAATAGGTACGCTAAAGGCAAAGTTGCCGTTAGGATCCAGCCAGCCCAAAGCGCCACAGTAGTAACCTCGATCTTCAGATTCAAGCTCTTGAATAATCTCCATGCTGCGTTTCTTTGGGGCGCCAGTAACAGAGCCACATGGAAAAACAGCCTTGAAAATATCAAAGAGACTGACATCAGGTTTAATTTGGCCTTGCACGGTAGAGGTCATTTGCAAAACATCACCATGTCTTGCTACTTCAAAAAGATTAGGTACCGTTACCGTACCCGGTAATGAGATGCGGCTGAGATCGTTGCGCAGTAAGTCAACAATCATGACGTTCTCTGCTTGATTCTTGGGATCATCAGATAAAGCGCTGGCAACGGCAGATAAAGCACTGGCAGTGCCTTTCATGGGCATTGCTTTTAAAGTATCACCATCACGCGCAATAAATAGTTCTGGGGACTGAGACAGTAGAAAGTTGCCATCATGTTCTATGTAAGCCCCAAATCTACCGGGTTGCCTATTCCGCAGGCGACTATATAAGGCTAAAGGCGCTCCATAGGTCTCACCTTTGATGCGATAGGTGTGATTAATTTGGTAGCAATCACCACTGCGAATGTATTCCTGAATCGCGCTGATATCTGCCGTAAAGCGATCCTCAGATATCGATTCTTGAACATCCAATATGCCTGCACAGCATTGAGAGCTCTCCAGCAAAGCCAACTTTTCTGAGATGCAGCTATCAACATCTTGTTTAGAGAGTTTTTTAAAGCTTGAGAAAGCCCAAGCCTCTATTAATGGATGTGGCTCATCGGATAAAGATGGCCTCTGAGGAATCTTGTGTATTTGCCTACCTAATTCATAGGCAAATGCAGCCACAACATATTCACCTCTAGCGAGAGATTCAGAGATTTCAGAAAGGCATTTCTGGGTAGCGGATAAATCTAAACCGTTATCGCCACTAGGTAGTATGCGCCAGTAGTGGAGCGCATTTTCATAGAGGCGGCTAGTAGGCGAGGCCGCAGTGCTTTGCGCGTCATCGAGCAAAATCATTGAGGCTTGCCTAGTAAGTTCAGATTACTTCAGAATCGTGGCAGATTCGATGGTGACAGTCTGAGTTGGGACGTCAGCCATTCTACCCATGCGCGGCGCCGGGGCGACCATGGTCGGGATCTTACGTATGGCGTCAATTGTTTGTGTACCAGAGATCACTTTGCCAAACACGGTATAGCCATTACCCATTGCATTTGGATAATCTAAACCTGCATTGTCTTTAACGTTAATAAAAAACTGGGCAGTTGCAGAATCAGGATCGGAAGTGCGGGCCATGGCAATCGTATAGGCATTGTTTTTTAAACCGTTTTGCGCTTCGGAAACGACTGGAGCATTGGTTGGCTTTTGATTTAGATCTGCAGTAAAGCCACCACCTTGAATCATGAAGCCATCAATTACGCGATGGAAGATTGTGCCGTTGTAAAAACCGCTCTTCACATAATTTAAGAAGTTAGCAGTGGTTTTAGGAGCTTTAACGTCATCCAACTCCACTACGAAGTTCCCCATATTTGTCTTAAATTCCACCTTTGGTCCAGCAAATGCAGCTTGGCTGGCAAAACAAGAAAGGGTAACAACGAGGGCGGCCAATAGCTTGCGCATAAGAACTCCTTAAACAATATGAAAGTGACTTAAATTGATTGTATTGCTCATTACTGCATGATGGGTGAATGAAGTTGTATCGTCAGCTTAGGCCATTAGGCACATTGCCAGCATAGGCGTAAGAAGCCTCTTCAAACATGCCAGGCCTGGCAAGGTAATCCAAGACCCAGTCGATCGTATCGATTCCCCAAAAGCACTGTTGATTGACTATCAGAGCGGGTACTCCAAATGCACCATCAGCTTTGGCCTGATTGGTATTGGCAATCAGCTTTGCTTTTACCTCTGGATTTTCAGGTTTAGGGTTGTCAGCAGTTAAACCTAAGTATGTGCAAAATTCTGGCCAAGATAGATTGGGGTCTCTACCTTCTACCCACACATAATCAAAGGCGCGTTCAACCATTGTCCATTCAGCATTCTGCTCAACTAAAAGACGTTGTGCTGCAACCGTCATAAATGGATGATGTTCTGGAAAGCGAAAAGGGATGCCTAACTTCTCAGCTTGCCAAACGCAGAACTGATAAGTATGTGGACGTTTAGCTGCAACCTCACCAGGACCCTTATTTTCAGCAGCACGGAGTAGGCCGCCTAGCAGAATTGGAACTGGCTTGATGTCTAGCTTGCTCTCTAGGCGATGTCTTTGCTTGACATAAAGATACGCAAATGGCGAAACAATGTCGTAATAAAAAGTGGCCGAAGTTTTTGTGCTCATATCGCTTTACTTCTTCTGATGCTCTTCATCGAGCTTTTTTAAGAATGCTAACTTCTCTTTTATCTGAGACTCCAGGCCACGTTCAACAGGCTCATACCAGTGCGGCTCTTTCATACCCTCAGGTAAGTAGGATTCGCCAGCAGCATAGCCATGAGGTTCATCGTGGGCGTAGCGATACTCTTTGCCATGACCAAGCTCTTTCATTAACTTAGTTGGGGCATTACGCAAATGATTTGGCACGCCTCTAGATTGGTCTTGAGCAACAAATGCTCTTGCCGCATTAAAGGCGTTGTAGCTGGCATTGCTCTTGGAGGCAACGGCAAGATAAACAACTGCTTGGCCAAGCGCAAGTTCACCTTCAGGTGAACCGAGTCTGTCAAAGGTTTGCGCAGCATCATTAGCTAATTGCATAGCCCTTGGATCTGCTAAGCCAATATCCTCCCAAGCCATGCGGATAATACGACGCGCTAGATAGCGGGGATCTGCTCCACCATCGAGCATTCGGCAAAACCAATACAAGGCGGCATCAGGATTGGATCCTCGCACAGATTTATGTAAGGCAGAGATTTGATCGTAGAAGTGATCGCCACCTTTATCAAAACGTCGCGCTTGAGCACTCAAAGCGTTTTCAATAAATTGTTGATCGACGGTCTTGAGTTCAGTATTCGGAGTGAGTGCTGCATTGCGTACTTGTTCAATCAGATTCAGTAGGCGCCTAGCATCGCCATCAGCATTCGAGATCAGCGTATCAATAGCAGCGGACTCAAATTGCACATCAGGCATTGCATGTTGGCGCGCACGATCAAAGAGTAATTTCAACTCCTCTGGTGTGAGTGACTTCAATACGTATACCTGAGCTCGCGATAAGAGGGCGGAGTTCACTTCAAAAGAAGGGTTCTCGGTAGTGGCGCCAATAAAGGTAAACAAGCCTGATTCCACATGGGGTAGCAGGGCATCTTGTTGGCTTTTATTAAAGCGGTGGATCTCATCCACAAACAAGATTGTTTGCTTGCCGTACTGGGCCATGTTCTGTTGGGCTTGCTCAATAGCCTCGCGGATTTCTTTTACACCAGCTAATACTGCAGAGATGGCTATGAACTCACGATCAAACGCCTTTGCAGAAAGACGTGCCAGCGTTGTCTTGCCAACACCTGGTGGACCCCACAAAATCATCGAGTGAGGTTTGCCTGATGCAAAAGCTAAGTTGAGGGGTTTACCGCCGGCTAATAAGTGGGTTTGCCCAATGACTTCTTCAATCGTTTTTGGACGCAGAGCTTCCGCTAAGGGTGGTGGTGGAGTGCTATCAAAAAGACCGCTCATTACATCATGCTTGAATAAAAAGAATCACTAAAGATGCCCATGTTAGGCATGCAGCGGCAACATAGGTCAAACGATTACGCATCGTCATAAATGCAGAACGAGTAGCTTCATCAGAAAAATAATATTGATAGGTGTTCTGATCAATATTGCGCTGAATAATCAGGGTGGAAGCAAGGATGAGTAGACCCACAGGTATATAGATATGCAGTGCAACCCAAGCAACTAGCGCTGGAATAACACCCCAGATCCAGGCATTACGGTCTTCCCAGCGATCTCCAGCAGGTGCTTTACCCAAAAGGTGCAAGTTAGCGCCCCAATGTAAGGCCCCCATAAATGAAGTGATGACAGCCCCATAACCAGCCAATGATTCAGCACTCAAGTAGTTCATTGGTGTGGGTGCTAATTGCACCATTAAAGCTAGCCCAATAAATGGAATAAGACCGGCATAACCAAGTTTGCGTACTAGAGGTGGAATGGGGTTCACGATGAGATGGCTTCGTTGTTTAAAGTAAAAAATTATTTATCGTAGGTGTAAATGCCGCGACCTGTTTTGCGACCGAGATATCCAGCGGCAACCATTTCACGAAGCAGTGGGCAAGGGCGGTATTTAGAGTCACTGAAGTTTTCAAAATAAACTTCCATCACTGCTAAGCAGGTATCTAATCCAATAAGGTCAGCTAATGCCAGAGGGCCAATCGGTTGATTGCAGCCTAACTTCATGCCGGCATCAATGTCTTCTGGGCTGGCAAGTCCTTCGGATAAAACAAAGAAAGCCTCGTTAATCATCGGCAACAAAATACGATTGACTACAAAGCCCGGAGAGTTTTTAACAGTGATTGGCTCTTTGCCAACGCGCTTAGCCATATCAATAATGGCGGCATGGGTCGCATCACTGGTCTGCAAGCCACGAATCACCTCCACAAGAGCCATCAGGGGTGGCGGGTTAAAGAAGTGCATACCAATAAAGCGCGCAGGATTGGAATCAAGTGCTGCTAATTTGGTGATGGAAAGAGAGGAGGTATTGGTAGCGATGATGGTGTCTTTACTCACAATCTCATCTACTTGCTTGAGAATTTTCTCTTTGACTGCTTGGTTTTCAGTGGCAGCTTCAATGACTAAACCCAGGCCTTTGAAGTCGTTATAAGAAGTGCTGCCTTTAACACGCTTGAGTGCCACATCTTTTGCTTCAACAGTTAAGGTTTCTTTCTTAACGAGGCGATCAAGGCTCTTGCTAATTTGTTCGAGACCGCGTTGAACCGCTGCCTCATTGATATCAACCATGACGACATCTAAGCCGGCAACTGCACACACTTGCGCAATACCATTTCCCATAGTGCCTGCACCGATTACACCGACTGATTGAATACTCATCTTATTTCCTCTTTTGATACTGGGTTGAACCAAATAACTGCTCTCTAGCCTTGGCATCGTGCAAAGGTTTACGTAATGCTGTCAATACTTCGCAACCACGCTTTACTGCTGGTCGCGCACCAATCTTTTCAAACCATCGTTTGAAATGCGGGTACTCATTGATATCAATACCTTGATTTTTCCAATTACGCGTCCATGGATAAATCGCAATATCGGCAATCGAATACGTTTTACCTGCTACATAGGGATTATCTTTCAGTTGACTATCCAGCACTCCATAGATTCGCTTAGCTTCATTGGTATAGCGATTGATCGCGTATTCAATTTTCTCAGGCGCATACAGGCGGAAGTGGTGGTTTTGCCCAAGCATAGGGCCAAGACCGCCCATTTGGAACATCAGCCATTGCAGCACTTCATACTTTCCACGGGTATCTTGAGGCAAGAATTTGCCAGTCTTGCCGGCCAAGTAGAGAAGAATCGCACCTGACTCAAAAAGGCTAATGGGTTTGCCGTCCGGACCATTGGGATCGACGATTGCTGGAATCTTATTGTTGGGGCTAATCTTTAAAAAATCAGGGGTAAATTGATCACCTGCACCAATATCGATGGGGTGAGCAATCCAATCCTTGCCCAATCGAAAACCGCATTCTTCCAGCATGATGTGCACTTTGTGGCCATTGGGTGTCGGCCAGCTATAAACATCAATTACGGTTGATTTCTTATTTGCCATGATGTCCCTTAGATTTTTTCTAAACGTTGTAAGGCGCTTGTGAGTGTTTGATCTTGTTTCGCGAAACAAAAACGAATTACGCCAGATTCAGTCGCTTGCTCATAAAAAGCAGAGACTGGTATGGCGGCTACCCCAATTTCAGTTGTAAGCCATTTGCAGAAGTCAGCCTCATTGAATTTTGCCTGAGGGATATCTAATGCCGAGTAGTCAACACATTGAAAATAAGTGCCTGGAGTAGGTAGTAATTTAAATTTAGTCTTACCCAAGCCCGCCCTAAAAAAATCACGCTTAGCTTGATAAAAGGCGGGGAGATTTAAATAATGTTCAGCATCTGCAAGATATGTTGCTAGGCCATATTGCATCGGTGTATTCACAGTAAATACATTGAACTGATGAACCTTGCGAAACTCTTTTGTTAGTGCTGGTGGTGCAGCTACATAGCCTACTTTCCAGCCGGTGACGTGATAGGTCTTACCAAAACTTGAGACCAGAAAGCTTCTAGCAGCAAGCTCAGGATGGGATGCAACACTGTGGTGCCGTGCTGCGTCATAGACCATATGCTCGTAGACTTCGTCGCTCAAAATCAATGCGGACGTATTGCGAACTAAGTTCGCGAGACTATCTAGGTCAACCTTGCTCCAAACCATCCCAGTAGGGTTATGCGGAGTATTAATAATGATTAAACGGGTTTTGGAGTTGATTGCCTTGGCTAATGCGTCCCATGGAATTTCATAAGAGGCGACTTGCCCATGCTCATCACGAATCACTTGTAAAGAAATGGCAATCGTTTTGCCGCCTGCTAATTCGATAGATGGGCGATAGCTGTCATACGCCGGTTCAATGATGATGACTTCATCGCCCGGACTGACGCAAGCGAGTATCGCCGTCAGGATGCCTTGCGTGCCACCCGCAGTGATAGTGATTTCAGTATCGGGATCGTAGTGATGACCGTATAAGTTTTGAATCTTCTGACTTATACCGTTACGCAGCTCCGCAATGCCAATCATTGGCGGATATTGATTGCGATCAGCCAACATGGCTTCATTGACTTCGGCAATCAGTTTTCTATCGCAAGGAAAGTCTGGAAAACCTTGGCCCAAATTAATGGCTTTGTGCTCCGCAGCTAAAGCTGACATCACCGTAAAGATCGTGGTCCCCACCTTCGGTAGGCGACTTGGAAAAGAGGGGGTCTCTAGTGGGTTCATGGAGGCGCAGGGTGGTGGTAGGTCGTTTAGAGCGGATATAGCCGGTAGTCGCTAGAATGGTAAAAATACATTACTAAATTGTGCCATGCTGATCGTTCTTTCACCTGCTAAATCCCTGGATTACAAGACCCCAGTCAAGGTCAAGGCGCCAACTTTGCCTGAGTTTGTCTCTGAATCAGCCAAGCTGATTGCCGACTTGAAGAAATTGGCACCCCAAGATGTTGCCAAGCTTATGGGCTTATCCGATCAATTAGCCACATTGAATGTTGGACGCTATCGGGATTGGTCTAAGAAATTCACCGAAGAGAACAGCAAGCCAGCGATCTATGCTTTTGATGGAGATGTTTATGACGGTTTTGATGTCAAAAGCCTGGATGCTAAGTCCGTTCAGTTTGCTCAAGATCATATTCGGATTTTGTCGGGTCTTTATGGCGCACTAAAGCCCTTGGATTTGATGCAGCCATATCGACTAGAGATGGGCACATCATTTAAGAACGCCCGGGGCAAGGATCTTTATGCCTTTTGGGGTAGTAGAGTGACCGATTCCATCAAAAAGGTTTTAGAAAAACAAAAGAAGCCAGTGCTACTCAATTTGGCTTCTGAAGAGTATTTCAAGGTACTTCAACCCAAAGAATTGGATTGCCCAGTGATTGCTCCTGTATTTCAGGATGCTAAGGACGGTAAGTACAAGATCATTTCTTTTTATGCCAAGCGGGCTCGCGGCCTAATGGCGCGCTACGTGGTTGAGAATCGAATTACCGATCCAGCGGATTTAAAAGGCTTTAACTTAGACGGGTATAAATACTATGCCGCAGAATCTAAAGTAGATAAGCCTGTATTTAGAAGGGCAGAAAGAAAATAATGGCCGTTCATCGCACCAAAGCATCACAACGCAATTCTCCTGAGGTGGAGAAGTTGGTTGCTGACGCTATTTCTTTAGCGGCTTCTGGGAGTCAGGTTGAAGACCGTTTCTGGGAAGAGCGTCTGAATGTGCGATTGATGCGTTTGCTTAAAAGCCAGAACCAAAACGTGATCGATGCTGCTCTGGATCAAACCTTCCGAATTAATACAGTAGCTTTTGAGGTGCTCGCCGATATTGCTGAAACCTTGGCCGAATCCTTAAGGATCGAGCATGAAGGTCAGGAGTGGGATGTGTTGTTATTAGCGCTGCCTATCGTTGCTCACACGCGTTACCAGATCCCTTCAGGCCCATTGCCAGTGAACATCATTGAGTCTACGGCTCAGGCTTTGCATAGTGCGATTGCCTCAACGGACACACGCTTGGCGATTGTTCCTTGGTTGTATAGTATTGATCAAATGCCTCATTCGCATTGTCAAACTCGTATCCTCACAGAGTCATTGGCAAGTGCGGCCATCTCTGGAAAAGAGGTCAAGCTTGAGTTGCGCGATATGTCGGAAACCATCGCTGTGTTAGCTGATCCTCGTTTCATTATTGCGGCCTTGAGTGCACCCGCTGGCTCGCCAATCTTCCGTTGGCAGGCTGAGCCGCCAGCACGCCAAGAGCGCGGAGTGAGTTTGATTGGTTGGCAAAACGCCATGCAAGAGCCGATTGCCTCTTTATTGCCAGGATGTGAGTTCGAGCTGCTCTTGCCCGAGGCTTATTTCACGAACTGCCGCTTGGCAGATAAACATGTTCGCCCTTTAAGTATTCGTGCAGCCGTGAATTTCCTCGAGAGCACTCTTGGCATTCTCCCCGCAGGCTTGTCTTGCGTTGTGGGTGCATTTGGTGAAGAGCAGGCTGATGAGTACCGAATTTCATTTAGCGCAAAAGGCTCTTCGGAGGTCATGTATGGCGTGATCTGGCCGCTCTATGATCGTGAGAGCGTAGCAAGTGATGCTTTAAATGATTTATCGGATGATGAGAGTCCGATCAAGAAAATTTGTGATGCTTTGCATGATGCTGGAGTTGAAGATGTCTTCCGCCATGCCATGCTATTTGATCCAGAGCTCTGTGACGACTGCGGCGCACCTTTATTCCCAGATCGTTCTGGTGAAGCAGTGCATGCTGAACTGCCAGATGATGCACCGTCACAGCAACCTTTATTTCACTAGTGAAATAGGAAGTTAAGTAAAGAGACTGCGCAAAGAAACTAAGTAATAAAAAAGCCGAGGAATCCTCGGCTTTTTTAATTAATGCAACGTGAGAAATTAATTCTGCACAAATGGTTCCGCACCTGCAAACAAATGTGGCAACTTACCAGATTTCATATCTGCTGTTTGGCAGAAATCGGCAAGACGAACACCTGCTTTGATGTTAAACAACATTGCTTTATTACCTAGCACTACAAGATCGTAACCAGAGTTTGTGTTCTTGTAACGTAAGCTGCCTGGCAATGAGGTTTGGCGCTCCAAATCATAAGATTTAGATTCCCAAGTTAAGCGAACTTTTTCAGTATTGCCAGTAGTTTTGAACTGCTTGCTCTCCTGACAAGTCCACGTAATTACTTCTTCACTAGCGCTAGCATTTACGGCACCTAAAAGGCTTGCAATAACTGCGCTAATGGCGAGAAGATTTTTTTTCATGTGCAAATTTTCCTTATGAGAGCAGGTGCTTAACGCCAGCTTGCTCTTCGAGTAATTCATTCAAGGTGTGTGTCATGCGCTCACGGGAGAACTCGTCGATCTCTAAACCTTCGATCATTTTGTATTCGCCGTTTTCGCAAACTACTGGGAAGCCATAAATCACTTCAGCAGGAATGCCGTATTCGCCTTTAGAAGGAATACCCATAGTTACCCACTTACCGTTTGTACCGAGTACCCAGTCATGAATATGATCAATCGCTGCGTTCGCTGCAGAGGCTGCAGAAGAAAGGCCGCGAGCTTCAATAATGGCTGCACCACGTTTACCAACAGTAGGAATAAATACATCTTTGTTCCATGCTGCATCGTTGATAGAGTCTTTAACTGACTTGCCTTCGATGGTTGCAAAGCGATAGTCTGGATACATTGTTGGGCTGTGGTTGCCCCAAACAACTAATTTCTCAATATCGGCAACAGGCTTGTTCAACTTGTTAGCCAATTGTGAGAGAGCACGGTTGTGGTCGAGACGTAACATCGCTGTAAAGTTTTTCGCAGGAATGTCTGGAGCAGATTTCATGGCGATGTAAGCGTTAGTGTTTGCTGGGTTGCCAACAACCAATACTTTTACAGTCTTCTTAGCAACAGCATTCAATGCTTTACCTTGTGCTGTGAAAATTTGTGCGTTAGCGGAGAGTAGATCTTTACGCTCCATGCCAGGACCACGTGGACGTGCGCCGACTAAAAGAGCAACGTCGATATCTTTAAACGCTGTCATTGGATCTGAGTGAGCTGTCATGCCAGCCAAGAGTGGGAATGCGCAGTCTTCCAACTCCATCATCACGCCAGTTAATGCTTTTTGTGCTTTTTCATCAGGAATCTCTAGCAATTGTAAGATTACGGGCTGATCTTTGCCCAAAAGGTCGCCATTGGCGATACGGAATAAAAGGGAATATCCGATTTGACCGGCTGCACCGGTTACGGCGACACGCATTGGGGCTTTTGCCATTACTAATAACTCCAGAAGAAGGTTAAGAGGGTTAATTTACGAAAACTTTTCTATTATCCATTCAAGTGTAGGGACTTTAGCTTTACACTGTCAATGATGTCTTATATAAGACTAGAATTACCTAGAATTTTATCCAATTGACGCGGTCTGGAGTTAATTTGTCTGATGTGACTTTGCCTGTTGCCTCATTTAGCCCTCTGTACGAGCAAATTAAGGCGATGATTTTGACCAGTTTGCAAGCCTCCGAATGGCTTCCAGGGGAGGCTATTCCCAGTGAAATGGAGCTGGCAGCCCGTTATGCCGTCAGTCAGGGTACGGTTCGTAAGGCAATTGATGAACTTGCCGCCCAAAACCTCCTAGTTCGTCGCCAAGGGAAGGGTACTTTTGTTGCCACCCATCAAGAGGATGACTGGCAGTACCGTTTTTTACGCTTAGCCCCAGACTCCGGTGAGAAATTTCACCTTACCAATCAGTTTTTATCCTGCGAAAACACCAAAGCAAGCCCTTATGTGGCCAATTTGCTTAAATTAAAGGCAGGCGACCCCATCATTCATATCGACCGGGTGCAGAGCTTCGCGGGAAAACCCATTGTTTTTGAAGAGATTTTTCTTCCTGGGGCGCGCTTTAAGGGCTTGGATCTAGAAGTCCTCAATGCTTGGCATGGCCCGGTATATGCCTTTTATGAGGGTCAGTACGCAACTCACATGGTGCGCGCAGAAGAAAAGATCAAGGCTGTGGCTGCTGATGAGACTTTAGCGAAGCACCTGCATTTACCGCAGGGTGCACCACTCCTTTCTGTGGAGCGGGTGGCATTTACCTACGGGAATAAACCAGTAGAAATTCGTCACGCTAGATACGACACTTCAGAGCAGCATTACGAGAACAAATTGAACTGAGCAAATCAGTAAAAACCAGTAATTAACCCCTTTAAACGCCAAAAAATCCCCACCACCCCTAAGGTTTCCAATAGAATATGTTGCGATACAACAAAACCACACCGAACCTCCACCTAAAGATAGAGATTACCCATGGTTGATTCACAGCAAGCAGTAAAAAAAGATAGACCTGTTTATAAAAATATCGGTCTTGCTCAATTGATTAAATACCGCCTTCCTTGGGCCGGTAAAGTATCAATTCTTCATCGCATTAGCGGGGCAGCATTGTTCCTCTTATTGCCATTTATCTTGTATCTCTTCGATCAGAGTATTGCTTCTGAGTTGAGCTATCAAAAATTCCAGGCTTTTACCGGCAACATATTGGTAAAAATTATTTGCCTCGGTTTGATCTGGTGTTTTTTACATCACTTCTGTGCTGGTATCCGCTACCTCTTGCTCGATTTAGAGATTGGCGTAGAGAAGTCTGAAGCTAATCGTTCGGCCATTATTGTTCTTGTTATTGGTCTGGCTTTGACTGCAGTAGTTGGTCTCAAAATGTTCGGCTTGTACTAAGCGCTACTCATTTAAGGAAATCTCATGCCTATTTATCAAATCGGACCAAAGCGCTTAGTTGTCGGTGCGCATTACGGCCTTAAAGAATGGATCATCCAGCGCGTTACTGCGATTGTGATGGTGGTATTTACGATTGTTTTGTTAGTTGACTACTGCATCACTGGTAGCGCCTCATACGAGGGCTGGTCTGGCTTGTTCAGCGGTCAAGTAATGAAGCTGTTAACACTCTTGGCTTTCATCAGTTTGTTCTATCACGCTTGGATTGGCGTGCGTGACATCTGGATGGATTACATCAAGCCCGTCAGCATCCGTTTGACACTTCAAGTGTTAACCGTTTTGTATCTCGTAGCCTGTGCGGCCTATGCCGTTCAAATTTTGTGGAAAGTGTAATTCGATGACTGCAATTAAAAAATCATTGCCACGCCGCCGTTTTGATGCGGTGATTATTGGAGCAGGTGGTTCAGGTATGCGCGCTTCATTGCAGTTGGCTGAAGCCGGCTTGAATGTTGCTGTTCTGACAAAGGTTTTCCCAACACGTTCACACACAGTTGCTGCACAAGGTGGTATCGGTGCTTCATTGGGCAACATGAGTGAAGACAATTGGCACTATCACTTTTACGACACCATCAAAGGTTCCGACTGGTTAGGCGACCAGGACGTGATCGAGTTTATGTGTCGTGAAGCTCCAAAAGTTGTTTATGAGTTAGAGCACTTTGGTATGCCGTTTGACCGTAACCCAGATGGCACGATTTATCAGCGTCCATTCGGTGGTCACACAGCAAACTATGGCGAGAAGCCAGTGCAGCGCGCATGTGCTGCAGCTGACCGTACTGGTCATGCAATGTTGCACACTTTGTATCAGCGTAACGTCCGCGCAAAAACCAACTTCTTCGTTGAATGGTTGGCACTCGATTTGATTCGTGATGACGACGGTGATGTTGTTGGTGTAACTGCTCTCGAAATGGAAACTGGCCAGGTTTATATTCTGGAAGCCAAGGTTGTGATGTTGGCTACTGGTGGTGCGGGTCGTATCTGGGACGCATCAACTAACGCATTTATTAATACCGGTGACGGTATGGGCTTGGCTGCTCGCGCAGGCATTCCTTTGGAAGACATGGAGTTCTGGCAATTCCACCCAACTGGCGTAGCTGGTGCGGGCGTATTGCTGACAGAAGGATGCCGCGGTGAAGGCGGTATCTTGCGTAACAAAGATGGTGAGCGTTTCATGGAGCGTTATGCGCCAACTTTGAAAGATTTGGCTCCACGCGATTTCGTATCACGCTCAATGGACCAAGAAATTAAAGAAGGGCGCGGTTGCGGTCCTAATGGTGATTATGTTGTGCTCGATTTGACGCACATTGGTGCCGATACGATCATGAAGCGTTTGCCTTCTGTTTATGAAATTGGTATCAACTTTGCTAACGTTGACGTTACTAAAGAGCCAATTCCAGTTGTGCCAACAATTCACTATCAGATGGGCGGTATTCCTACCAACATCAATGGTCAAGTAGTTGTGCCTGCAAATGGTATTCACAATGAAATCGTGAACGGCTTGTATGCGATTGGTGAGTGTTCATGCGTTTCTGTGCACGGTGCGAACCGCTTGGGTACAAACTCATTGCTCGACCTCTTAGTATTCGGTCGTGCTGCTGGTAACCACATTGTTGGTCTTGACCTCAAGAATCGCGAATTCAAGCCATTGCCTGCAAATGCTGGTCAGCAAACATTGGAGCGTATTGCGAAGTTGGATAATTCAACTTCAGGCGAGTACGCACAAGACGTTGCAAACGATATTCGCAAGTGCATGCAGAAATATGCTGGTGTATTCCGCAATCAAGAGTTGATGGACGAAGGTGTTCGTCAAATGGCTAAATTGACTGAGCGTGCCAAGCACTTATGGGTTAAAGACAAATCCGAAATTTTCAATACAGCACGTATTGAAGCTTTGGAAGTGGCTAACTTGGTTGAAACTGCAAACGCAACCATGATTTCTGCGGCAGCTCGTAAAGAGAGTCGTGGCGCTCATTCACATGATGATCATCCGCATCGTGATGATGAGAACTGGATGAAGCATACCCTTTGGTATAGCGAGGGCAATAAGCTTACTTACAAACCAGTTATTTTGAAGCCTTTAACTGTTGAATCATTCCCTCCAAAAGAACGTACTTTCTAAGCGAAGAGAAATAGAAAATGAGTGATATCCGTATATTCGAAATTTACCGCTACGATCCAGATGTCGATGCAGCTCCGCGCATGGAACGCTATGAGCTAGAACTCACTGGCGAGCGTATGTTGTTGGATGCTTTGATTTCCTTGAAGAAGCAAGACGAAACCATTTCTTATCGTCGTTCATGCCGTGAAGGCGTGTGCGGTTCAGATGCAATGAACATTAACGGTAAAAACGGCTTGGCTTGTTTGACCAATATGTTGACTTTGCCTAAGGTCATCACATTGCGCCCATTGCCTGGCTTGCCAGTTGTGCGTGATTTGATCGTCGACATGACTTTGTTCTTCAAACAATATTTGTCTATCAAGCCTTACTTGGTAAATGACAATCCACCTCCTGAAAAAGAGCGTCTCCAGAGTCCTGAAGAGCGTGAAGAGTTGAACGGTTTGTATGAGTGCATCTTGTGCGCATCATGCTCGACTTCATGCCCATCATTCTGGTGGAATCCTGATAAGTTCGTTGGTCCAGCAGGCTTGTTGCAGGCGTATCGCTTTATTGCTGATAGCCGTGACCAAGAAACTGCGCAGCGTTTAGATAACTTAGAGGATCCATACCGCTTGTTCCGTTGCCATACCATCATGAATTGCGTGGACGTATGTCCTAAGCACTTGAACCCAACGAAGGCAATTGGCAAGATCAAGGAGTTGATGGTTCGTAGGGCAGTATGACCCTCGGAAATGCAGAGTTATATCGTTTAAAAAGTGACGCTCGCAGGGGCTTGCTAGAGAACGATCTAATTCTGCAGCGTTTCTTTGAGCGCTATGGCACTCAGTTAAGCGTTGAAGATGGAAAAGTATTAACCCAGCTATTGGCTCTAGACGACAACGACTTAATGGATTTATTAATTGGCCGTAAAGATTCTGTAGCAAGCTTGGAGAAAGAGATGCAAGCGGACTCTTTCAAACTGGTTTTACAAAGGCTAAGAGAGAAGTAATTCAGCCTTTTGGTGCAGTAAGCGTATGGATGCATGAATGAATAGTGTATTAATCATAATTTTGAATGACTAAGGATTAGAAATGATTGAATCGGACATCAAGGCAAAACTCTCGTTTTCGGATGGAACACCAGATATTGATCTGCCAATTTACAAAGGGACAGTAGGTCCTGACGTAATTGACATTCGTAAACTCTATGGTCAGACCGGTAAATTCACTTACGATTCGGGCTTTCTGTCTACTGCATCATGCAATAGCAAAATTACTTACATCGATGGCGACAAGGGCGAGTTGCTCTATCGCGGTTACCCAATTGAAGACTTAGCAAATAACTGTGACTTCTTAGAAGTTTGCTACCTCTTGATCAATGGCGAATTGCCAAACGCAACTGAGAAAAAAGCCTTTGATGAAATGGTTATGCACCACACCATGGTTCATGAGCAAATGCAATTCTTCTTGCGTGGCTTCCGCCGTGATGCGCATCCAATGTCTGTGTTGACTGGCTTAGTTGGTGCAATGGCTGCTTTCTATCATGATGAGATTGATTACAGCGATCCGCATGCTCGTGAAGTTGCCCAAATTCGCTTGATCGCAAAGATGCCTACATTGGTGGCTATGGCATACAAGTATTCCGTAGGACAGCCATTTATCTATCCAGATAACTCTTTGTCATACACAGCAAACTTTATGCGCATGATGTTCGCAACACCATGTGAAGAGTACAAAGTGAACCCAGTATTGGTACGCGCTTTGGATCGCATCTTCACATTGCATGCTGACCACGAGCAAAACGCTTCTACTTCTACAGTGCGTTTGTGCGGTTCTTCAGGCACCAATCCATTTGCAGCGATTTCTGCTGGTATTGCTTGCCTCTGGGGTCCAGCACACGGTGGCGCAAACGAAGCTTGCCTGCAGATGTTGAATGAAATTCAAGCTCAAGGTGGCGTAGACAAGATTCATGAATTCATCGCTCAAGTAAAAGACAAGAACTCTAGCGTTCGCTTGATGGGCTTCGGTCACCGCGTTTACAAAAACTTTGACCCACGCGCTAAATTGATGCGTGAGACTTGCTATGAAGTATTGAACGAATTGGGCTTGCAAGATGACCCATTGTTCAAGTTGGCAATGACTCTCGAGAAGATTGCTTTGGAAGATGACTACTTTGTAAGTCGTAAGCTCTATCCAAACGTAGACTTCTACTCAGGAATCGTTCAACGCGCTTTGGGTATCCCAACAGAAATGTTTACTTGTATTTTTGCTTTGGCAAGAACAGTAGGTTGGATTGCTCAGTGGGAAGAGATGATTACTGATCCTGAGTACAAGATCGGTCGTCCACGTCAGTTGTATGTTGGCGAAACAGCACGTAAGGTTCCAAACATTACAGTTCGTAAATAAGGTTTTTAAGGTCACTCATGTCTCGTACGCTTTATGACAAATTGTGGGATGACCACGTTGTTTACTCTGAAGAGGATGGCACAGCCACGATTTATATTGATCGTCAGTTGCTTCATGAGGTAACCAGTCCTCAGGCATTTGAAGGTTTAAATTTAGCTGGCCGTCCTGTTTGGCGCATCTCCGCCAATCTAGCGGTGTCTGATCACAACGTTCCAACAACGGATCGTTCTGAGGGCATTACTGATCCAATTTCTAAGTTGCAAGTAGATACCTTGGATCAAAACTGCGATGCCTTTGGTATTACCCAATACAAAATGAACGATACCCGTCAAGGGATTGTTCACGTGATTGGACCAGAGCAGGGTGCTACTTTGCCTGGTATGACAGTTGTGTGCGGAGATTCTCATACAAGTACCCATGGCGCCTTTGGTGCTTTGGCATTTGGTATCGGCACCTCTGAAGTCGAGCACGTATTAGCAACTCAAACCTTGCTCATGAAAAAAAGCAAGAACATGTTGGTAAAAGTGGATGGCCGTTTACAGCCAGGTTCTACTGCTAAAGATATTGTTCTTGCCGTGATCGGCAAGATTGGTACAGCTGGTGGCACTGGTTACACCATTGAATTTGCTGGCGAAGCAATTCGCAACCTTTCGATGGAAGGGCGCATGACTATATGCAATATGGCAATTGAAGCTGGCGCACGTGCTGGCTTAGTTGCTGTAGATGAAACAACTATTGAATACATTCAAGGCCGTCCGTATGCGCCTAAGGGTCCTGCAATGTTGCAAGCCTTGCAGTACTGGAGAACTTTGCACTCTGACCCAGATGCGAAATTTGATGCTGTAGTTGAATTGCGTGCTGAAGAAATTGCGCCACAAGTTACTTGGGGAACATCTCCAGAAATGGTTCTTGCAATTAGCGATCGCGTTCCTGATCCAGAAAAAGAGCGTGATCCCAATAAGCGCGCTGCTATGGAGCGTGCATTGGAGTATATGAATCTTGTTCCTAATACACCCTTGAATGCTATTTCAATCGACAAAGTATTTATTGGTTCATGTACTAACAGTCGTATTGAAGACATTCGTGCCGCTGCAAAAGTAGTTGATCGAATTGGCAAGAAGGTCGCACCCAATGTGAAGTTAGCCTTGGTAGTTCCAGGTTCAGGTTTGGTTAAGGCCCAAGCTGAACGTGAAGGTTTGGATCGCATTTTTAAAGCCGCCGGCTTTGAGTGGCGTGAGCCAGGTTGTTCTATGTGTTTAGCAATGAATGCTGATCGCTTGGAGCCAGGCGAGCGTTGCGCTTCAACTTCTAACCGTAACTTCGAAGGTCGCCAGGGTAATGGTGGTCGTACTCATTTAGTAAGTCCTGCTATGGCAGCCGCTGCTGCAATCGAAGGTCACTTTGTTGACGTTCGCAAGATTTCATAAGGAAACTGATCGATGAAATTTTCTTCACTCTCTTTAATTTCCAGATTGGCTATTGTTGGCATTGCAGGTTTAGTGATTTCAGCTTGCAGCAGCACAATGGAAGGTGTCGGTAAGGATTTGCAAAACATGGGAACTTCCATGGGTGGATCAAGCAACACACAGCAAGGCAATCAATCGCAAACAAAGGGTAAGGACGTTGTCGTTACTCCTGTGAAGTAAACAATTAAAGCAAATAGAGTAAAAGTCGAATCATGGAAAAATTTACGGTATACAAAGGTTTAGTTGCTCCGCTTAATCGCGAGAACGTGGATACCGACGCCATCATTCCAAAGCAATTCTTAAAGTCCATTAAAAAAACTGGCTTTGGGCAAAATCTCTTTGATGAATGGCGCTATTTAGACCATGGCGAACCTGGACAAGACTGCAGCACTCGTCCGATTAATCCAGACTTTGTCCTCAATCAGCCGCGTTATAAAGGCGCAGGCATTTTGCTGGCACGTAAGAACTTTGGTTGTGGCAGCTCCCGTGAGCATGCGCCATGGGCATTGGACCAATATGGCTTTAGAGCGGTTATCGCCCCAAGCTTTGCAGATATTTTTTATAACAACTGCTTCAAAAATGGTGTTTTACCCATTGTTTTGACCGAAATGCAGGTTGATCACCTCTTTAATGAAACCATGGCTTTCAATGGTTACCAGTTGACGATTGACCTAGAGGCTCAGCAGGTCATAGCCCCTGATGGCACCGCTTATAGCTTCGATGTTGCTCCCTTTAGGAAGTATTGCCTTCTTAATGGCTTAGACGATATTGGCTTAACTCTGCAACATGCAGATAAAATCAAGGCTTATGAAGCTGAGCGCATTCTCAAGATGCCTTGGCTTGCGACACAGTTGCCGTAATTTCGTTGATTTAAAGGCCTTTCATGAAAATTGCAGTTCTACCGGGCGATGGTATCGGCCCGGAAATCGTTGCTCAAGCCGTTCGAGTTCTCCAAGCCCTTGGCCCAAAGTTTGATTTAGAAGAGGCTCCAGTTGGTGGAGCTGCTTATGATGTTGCAGGCCATCCTTTGCCACCAGCAACTCTAGAGCTAGCTAAAAAAGCCGATGCCATTTTGTTTGGTGCAGTGGGTGATTGGAAGTACGACACCCTTGCACGCGAACTACGTCCTGAACAAGCGATCTTAGGTTTGCGTAAACATTTAGAGTTGTTTGCCAACTTCAGACCAGCGATTTGCTATCCAGAACTGACTGCTGCATCCAGTCTTAAGCCCGAAATTATTGGTGGCTTAGACATTTTGATTGTGCGTGAACTCAACGGCGATATTTATTTTGGTCAGCCGCGCGGCATTCGCACCTCAGAGTTACCTTTGTTTAAAGGTGCTCGTGAAGGCTTTGACACTATGCACTATAGCGAGCCAGAAGTAGAGCGTATTGGACATGTTGCCTTTCAAGCTGCACGCAAGCGTGGCAAGAAAGTATGCAGCGTTGATAAAGCGAACGTATTAGAAACTTCACAACTTTGGCGTGAAGTGATGATTCGTATTGCAAAAGAGTATCCAGACGTTGAGTTGTCACATATGTATGTGGATAACGCCGCAATGCAGCTGGTTAAAGCACCTAAGGCATTTGACGTGGTAGTCACTGGTAATTTGTTTGGTGACATTTTGTCTGATGAAGCAGCTATGTTGACTGGCTCGATTGGTATGCTGCCTTCCGCCTCTTTGGATAAGAACAATAAAGGCTTGTATGAGCCAAGTCATGGCTCTGCGCCCGATATTGCTGGTAAAGGCATCGCTAATCCATTGGCAACAATTTTGTCTGCTGCCATGATGTTGCGCTATTCCTTAGGAATGCCTGCTGAAGCGGACCGTATTGAAAAGGCGGTTCAGAAAGTGTTGGCGCAAGGATTGCGTACGGCTGATATTTATACCGAAGGAACGAAAAAAGTATCAACCATTGAAATGGGTGATGCTGTTGTTGCAGCACTTGCATAAGAAACAAAACAAACGTAAACAGAAATTAAATTCACTAGATAGTTAACATCATGGCAAATACACAAACACCTTTGGTTGGTTTAGTTGGCTGGCGCGGTATGGTTGGCAGCGTTCTTATGGAACGTATGCTCGCTGAGAAAGACTTTGATCTGATTGAGCCAGTATTTTTTAGTACCAGCCAAGCCGGTGGTGAAGTACCACTTCTCAATGGTAAAAAAGTTACCAAGAGTGAAAGTACTTTGCAGGATGCCAATGACGTTAAGGCATTGTCACGTTGCGACATCATATTGACATGTCAGGGTGGCGACTATACAAACGACATCTTCCCTAAGCTACGCGCTGCAGGGTGGAATGGCCATTGGATTGATGCCGCCAGTGCGTTGCGCATGAAAGATGACGCTGTATTAGTCTTGGACCCAGTGAATCGTCCGGTGATTGATAAGGCTTTGGCTGCTGGAGGCAAGAATTGGATCGGTGCCAATTGCACCGTGAGTTTGATGATGATGGCTATGGGCGGTCTGGTGAAGGCTGACATGGTTGAGTGGATTAGCGCCATGACTTACCAAGCGGCTTCTGGTGCTGGTGCACAGAACATGCGCGAATTGCTCCTGCAAATGGGCGCATTGCGTGACAGCGTAGCTGCTGAATTAGCTGACCCATCATCATGGATTTTGGATATTGATCGCAAAGTTACTGAGACATTACGCTCTTCTGACTTTCCAAAGAAAAATTTCCGCAACACCGCACTAGCAGGTAGCTTAATTCCTTGGATCGATGTACCTGTAGAGAATGGTCAAACTAAAGAAGAGTGGAAGGGTGGTGCTGAGTTCAATAAGATCTTGGGTCGTCCAGCATTCCGCACGCCAGGCAGCATTCCAATTGATGGTTTATGTGTGCGTGTTGGTGCGATGCGCTGCCACTCACAAGGTTTGACAGTAAAGCTCAAAAAAGATATCCCACTCAAAGAGATCGAAGCAATTTTGGCTGCTGATAACCAGTGGGTCAAAGTGGTTCCAAATGATCGTGAAACAACTGAGCGTGATTTATCGCCTGCAGCTATCAGCGGCACATTGACTGTGCCTATCGGTCGTTTGCATAAGATGGCAATGGGTCCGGAGTACTTAGGTGCATTCACGGTGGGCGACCAACTCCTGTGGGGCGCTGCTGAGCCATTGCGTCGTATGCTCCGCATTCTGCTCGAAAAGTAATCCCTTCTTTATGTACCGCATTTGCCAGCTGAGCTTTTTAAAGCTTCTTAGCTTTGTTTTGCTTAGCTGGTCTTTCAACGCCGCTGCAATCTCCTTAGGTGCGCCGCAACTCCAGTCTCGCCCAGGCGAACCATTGCGAGTAGAAATTCCTATTCGGTTAGGGGCTGATGAGCAGGCCGCTCTATCCAGTCTGAATGTGGCTATGCCGAATAAGGCTGCATATGAGCGCCTCGGAATCTCTCAAAAGATACTGCAGTTAAATCCACAGGCGATGGTGTATCGCAATCGTCAAGAGCGGTTAATGGTGCTTGTTGAAACCGTTGACTCTGTTCCCATGACAGACGACCCATTTTTGGATGTATTGGTTAATCTCAATTGGTCGAGCGGAAGTCTCACTAAGACATTTACTTTATTGCTGGGTGATGTACAAAAAATTACCGTCAAGCCAGGCCAAACTTTATCTGAGATTGCCGCTACTATTGCGCCTCAACTAGACGGTGCCACTCTTGATCAAACCATGATGGCTTTGTATAAAGCCAATCCAGATGCTTTTGCTAGCGGCAGTATTAATCGCCTGGCTGCTGGCGCAGAGTTAACTAAGCCAAGTCAGGCATTGTTGCGCTCAATCAGTCCTGCAGAAGCAAATCAATTTGTTGCTGATGCTAATGAACAATGGCGTGCTGAGCATGATGGCAAGGGTGTCAATGCAGGTACTGGATCAAATGCCGCCAAGTCGGGGGAAGTGGCGCCTAAAGATCGCTTAAAGATTGGTTCAAGTGCCGAGGGTAATGAGCAAGAGCGTCGTTATACGGAGGAGTTGGTCGCTCAAGAGAAGATGCTCGAGCAAACTAAAGCTCGTGTCGCTGAATTGGAAAAGAACATTGCCGACCTACAAAGACTCTTAGATAAATCAAAAGAGAAGAAGGCGGTAGATAGTAGTTTTGGTTTAGGAGGCTTTGGCCCAGCTATTTTGGCTATTGGCTTAATTGCACTAACAGGTCTACTTCTGTGGGGTTTAGCTCGTAACGCGCGTCGTTCAGAGGCGCCAAGTATTCATACGCATGCCCATCAAGCAAGCAAAGAAGAAAAACATCAAGAAGAGAAGCCTGCAGCAGGAACACCTTTTGAAATGCCAGCTCGTGCTAAAGCATTGTTTGAGGGAATCGATCTTGATCTTTCAAAGCCAGCAAATGCGGCGCCATCAGTTACGGCAATCCCACCTTCTAATCCTCTGGCTGATACCTTGCGCGTCAAACTCAATTTGGCACGCGCTTACATCACGATTGAAGATTTTTCTGCTGCTAAAAAGTCTTTGGATGAAGTGCTCCGAATGAGCAATTCGGTTGACCCTGCAATTACCATTGAAGCACAGGGCTTGTTGGCAGAAATTTCGCATCGCAATACCTAATATGCGAATAGCCCTTGGCCTTCAGTATGACGGCAGCCCATATTCTGGTTGGCAAACTCAGGTCAATCACAACACCGTACAAGATGAATTAGAAAAAGCAATCTCTGCTTTTGTTGGTGAGCAGGCGAGTGCAGAACATCCCATCCATACCATCACCGCAGGTAGAACGGATGCCGGAGTTCATGCTCTAGGGCAGGTTGTGCACTTTGATACCAATGTCGAGCGCGAAGATTTTTCATGGGTAAGAGGTGTCAACTCATTCTTGCCATCGTCAATTGTGGTGAACTGGGCTAAACCAGTTTCCGATGAATTTAGCGCACGTTTCTCAGCTTATGAGCGCGAATATATTTATGCGTTACAGGCTGGACCATGTCGCTCACCAATGTCGCATTCGCGTGCTGGATATTTAATGCTGCCGCCAGGTCAGTGGCTCGATGTAGATGCAATGAAAAAATCTGCCGAATGTTTGATCGGTGAGAACGACTACAGTTCATTTCGCTCATCTGAATGTCAGAGTAAAACGCCAGTCAAAACGATTTACTCCATAGAGATTATTTCTGAGCAGCCTTGGGTTTATTTTCGTATCCGTGGAAATGCCTTTTTGCATCATATGATTCGCAATATTGTTGGATGCTTTTTGCAAATCGGGCAGGGCAGGCAAAAGCCGGAATGGATGACAGAAGTGTTAGCAGCCAAGAATCGGCAAATTGCTGCCCCGACCTTTATGGCTGATGGTCTGTATTTGGCCAAAATTACTTATCCCGATAAATTTGCCATTCCACAGCCATGGTTGGAAAACTCCTGGCTACCAGCTAAGGTTATCGGTAAGTAAGAGAAAGAACAAAAGAAAGAGCAAAAGAAATAATAGGCTCCAGGCCTTATCATTCATTTATGGGCTTACTGACATATTCTCCCGGCCGAACTAGGGTCAAAATCTGCGGTTTAAAGACGTCTGCAGACGTGGATTCAGCCGTTGCCGCAGGTGTAGATGCGGTTGGCTTTGTTTTTTATCCCCCAAGTGTGCGGGCTGTAAGCCCCAATATCGCTGCCCAGCTCATTTCTAGGCTTCCAGTAGGGGTGGATGCCGTTGGATTGGTTGTAAACGCTACAGATGAGCAATTTGCCGCTATTCGAGCTGCTGCCTCGATCACCTTATGGCAGTTTCACGGGGATGAGACCCCAGAGCGCTGTGCCCAGCTTGCTGCTGGCGAGCCCTGGATGAAGGCCGCCCGCGTAGGAACAGGCTTCGCTTTTGATGATTTTTCCCTACAATACGGTCAAGCAAACGCTTTTCTGCTGGATGCCCTCGTCGAGGGATATGGTGGCGGAGGCGTTCCTTTTGATTGGCAAGGAATACCGCAGACATGGGTAAGCGAAAACGCGCCTCGGGTCGTTTTGAGTGGTGGATTGAACGTGCACAACGTGGGCGAAGCGATTGCACGCCTGCATCCTTGCGCGGTTGACGTCAGTAGTGGCGTAGAAATCAGCAGGGGTGTTAAAGATCCTGCGCTCATGGCTCAATTTATCCAAGCAGTGCGCGCAGCTGATGCGAAAACATCATCCCAATAATTTGCTGTAACCAAATCAAAAGAGGTAGTTATGTACGATAAGCCAGATGCACGAGGACACTTTGGTCCCTATGGTGGCGTATTTGTTTCTGAGACATTGATGTATGCATTGGATGAGCTGAAGGAAGCCTATGCAAAATATCAACATGATCCAGAATTCATTGAAGAGTTTCATTACGAACTCAAACACTTTGTAGGCAGACCATCACCGGTCTATCACGCTAAGCGTTGGAGTGAAATGCTCGGTGGTGCGCAGATCTATCTCAAGCGTGAAGATTTAAATCACACCGGTGCCCACAAGATTAATAACGTGATTGGCCAAGCAATGTTGGCTAAGCGTATGGGCAAGCCCCGCATCATTGCTGAGACTGGGGCAGGGCAGCATGGCGTTGCCACGGCTACTATCTGCGCCCGCTTTGGCTTGGACTGTACGGTTTATCAAGGTTCTGTTGACGTAGCTCGTCAAGCGCAAAACGTATTCCGCATGAAGTTGCTCGGCGCCAAAGTCGTTCCAGTGGAATCTGGCACAAAGACTTTAAAAGACGCGCTCAATGAAGCGATGCGCGATTGGGTCACGAACGTCGACAATACTTTCTACATTATTGGCACTGTTGCAGGACCGCATCCTTATCCAATGATGGTGAGAGATTTTCAAAGCGTGATTGGTGAAGAGTGCAAAGTACAAATGCCTGAGATGACTGGTCGTCAACCTGACTTCGTTCTTGCTTGTGTAGGCGGTGGTTCAAATGCGATGGGCATTTTCTATCCGTACATTGATTACCCCGAGGTAAAGCTTGTTGGTGTTGAGGCAGCCGGTCATGGTTTGGGTAGTGGCTTGCATTCTGCAGCGTTATGCGTTGGTAAGCCTGGCGTATTACATGGTAACCGTACTTATTTATTACAAGATGAGAATGGTCAGATCTCTGAAACCCATTCTGTTTCTGCTGGCATGGACTACCCAGGAGTTGGTCCTGAACATGCTTGGTTAAAAGATTCTGGTCGAGCAGACTATGTGGCAATTACAGACGAAGAAGCATTGCAAGCATTCCATGACTGTTGCCGTATTGAAGGCATCATTCCTGCGCTTGAGTCTTCTCACGCCATTGCCTATGCCTGCAAGCTGGCTAAGACATTGCCAAAAGACAAAACAATCTTGGTGAACCTATCTGGCCGTGGTGATAAAGATATGCATACCGTTGCTCAAGCAACTGGCTCCGAAGGCTAAAAAGAAAAAACAAAAATAGAAAAATAAAATAGCTATGTCAAAAATTACTGCGCTCTTTAAGGAGCTAAAAGCAACAGGTAAAAAAGGATTGATTCCTTTTATTACTGCTGGCGATCCAGATCCAAAACAAACTGTTGAACTTATGCATGCACTGGTACGCGGTGGTTCAAGCGTGATCGAATTAGGCGTGCCATTTTCAGATCCAATGGCTGACGGTCCTGTGATTCAGAGATCATCAGAGCGCGCATTAACTCATGGCGTCACTTTGCATAGTTGCTTAGAGATGGTGAAAGAGTTTCGCAAGAAGGACACCAACACCCCAGTGGTGTTGATGGGCTATGCAAATCCTGTTGAGCAAATGGGGGCAGAGCGTTTTGCAACTGAGGCAAAAGCTGCCGGTGTTGATGGTGTTTTGGTGGTGGACTATCCACCAGAAGAGTGCGTTGATTTTGCTGCTCGTATGCGCGTTGCTGGCATTGATCCGATTTTCTTATTGGCGCCTACTTCATCCCATGAGCGTATAAAAGAAGCCGCCAAAATAGCTTCTGGTTATATCTATTACGTTTCTATGCGGGGCGTTACAGGTGCATCCCACCTTAATACCCAGGATGTAGCTAGCATCATCCCGAAGATTCGAGAAGAAACCGATATCCCAATCGCTGTAGGCTTTGGAATTAGCGATGCCGCTAGCGCCAAGGCTGTGTCGGCTAGTGCTGATGCCGTGGTGATTGGTAGCCGAATTATTCGCCTTTTAGAGGATGCGCCCCCTGGCCAGGCGGTACAATTACTGGAAACCTTCATTCGTGAGATTCGCGACGCATTGGATAGTTAAAAACTAATGAGCTGGATAGATAAATTACTCCCACCCCAAATTCAACATACTGATCCTGCGAATCGCAAATCAGTTCCTGAAGGATTGTGGGTCAAGTGCCCTGGTTGCGAAACCGTTCTCTACAGCACTGACATCGAAGCGAATTTATCGGTTTGTCCAAAATGTAGTCACCACATGCGCATCGGCGCACGTCTGCGTTTAGATAGCCTGTTAGATGAAAAAGGTCGCTACGAAATTGGTGCTGATATTTATCCAACCGATCCACTGAAGTTTAAAGATTCTAAAAAATATCCAGACCGCATTAAAGAAGCAAACGATGCTTCTGGTGAATCTGAAGCGCTGATTGTGATGGGCGGCAAGATTGAAACGATTCCTGTAGTTGCTGCATGTTTTGAATTCCAATACATGGGTGGCTCGATGGGCTCTGTAGTGGGTGAGCGCTTTGCCCGCGGTGTTCAAGAAGCGATTAATAAGAAGTGTGCATTTATTTGTGTCACTGCTACTGGCGGTGCACGTATGCAAGAGAGTTTGTTATCTCTGTTTCAGATGGCCAAGACCAATTCGATGTTGACCTTATTAGCCAAAAAAGGTTTGCCATACATCAGCGTTCTTACCGACCCAACGATGGGTGGTATCTCCGCGAGCTTTGCCTTCATGGGTGATGTTGTGATGGCTGAGCCTAAGGCTTTGATTGGTTTTGCTGGTCCTCGCGTGATTGAGCAAACTGTACGTGAGAAATTACCAGAAGGATTCCAGCGTTCAGAATTCTTGATGCAAAAGGGCGGCATTGACATGATTGTTGATCGTCGTCAGATGCGTGGTGAAATTGCCCGTTTACTCGCTTTGCTGCAAAAGCTTCCTGAGCCTGCGATAGCGGGTAGCGCAGCCGTTTAAGCGCTTGAGCTCCGCACACCAAGCCCCCATTTTATTTTCTAGCCTAGAGGCTTGGCTTAGCCACCTCGAAACTGCTCACCCTGTCGGTATCGATATGGGACTTGAGCGTATTAATCGTGTGAAGGCTGCTTTAGATTTGCATTTCGATTGCCCAGTAATTACAGTTGCTGGCACCAATGGCAAAGGATCCACTTGCGCCTTCTTGGAAAGCATTCTCCTCGCATCCGGTTACCGCGTTGGTTGCCATACTTCACCACATCTTCTGCAATTTAATGAGCGTGCCCGTATCAATGGTGAGGATGTTAAAGACAATATCTTGCTTGAGCATTTTGCTGCTGTAGAAAATGCGCGCGTTAGTTTGGTTGATGCGCCAACGTTGACTTATTTTGAATTCACCACCTTAGCCATCATGCATCTGTTTTCCAAATCAAATTTGGATGCAGTGGTATTGGAAGTTGGAATGGGCGGTCGTTTAGATGCAGTCAATATTGTTGATGCTGATTGCGCCATCGTGACTAGTATCGATATTGATCATGCGGATTTCTTAGGCGGTACACGCGAAGCGATTGGTTTGGAGAAGGCGGGCATATTCCGCCCGGGTCATATTGCAGTATGCGGTGATCCTGTGCCTCCACAAACACTCATCGATCATGCCGAAAAGTTAGGCTGTGATCTTTGGTTGCAGGGACGTGATTACAACTTCCAGGGCGATAAACAGCAGTGGGGTTGGGCAGGGCGCAATAAGCGCTTTAGTGGCCTTGGCTACCCAGCATTGCGTGGCGCCAATCAGATTCTTAATGCATCCGCTGTTATTGCTGCCTTAATGGCGCTGCATCAGCGCTTGCCTGTCAGTGCTCAGGACATACGCAATGGCTTTGCACTTGTTGAGTTGCCTGGTCGCTTTCAGGTCCTTCCTGGGCAGCCTACGGTCGTTTTGGATGTCGCTCATAACCCCCATGCAGCAGCCACCTTGGCTCAGGGTCTGGATAAGATGGGTTATCACCCTTATACCTATGCCATTTTTGGGGCAATGGCTGACAAAGACATCGAAGGCGTCATCAAACCCCTTTTGAATATCGTGGATTTCTGGTTTTGCACGGATTTACCGACTCCTAGGGCGGCTTCAGGTCAGTTCCTTGCTCAGAAGCTTGAAAGCATGGGTGTAAAGCCTAAAAATGGGTCAGATGGTGGCATCGAAATCTTTGAAAATCCCGCTTTGGCGTATCAAAAAGCGCTATCTCAGGCTGGTGAGGGTGATAGAATTGTCACCTTCGGATCCTTCTATACCGTTGCAGGCGTAATGACTTACCGAAACAACCAGGCCCACTGATCCATGATTCGTTTACCAAGCTTTTTTAGGCGAAAAACCCAGTCTGATGACCTTGAATTTGATTCAAGGGGTGGTCGCACCGCCAAAAGAGCGGCACCACGTAGTTTTCAACGCGCAGCAGAAGCTGAAGAGTTAGCTCTAACCGAAGATCCAGAGCAACAAAGAGCGCGACATCGTCTTATCGGCGCAGCTGTATTGGTCTTAATTGCAGTAGTTGGACTACCTCGTATTTTGGATAGCAAGCCCAAGTTAGCTCCAAACGATATCGCCGTAAATATCGTGACCAGCTTACCAATCCCCGGCACTGAATCTAAGCCTGAAGAAAAACCAAAAGCAGAAGTGCCTGTTGAGAGCGCTAAAGACGCACCCAAAGTTGTAGCCGCACCCGTACCTGCGCCTGAAGTAAAGCCGGAAACAAAACCGGAGACCAAAGCTGAAGTTAAACCAGCGGCTCCCGCAGCAAATAAATCCGGCACATTAGGTTTGGCGGCCGGTGAAGAAGTGGTTGCTGCCAGTGCTGCCAGTGCTGCCAAAGCAGACAAACCAAAAACAGATGATGCAACTAAACCTGCCACTACAAACGGTTCGGGTAAGTACGTTATTCAGATTGGTGCTTTTGCATCGGAAGAGCGTGCTAAAGGTTGGATTGCAAAACTCAAAGATCAAAAGATTCCAAACTATGTCTTAAATAAGACTGGCACTGATGGTGCTAAGTTGTATGTGCTGCGAGCAGGCCCATACACCGATAAAGAATCCGCCGAAGCAGCGGAGAAGAAAATTAAGGCGATGGGTCTGTCACCAAGACTCGTCGAATCCGGTAAGCAGTAATGGAATACTTATCCACCCTCAAGCTAACATCGGTGGATTACTTCACCCTAGTTGTGCTCTTGATCTCCGCTCTTGTTGGTATCTCACGCGGCCTGTTTAAAGAGGTGCTTGCTTTAGCTTCTTGGTTTGCTGCAGCTTGGGTTGCCTATCACTACAGCAATTATCTTTCTACAGAATGGCTGTCTACATTTCACCTAGATGAGTTGCTGAGTTTGGGTATAAGTTTCATCATTCTGTTCATATTGACACTCATCATTTGTGGCTTATTTGGTGGGGTAGTACAGAAAATTATCTTGTCAGTAGGTCTGAGCTTGACTGACCGTTTTTTGGGTTTGATATTCGGTGTGATTCGTGGCGGCTTGATTGTTGTAGTGCTTGCTACCTTGGCTGCGCTCACTCCCATTCCGCAAAGCATGGCCTGGAAGAATGCCATTACCAGACCAGCAATTGATATGGCAACCGGTTTAATTAAAGGTTGGCTTCCTGCTGACTGGGCAAAGCAATTAGGCGATGCAATGCCTAAAGTTACCCCTACCATTACTCCTAAATTAACAATAGGAATCTAGAGATATGTGCGGCGTCGTCGGAACTGTTTCCCACTCACCAGTAAATCAACTTCTCTATGATGCCTTGTTGCTTTTGCAACATCGCGGTCAAGATGCCGCAGGTATTGCGACGATGAACGGAAATTCGTTCACGATGCATAAAGCCAACGGCTTAGTGCGAGATGTTTTCAGAACACGCAATATGCGTAGCTTAGTAGGTAATGCAGGTATTGGTCAGGTGCGTTATCCAACTGCTGGTTCAGCTAGCAGTGAAGAAGAGGCGCAACCTTTTTATGTCAGTGCACCATACGGCATCATCCTGGCTCATAACGGCAATTTAACCAATGCGCCAAGTCTGCGTGTTGAGATGGCTTATCGTGATCGTCGTCACATCAATACGAGTTCTGATACTGAAGTATTGCTGAACGTGTTGGCTGACGAACTACAAAAAGAAACCAATAGCGCAGCTCTCGATGAGGGCGCAATGTTTAACGCCGTTACTGGAGTTACCAGTCGTGTTAAAGGTTCATATGCAGTTGTGTCGTTGATTGCTGGCTATGGTTTGTTGGCTTTCCGAGATCAGTACGGCATTCGTCCTTTGTGTATCGGACGTATTGATACACCGCAAGGTCCTGAGTGGATGATTGCATCTGAGTCGGTTGCTCTTGAAGGCTTGGGCTTCACATTTGTACGTGACGTCAATCCAGGCGAAGCAATTTATATCGATTTAGATGGCAATTTCTATTCACGTCAGTGCGTATCTAATGCAGTACTTACTCCTTGTATCTTTGAGTATGTTTACATGGCTCGTCCAGACTCCACCATTGATGGTGTCACTGTCTATAACGTGCGTATGCGCATGGGCGATTACTTGGCTGAGAAGATTCGGAAAGAGACCAATGTCGACGAGATCGATGTGGTGATGCCGATTCCGGACTCTAGCCGTCCAGCAGCAATGCAGGTCGCTAAGAATTTGGGCGTGGATTACCGCGAAGGTTTCTTTAAAAACCGTTATATCGGTCGCACCTTCATCATGCCGGGGCAGGCTGTTCGCAAGAAGTCAGTTCGTCAAAAACTCAATGCGATGCGTATTGAGTTTAAAGATAAGACTGTGCTGATCGTGGATGACTCTATCGTTCGCGGAACCACTTCTTTTGAGATTGTGCAGATGGCTCGCGAGTCTGGTGCCAAGAAAGTGATCTTTGCTTCTGCTGCGCCTCCAGTACGTTTCCCGAACGTCTATGGCATTGATATGCCTACGCGTAGTGAATTGGTTGCCTATGGCCGCACTGATGAAGAAATCAACAAGATGATTGGTGCTGATCAACTCATCTATCAAAGTATTGAAGACATGAAGCAGGCAGTAAGGGATGTTAATCCCAATATTCAGCAGTTTGAAGCTTCTTGTTTTGATGGAAATTACATCACGGGTGATATTACTGAGTCCTATTTGGATGCTTTAGAAGCCGCCAGAAATACTTCAGCTGCTAAGGCTGATCGTCAAAAGGATTCGAGTGACTTCGCTCGCTCCCAGCTCCACCTGCATTTAGCTACCGAAGACTAAAAAGCGACAGGATATTGCCTCACATGAGGCAATTCCTCAATTCGGTGTCAAAATAGCATCATGAAGAGCAAAACAACACGCAAAAAACCGGATTTTTCTAAGCTGGCCCTGGAGACTCTAGCGGTCCGCGCTGGCACACGTCGTACTGCTGAGTATCAAGAGCACTCTGAGGCAATATTCCTCACTTCAAGTTTTTGCTTTGATAGCGCTGAATTAGCAGCAGATGGTTTTGCTCACGCTGATCAAGGTTTTATCTATTCCCGCTTTACCAATCCAACTGTGAGTATGTTCCAAGATCGTTTGGCTGCTCTAGAGGGTGGTGAGGCTTGTATTGCAACTGCTTCTGGAATGGCTGCCATCATGACATTGGCGATGGCGCATTTGCAAGCAGGTGACCACGTTGTTTGTTCGCGCTCAGTATTTGGTGCAACGATTCAGTTGTTCACTAATATCTTGGGTCGCTTTGGCATTACGACGACTTATGTTGATTTGGCCGATACCAAGTCATGGCAAGCTGCTGTCCAACCAAATACCAAACTCTTTTATCTAGAGACACCTTCCAATCCATTGACTGAGATTGCGGACATCAAAGCAATTTCAAAGATCGCCAAAAAAGCAAATGCATTATTTGCTGTAGATAACTGCTTCTGCACGCCAGCCTTGCAAAAGCCATTAGCGCTTGGTGCTGATGTCGTCATTCATTCGGCTACTAAATATTTAGATGGCCAAGGTAGAGTAGTTGGCGGAGCAATCGTGGGTAGCAACGACTTCGTCATGGGTAAAGTGTTCCCTTATGTGCGTACTGCAGGCCCAACACTGTCTGCATTTAATGCTTGGGTATTTCTAAAGGGTCTAGAGACTTTAGAGCTTCGTATGAAGCAACAAAGCCAGAATGCGCTCGCCTTAGCCCAATGGCTAGAGAAGCAGCCTGGAGTCGAGCGTGTATACCATCCAGGCTTGAAGTCACATCCTCAACATGCATTGGCTAAGCGCCAGCAAAAAGAGGGTGGGGCGATTCTATCTTTCACGCTGAAGGGCGGCAAGAAAGCTGCGTTTAAGCTCATTAACCAAACCAAGCTTTGCTCGATTACAGCAAATCTAGGTGACACACGTACAACCATCACTAATCCAGCAACAACCACGCATTGCCGCGTGCCGCCTGAAGCCAGAAAGGCTGCAGGTATTACCGACGGCTTAGTGCGTATTGCGGTTGGCTTAGAAAACATCAACGATTTAAAGAATGACCTCGTTGGTGGACTCAAAAAATAATCAGATCCATTAAGATAAGCCCATGGGTTTCTCTGACGCTACCCAGTTCTGGAATGAACGCTTTGATAAAGAAGAGTTCATTTTTGGCAAAGAGCCAAATGAATATCTAGTTGAGAAGGCAAATCAATACCTAAAACCCAAGAGCAAGGTGCTATGCATCGCTGATGGTGAAGGGCGTAATGGTGTTTGGCTGGCCAAGCAGGGGATGCAAGTGATTGGCTTTGATGCCTCTGATATTGCACTAGCTAAAGCAAGGCAGTTTGCCAAAGATAATCAGGTCGAAGTTGATTATTCATTCTCAGATACTGATAGTTTTATATGGCAAGCAAATACTTATGATGCAGTGGTTGGCATCTTTATTCAGTTTGCTGATCCAGCAATGCGCGAACGCATCTTCAAACAAAGCTATGCTGCCTTGAAGCCAGGCGGCTTATTTATTCTGCAGGGCTACACTCCAAAGCAATTGGAATATAAGACTGGTGGACCAAGCTTAATTGAGCATCTCTACACAGAAGAGTTAATTAGAAGTCTTGCCAAGGACTTTCAGATACTTGAACTAGTGAGCTATGAAAAAGAGCTCTCGGAGGGCCCAAGACATACTGGTATGTCCGCAATCTTGGGCTTGGTTGCTAAAAAGTAGTTGGTTGCTTAATTCGTAAAGCGGCGTGGATCATTGATGGGTCGAAGTGGCATGATGTGAATCTTGTTGCCATCGATTTGTACGTAACTAATTTTCCCAACCTCTAGCGCCAAGCGTTTCACTTCAGCAGCCGATGCTTCCCAGAGTATTGCGTGGGAGCCTTCCAATGTTCGAAGTTGAATAACCGCTACCTGACCTAAAGTGCTAATTTGCTCTACCGTTGCTTCAATTGTCTCTGAGCTGGGAGCAGCATGAAGACTTAATCCTCCGCCAGGAATAACCCATGCAACAGCGGTATTAGGTGGAATCTTTCCTTTGTCAGCCACATTAAATACTCGCGAACTTTCATTCCAGGTTAGCTTCCCGGCATTAAATACACCCTCAAACATATTGCTGATACCCACTAGTTCAGCAACACGAGAGTTTCTGGGCTTCTCAAACAATACTTGGGGTGGGGCTGTTTGCAAGCCTACCCCTTTGTCGATGACGGTGATGCGATCAGCCAGCAAATCTGCTTCGCGTAGATCATGAGTAACCAAGAGAATGGGAATGTTTAAATCTTTGCGAAGTTCAGCTAATGTTTTGTAGAGACCTTGACGCGTTGGTGCATCTACTGCGGAGAACGGTTCATCTAGCAATAAAATTTTGGGTGAGCGCGCTAAAGCTCTAGCAAGTGCCACTCGTTGCTGCTGACCACCAGACAGTTGGTTGGGCATGCGCTCTGCGAGCTCACCGATGCCCATGCGATCTAGCCATTGTTGGGCCTGTGCTTTGCGCTCAGCAAGACTTGCAACCGAGTTGTAGAGCGGAATGCATACATTCTCTAGTGCAGTGAGATGCGGGAAGAGGGCATACTGTTGAAATAAGAACCCGCATGATCGCTCGGCTGGACTTAAGGAGGTGGTGATGCCACTAACATCATTAGCTTCAAACCATAACCGCCCATCACATTCAATTTTTCCGCTCTCTGCATGATTTAATCCAGCGATTGTTCGCAAGGCGGTTGTTTTACCGCTGCCTGAAGGACCAACCAAGGCGTGTAATTCACCCGGCATACACTCAATATTGAGTTGCAATGGGTTAGGAATTTTTTGGGAGAGCTTAATTTTCAGCATTAGCCTCTCCACTTTTTAGAAGTAGCGGGCTTGCGACTCAATACACCATATGAAAGAGCGATAGCGACTAAAGATGTGCCCAAAAGAATCAGTGATAGAGCGCCTGCGCCAGAGGCATCAAAACTTTGCACTTTGTCGTATATGGCTATAGAAACTGTTTTCGTCTCCCCGGGAATTGCGCCACCTACCATGAGGACGACTCCAAACTCACCTAAGGTATGCGCAAAAGTCAGCACTGCTGCGCTGGTGATGCCGCGCCAAGCAAGCGGCAATTCAATGAGGTGAAAGATTTGCCACTTAGACAAACCGCTAACTTGAGCAGCTTCGCGGATCTCAGGATTAATTGCCTCAAAAGCCCGTTGAATAGGTTGAATAGCGAATGGCAAATTGACAATCAGTGAGGCAATCAGGATGCCCGTAAAGGAAAAGACCAAAGGTATGCCGAAAAAGCTCTTTCCGCCCAATCCGACCAAGAGGTAATAGCCAAGAACGGTGGGAGGTAGAACCAGCGGTAGGGCTAAGGCCGCCTCTATCCAGGATCTGCTCTTACCCATGCTTTGGAGTGAGTGAGCCACCCAGACTCCAAATGGCAAGATCAGGACCAGAGTCCATAAGGCCAGCTTTAGCGAGAGAAGAAGGGCTTCGATGTCCACAAATTGATTGTATCTGCAGATCCTGTAAGGGTATCTCACTATATAAAGTTGCTACCCTTGGGGGTTAAATATGCATTTATACGCATATATTCATATAAATAGACCACATGAAAGCTAGAGTGCAAAAAGCGACAAAGAACTTATCTCCTAAGCAGATGGAGAGGGTCTTTCTAAAAGTGGCTGCCTATTTCAATGTTTTATCTGAGCCTTCTCGTTTACGCATCATGTATGCCGTTTGCAGTGGCGAAAAATCAGTGTCCGAGGTTGTTGAGTTATGTGGATCTAGTCAAGCTAACGTTTCAAGACACCTAATGGCATTACACAAAGCAGGAATACTGCTGAGGCGCAAAGAAGGCGTAACGGTTTATTACTCGATTGCAGATAATGCTACGGTTGATATGTGCCAATCTGTATGCAGCAAAATTGCCGAAAGTATTCATTAATTTTTTAGATAGAAGTTTCTATGACAGATAAGCAAATTGAATTAAGTGCTAATGACATCTCGGCAGTTGAGAAGCCAGCGAATAGAGCTCGCTTGGTAAAGGCGCCTGAGCACTTTCTCTCCCAAGAATTAATTGCAGACATTAACGCCAATGGCCTTGATGAAACCCGTCGTGGATTCTTGCGCAAAGGCTTCTTTTCAGCCTTGGGCGGAGCAGCGGCAGGTTTGGCTGCGCCAATGGCCTTTGCTGCCGGAGAAGGTGATCCAGCAATTCTGGAGAAGCAAGAATGGCAAACAACGCTTGGTAAAAACGTTGCCACCATGCCTTATGGCGTGCCTTCAATTTACGAGGCTAATCTAATTCGCCGTGAGTCACCAGGTTTGACACGTGTATCAGCAGCATCGGTTGCCTTTACACCTTTACAAGGCTTATTTGGAACGATTACTCCAAACGGTTTGCACTTTGAGCGTCATCATCAAGGTTGGTATAACTTAAATCCTGAAACCCATCGTTTGATGGTGAACGGTATGGTGAAAAATGCTCGCGTCTTTACGATGAATGACTTGATGCGTTTGCCTTCCGTTTCTCGTACACATTTCATTGAGTGTGGTGCAAATACCGGCTTAGAGTGGGGCAACGTTGCTGTCCCGACCGTGCAATACACACACGGCATGCTGTCTTGCTGTGAATTCACAGGTGTTCCACTGAAAGTATTGCTCGAAGAATGTGGTGCCGATTTGAAAAAAGGTAAGTTTTTACTTGCTGAGGGTGGTGATGGTTCTGGTATGACTCGCACAATCAATCTTGAGGCTTGCCTTGAAGATACGATCGTTGCCTGGAGTATGAACGGCGAGATGCTCCGTCCAGAGAACGGCTTTCCATTGCGCTTAGTAGTGCCTGGTGTCCAGGGTGTTAGCTGGGTTAAATGGTTGCGTCGCCTCGAGGTAGGCGATATGCCATGGAACACTAAAGATGAAGCGGTTCACTATATTGAGCTAATGCCAGATGGCATGCATCGCCAATATGCTTCGATTCAAGAATGCAAATCTGTAATTACAACGCCTTCTGGCGGTCAGCAATTGTTGGATAAAGGTTTCTATAACGTCAGCGGCATGGCTTGGTCAGGTCGCGGCAAGATTAGGCGTGTAGATGTTTCTTTTGACGGCGGCAATAACTGGCGCACAGCGCGTTTAGAAACCCCAGTCCTTACCAAATCGATTACCCGTTTCAATATCGATTGGGTGTGGGATGGCTCTCCTGCAATCTTGCAATCAAGAGCAATTGACGATACAGGTTATGTTCAGCCATCCATCAAAGCATTACGTGATGTTCGTGGCAATCGCTCGATTTATCACAACAACGCAATACAGTCTTGGAAATTAGATTCAAATGGCGAGGTGAGCAATGTACAAGTCGGTTAAATCAATTGCTCATCTAGGGCTAGTCGCTGCGACTGTGCTGGTTGCGAATGCTGCCTATGCGCAAAGCACTCAGGGCTCCGCAAAGTTTCCTGGAATTGGGCGCAATGCAACACCGGCAGAGGTGGTTGCTTGGGATATTGATGTGCGCCCGGACTTTAAGGGCTTGCCTAAGGGATCTGGTTCGGTAGCACAGGGCCAAGTCATTTGGGAGGCTAAATGCGCGAGCTGTCACGGCGTATTCGGTGAATCAAATGAAATCTTTACACCGATTGCCGGCGGAACAACGACTGATGATATTAAGACTGGAAGGGTTGCATCGCTAGCTGATCGAAAACAACCTCAGCGTACTACTTTGATGAAGGTGCCTACGGTTTCTACTCTCTGGGACTATATCTATAGAGCAATGCCTTGGAATGCACCTAGATCATTAACGCCGGACGATACATATGCACTCGTTGCATTTATTTTGAGCTTAGGCGAAATCGTTCCAGATGATTTTGTTCTGAGTAATGCCAATATTGCCGATGTTCAAAAGAAGATGCCAAATCGCAATGGTATGACGCGCAATCATGGTTTCTGGAGTATTAACGGTAAACCAGATGTGAATGGTTCATCCTGCATGACTAATTGCGTGAAATTTGTGCAGATTGGCTCAACCCTGCCGGACTTTGCCAGAAATGCCCATGGCAATATTGCGGAGCAAAATCGTTTATATGGGCCATATCGTGGTTCAGACTCTACTAAGCCGCCAATTGACAAGTTACCCGGTTCTTCAGGTGAGGGCTTAGCCCACGCTGCGGACACACATGCTGCCAATACAAAGGGTCCTGCCGCATTATTTAAAAATGAGAACTGCTCAGCATGCCATGCACCAAATGCGAAGTTAGTGGGACCGTCCATTGCCGATATTGCGACTAAATATAAAGGTCAAAGTGGGGCGCAAGAAAAGCTCATGGCTAAGGTCAAAAATGGCGGTTCAGGGGTTTGGGGAGCCATTCCAATGCCGCCACAGGCGCAGTTATCGGACGAGGATAGAGCTACTCTTGTCCGTTGGATGCTAACCGGGCAATAGGTTTTCAGAAGGTTTTTTGAAATACCGCTATATTTGATACTAAGAGTAGATTAATTAAGGAGTTTTTATGAATCAGCAGCGACGCAGTTTATTGAAATATTCAGCCGTATTTGGCTTGATGGCTTCTGCGGGTCTCATTAGCGTAGCCCAAGCTCAAGAGTGGAATAAAGCCGCTTTTGAAGGCAAGAGCCTAGATGATGTATTCAAAATCTTGGGAGCAGGTAGCCCAGATAAGTCTGGCGCAGTGACTTTGAATGCTCCTGACATTGCAGAAAACGGTGCGGTAGTGCCAGTTGGCATTACAACCACCCTCAAAGCAGAGCAAATGGCCATCTTGGTTGAGAAGAATCCAAGTGCTTTAGCTGCTCAATTCTTCATTCCTGCGGGCACTGAGTCATTTGTTACTACACGTATCAAGATGGGTCAGACCTCCAACGTTTACGCCTTGGTAAAAGCCGATGGCAAATGGAGCATGTCTGTTAAGGAAGTGAAAGTTACTTTGGGTGGTTGCGGCGGTTAATCACCCCCAATTTATCTGAATACCATTAATTAATTACTAGATTACAAGAGGAAAACATGGCTGATCCAATGCGCGTTAGAGCTGCTGAGAACGGTGGAATTGTGGATGTAAAAATTTTGATGAAACACGATATGGAATCTGGCCAGCGTAAAGACGCTTCTGGCAAGACAATTCCAGCATGGTTTATCAGCACAATTAATGTCAAAGCAAACGGCAAAGATGTATTGAATGGTCAATTTGGTCCAGCGGTTTCTAAGGATCCATTCTTGAACTTCAAATACAAGGGCGCTAAGGGCGACAAGATTGTTGTGAGCTGGGTAGATAGCAAGGGTGACAAGCGCACCGACGAAGCAACCGCTTCTTAATTGCTCGTCTCCATAGATTTTTACTATCACCTGAGTTTTGAAAGGGTTGCAAATGCAGCGTAAATTAACTTTAGGGCTGGCCTCTGGATTGTTGGCCACCTTATTAGCAGTGTCATCGTCAGTCTCTGCGCAAAAAAGTGCAACAGACGATATCGCTAAATATCGCGAGATGATCGCTGATGGCAACCCTTCGGAGCTCTATGAAGCAGCCGGTGAAGATCTATGGAAAAAACCAGCAGGCCCTAAAAACGCTACTCTTGAGAAGTGTGATTTAGGTCTTGGGGCTGGTGTTGTAAAGGGCGCAGCAGCACAATTGCCGCGCTACTTTAAAGATACCAACAAGGTGCAAGATCTCGAATCACGTTTGATGACTTGTATGCAAGTCCTTCAAGGTCGTGATCCGCAAGAAATGATTGATGCTCCATTCCAAAAAGGTCCTAAAAAGGATATGGAGGCGATTGTTGCTTATGTAGTCACTGCATCTAAAGGCGACAAAATTAAGGTGAGCACGAATCATCCTAAAGAAAAAGAAATGTATGAGCTCGGTAAGCGCGCATTCTTCTTCCAGGGCGGTCCAATGGATTTCTCATGCGCATCTTGCCATGCTGAAAACGGTAAACGTATTCGTTTGCAAGATTTGCCTAACTTAACGGAGCAAAAAGGCGCGGCTATGGGTTGGGGTTACTGGCCAGCGTACCGTGTTTCTAGCGGTCAGTTCTGGACAATGCAACAGCGCCTGAACGATTGCTATCGTCAGCAGCGTTTCCCATTCCCAATTTATGGTTCAGATGTAACGATTGCTTTGTCTATGTATATGGCAAAGACCGCTAACGGCGGAACAGTTGAAACACCTGGATTAAAGCGTTAAGAGATAAGAGATAAAGATCATGAAAAATACAAATATCAAAAAGCTCTTAACTATTACTGGATTTATTGTTGCTTCAAGCTTGCTACAAAACGTAGCTGTGGCTCAACAGAAGAATGATCCAAAGTTCAACAAAATGATGACCGACAGCTTTAAAGCTCAAGGTATTGCAGGCTTGGATCGTATCGATCAAGATGCAACCCAGAAGTTTTGTTCAGACCCTGTATTTGCAAATAGCAAGCAGGGCGAGAAGATGCGCGACAAGATTCAGAAAATCAATATGGACACCATCAAGCAGCCTTCTGATGGCAAATATATTGGCGACTGGAAGAATGGCGAGAAGATTGCTCAAAGCGGTCGCGGTGCAACCTGGACTGATAAAGCTGATACTGTAGTTGGCGGTGGTTGTTATAACTGTCACCAGATTGACCCTAAAGAAATCTCTTATGGAAATATTGGACCATCATTGACTGGTTACGGAAAACTACGTGGTTATTCGCAAGAGGTGGTTACATATACCTGGAATCGCATCAATAATTCCAAGGCATACAACGCATGCAGCAATATGCCGCGATTTGCACACTTCAAGCTCTTAAATGAGCAGCAAATTCAGGATGTCATGGCTTTACTGCTTGATCCTGCCTCTCCAGTTAATCAATAACGAATCAAAGAACAGGCCGACAGGCCTGTTTTCTTAAGGGAATATATATGTCATTAAATCGTCGCGACTTTCTGCAGGCTTTGGCTATTGCATCAGCAGGCGGATTGAGTTTGCAGTCCAATTTCGTGAATGCTCAGAGCACCGCACAGAAATACTATGATTTGCCTAAATTCGGCAATGTCCACTTCTTGCATTTCACGGATTGCCATGCGCAGCTATTGCCAATTTACTTCCGCGAACCTAATGTCAACTTAGGTATTGGCGAACAAGAGGGCAAGACTCCACATTTGGTCGGAGAATACTTCTTAAAAGCCAATGGTATTCCTGCTGGAACACGCGATGCCCATGCATTCACTTACTTGGATTACGTTGCTGCAGCCCAGAACTACGGCAAGATGGGCGGCTTCGCCCATATGGCTACTTTGATTAAGCAAATGAAAGCAAATCGACCAGGCGCGTTATTGCTGGATGGTGGCGATACTTGGCAGGGCTCGGGCACTGCTCTCTGGACTAATGGACAAGACATGGTAGATGCCGCTCTTGCCTTAGGTGTTGACGTCATGACGCCTCATTGGGAAATGACTTTAGGTGAGAAGCGCGTGATGGAAATCGTGAATGGCGATTTCAAAGGCAAAGTCAATTTTGTTGCGCAAAATATTAAAACGGCCGACTTTGGTGATTCTGTATTTAATCCTTATGTCATGAAAGTGCAGAACGGTATTCAGGTTGCCATCATTGGCCAGGCGTTCCCATATACCCCGATTGCAAACCCACGTTACTTCACACCGGATTGGACTTTTGGCATTCAAGAAGAAAACCTCCAGAAGACCATTAACGAAGTGAAGTCCAAGGGTGCTAAGGTTGTGGTTCTGCTCTCCCATAATGGTATGGACGTAGACTTGAAGATGGCCTCTCGTGTAAGTGGTCTTGATGCCATCATGGGTGGACATACGCACGATGGAGTTCCCATTCCGGTCAAGGTTAAGAACTCTGGAGGTGTAACTCTTGTTACCAATGCTGGATCAAATAGTAAGTTCTTGGGTGTACTAGATTTCGATGTGAAGGGTGGTAAGGCGGTTGATTTCCGCTACAAGTTATTCCCAATCTTCTCCAATATGATTCCTGCAGATCCAACGATGAATAAGTTGATTGCAAAAATCAGGGCGCCATTCGAGGCAAAGCTAAACGAAAAATTAGCGACAACTGAGGGCCTTTTATATCGTCGGGGCAACTTCAACGGCAGCTTTGATCAGCTAATCTTAGATGGTCTCATGGCGCAAAAGAATGCCGAGATTGCCTTCTCTCCTGGTTTCCGTTGGGGAACCAGTCTGTTGCCAGGTCAGGCAATCACTCGTGAAAACCTATTAGATCAAACCGCAATTACTTATCCATACACCACAGTTACCAATATGTCCGGTGAAATGATTAAGACAATCTTGGAAGACGTTGCAGATAATCTATTTAATCCAGACCCGTATTACCAGCAGGGCGGTGACATGGTTCGCGTTGGCGGCATGCAATACACCATTGATCCCGCACAAACAGCTGGCAAGCGTATTACAGATATGCGTTTAAACGGTAAACCTATTGAGGCGAGTAAAACTTACAAAGTGGCAGGCTGGGCACCGGTTAGCGAAGAAGCTAAGAATGCTGGCGGCGAGGCGATCTGGGATGTGATGGAACGTCACCTGCGCGATGTCAAAGTGGTTAAAGCGGTCAAGCTCAACGAGCCAATCATTAAGGGCGTTTCTAATAACCCTGGCATGGCCCCAATCTAATTTATTACTGAGGATGTACGCATGAAAAAATTACTCTCTATTCTTGCTATTTTGACTTTGGCTTTTGGCTTTGGTTCTTTTGCTTCAGCTCAATCTACAGGTAACACCAAAGTGGTTTACCACATTGATGATGCTGAATCACAAGGTCTTAAAGGTCTGCGCAATATCCGCAATCATTTGGATGTAGCGCCACAAACCACCATTATTGTGGTGACTCATGCCAATGGCGTCGACATCATGATGGAGGGGGCGAAAGATAAAAAGAATAATGTGGAGTACGCACCTTTGGTTGGCGCTTTGAAGTCTCGCGGTGTGAAGTTTGAGGTTTGCGAGATTACCCTCAAGAATCGTAACTTGAAAAAAGATCAGTTCACTTTAGATGCTGATTTCACACCATCGGGCGTGGTTCGTGTTGCCGATCTGCAATATAAAGATGGTTTTGCTTACATCAAGCCTTAAACAGTCTTATATGTATTGCTTGAAAAGTCTTGCGGGGATCCTAATGGGGTCCCTTATCGTTATGGGTTCGGCTTTTGGTCAGACCAAGCCTAGCGATACGATTCAGCTAAAGCCAATACAGGTAGCGCCTCATACCTATTTTGTACAAGGCTTTCCAGAAATGGGAAGCAGCGCTAATCAAAACTTTATTTCTAATGCTGGCTTTGTAGTGACTCCAGGCGGAGTGGTTGTTGTTGATGCCTTGGGTTCACCGATTCTTGCGCAAAAGCTCATTGCTGAAATCAAGAAAATTACCCCACAAAAGATAGTGGCTCTAGTCGTGAGTCATTACCACGCAGACCATGTTTATGGCTTGCAAGAGTTTAAAAAAATTGGCGCAAAGATCTATGCGCAAGGTGAGGGTAGAAACTACCTCTCTTCTGAAACTGCTAAGCAACGCTTGGTTGCTTCAAGAATCGATTTCGCTCCTTGGGTTAATGCAAATACTAAGTTAATCTCTGCGGATGTATGGGTGGATCTAAAAACAAAGCTAACGATTGGTGGAGTGGATTTCTTCGTAAGTAGAGTTGGGCCTGCGCATGCTCCTGAAGATCTGATGGTGTATGTGCCGTCTGAAAAGGTGCTGTTTGCAGGAGACTTGGTATTCAGGGGTCGCATTCCATTTGTTGGAAACGCCGATAGCAAAGGATGGCTGATTGCTCTAGATGAGATTGAAAGACTCAACCCTAATATTGTGATCCCAGGGCACGGCAATTACTCGGTTAAGCCAGCTGAAGACATCGCCTTTACCAGGAATTACCTCAAATATTTGCGTCAATCCATGTCTCAAGCCGCAATTAACCTGGATCCTTTCGAGGATGCCTATAAACAGGCCGACTGGTCTGAATACGAGGGGATGCCCCTGTTTAGGGCCGCCAACCGGATGAATGCCTACAACGTCTATCTGTCGATCCAGGCTGAGTAAGACAAGCAACTAAGCCAAATTCAGCCATTGGGCCTTAAAATAGAAGATTAATGCTAAATCCTTGATTTGTAATGAAAATGACTTTTCCCCGATCTATCTCAGCAATCGCATTCAGTGCCCTTATTAGCACTCCAGCGCTCGCTGCTCCAGATTTGGCTAATGGCAAGACCATAGACCAGCAAAAATGCTACGCCTGTCATGCCAAGAAAACCGGCTTTGGTAATGGCGACATGATTTACACCCGCTCTGATAGCAAGGTGAAGTCGCTGGCTGACTTGAAAAAGATGGTTGGTCTATGCAATACCGAACTACGGCTTGATCTGTTCCCGGAGGATGAAGCGGATGTTACGGCTTTTCTCAATAAACAGTTTTACAAATTTAAACCTTAATTTTTTCAAGATTTGATCGCTATGGATGTTGTGGATATTAGTTCGTTAAGCAAGTCCGTTCTCTGGGCTACTTTTGCCATCACTTTTTTTCTGGGCGCCGTTATGCAGAAAACTGGGTTTTGCAGCATGGGCGCAGTTTCTGATATTTTCATCATGTCGAGCTGGGGTCGTTTAAAGCAATGGTTTTTGGCTATTGGGGTTGCCATTATTGGTTTCACTCTGATGTCTTATGTTGGCTTAATTGACCCACTCAAAAGTTTTTATACCGGTAATAAATTTTTATGGCTCTCCACAATCGTTGGAAGTGTTTTATTTGGCTTGGGTATGGTTTTAGCGTCAGGGTGCGGCAGCAAAACCTTGATCCGTATCGGTGGCGGTAACTTAAAGTCCATCGTGGTGTTTATGGTCCTCGGATTGACTGCCTATATGACAATGCGCGGTTTCCTGGGTGTGGTGCGTATTAATACTCTGGATACATTCTTTATCGCCTTTAATACCCCACAAGATTTACCTAGTCTTTTGAGTGCGCCTCTTGGTATTGCTCGTCCTCAACTTCATCTAGCTCTAGGCTTGATCATTGGTGCAGCATTCATTGCATATGCCTTAGCTAGCAAAGCATTTTGGACTGCTGAAAATCTATTTGCAGGTATCGCTGTTGGGTTGGCAATCTGTGCGGTGTGGTGGGTATCAGGTTACTTGGGATATGTGGCCGAAGATCCAAACACCCTAGAAGAAGTATTTTTGGTAACAAATTCAGGTCGCATGGAAAGTCTATCGTTTGTTGCACCATATGCTTACTCCTTGGATTGGTTGATGATGTACAGCGACACATCCAAAGTAGTCACAGTGGGTATTGCAGCTGTTGTAGGAATGATTTTGGGTTCTGCTGTGGTATCGATTGCATCTAAATCATTCCGCTGGGAGTCCTTCCGTAATACTGAAGATACCGCTAATCATTTAGTTGGCGCTGCGCTGATGGGTTTTGGTGGTGTAACTGCTTTGGGTTGTACAGTAGGGCAGGGCTTGAGCGGCATCTCCACTCTGGCTATTGGTTCATTGCTGGCCTTACCTGGATTTATCTTTGGGGCTTATTTGGGTCTACGTTATTTACAAATACGCCTTGCTCCTAACCCTTGCAGTTAATTTTAAATACGGCTGAATAATGCAAATTGATTGGATGTCTTTTACCCCCATTCCTTCCTTATTAGGCGGGATGATTCTGGGAGTTGCGGCGGCTTTATATGTTTTATTGCATGGCCGTATTTTGGGTATTAGCGGAATTGTTTCTGGCTTGCTGCATCCTAAATTGACTGATTCAGCATGGCGTGTTGCCTTGGTTTTGGGTTTGATAACCGCACCTTTTCTAGCAGCGTTATTTTTCGGCATATTCCCGGTAGTGGAAATTGAAGCGGATTGGATTGCGATTGTGATTGCTGGCCTACTAGTAGGCTTTGGTGCTCAATATGGTTCAGGCTGTACTAGTGGTCATGGTATTTGTGGCCTTTCACGCTTATCACCACGTTCATTAGTTGCCACACTTTCTTTTATGGGCGCAGGCTTTATCACTGTTTACGTGCTTCGTCACTTGATCGGAGTTTGAGATGAGAAAACATTTCAGCCTCTTTGGTCAGTATGCAATTGGTGTGCTTTTTGGTTGGGGTTTAATCATCTCCGGCATGAGCAATCCGCAGAAGATCTTGGCATTTTTGGATTTAACCGGTAACTGGGATCCATCGTTAATGTTTGTCATGATGGGTGCCGTGATTGTTGGTCTTGCGGGGTTCTACGTCGTTAGTAAAAGAACAGAAGCTTTCTTTGGTGGGGCACTGCATATCCCTACGCGTAGAGACATTACCAAGCCATTGATTATTGGCAGCTTAATTTTTGGAGCTGGCTGGGGTATCGCTGGCTTTTGCCCAGGTCCAGCCCTAGTTGCTCTAGGGGCAGGCCACCTGAAGGCCCTGGTGTTTGTAGTTGCCATGCTGGCTGGTATGGAGATCTGCGAGCGCTTCTTTACAGCCCATAAGAGTAAGCCAAGCCTCTGAGTCAGCCCTGATTTAAAATCAACCCTATTGCATAATTTATCGAATGTAGAGGGTTTCATGAGTCTTCCTATTTCTTGCCATAACGCTCAGTTTGGCACTCTCGGTCAGATCGACCCAAGCCACTTGGCTGAAATTGCCAAACAAGGCTATAAGAGCATCATTAATAACCGTCCTGATGGAGAGGGTGGCCCAAGCCAACCTTTGAATGCTGCAATTCAAGCCGAAGCAGAAAAGCTGGGCTTAAATTACGTTTACTTGCCAGTTGTACCTGGCGCATTTACGCAAGCTCAAGTGCAAGAAATGGCGCGCCTCTTAAAAACTTTGCCTGGACCGGTTCTCGCTTTCTGTCGCTCTGGCGCACGCTCAACTAATTTGTACCAACTTGCTTTGCAACTTGGTTAATCTAAAGAGCACTCGCTAAACCATGCGCATCACCATTCCCGAAGATCGAAAATTAGTACATGAGATGATCATGCCTATTCGTTGGGGCGATATGGATGCGTATGGACACGTGAACAATACCATTTACTTTCGCTACATGGAGCAGGCTCGTTGTGAATGGATTACTGCTATGGGTTACGAGGTTGCCCCTGGTCGTGAATCCATGTTGATGCTGAATGGCTTTTGTAATTTTTATCAACAACTCTCGTTCCCAGGCGATTTGATATTAAAGACCTCCATTGGCGCCATTGGCAGAACTAGTTTGGACGTCTATACCAGCATGGCTTTAACTACCTCGCCTGAAGTCGAGGCGGCTATTGGTGGCGCCACAATGGTTTGGGTAGATCTCACCACCAATAAATCAGCGCCTTGGCCTGAACATATTTTGCAAAAGTTGCGCTAGTCTATCGTGCAACCCAGCAATCCACATATCTTAAGAGTTGATCAATTTTTATCTGAGCTAGATCAGTTTGATCTCGTGATTGATGTAAGGTCTCCAGCAGAGTTTGCTTTAGATCACATTCCTGGCGCAGTGAATTACCCCGTTCTTGATAATGAAGAACGCGCAAAAATAGGAACGCTTTATAAACAAGAGTCTCCATTTGCTGCTAAAAAACTGGGCGCAGCATTGGTCTCCAAAAACATTGCCACTCATCTTGAAAATCATTTTCTGGAGTTACCTCGCGAATGGCGCCCCTTAATTTATTGCTGGCGCGGTGGTGAACGCAGTGGCGCCTTTACTCACATTCTTAATAGGATTGGTTGGAAGGCTAAACAATTAGAGGGTGGTTATCAAGGCTTTCGTCGTACGGTGATTGATGGTCTAGACCAAGCAGCTGGTCAATTTTCATTTCAGGTTATTTGTGGAATGACGGGTAGCGGTAAGACGCGAGTACTTCAAGAAATTGGCGCTCTAGGGGCCCAAATCCTTGATTTAGAGGGGCTAGCAGTTCATCGTGGCTCGGTGCTTGGTAATGAGCCTAATGAAGATCAGCCATCGCAAAAAGGTTTTGAGACTGCGCTATGGAATGCCTTACGTTCGCTTGACCCAGCTAAGCCGGTATTTGTGGAGTCCGAAAGCAAGAAGGTAGGGGGCTTACACGTACCTGATGCTTTAATGGAAAAGATTCGCAATGGGTCTTGTATTGAATTGAGATCGAGCACTCAAACGCGAGTGTCCTGGTTAATTCGTGAATACCATCACTTTCTAACCGATACCGATAATTTCAAGCGTAAGTTAGCTTTGTTGACTGCTCATTATGGAAAAGTGCAGATTGCTAAATGGAACGAGGCAATTGATGCGGGTAATTTTCCGGAGCTCGTTGAAGAGTTGCTGGTAAAGCATTACGACCCATCCTACCAATCATCTATTGTCCGTAACTTTCCCCAATACAGAATTGAGAATTTTGTACAACTAGATGATGATAGTGATTTAGCTTTTGACAAAGCGGCTAAACAAATATTGAACCAAGAAGGTATTTAATAAATGAATCAATACGGTGATCATCATCGAGGCCATGTTGTTGCGGGTATAGCGGGATTTGGAACGTTTACACCTTCAGCGCGTGTAAGTGCTGAGGAGCTTGCGAAACAGGCCAATATCCCAGTAGAAAGATTAACTCAAGGCATTGGCTTTACCCATATTCACAAGGCAGGCAAGGATGAGCACCCTTTGACTATGGGGTTGGCTGCGGCAAAAGACGCCTTGCTTGATGCAGGTGTTGCTGGCGATGATGTTGATTTAGTAATTTTTGTTTCTGCTGGAGACTATGACTATCGTTTTTGGTGTCCTTCAAGCGCAGTGGTAAGAGAGCTAGGCTGTCGTCATGCTTATGCATTTGAAGTTCGCAATGGTTGTGCTGGCGGAAATCTAGCCTGTAATGTCGCTATGGGATTAATGGATCGTGATTCATCAATCAAAACTGCTTTAATCATTTGTGCTGACACGCTTTCAAGAGTAATTTCTCCAGAAATACCAGAGTGCCATCCATTGCTCTACTTTGGAGATGGCGCAGCAGCTGTTGTGCTTAAAAGAAATCATCCTCGCTATCAATTGCTCAGCTTCGCAGAGCATACCGATGGGGATTTAGGAGATCTTCTCAGGGTAGAGGCGGGCGGAACACGTATGCCTATTGATCGGGGCTTTAATGATTGGACTAAGACCTACTCCAAAGTTGATGCTACTCAGTTTGCCAATCTGATTGATAAGGTATATCTCAAGGAGTATCTGGCCGTAATCAAAAAAGCGCTTGAGCGTTCCGGTCATTCTGTATCGGAAATGGAATTTATCCTGATGAACCAAGTGAAAGACTCCTTACGTGCCCACATTATGGAAGGCATAGGAATGCCTCAGGATCATACCTATATCACCATGGGTGAGTTTGGACATATTGGCCCTGCAGACTGTTTATTTACAATGGCAAAGGCACATAGAGAGGGTCTTTTGGCCGAAGGAAAATTGGCGATTCTAGCCTCTAGTGGGTTAGGATTTTCTTGGGCGGCAAGCATAATTCGTTGCTAGCAACCTAAGATAGACTTCAACGTAAAAAGCCCCTTTGTTAAGGGGCTTTTGATTTTTACGGCCTAGGTTAATTACTTAACTAAAGGCCTGAATGCCTGTTTGTGCACGACCCAAAATGAGGGCGTGAATATCGTGAGTACCTTCATAGGTATTAACGACTTCTAAGTTCAGCATGTGACGCACGACGCCATACTCATCTGAAATACCGTTACCACCATGCATATCGCGTGCCATACGAGCAATATCCAAAGACTTGCCGCAAGAGTTACGTTTCATGATGGAAGTGATTTCTGGGGCAGCAATGCCTTCATCTTTCATACGACCTAGACGTAAGCAGCCCTGAAGTCCTAAGGTGATCTCAGTTTGCATGTCAGCTAATTTTTTCTGAATCAATTGATTCGCAGCGAGCGGCTTACCAAATTGCTTGCGATCCATGGTGTATTGGCGTGCGGCGTACCAACACCATTCAGCAGCACCAAGTGCTCCCCAGGCAATGCCATAACGTGCTGAGTTTAAGCAGGTGAAGGGGCCTTTGAGGCCTTCAATTTCAGGGAATTCATTTTCAGCAGGTACGAACACTTCGTCCATGACGATTTCACCAGTGATTGAAGCGCGCAGACCCATCTTGCCGCTGATCTTTGGTGCACTTAAGCCCTTCATACCCTTTTCAAGGATGTAGCCACGAATGATGCCCTCATCATTCTTTGCCCAGACCACAAACACATCTGCAATCGGAGAGTTGGAGATCCACATCTTGGAGCCAGTTAAAGAAAATCCGCCAGGAACTTTCTTGGCGCGAGTAATCATGCCGCCAGCATCTGAGCCATAGTTAGGCTCTGTTAAACCAAAGCAACCAATCCATTCGCCGCTGGCTAATTTAGGAAGATATTTTTGCTTCTGCGCTTCGCTACCAAATTCATTAATTGGAACCATCACCAAGGAAGACTGCACGCTCATCATGGAGCGATATCCAGAATCCACACGTTCGATTTCACGGGCGATTAAACCGTAGGAGACGTAGTTCAGATTTGCTCCACCATATTGTTCGGGAATGGTGATTCCCAAAAGACCCAGTTCACCCATTTCGCGGAAGATGGCAGGATCGGTGGTCTCATTACGATAGGCATCATGAATGCGCGGCATTAAACGGCCTTGAGCATATTCAGCTGCAGCATCGCGTACCATACGCTCCTCTTCAGTCAGCTGGGTATCAAGAAGCAGGGGGTCTGCCCAGTTAAAACTTACTTTACTCATTGCCTTGTCATCCTCTATGCGGTGTTGTTGTTCCTTTTGGCCTGCGTCCTGCGAATTTTCAGGAATGCAGATATTCTGTTTCTATTATCCATTTTTCTGGACTTATGGACTCGCCTAGACGTCACCATCGCTATTACGACCTCATTCTGACTGCCTTTGTGGTGGTTTTGTTGTGCTCGAACTTTATTGGCGCTGGTAAGGCGGCTGTAATTGATCTTCCGTATTTCGGGACTGTGCCATTTGGTGGGGGAATTCTATTTTTCCCCATCGCCTATTTCTTTGGCGACATCCTCACGGAAGTTTATGGGTATGCATACGATCGTAGAGCAGTTTGGGCTGGCTTTGCTGCTCTTGCATTTGCCGCAATCATGGCGCAAATAGTCATTGCTTTGCCCGTTGCTCCTGGTGACTATATGGCCAATTATCAGCATGGACTAGAAACGGTATTTGGAAATTCTTGGCGTATTGCCTTAGCTTCTATGTTTTCTTTCTGGTGTGGAAGCCTGGTCAACAGTTATGTATTGGCAAAGATGAAGATCTGGACCCAGGGCCGTGCTCTATGGATGCGCACGATCGGCTCTACAGCGGTAGGTGAGATGGTCGACTCCTCTTTTTTCTATATGTTGGCGTTTTACGGTATCTGGCCAACCCATGAAATCATTCAGGTGGCCTTGGCGCAGTACGTTCTCAAGACATCCTGGGAGGTCTTGGCAACCCCATTGACTTACTTGGTCGTGAACTACCTCAAACGTAAAGAAAACGAGGATTTCTACGATATTCATACGAATTTCACCCCATTTAGGGTCAAAGTCTAAGCAAGACCTCGGCTTCCTGCCAGCAAAGACGTCTAAGCCGTTAAAATAACGGTCTTTGCCCCTCCGGGGTAACTATTGAATTTCAGAAAGCTAGAAAACATCCGTGCTGTCAGCATCTAATATCACCATGCAGTTTGGGGCAAAGCCTCTGTTTGAAAACATTTCCGTGAAGTTTGGCGGTGGCAATCGCTATGGCCTCATCGGCGCGAATGGTTGCGGCAAGTCAACCTTTATGAAGATTTTGGGTGGCGAGCTTGAGCCTACTAGCGGTAACGTGAGCTTAGACCCAGGTATTCGTTTGGGTAAATTGCGTCAAGATCAATTTGCATACGAAGATGTGCGCGTTCTTGATGTTGTGATGATGGGTCACGAAGAGATGTGGAAGGCTGCGGCAGAACGCGATGCAATCTACGCTAACCCAGATGCTACTGATGAAGATTACATGAAGGCTGCTGAGCTCGAAGGTAAGTACGCTGAATACGGTGGCTATACCGCTGAAGCAAAAGCAGGCGAGTTGTTGTTAGGAATTGGTATTCCTATCGAGCAACACAACGGCCCAATGAGCAATGTTGCGCCTGGTTGGAAATTGCGTGTATTGCTAGCGCAAGCATTGTTCTCTGATCCGGATGTGTTGTTGCTTGATGAGCCAACCAATAACTTGGATATTCACTCCATTCATTGGCTTGAAGACATCCTCAATCAAATTAAAAGTACCATCATCATCATTTCCCATGATCGTCACTTCCTCAACGAGGTCTGTACGCACATGGCCGACATGGACTATGGAACCTTGAAGGTTTATCCAGGCAATTACGATTCCTACATGCTGGCATCCGTACAGGCACGTACACAACAACTAAGCAATAACGTAAAAGCCAAAGAAAAAATTGCTGAATTGGCAGCTTTCGTAGCGCGCTTCTCAGCAAACGCTTCTAAGGCGCGTCAAGCGACTTCACGTCAGAGACAGTTGGAGAAAATTGAGATTGTTGAAGTAAAACCATCATCACGTCAAAACCCATTCATACGTTTTGATACTGAGAAAAAATTACACAATATGGCGGTAGAGTGCAATGGACTGACCAAGGCTTATGACCGCGTCATCTTCAAGAATTTCAAATTAGGTGTTCGTGCTGGTGAGAAGATTGCCATCATCGGACAAAACGGCGCAGGTAAGACGACGCTACTCAAGACCATTCTAAGCAAACGCTTTGAGGGTATTGCTGCAGATAGCGGTGATGTGAAGTGGGCTGAGAACGCTAACGTTGGTGTGATGCCTCAAGACAATACTGAGATGTTCGCAAAAGACGAATTACTCATGGATTGGATGAACAACTGGCGTAATACTGGCGATGACGATCAAGTCATTCGCGGCACATTAGGTCGCCTCTTGTTCTCTGGTGACGATATTGGCAAGTCCGTTAAGGTGCTCTCTGGTGGTGAAAAGGGCAGAATGATTTGGGGTAAATTAATGCTCCAAAAATATAACGTGCTTGCAATGGATGAGCCCACCAACCATATGGATATGGAATCCATTGAGAGCTTGCAAATTGCACTTGAGAAATTTGACGGTACTTTGATATTTGTTTCTCACGACCGCGAATTTGTATCTGCTTTGGCTAATCGCATCTTAGAGGTGAAGATGGATGGCACTGTAGTAGATTACTCCGGAACTTACGAAGAGTATTTGCGTAGCCAAGCATTGGCTGGCTAATTTAAGTTCAGCAGTAAACCTGTTGGTAAAGGTAAGCCCCTGAATAAGCCCCTACGCGGGCTTATTTTCTTTGGCTTGTCGTTGAAAGCGGGTCGCAGTACCTTCTGCGCGAATGCGCTTCCACACTAAATCTTTTTCTTCTTGAGAAAAGAACACCCAATTACTGACTTCTCCGAGAGTGCGACCGCATCCTTGGCAGATTTCATCGTAAAGAGTGGTGCACACACCAATGCAAGGGGAGTCGGACTCATTATCCCCGGTCGATAGGGAGTGAGAGCCATCTTGCGAGGCTGATTTGGTGTCGTTGCTTCCGGAATTCATGGCTGTACTTTAGACGATTTCAAAGGACTGTGCTCGGCAAGCTCATCGACATAAGCCCCAATCCCTTGATGCTCACGGTCTAAGAAGTGCTGCACTGCTTTGGCAAAGCGGGGATCGGCAATGAAATGCGCTGATTGAATCGTGGTGGGCAAAAATCCTCGAGCCATTTTGTGCTCACCTTGTGCGCCACCTTCAAAGGTCTGTATCTTATTGGAAATGCAGTATTCAATGGCTTGGTAATAGGCAGTTTCAAAGTGCAAGCAGGGGATATGTTCAATCGCACCCCAATATCTGCCATAAGCCTTGGAGGTTTTAGGATCTATTACTAGTAATGATGCGGCAATAGGATTGCCCGCACGTTCAGCAATGATTAAATGAAGGTTCTCAGGCATTCGCTGCGCCCATAACTTGAAGAATGTCTCATTGAGATATGGATTGGAGCGATGCTCTAAGTATGTATTTTCATAGCAGCGATAGAAAAACTGCCAATCGTCATCGGTTGAAGAAACTCCTGGCACATGCCTAAAGCTAATAGATTCCTTTGCCACTTGCTCGCGCTCACGCCGAATATTTTTGCGACGCTTCATTGTGAGGGCTGCTAAAAATTGTTCAAAGTTCTCAAAACCCTGGTTATGCCAATGAAATTGCACGGAGTCACGTAGCATGAAGCCTTGCTCTTGAAGGTTTTTAGATTCTGAGGCATAAGGGAATAAAACATGCGCTGAAGACAGATTGTTTTGAACAACTACAGTTTTTAAGCCTTCAATTAGATGCTGCCTAACCATGTCGGCATCAATGTGACTGGCACTAAGAGTTCTGGAGCCTTGTACGGGGGAGAAGGGGATGGCGCAGAGCGCTTTTGGAAAGTACTGCATGCCTTGTTGCTCATAAGCCTGAGCCCATGACCAATCAAACACAAACTCTCCATACGAATGTTGCTTCAAATACAGAGGCATTGCACCTATCAGTTGGCTATGATCTTTTAGGAGCAGGTGTGCGACTTGCCACCCAGTATTGCCTCCAACACAACCCGTCTCTTCTAGAGTGCTAAGAAATTCATGGCGCAGAAAGGGCCCTGCATCAGCAGGAAGTAAAGTATTCCAGTCCTCGCACGGAATATCGCTTAAGCGATCAAGTATTTCTAATTGATATGAATCGGGCTGGGCCACGATTAGCGCTGAATAAGCTCTATTTTGTAGCCATCAGGATCGGTAACAAATGCAATGATGGTGTCGCCGCCAGCTACTGGTCCAGCTTCACGGGTGACATTGCCGCCAGCCGCTTTAATCTTGGCGCACGCAGCATATGCATCAGGAACACCAATGGCTATATGACCATATGCTGTTCCCATCTCGTAGCTAGAAACTCCATGGTTATAGGTTAGCTCAATCTCAGCTTGTCCATCGCTATTACCTTTGCCGTACCCCACAAAAGCGAGCGAGTATTTTTGCTCAGGACGCTCAGTAGTGCGCAGTAAGTTCATACCCAATACTTTGGTGTAGAAATCAATGGAGCGGTTCAAGTCGCCAACGCGAAGCATGGTATGTAGGATCATCATGAGCTAAATATAACGCTATTTATTGAATCATGTTTTGAATGAAAAACCCCGGCATATAACCGGGGCTGTATTTATTACATTGATGCGTAGTTCGGGCCGCCACCACCTTCTGGGGTAACCCACACGATATTTTGGGTTGGATCTTTAATATCGCAAGTCTTGCAATGAACACAGTTTTGAGAATTGATTTGTAAGCGTGGCTTGCCCTCAGTTTCTACGTACTCATACACGCCAGCAGGGCAGTAGCGTTGCTCAGGGCCTGCATAGGTTTTAAGGTTCACATCCACAGGCACCGAATCATTCTTCAATGTTAAGTGGATAGGCTGATTCTCAGCATGATTTGTATTGGAAATAAATACGGATGAGAGGCGATCAAACGTAATCTTCCCATCTGGCTTCGGATAATCAATTGGCTTGTGTTGAGCAGCGGGCTCTAGGCATTCGTGGTCAGCATGTTTTAGATGGACAGTCCAAGGCATGTTACCGCCTAACAACTTCTGCTCTAAACCAACCATTAGGGTGCCGAGATAGAGCCCTTTTGACATCCATGGCTTGAAGTTACGTGCTTGATTGAGTTCTGTATGTAACCAACTATTTTGGAATGCGGTTGGGTAGGCAGATAAAACATCCTCAGAGCGGTTTTCATTGATCGCTGCGACTGCCGCTTCTGCAGCAAGCATGCCAGTCTTAATTGCGGCATGACTGCCTTTGATACGTGATGCATTCAAATAGCCAGCATCGCAACCAATCAGTACACCACCAGGGAACACGGTTTTTGGCAAGCTGTTTAAGCCGCCTGCAGTTAATGCACGCGCACCATAAGCAATGCGCTTGCCGCCTTCAAAAGTCTCGCGAATTTTTGGATGCAACTTATAGCGTTGGAATTCTTCGAAAGGAGAGAGGTAAGGGTTCTTGTATGAGAGTCCAACCACCAAGCCAACTGCAACCTTGTTATCACCTAAGTGATAGAGGAATGAGCCGCCATAGGTATCACTCTCTAATGGCCAGCCTGCTGTGTGGACAACCAGCCCAGGCTTGCTCTTGGAGGGCTCCACTTCCCAGAGCTCCTTAATCCCAATGCCATAGCTTTGTGGGTCGGCATCTTTATCTAATGCAAATTTAGAGATGAGCTGTTTGCCGAGATGACCGCGTGAACCTTCAGCAAAGAGGGTGTACTTGCCACGCAATTCCATACCAAGTTGAAATTGATCGGTAGGGTTGCCTTCTTTATCCAAACCCATTGAACCAGTAATCACTCCGCAAACTGCGCCTTGATCGTTATAGAGAATTTCTGCTGCAGGAAAACCGGGAAAAATTTCAACGCCGAGATTTTCTGCTTGTTGACCGAGCCAACGTGTCACGTTTGCAAGACTAACAATATAGTTGCCTTCATTTTTAAAGCAGTGGGGCAACATCCAATTCGGAACTTGATAGGAGTTATCGCTGGTCAAGAATAAAAACTGATCTTGAGTAACTTCTGTTTCTAGTGGAGCACCCAGTTCTTTCCAATCCGGAAATAACTCAGTAAGCGCCTTTGGATCCATCACCGCACCAGAAAGAATGTGAGCGCCGATTTCGGAACCCTTTTCCAGCACGCAAACGCCGATCTCTTTGCCGGAGGTATTGGCCAGTTGCTTAGCTTTAATGGCGGCTGATAAGCCTGCAGGCCCACCTCCAACAATGACTAAGTCATAGTCCATGGAGTCTCTGGGACCAAATTGCTCTACCAGTTCAGCAGCATTCATTCAATTTCTCCGAAATTTCTCAAAAATAGGGCTTTTCAGCCCTAATAGTTTAGTTCCAACTGCCAAAAACCGAATTAGTGCCAAGACGGCCTGGATCAATGGGCTTGAAGCGTTATGATTACTTTTTTTACCCATTTTGGCAATATTAGGACAAAAGTTATGAATAAAACTTACCCATCGGCAGTTGATGCCTTGCGGGATATCTTAAAAGACGGACAAAAATTAGCCGTTGGCGGCTTTGGTCTTTGCGGCATTCCTGAGGCCTTGATCCAGGCAGTGAAGGATTTGGGTGCCCAAAACTTAACTGCTATTGCTAATAATGCTGGCGTTGATGGTTTTGGGTTGGGTTTGTTGTTGAACTCACGCCAAGTCAAAAAGATGGTTGCCTCATACGTGGGTGAAAACAAAGAATTTGAACGTCAGTATTTGGCAGGTGAGTTGGAGTTGGAATTCACGCCACAAGGAACCTTGGCTGAAAAACTAAGAGCAGGTGGTTGTGGTATTCCTGCTTTCTATACCAAGACTGGTGTTGGCACTTTAGTTGCCGAAGGTAAAGAAGAAAAAGAATTCGATGGCGAGAAATACATCATGGAACGTTCAATCGTTTCTGATATTTCTTTGGTAAAAGCATGGAAAGCAGATAAGTCAGGTAACTTGGTCTATCGCTATACAGCACGTAACTTCAATCCAGTTGTGGCAATGGCTGGCAAGATTACAGTGGCTGAAGTAGAAGAGATTGTTGAGAACGGTCAACTTCATCCGGATGAGATTCACACGCCTGGTATCTACGTACACCGCTTGGTGCTCCATACAACACCAGAAAAGCGTATTGAGCAGCGCACATTGACTGCAAAAGCGTAATTTTACGAATAGCAATAGAACAGAATATTTAGGAAGATCGACATGCCTTGGACAAGAGATGAGATGGCGGCACGTGCTGCTAAAGAATTAAAAGACGGTTACTACGTGAACTTGGGTATTGGTATGCCTACATTAGTTGCGAACCATGTACCAAAGGATATGGAAGTTTGGCTCCAGTCTGAAAATGGCTTATTGGGTATTGGTCCATTTCCAACCGAAGAAACGATTGACGCAGACCTAATCAATGCAGGTAAACAAACCATTACTACTTTGCCTGGTTCATCCATTTTTTCTTCTGCGGATTCTTTTGGAATGATTCGTGGCGGCAAAATCAATATTGCAATTTTGGGTGCAATGCAAGTGAGTGAGCACGGTGATTTGGCCAACTGGATGATTCCAGGAAAAATGGTCAAAGGTATGGGTGGCGCAATGGACTTGGTAGCAGGCGTAAAACACGTTGTTGTGCTGATGGAGCACGTCGCTAAGAAAAAAGATGGTACAGAAGAGCTTAAAATTTTGCCTAAGTGCACATTGCCTTTAACGGGCGTGGGCGTTATTAGTCAGATCATTACAGATCTATGTGTTCTTGACATTACCCCTAAGGGCTTAAAGTTGACTGAACTCGCTCCTGGCGTAACCAAAGAAGAAGTTATTGCAAAGACAGGTGCCCCTGTTGATACAACGGGTTTCTGAGCAATTTATCCAGATGAATGAAATAATGGAATCACTATGTCGGGATTCCATTTTTCTCATTCAAAGTCCTCGACACCAAAGATGAATTCTGGTGTTGATCCCTCGCTGCATGCTCATAAAAAGGGTGATGCAAAGCATACCCATAGCAAGCAAGTCTCCAATCAAAATTTACTGTTAATTGCCTTAGTACTTACTTTAGGCTTTTCCGGTGTTGAGGGGGCGGCAGCTTACTTCGCTAATTCATTGGCGTTGATTTCTGATGCTGGTCACATGGTTACCGATGCGGCAGCACTCGGGTTGGCTTTGTTGGCGCAAATTATTTCCCGTCGTCCACCGTCTCCAAAACATTCATTTGGCTTTGGAAGGGCGGAGGCCTTAGCTGCTTTTGTTAATAGTATTGTGATGCTGGCCTTGGTCGTGTGGATTATGGTTGAGGCAATCAGCCGATTCTACGAACCACATAAGGTAGATGGTCTTACCGTAACAGTTGTTGCTGCCATTGGCTTGTTGATGAACATCGTGGTTGCATGGGTGCTATCTCGCGATAAGAAAAGCGTAAATACCCGTGCAGCTTTAGTGCATGTCATGGGCGATTTGTTGGGATCAATCGCCGCATTGATTGCTGGTGTGGTTATCCAGTTAACAGGCTGGATGCCAATCGATGCCATTTTGTCTATCTTGGTTTCACTCTTGATTCTGAAATCGACGATCTCCATTCTTCATGAGTCATATCACTTCCTCATGGAGGGCGTACCCCTCCACATCGATTATTTGCAGGTAGGTACTGATTTAAAAAATGTCCCCGGCGTATTGGCTGTTCATGATCTTCATGTCTGGGAGATGACCCCTAGCTTTCCAGCATTGATTGGTCATATTGAAATTGCCGATATTCAAGAATGGCCTCAGATCATGGCTAGAATTAATGAAATGCTGTTAGATAAACATGGTATCGATCATGTGACCTTGCAGCCTGAGGTGATTGGTGAGGATCACGATCATGAGCATGATCACGCCAGTCATGAAGTTCACAATGAAGCGCAGGCAGCAAATGTATTTCATGACGGCGAAACTTTTTATGTTGATTGCTCTAGCGGCGATGAAAAACACCGGATGGCATATCACGCATGGGGTAATCCAGGTAATCCAGTATTGATGTGTGTTCATGGCCTCACAAGACGGGGCAGTGACTTTAAGACTCTTGCACTAGCGATGTGCAAAGACTATTACGTTGTCTGTCCAGATATTGTTGGTAGGGGTGATTCAGATCGGCTTAGCAATCCAATGCTTTATGCCGTGCCACAGTACGTTTCTGACATTGCTACGCTAGTTAAAAAGCTCGGTGTTTCACAAGTGGACTGGTTTGGTACGTCTATGGGTGGTCTCATTGGAATGGTTTACGCGGCAATGCCAAATTCACCAATACGCCGCATGCTCATTAATGATGTAGGTCCAAGAATTGAGCCTGAGGCAATCAAACGTTTGGGTTCTTATGTGGGGCAACCATTTTCTTTTGCCAACCGTGAAGACGCTCTTTCTCACTTGAATGAAATCTGCGCTAGTTTTGGTGAACATACTCCGCATGAGTGGGAAATCTATAACGGACCTATGTTGATTCAGAAGGAAGGTAAATGGATCATGCATTACGACCCAGATATCTCGGTACCTTTTGTTTCAGTTAATCCAATCATGGCCAAGGCAGGCGAAATGGCGATGTGGCATGCCTTCAAGCAAATTCATATTCCAATGTTGATTGTGCGCGGCGGTAATTCTGATTTACTATCCGCAGCAACGGTAGCAGAAATGTGCAAAGTAAATCCTTATGCGCGCAGTATTGAGATTCCAAACGTAGGCCATGCTCCTGCTTTTGTAAAGCCCGAACAAATTGCGTTGGCAAAAGAATTCTTTAGTTAATTCCTTATTTCATTTTTGCCGATGGCAAATGCTCCCACTAACCCCGAAAAGCTAGCAGTATTTCAGGATGCTTGGTATGGCGAGCCAGCTGAATCACACGCACTTGGGGTTTCGCAGATCCTGCAAACTCTCAACCTAGACGAAGCAACCCTCATTGCAGCAAGTAATATTGCGCGCACTCACGGCAAAGAAGCGCTTATCAAGCTTATTGGTGAAGAGCCTGCCAAGCTACTGATTGGTTATCGCGGTTTACGTCAGGCCCAAGCAAAATTGATGCGCGATGATGGTGGCCTCAGTGTCACCGGCCAAGAAGAAATGCTCCGCAAAATGCTTTTAGCATTCGGTGATGACTTAAGGGTGGTGCTGATCTATCTCGCATCTCGATTGCAGACCCTGCGCTGGGTCACCCAGGAAAAAATCGAGATGCCAGCTGCTTGGGCGCAAGAAATTCTCAATATCGATGCCTCATTAGCTAACCGTCTTGGTATTTGGCAGATGAAGTGGGAGATGGAGGATTTAGCATTCCGGACACTGTCTCCAGATACTTATCGTGAGATAGCCAAGATGCTCGATGCAAAGCGTATTGAGCGCCAATCCTTTATTGATCAAATTGTTTTGCAGCTGCAGAATGAGCTCAAGGCTGCACAAATTGATGGTGAAGTACTTGGACGTCCTAAGCACATCTATAGCATCTGGAAAAAAATGCAAGGTAAGTCCCTAGATTTCGCTAATCTCTATGACGTTAGAGCATTTCGAGTTTTAGTTGATGATGTGAAGTCTTGCTATGCCGTGCTGGGTATTGTGCATAACGTTTGGCAACCAGTGCCACGTGAATTTGATGATTACATTGCTAGACCTAAACCCAACGGCTATCAATCCTTGCATACCGTAGTCATGAATGAAGACGGTACTGCATTTGAAATTCAGGTCCGTACACAAGAAATGCATCAACAAGCTGAGTATGGCTTGGCAGCACACTGGCGTTACAAAGAGGGTGCTTATGTTGGAATGGCGACACCACCCAATCCAACAAAAACGAATAAGCCCAGCGCCAACCATCAGCAAGGCACGCACAGCGCAGAGGTAGCTTACGAGAGACAAATAGCCTGGGCTCGTCAGCTCATCTCTTGGAAAGAAGATGCTTGGGAGCAGCTCAAGCACCATGAGATTGATGATCATATTTATGTGCTCACACCTTTGGGTAAGGTGATCTCATTAGAGAAGGGCTCAACGCCGATTGATTTTGCTTATGCAGTGCATACCAATCTTGGTCATCGTTGTAGAGGCGCAAGAGTAGATGGCGCTATGGTGCCGTTAGAGACATCTCTGCAAAATGGTCAAACAGTTGAAATCATTGCGGTGAAGCATGGCGGTCCATCGCGCGACTGGATTAGTCCTGATAAAAATTACCTGCGTTCGCAAAGAGCGCGTCAAAGAGTGCGCGCTTGGTTTAATGCTTTGGACGATGAAGAGGCTGGCCAATCCACTAAGGCTGTTGATAACAAGCAAGAAGCCAGCCCGGAAATAAAAACAACTCCGACTACACCTGAAATTATCTTACGTAGTAGCACTCATAAATCTGGGCGGGGCGGTGATGTCTTGGTGGTTGGGGTGGACTCTTTGTTAACGCAGTTGGCGCGATGCTGCAGACCTGTTCCTCCAGACGCTATTGCCGGATTTGTGACTCAGGGTAGAGGGGTGTCGATACATCGACGCTCATGCAAAACCTTCAGAGGTCTTTTGGAAAGAGCTCCAGAGCGAGTAATTCAAACGGCTTGGACGGCTTCAGCAGTAGATCCTATCGTCAACCAGGAGCAAAAACGGGTATTCCCAGCAGATTTGGTCGTAACTGGCCTGGATCGACCTGAGCTCATGCGGGAGCTCTTTGAGATTCTCACGCGGCAGGGCGTCCATGTGATCGATTTACGTAAATCAGCCAAAAAGGGCTTGGCTCAGATCCTTTTAACGGTTGAGGTGAAGGATTCTGAAGTGTTGCGAGTGGTTCAAAACAGCCTAGAAGAGGTCAAAGGGGTCACCCAAGTGCGTCGCCGGTGATAAACTCTATGGCTGAATAGGCTCGTAGCTCAGCTGGTTAGAGCACCACCTTGACATGGTGGGGGTCGTTGGTTCGAGTCCAATCGAGCCTACCAACGAATAAGACCCAAAAGAAGTGCCATCAAGGACTTCAAAGAGGCGCGGATGCCCATAAGCTACCGCGCTTTCTTTTTGGGAAAGAAGTCAGGAATGAAGTTCAGTAAATAAGATGGGGTCATCATGCTTGTAGTTACTCTGCCCGATGGATCAAAACGTGAGTTTGAGGCGCCTGTTCGCGTAGCGGATGTTGCGCAAAGCATCGGTAGTGGTCTTGCAAAAGCCGCCTTAGGTGGCATTGTTGACGGCAAGATGGTGGATACCAGTTTTGTTATTGATAAAGATAGTCAGCTTGCCATCATTACCGATAAGAGTTCTGAGGCATTAGAGATTGTTCGCCATTCCAGTGCTCACTTATTGGCGTATGCCGTAAAAGAATTATTTCCTGAAGCGCAAGTTACGATTGGCCCAGTGATCGAGAATGGTTTTTATTATGACTTCTCATATCACCGCCCATTTACTCCAGATGATTTAGTTGCTTTAGAAAAGAAAATGACTGAGCTCGCTAAAAAAGATGAGCCAGTAACGCGTACCGTAATGCCACGCGATGAAGCTGTTGAGTTTTTCAAAAAGCAGGGCGAAAACTACAAGGCAGAATTGATTGCAAGCATTCCGCAAGGCGAAGATGTTTCCCTTTATGCAGAAGGTAAGTTCACCGATTTATGCCGTGGACCACACGTGCCATCTACTGGGAAGCTCAAGGTATTTAAGCTGATGAAGCTTGCTGGTGCTTACTGGCGTGGCGATAGTAAGAATGAGATGCTGCAGCGTATTTACGGTACAGCCTGGTTGCGGAAAGAAGATCAAGATGCTTACTTGCATATGCTTGAAGAGTCTGAGAAGCGTGATCATCGCCGCCTTGGTAAACAGCTCGATTTATTTCACTTCCAAGAAGAAGCTCCAGGCTTAATTTTCTGGCATCCAAAAGGTTGGTCAATTTGGCAAGAGGTTGAGCAATACATGCGTCGCGTGTATCAGCAAGAAGGCTACCAAGAAGTTAAAGCGCCACAAATTTTGGATCGTGGTCTTTGGGAAAAATCGGGACATTGGGAAAACTATAAAGAGAATATGTTTACGACAGAGTCGGAGAATCGTGCTTATGCATTAAAGCCGATGAACTGTCCTGGTCACGTACAAATTTATAACTCTGGTTTGCATAGCTATCGTGAGTTGCCATTGCGCTTTGGTGAATTTGGTCAGTGCCACCGCAATGAACCATCGGGCGCTTTGCATGGTTTGATGCGCGTACGTGGTTTCACGCAAGACGATGGTCATATTTTCTGTACTGAAGATCAAATTCAATCTGAAGTGGCCGCATTTGATAAAGCAGTCCGTGCTGTATATCAAGATTTTGGCTTTACCGAGGTCGCCGTAAAACTCGCTTTACGTCCAGCTAAACGCGTTGGCGATGACGCTATTTGGGATAAAGCTGAAGATGCTCTGCGCGGCGCCTTGAAGGCCTCTGGCCAGGAATGGGAAGAATTGCCAGGCGAGGGTGCTTTTTACGGTCCAAAGATCGAATATCACCTCAAGGACTCTATTGGGCGCACATGGCAGTGCGGCACGATCCAGGTTGACTTCTCCATGCCAGCCCGTTTAGGTGCTGAATACGTGGCTGAAGACAATAGTCGCAAAACTCCAGTCATGCTGCATAGGGCAATTGTGGGCTCTTTAGAGCGTTTTATCGGCATTTTGATCGAAAATCACGCTGGAAACATGCCCGTTTGGCTTGCTCCGACCCAGGCTGTAGTCCTCAATATCTCAGGAAATTCTGCTGCATATGCACAACAAGTGCAGCAATTGCTGAAAAAACAAGGGTTTAGAGTCGAATCCGATTTGCGGAACGAGAAAATTACGTATAAAATACGCGAGCACGCATTACAGAAGATCCCGTTTTTGCTAGTTGTAGGGGATAAAGAATCTGAAAGTAATACGGTAGCCGTTCGTGCCCGTGGCGGAGTGGATTTAGGTGTAATGCCTCTTGATGCCTTCGTTGCCCGACTCCAGCAGGATATATCCCAGAAAGTCGGACCCGAGCCTAGCTAGGGTTAGAACGGTTTTTATTGTTTTTTTAAAGGAATTAAGAAGATCGCTACTGAAAAATTGCAACGCATTAACCGGGAAATTACTGCTCCTGAAGTGCGTTTGATTGGAATTGATGGAGAGCCCATCGGTGTAGTTAAGTTGAGTGAAGCCTTGGCTGCAGCAGAAGAGAAAGAAACCGACCTGGTTGAAATTGCTCCGACGGCTGTACCACCTGTAGTCCGCATCATGGACTTCGGCAAATTCAAATACCAAGAAGCCAAGCGGATGCATGAAGCAAAGCTGAAGCAAAAGGTAATTCAGGTGAAGGAAGTTAAATTCCGCCCTGGTACTGATGATGGTGACTACGGTGTGAAGCTACGCAATCTAATCCGCTTTTTAGAAGATGGCGATAAGACAAAGATTACGCTGCGGTTTCGGGGTCGTGAAATGGCCCACCAAGAAATCGGAGTCAGAATGTTGGAGCGTTTGAAGTTGGATCTCGTTGAGTACGGCCAAGTCGAACAGTTTCCAAAGATGGAAGGCCGCCAGATGGTGATGGTATTGGCCCCCATTCGTAAGGCAAAGTAATCAGGTTCTACCTGGTTCTTATGTAGGGAGGCGCTGAGAGGCGCCGGTAGTTTGAAGTGCTTCTGGGTACAGGAAGAGTAACCGTCGGTTACCACCTATGTTGCACAAGTAATTGAAGGGGTGCTTTATGCCCAAGATGAAGAGCAAGAGTAGCGCTAAAAAGCGATTCACGGTTCGCGCAGGCGGAACGATTAAACGAGGTCAGGCTTTCAAACGCCACATCCTCACCAAGAAGACCACAAAGAATAAGCGTCACCTCCGTGGTTCCACAGAAGTTGCGAAAGCTGACGTTAAGTCAATTCGCTCTATGCTTCCATACGCTTAACCTCAGACTAGATTAGGAGAATTAAATGCCAAGAGTCAAACGTGGGGTTACAGCAAGAGCCCGTCATAAGAAAATCACCGATGCAGCTACAGGTTACCGTGGCCGTCGTAAGAACGTATTCCGTATTGCTAAGCAAGCGGTTATGCGTGCTGGTCAATATGCATATCGTGACCGTCGCAACAAGAAACGTGTATTCCGCGCTTTGTGGATTGCTCGTATCAACGCGGCAGTTCGTCAGCATGACATGACCTACAGCGTATTCATGAATGGCATGAAGAAAGCTGCAATCGAACTCGATCGCAAAGTACTTTCTGATATGGCCATTGCTGACAAAGCGGCTTTCGCTGCTTTGGTTACTCGGATCAAATCCGTAGTAAACGCTGCAGCTTAATCTTAGTTTTCTAAACTAAGCTGCAATGGTTTCTCTCGACCACATTGTCGAGGATGCTAAACGTGATTTCCTCGGGGCTGCCGATGCGGCAGCTCTAGAGGACGCGAAAGCCAAGTATCTCGGTAAGTCAGGTGTTCTCACTGAGCGTTTAAAAGCGCTTGGTGGAATGTCGCCTGAGGAGCGCAAAAGTGCTGGCGCCCAAATTAATCAAATCAAAACCCAAGTAGAAGCTGCATTACAAGAGCGTCGCCAAGCTTTGGCTGATGCGGTATTGATGCAACGTCTTGCGGCGGAGTCTATTGACGTTTCCTTGCCTGGCCGTGGCCAAGCAGTAGGTAGTTTGCACCCTGTGATGCGCACCTGGGAGCGTGTTGAAGAGATCTTCCGCTCGATTGGTTTTGATGTAGCGGATGGCCCTGAAATTGAAACTGATTGGTTTAATTTCACCGCCTTAAATAGTCCGGAGAATCATCCTGCTCGTTCCATGCAGGATACTTTTTATATCGACGGCAAAGATTCTAATGAGAAGCCTTTGTTATTGCGTACGCATACCAGCCCAATTCAGGTTCGCTATGCGAGCGAGCACGTTAAGAAATACGCCAATGCAGATGTGATGCCGCCAATCAAAGTGATTGCTCCTGGCAGAACCTATCGCGTTGATAGCGATGCAACACATTCACCGATGTTCCATCAGGTTGAAGGCTTATGGATTGCTGAGAGCGTTTCATTTGCAGATCTCAAGGGTGTCTATACAGACTTCTTAAGAACTTTCTTTGAAACAAACGAGTTGCAAGTTCGTTTCCGTCCATCCTATTTCCCATTCACAGAACCTTCTGCTGAAATTGATATGGCCTTTGGTAGCGGCAAACTTGCCGGCCGTTGGTTAGAAATCTCCGGAGCAGGGCAAGTACATCCAAACGTATTGCGCAATATGGGTATCGACCCAGAGCTCTATACCGGCTTTGCTTTTGGATCTGGCCTAGAGCGCTTGACGATGTTGCGTTATGGCGTTGACGATTTACGTCTCTTCTTCGAAAACGACCTGCGTTTCTTAGCGCAGTTCCCCGCATAACCAAATCAGCATTACTAAATCTTAGATCGCGCTATGCAATTTTCTGAATCTTGGCTCCGTCAGTATGTAAACCCATCACTTGATAGTGATACGCTTGGTCATGCAATGACTATGGCGGGTTTAGAAGTTGAAGAGCAGCATTCAGTAGCTCCAGCATTTACCAAGATTGTGATCGCACAAATTAAGTCAGCTGAGCAACATCCTGATGCAGACCGTTTGCGTGTTTGCAAAGTGGATGCAGGTACTGGTCAAGAGTTACAAATCGTTTGTGGCGCACCTAATGCGCGCGCTGGCATCAAGATTCCTTGTGCAATGGTTGGCGCTGAATTGCCTCCGGCAGAAGCGGGCGGTAAGCCTTTCCTGATTAAAGTCGGCAAACTACGTGGCGTAGAAAGCCAAGGCATGTTGTGTTCTGGTCGCGAACTCGGGTTGGGCGATGATCACGAAGGCATCTTAGAGTTGCCTGAAGATGCGCCAGTCGGAAAAGATATTCGTGAATACCTCAATCTTGATGATCAAATTTACGTTATTAAGTTAACTCCAAATAAAGCTGATTGCCTCTCATTAATGGGTATGGCAAGAGAAGTCTCAGCGATCACTGGTGCTGCACTCTGTGCGCCAAAATGGACGCCGCCTGCAGTAAAAATCGAAGATAAGCGCAAAGTCACAGTTGAGAGCAAAGAACTTTGCGGACGCTTTGCTGGTCGAGTAATTCGTGGTGTGAATCCGCAAGCTAAAACACCTGAATGGATCGTGCAGCGTTTAACGCGCGCAGGTCAAAGAAGTATTTCGGTATTGGTGGATCTTTCTAACTATGTCATGTTAGAAATGGGGCAACCTACTCACGTATTTGATATCGATAAATTGAATGGCGATATCAATGTTCGCTGGGCAAAAGCAGGTGAAACACTGGAGCTTCTCAACGGTCAAACAGTGACTTTGCAAGGTCCGGACTCTGCAGGCAAGATGCAAGAAGCAGGCGTTGTTGCTGATCAGAATGGTCCAGTAGCACTTGCAGGCATCATGGGCGGTAATCACTGCGCAGTAACAGATGACACTAAGAATATCTATGTTGAAGCAGCTTATTGGCTGCCTTCAGCTATTCAGGGCCGTGCTAGACGTTTTAACTTCAGTACTGATGCGGCTCACCGTTTCGAACGCGGCGTAGATCCACAAAATACAGTTAATTGCCTGGAATATCTCAGTGCTTTAATCATTGAGGTTTGCGGTGGTCAAGCAGGCCCAGTGGATGATCAAGTTCTCAATGTTCCAGAGCGTAAGCCGGTCAAAATGCGTTTGGCTAGAGCTGAAAAAGTCATCGGCATTCCACTAACAAGTGAAGTAGTGGCTGATGTATTTAAGCGTCTCGGTTTTGAATTCAAGCAAGAGGGTGATGCTTTTGTTGTTACGCCTCCAAGCTACCGTTTTGATATCGAAATCGAAGAAGATTTAATTGAAGAAGTCGCACGCATGTATGGCTTCGAAAATATTCCCGATCAACCACCGGTTGCTTCATTGAAGATGAGCGCTAAAGCGGAAGCAAAGCGTGGTGTTCATTTACTGCGCCAGCGTTTAGCTTTGCAAGGCTACCAAGAGGCGGTGAACTTTGGTTTCACGGACCTTGAAAGTGAGCAGCGTTTAGCGGGTGCTCAAGAGCAAGATCTCATTAAGGTGCTCAATCCAATCGCCAATCAATATGGCGTGATGCGTAGCAATCTTTGGGGTGGTTTACTAGCTAACCTTAAAGCTAATTTAAACCGCGGAGCAGGTCGTGTACGTTTGTTTGAGACTGGCCGCGTATTCAAGCGTGACCCTAATGTGCAAGAAGAAGCCGGCAAAGTAGCAGGCTTTCATCAGCCGCAAAAAATCGGCGGTCTCGCTTATGGATCCTTTGTGCCAGAGCAGTGGGCCAATGCAACGCGTGCAGTAGATTTCTTTGATGTCAAAGGTGATCTTGAGCGCGTTTTAGATCCGCTACATTTCGTCACAAAGGCTGCACAACATCCAGCACTCCATCCTGGTCGTTCAGCTCAGGTGATCTTGAAGATTGGCAAAAACAATGTTGCCATTGGTTGGATTGGTGAATTACACCCAGGCTTACAGCAAGCTTATGAACTTCCCCAAGCGCCAGTATTGTTTGAATTAGATTTAGAGCCTATTCGTGAACTCGGTTTACCTGTGCCCGAAGAGTTAAGTAAATTTCCTGCGGTGCAACGAGATTTGGCATTGGTGGTAAAACAAAGTATTTCTGCGCAATCTTTGCTAGATGTTATGGCTGCAAGTAAACAGAATTTTGTCCGTAATATTGAGCTCTTTGATGAGTTCAAGCCAAAGGCGGGCTCGACCAGCATGGCGGATGATGAAAAGAGTTTGGCTTTCCGTGTCACCCTGTTAAACCCTAATGAAACATTGCAAGATCCCCAAATTGATGCAGTAATGGCTGCTTTATTGGCTGCCGTTGAGAAAAAGTGTGCAGCCCGTTTGCGCTAGGTTTAATATTAGGCACAAATCAAATAAATAATTAGTTACCAAAGAGACTGGCAATGACCGAATTGATTTCTAACGATACTGTTACTAAGAATGAGCTTTCAGAGGCCCTCTTTGATCAGGTTGGATTGAACAAGCGTGAAGCGAAAGATATGATTGACGCTTTCTTTGATCGCATTGGCCAATCACTTGAGACGGGCGTAGAAGTAAAGATCTCCGGTTTTGGTAATTTTCAGTTGCGCAATAAATCGGCTCGTCCTGGCCGAAATCCAAAGACAGGTCAAATGATTCCGATTGCTGCTAGACGCGTAGTAACTTTTCACGCCAGTCAAAAGCTTAAAGATGTAGTGGAGTCACATGCTCGAGAAAACCGAGTTTGATGCTGGCTCAGCGCTGCTGAGCTCTCAACTTCCCCCAATACCTGCCAAGCGCTACTTCACTATCGGTGAAGTAGCAGATTTGTGCGGCGTTCGTTCGCATGTCCTGCGTTACTGGGAACAAGAGTTTTCCCAGTTAAGTCCGCAAAAGCGACGTGGTAACCGTCGCTACTATCAGCATCACGAAGTTGTCCTAATTAGAAAAATCCGCTCACTTCTCTATGAAGAGGGCTTTACGATTAGCGGTGCACGCAATCGCTTGGAAGAAGCTCGCGGCGACCTTCGTCTGCGCGAAGAATTGCAAGCAGTTCTGCAGATTCTCTCTAAATAGTTACTGATACAATTTTGTCTTTCGTCGGGGCGTAGCGCAGCCTGGTAGCGTACATGCATGGGGTGCATGTGGTCGGAGGTTCAAATCCTCTCGCCCCGACCATTCAAATTCATCCCATACTTTCTAAATTCATTTCATGACAAGCACTGATAAAACCACAGAGTATTTTGGACTCAAGATTCCGTTTTTGGCACACTTAGGCGTAGTTCCTGAATATGCAAAAGATGGCAAGTCTCGGATCAGCCTGGATATTAGGCCGGAATATGAAAATAGTTTTGGCATAGCCCACGGCGGGGTCATTATGACCTTGCTCGATTTTGCGATGGGAGCAGCAGCTAGAAGCACTACCGACGTTCCTCTTGGTGCAATGACGATTGATATGACCGTCAGCTTTTTACGGCCTAGCGTGGGCAAAATCGCCGTTGAAGGCACCATTTTGAAGCCAGGCAAAACCATTAACTATTGTGAGGCGATTGTTTTGAATGAGGCAGGGGAGATAACCGCTAAATCCAGTGGAACCTTTATGCTCAGAAAATCGAGTGCACCTTAATTAAGCATAGTATTTATAAAGATTATGTCTTTTATTTAATTTAATTGATATAGAACTAATAAATATAGGTGAGTAATCTCAATAATATATATTGTCAGGTAATTTAATTTATATATAATCACTCTCTAATACGGTTTATGTGTATCGTATAGAACAACTTATTATTCGGAGAGTGAAAACAATATGCCTTCTTATAAAGAGCTTTTAGCCCAACGCGAGCAGTTGGATAAACAGATCAAAGAAGCAATTGCCCTAGAAAAGGCAGATGGTATCGCCAAGGCAAAGTTAATTATTGAGCAATACAACCTAACGGCTACTGACTTATTTAGCCGTAAAGCTGGCGTTAAGAGTGCTGGCGGCAAGGTTGCCCCTAAATACCGTAATCCTTCTACAGGTGAAACTTGGACTGGTCGCGGCAAAGCGCCTAAGTGGATAGAGGGTAGAGATCGCAGTAGTTATTTAATCTAAATCCTTGTTTTATTTGGGATTTAATACAAAAGGCCGCAAATAGCGGCCTTTTTGTTTGGATCGGCGTCCCCATCTAGTTACATGCTAGGCACACTTCCTAGCAAGGGCCTCAACAAATAGGGGCTCTAATAATTCATGCCTGCTTCCGTGGGCCCAGTTTCCCTCTGCTTCTGGATTGGTGGCTGGATAGCCAATAATGAGCGGATTGAGGTCAATAAGGCCATTTTCGAGCTCTTTTTTGATGCTTTCGCTTAATGGGGGTTTGCCGCCTGAATTCTCATCCACAAGAGTGACTACGCCAGGATGTAGCTTAATAAAACCTTCATCCACTAGAATAGGTATACGCTGTGTGTCCTTGTTTTTACTCAAATAATGTATCAAATGGACTTGCTCTACCGGCGGAATAAGGGCGTCTAAAAAGATCAAATCGGGGGCTATGGATACGGCTTTCATGAGACCCTCAAGGCTATCAACTGCCATTTCCATATCCACTTTGAGCTGCCAATCGGCAATGGCCTCTATTAATTCTTGCCCATTTTCAGATCTTCTAAATATCCCCATGGCAACGCAGTTTTGGGTTGTCTTTTGACGCATTGCTCTCTTTCTGCGTTGTAACTGCTGCTCCAACGAGCTGGCCAATATCCGGCGGTGTCCCCCCCGAGTCTTCCAAGCAATTAATTCACCCAATTCCACCATTTTCTGAACGGTGCCCAAGGAAACTTGTAAAACCTTGGCGCTTTGGCGGGTGCTGAGATATTCCGTTTCTGGGGTAATTGATTTCATATTTCCCTTAATTTCATTTAATTGTTTGAAGATTTAGAGAATAAAAATCAAAATCATTTGAATCTGTCGGCAATCCTTTAAAGAGGGGTAGGAAAGTTCTTATTAATTGCTCTAAATAGGGAGATACCCCCAAAACCCCTTAAATCAGGGAAAGCCCTTTATGTATCAATGGTCATTCGTGTTAAATTACTGTCGTAGTACCGGTATTTGCACAGATCAATTCGTGAAGCGGTATAGCCGTAGAGCGGATGGTTTTAACCACAGTTTTTAATCGGGAAACCCGATGAAAGGTGAGCATCATGATGCAGGATCAAAGAGATAACTCCTATCTCTTCGGCGGAAACGCCCCCTACGTAGAGGAACTCTACGAATCCTACTTGCACGATCCAGCTTCCGTAGCTGATCATTGGCGAGATTATTTCGATAACGTGAAGCAGGTTCCAGCAGTTGATGGTTCATCTCGAACTGACATTGCACACGGACCGATTGTTGCTTCATTTGCTGAGCGCGCTAAGCAAGGTCCTATCAGAACGATTTCTGATTCGGCTGACTCAGAGATGGGCCGCAAACGCGTTGCTGTTCAGCAGTTAATTGCCGCGTATCGTAACGTCGGTAATCGCTGGGCAAACTTAGATCCATTAAAGCGGACAGAGCGCCAGGATATTCCTGAGTTAGATCCCGCTTTCTATGGCTTTACTGATGGCGATATGGATATCGTCTTCAATACAAGTAATACATTCTTCGGTAAGAACGAAATGTCTTTGCGCGACTTGCTCCAAGCTTTGCGCGAAACATATTGCGGCACAATTGGTGTCGAGTTCATGTTCATTGCCGATCAAAAGATTAAGAAGTGGTGGCAAGAGAAGTTGGAGTCCATTCGCTCAACTCCACAATTTAATGTGGAAGAGAAGCGTCAAATTTTGGATCGCGTTACTGCTGCTGAAGGTCTAGAGCGTTACCTCCAGGCTAAGTATGTTGGTCAAAAGCGCTTCTCCTTAGAGGGTGGCGAGAGCTTTATCGCTTGTATGGACGAGTTGATTCGTGATGCAGGTAATAGAGGCGTTCAAGAGATTGTTATTGGTATGGCCCACCGTGGTCGTCTCAACGTATTGGTAAACACCTTGGGCAAAATGCCTAAAGACCTGTTTGCTGAGTTTGAGCACAAAGGCCCTGAAACATTGCCTGCGGGTGACGTGAAGTATCACCAAGGCTTCTCAAGCGATATTTCTACTCCTGGCGGTCCGGTTCACTTGTCATTAGCATTTAACCCATCCCATTTGGAGATCGTTAACCCAGTGGTTGAAGGATCTGCACGTGCTCGTATGGAGCGTCGCGGTGATATGTTGGGTGATCAAGTTATGCCAATCTTGGTTCACGGTGATGCTGCGATTGCAGGTCAGGGTGTGATGCAAGAAACATTGGCGATGTCTGAGGTTCGTGGTTACTCAACTGGCGGCACAGTGCACATTGTGATTAACAACCAAATCGGTTTCACAACTTCTGATCCACGTGACTTGCGTTCTAGCTTGTACTGTACCGACATCATGAAGGTTGTTGATGCGCCTGTATTGCACGTGAACGGTGATGATCCTGAGGCGGTAGTCTTGGCAACCAAGTTGGCTGTTGAGTTCCGCATGAAGTTCCATAAAGACGTGGCGATTGACATTATCTGTTTCCGTAAGCTTGGTCACAACGAACAAGATACGCCTGCAATGACCCAGCCATTGATGTACAAGATCATTGCTGCACACCCTGGCACACGTAAGCTATACGCCGACAAGTTGGAAACTCAAGGCGTATTGCCGGCCGGTACTGGTGACCTGATGGTCAAAGAGTATCGCGCTGCAATGGACGAGGGTAAGCAGACATCTGATCCGGTATTGAGTAACTTCAAAGGTAAGTTTGCTGTGGATTGGTCTCCATTCTTAAATAAGAAGTGGACTGATGAAGCTGATACAGCTATTCCATTGACTGAGTGGAAGCGCTTGGCTGAGAAGATTTCTACTATTCCAGAAGGCTTCAAAGCGCATCCATTGGTTGCTAAGGTTTATAACGACCGCGCAGCAATGGGACGTGGTGAGACAAATATCGACTGGGGTATGGGTGAGCACATGGCTTTCGCATCCTTGGTTGCAAGCGGCTACCCAGTTCGCTTGTCTGGTGAAGATAGTGGACGCGGCACCTTTACTCATCGTCACGCGGTATTGCATGAGCAAAACCGTGAGAAGTGGGATACCGGTACTTACATTGCGCTTCAGCATGTCACTAAGGATCAAGCACCGTTTGTGGTGATTGACTCCATTCTTTCTGAAGAGGCAGTTCTTGGATTCGAGTACGGTTACGCTGCTGCTGAACCAAATACTCTCACTATCTGGGAAGCTCAATTCGGTGACTTTGCTAACGGCGCACAGGTTGTTATTGACCAGTTCATCGCTTCTGGAGAAGTGAAGTGGGGTCGTGCCAATGGTTTAGTGATGATGTTGCCGCACGGTTATGAAGGTCAAGGCCCAGAGCATTCCTCTGCACGTCTTGAGCGCTTTATGCAGTTATGCGCTGATACCAATATGCAGGTTATTCAGCCGACTACCGCAGCGCAAATCTTCCACGTATTGCGTCGTCAGATGATTCGTCAGTTCCGCAAGCCGCTGATCTTGATGACACCAAAATCATTGCTGCGTAATAAAGAAGCTGCATCACCTTTATCTGAATTTACAAAAGGTGGTTTCCAGACTGTTATTGGTGAGCGTGATGAGTCTATCGACGCAAAACAAGTCACCCGTTTGGTAATGTGCTCTGGCAAAGTCTATTACGACTTGGTTAAGCAGCGTGCCGAGAAGAAGATTGGCGATGTTGCCATTATTCGCTTGGAGCAGTTGTATCCATTCCCGCACAAAGCAGTGACTGCTGAAATGAAGAAATATCCAAAGTTGGAAGACGTGGTTTGGTGTCAAGATGAGCCACAAAACCAAGGCGCTTGGTTCTTCGTGCAACACAATATCTTGGAAAACATGTCTGATGGCATGAAGTTGGGCTATGCAGGCCGTCCTGCATCAGCATCACCAGCTTGTGGTTATGCCCATCTCCACCAAGAACAGCAGAAGTCTTTACTGAATGCGGCATTTGCCAAACTCAAAGGTTACGTGATCACGAAATAATCGTCTTCATAACTCAACATACACATATATAAACAGGATTAATCATGGCTATTTTCGAAGTTAAAGTTCCACAACTCTCCGAGTCAGTTGCTGAAGCAACTTTGTTGCAATGGAAAAAGAAGGTTGGCGACGCTGTTGGTCAAGACGAGATCTTGATCGAAATCGAAACAGATAAAGTGGTTCTCGAAGTTCCGGCTCCATCTGCTGGTGTTTTGACAGAAATCGTTGTTGCTGACGGCGGCACTGTTGTTGCCGAGCAGTTGATTGCGAAGATCGATAGCACTGCTGTTGCAGCCGCAGCTCCTGCTGCTGCCGCACCTGCACCAGCTGCAGCTCCAGCGCCTGCTAAAGCTGCAGCTCCTGCTGCTAAAGCTGGCGCAGCCGCAGCTCCTTCAGCTGCAAAAATTCTTGCGGAGAAGGGTGTCGATGCTGGGCAAGTTGCTGGATCTGGTCGTGATGGTCGTATCACTAAAGGTGATGCATTAAATGCTTCTGCAGGTGGTGCTAAGTCTGCCGCATTGCCAAGCGCGCCAATTCCAACTGGTGATCGTCCAGAAGAGCGCGTTCCAATGAGTCGCTTGCGTGCTCGTATTGCTGAGCGTTTGCTCGAGTCTCAAGCAAACAACGCCATCTTGACTACATTCAATGAAGTCAACATGGGTCCAGTGATTGCCTTACGCAATAAATACAAAGACCAGTTTGAGAAGACTCATGGTGTGAAGTTAGGTTTCATGTCTTTCTTCGTTAAGGCTGCAACACACGCTTTGAAGAAATTCCCACTCTTGAATGCTTCTGTTGACGGTAATGACATTGTTTACCACGGTTACTTTGATATCGGTATCGCTGTGAGCTCACCGCGTGGCTTGGTGGTTCCAATTCTGCGTGACGTTGACCAAATGAATTTGGCTGACATCGAGAAGAAGATTGCTCAGTTCGGCACTAAAGCTCGTGAAGGTAAGTTGTCTATTGAAGAGTTGACTGGCGGCACATTCTCCATCTCTAACGGTGGCGTATTTGGCTCCATGCTTTCTACTCCGATCATCAACCCGCCACAGTCCGCTATTTTGGGCATTCACGCTACTAAAGACCGTGCTGTTGTTGAAAATGGTCAAGTAGTTGTTCGCCCAATTAACTACCTTGCTTTGTCATACGATCACCGCATCATTGACGGCCGTGAGGCTGTACTTGGTTTGGTTGCCATGAAGGATGCGTTGGAAGATCCTTCACGTCTTCTCCTTGATTTGTAAGAAGGGAAGATCATGAGCCAAGCTTTTGACGTAGTAGTAATTGGTGGTGGCCCTGGTGGCTATATCGCCGCAATTCGTGCAGCGCAACTCGGTTTCAAAGTTGCCTGTGCCGAATCTAATTCTTATGATGATCCTAAGGGTGAGCCACGTTTAGGTGGTACATGTTTGAACGTCGGTTGTATTCCTTCTAAGGCCTTGTTGGCTTCTTCAGAGGAGTTCGAGAAGATCAATCATCATGCTGCTGATCACGGAATTAAAGTAGGTGCAGTTAGCATCGACTCTAAGAAGATGATTGCCCGTAAGGATGACATCGTTACGAAAATGACTGGCGGTATTCAGTACTTATTCCGCAAGAACAAAATCACTTTGTTAAAAGGCCATGCTTCATTTGAAGGTAAGGGTGCTGATGGCTATCAAATCAAAATTGATGGCAAAGACAAAGAAACTGTTACTGCAAAGAATGTAATCATTGCAACTGGTTCTAAAGCGCGTCATCTTCCAGGCATCACAGTAGACAACGTGTTGATTTGCGATAACGAAGGTGCTTTGAAGTTTGATTCTGCCCCTAAGAAATTGGGCGTTATCGGTGCAGGCGTCATTGGCTTGGAGTTAGGTTCTGTATGGCGTCGTCTTGGCGCTGAAGTGACTGTGCTCGAAGCTATGCCTTCATTCTTGGCTGCTTGCGATGCTGGCATTGCAAAAGAAGCGCAAAAGTTGTTTGCTAAGCAAGGTTTGAGCATTAACACTGGCGTAAAAATTGGTGATGTGAAAGCTGACAAGAAGGGCGTAGTAGTTAATTACACTGACAGCGCTGGTAAAGCCGCAAAGTTGGAATGTGATCGCTTAATTGTTTCTGTTGGTCGCGTACCAAACACCGATAAATTAGGTTTAGATAAGATTGGTCTTAAAGTCGATGAGCGTGGCTTCATTCCTATTGATGACCATACTTGCGCAACTGCAGCGCCTGGCGTTTACGCTGTTGGTGACGTAGTGCGTGGACCAATGTTGGCACATAAAGCAGAAGACGAAGGTGTCTTGGTTGCTGAAGTGATTGCTGGTCAAAAACCACATATCGATTACAACTGCATTCCTTGGGTTATCTACACTGATCCTGAGATTGCATGGGTTGGTAAAACAGAACAGGCACTCAAAGAAGCTGGTGTTGCTTATAAAGCAGGTCAGTTCCCATTTGCTGCTAACGGCCGTGCGTTAGGCATGGGTCGCGCTGATGGTTTCATCAAAGTATTAGCTGATGCTAAGACCGATGAGATTCTTGGCGTTCATATCATTGGTGCCAATGCTTCCGACCTCATTGCTGAAGCAGCGGTAGCTATGGAATTCAAAGCAGCAGCAGAAGATATTGCTCGTATCTGTCATGCACATCCAAGTTTGTCTGAAGTGATGCGCGAAGCAGCGTTAGCGACAGACTCACGTGCATTAAATATGTAATTGAAAACCATTGAGTTTTACCAACAAGAGTTAAAAGCGCGCGGGTATCAAAGTGATCCCGCGCAGCTTCGTGCTGTTGAGCGTTTGCAAAAATGCGAAGACGAATGGATTGCCTACAAGGAAATCCGCAGCAATAAGCTGAAGAAAAAGATTTTTAAGCCAAACCTCCCTCGTGGTCTTTATCTATGGGGTGGAGTAGGTCGTGGCAAATCCTTCTTGATGGACTGCTTTTATGCAGCTTCTCCCTTAGAAAAAAAGATCCGCATTCACTTTCATGAGTTCATGCGTGAAGTGCATCGCGAACTCCATGAGTTATCAGGCTTATCCGATCCCTTAGATGAGCTAGCAAAGCGTATTTCTAATCGTTATCGCTTGATTTGTTTTGATGAGTTTCATATCAATGACATTGCCGATGCAATGATTTTGTATCGGTTACTAGATGCTCTTTTTGCAGACCGCGTACAGTTTGTGATGACCTCTAACTATCGTCCTGACCAGCTTTATCCAAATGGCTTGCATCGTGATCGATTGCTTCCCGCCATTAAGCTGCTCGAAGAAAAATTAGATGTATTAAACGTTGATGCGGGCAATGATTACCGTCGGGTACAGATGGCCCAAGTTGAGGCTTACCTGACTCCCGTTAATGCTGAAACACAAGCGACCCTAGGTCAAATGTTCCAAACGCTGATTGGTAATCAAAAAGAGACGCGCAATCCTATTTTGAATATTGAGTCCCGTGAATTACGCCCTTTGCATATGGCTGATGGCGTAGTTTGGTTTGATTTCAAAACCCTATGTTGCGGTCCTCGTTCGCAAAACGATTACCTGGAGATTGCTAACCAGTTTCATACGGTAATTTTGTCTGGGGTGCCCTACATGCCCCCAAGAATGACAAACGAGGCCCGGCGCTTTATTTGGTTAATTGACGTCCTGTACGACCACAAGATCAAGCTAATCATCTCAGCAGAGGTTCCAGCCCCGGATTTGTATACAGAGGGTCAAATTACTGCTGAATTCTCCAGAACCGTGTCCCGTTTGATCGAGATGCAGTCTCGTGACTACCTGGATGCACCGCGCCGGGTAATTGATACCAGCTTGACCTAAAATAGGGTCATGAGTAGCTTTTCACCCTTTAATGCCGACTTGCATTGCCATTCAGTGATTTCTGATGGCACTTTGACGCCTGAAGAATTGGCGGAACGCGCCAAAGCGAATGGTGTGCATTTGTGGGCGCTAACTGATCATGATGAACTCGGCGGACAGAAGCGCGCTAGAGAAGCAGCCAGCGCTCTCAATATTGATTATCTCGGTGGTGTTGAAATATCCGTGACTTGGATGGGTGAGACTATTCATATTGTTGGACTTGGTATCGATGCGGAGCATATTGGAATTATTGAGGGCTTGCGTCAAACGCGTGATGGTCGCGCGAATCGTGCGCAGCTGATGGCTGAACAATTGCTCAAGGTAGGCATTCCTGGTGCCTATGAAGGTGCGCTTCATTTTGCCGGCAATCATGAGTTGATCTCCAGAACTCACTTCGCTCGTTTTTTGGTGGAGCAGGGCGTGTGTCGCAATACAGAGCATGTATTTAAAAATTACTTGATAGAAGGTAAGCCGGGATACGTTCCTCATCAGTGGGCCAGTCTAGACAATGCTGTTCACTGGATTAAGTCCGCAGGGGGTGTAGCAGTGATTGCTCATCCAGGTCGTTACAGCAGGTTAAACGCCATGCAAATGGACGAACTCTACAAACACTTTAAGGACCTAGGCGGCTTGGCAATTGAGGTTATTACTGGCAGTCATAGTCCAGATCAATATAAAACCTTCGCAAAGATTGCACAGCAATACGGCTTCTTAGCTTCCCGTGGATCAGATTTTCATGATCCGAATGAAAGTCACATTGACTTGGGTAACTTGCCGCATTTGCCGGACCATCTCACTCCAGTATGGTCTGCCTTTCATTAATTGCCGACCACTCAATTCATTACTCCCTAATCACTTAGAAAAAGAAAACAGATGTTTGCAGAACGCGTTCTCTCTGGCATGCGCCCAACCGGTAATTTGCACTTAGGTCACTACCATGGTGTTTTAAAGAACTGGGTGCACTTGCAGTCCGAATACCCTTGTTTCTTTTTCGTAGCGGATTGGCATGCATTAACTACCCACTATGAAACCCCGGATGTGATTGAGCAATCTGTATGGGACATGGTGATTGATTGGTTGGCAACAGGTGTAGATCCTAATCAAGCCACTTTGTTTATCCAAAGCAAAGTGCCTGAGCATGCTGAACTTTTCTTATTACTTTCTATGGGAACGCCATTGGGTTGGCTGGAGCGGGTGCCTACCTATAAGGATCAGATTGAGAAGCTAAAGGAAAAGGATCTCCAAACCTATGGGTTCCTAGGTTATCCGCTATTACAGGCCGCTGATATTTTGATTTATCGCGCCCAGTTTGTGCCTGTAGGTGAAGATCAGGTGCCTCACGTAGAGATGACTCGTGAAGTAGCTCGTCGCTTTAATTACTTGTATGGACGTGAGCCTGGCTTTGAAGAAAAGGCATTAGAAGCTGTTAAAAAATTAGGTAGCAAGCGCGCCAAGATGTACGCTGAATTGCGAGTTGCTTTTCAGGAGCGTGGAGATGATGAAGCTTTAGAACAAGCAAAAGCATTGTTGCAAGAAGCGCAAAGTCTATCTATGGCCGACCGCGAGAGACTCTTTGGTTTCTTGGAAGGTGCTCGCAAAATCATTCTGCCTGAACCGCAAGCATTACTGACAACAGCATCACGTATGCCTGGTATCGACGGACAAAAAATGTCCAAGTCATACGGCAACACTATTAGTATTCGTGAAAATCCAGAGGATGTGATTAAGAAGATTCGTACGATGCCTACAGATCCTGCACGTGTACGAAGAACTGATGTGGGTGATCCAGCACGTTGCCCAGTTTGGCAGCTTCACACCGTTTACTCCAATGAAGAGACAAAGCAATGGGTGGATAAGGGTTGCAAGTCAGCAGGTATTGGATGTCTTGAATGCAAGCAGCCCGTAATTGATTCTATTTTGGCGGAGCAACAGCCTATGTTTGAGCGTGCTCAGAAGTACTTGGATGACCCTAGCTTGCTGCGTTCCATCATTGCTGATGGTTGCGATAAGGCGCGTAAGGTTGCGCAAGAAACTATGCGCGAGGTTCGTGAAGCAATGGGCCTGGCTTACGATTGAGAATTCATGTTGCCTAATGCGCATGATGTGATTTCCAACGCTTCCCCCTGGGTGAAGCGGTTTTCTCCGCTTATTCCAAAGGGTGGGGTTGTTTTGGATTTAGCGTGTGGATCTGGGCGTCACTCTGAGTGGTTGGCAAATGCTGGTCATCAGGTGTTAGCCGTGGACCAAAATATTTCCGTTGTTCAAGCTTTGAATAATCCCCTCATTACCCCAAAGTGTTGTGATCTTGAGCAGGCAGCATGGCCCCTCGATAACTTTGCCTTCAGCGCCATTGTGGTGACCAATTACCTCTATCGCCCACATTTAGACCAGCTGCCCAAAATGCTACAAGAAGGGGGCGTCTTAATCTACGAAACCTTCGCCCTAGGGAATGGGGAATTTGGTAAGCCATCGAACCCGAATTTCCTGCTAAATCCAGGGGAATTGTTGGCATTTGCCGCTTCCCATGGGCTTAAAGTAGTGGCTTATGAGGACATTTATGTGGACCAGCCCAAACCAGCTATGGTTCAGCGCCTATGCGCCGTAAAAGGTGAGCTAAAACAGCGCATTCCGTTACAATTTCAGGGTTAAGACAGCTAAAAATCGGTGCATATTCGGTGACAAATACAGCTCATTCCAAAGGTAGTAAAAAGCCCATTGCTGGCAGCATGCCAGCTATTGTTACCCCGATGTTTGAAGACGGCAGTCTGGATTACGCCAGCTTGCGTTCTTTATTGGATTGGCATGTAGCAGAAGGTACTGACGGAATTGTGATTGTTGGAACTAGCGGCGAATCACCTACGGTTTCTGTTGAAGAGCATTGCGAACTCATTCGTGTAACGGTAGAGCAGATTGCAGGACGTATTCCCGTGATTGCAGGTACTGGTGGCAATTCCACTATTGAAGCGATTGAGCTAACTAAATACGCTAAGCAAGTCGGCGCTGATGCCAGCTTGCAAGTAGTGCCGTATTACAACAAGCCTACACAAGAGGGTATGTATGCCCACTTTAAAAAGATTGCTGAGTCAGTAGATTTGCCGGTAATTTTGTATAACGTTCCCGGAAGAACAGTTGCTGATTTGGTTGGCGATACCGTAGTGCGTTTAGCTGGTGTGCCAGGCATTATTGGTATTAAAGAGGCTACAGGCAGCTTGGAGCGCGGAACTTTATTGATCAATGATCTTAAGCGCGCCGGGCATCAAGATTTTTCAGTCTTCTCTGGAGATGATTTAACAGCCGCTATGTTGATGTTGATGGGTGGCAAGGGCAATATTTCAGTTACAGCCAACATTGCGCCACGCTTAATGCATGAGTTGTGCGTTGCTGCTATGTCCGATGATGTGAAGCGAACACGTGAAATTCAATATCAATTGATTGCAGTTCACAAGGCGATGTTTACAGAAGCAAACCCAATACCAGTGAAGTGGGCTCTGCATGAGATGGGTAAGATTACCTCTGGCATTCGTTTGCCATTAACCCCTTTAAGCAATTCCCTTCGTGAGCCATTAAAGGCAGCTTTAAAACAGGCCAACTTATTATGATGAATTTGCTTCAATCCATCCGTCGATATCTATCGATTATTGCTTTAGTCACTTGTAGCATTGCACTTTTAAGTTCATGCAAGTCGGTGACCAGCAGCGATACAGTTGACTATAAGAGTGCTGGCGCGGTTCGTGGCCCTAATCTGTCATACCCCCCTGATTTAATTACTGCGCAAGCAGATCGCCGTTACATTGTTCAAGATGGCACAGCCACCATGTCTGAATACAATGCCGCGGTTAAGAAATCTGCACAGATGCGTAGCAACGTCATGACTGGTATTCCTGGTATGCGGATAGCGCGTGATGGTGAGCGTCGTTGGTTGGTTGTAGAAAAGCCAGCGCCTGAGCTTTACCCACAGGTAAAAGATTTTTGGCAAGAGAATGGTTTCTTGCTAGTCGTTGACTCACCATCAACTGGCATTATGGAAACTGACTGGGCCGAGAATCGCGCAAAAATTGCGCAAGATTGGATTCGTTCAACTATTGGCGGCGCCTTGGATTCTGTTTACGATACTGGCGAACGCGATAAGTACAAAACTCGTCTTGAAGTTACAAAGCCTGGTGAAACAGAGATTTACATTACTCAGCGCGGTGCAATCGAAAAGTGCACCTCCGACGGCAGCGGAAACTGTATTTCTACTATTTGGACGTCGCGCCCTAATGACCCTGAGTTAGAGGCTGCTTTTTTGGCGCGCTTGATGGAGCGCCTGGGCATGACTCAAGAGCAAGCAAAAGCAATGGTAGCAACACCTCTAGGTCCTAAAACTCCAAAAGCGAAGTTTGTACAAGATGGCGCTAATCAGGCTCATATTGAGCTCGGCGTAAGCTTTGATCGCTCTTGGCGGGATGTTGGATTGGCTCTTGATCGATCAAACTTTACCGTGGAAGATCGTAATCGTACTGCCGGTGTTTACTATGTACGCTACGTCAATCCTAAAGAATTGGGTGATACCAAAGGCTTCTTCTCAAACTTATTCAGCAGCAAAGATGATTCAAGCTTGAAGGCAAAAAAATATCAGGTTGTTGTAAAGAGTACTGGTGAGAATTCTGCGAATGTTTATGTGCAAAACGCCGAAGGTAAGCCTGAAAATACGCCTGCTGGATTCCAGTTATTAACCTTGTTAACAGAGCAACTCACAAGGTAATTCGTTTTTTACAGCAAATAAAAAAGCCGCTTTTCAGCGGCTTTTTTTCTTCATGAAGAAGATTACTTCTTAGCGTCAGCAGCAGGAGCAGCTGGAGCTGGAGCAGCAGCAGGAGCTTCAGCAGCTGGAGCAGCTGGGGCAGCAGCAGGAGCAGCTTCAACAGGCTTTGCTTCTTCTTTTTTACCGCAAGCGGCCAAGGCGATTGCTAACATAGCAGCGAATACGAGTGACTTCTTCATTTATAAATTCCTTTAAAAAATTAACAACAATTACCGGTAATTGTTCTCTGGATAAACCAAGGGATAGTCCCTAGGTAGTTTCCAGTATTTATTATATCCATCTCTGAAATCAGCTCTCAAAAGTAAGCCAGCCAGCCAAATAAGCCTCATAAAGGCTTGATTTATCAAGACTTTGGATTTTGGCCTTGGCAAGTAATTTTGATGCCGATAGGGTCTGCCAAGCGCGGGTAATCGCTGGACTCTGTGCTTTTGTCATTTCTTCCCCGTTGCAATAAACCTGCTTATTGAGGGTCAAAATACGGGTTTGCGGATGGGGGATGAGCCTGCTGGATTCAAGCGCCTTCTGAAATTGCTGTGGGTTTAGAGGCCTATTTGGAGACTCAAAGATTGCTTGTTGCTTGGGTTCTGACAAGTAGCTAGTAATGCCAGGCAAGAAACCATTAATTTGATCGAGTTTTAATTCTTTGAGTTTAGAGCGCAGCTGTTGAATCAACTCCTCGGGTAATTGTTCGGCGCTGTGAGTTGCCTTTTGTTTTGGATCTGCAAATTTCCTCTCCAGGTCTGGAATATCCTCGAGAGATTCAGCTAAGCGCCATAATCCTTCTTGCAATAATTCTTTAAAACTAGGTGAACGGAATCCAACTGACCAAGTCTGGCAACCTGGATCTAAAGCGATACCATCATGCGCAATGTGTGGCGGCAGATATAGCATGTCACCAGGTTCTAGTATCCAATCTTGCTCGGGCTTAAAGTGCTGCAAGATCTTCAGTGGTAACTTGGGATTGAGGCTGAGGTCTTTCTGTTCTGAAATGCGCCACTGCCTTCTGCCGGACATTTGAATAAGAAAGACGTCATAAGAATCAAAGTGTGGGCCAACGCCACCCCCAACACCAGCAATGCTAATCATCAAATCATCAAGACGAGCATCTGGAATGAAGCGAAACCAAGATAGTATTTTTGCGGCAGCAGGATGATGTGCCTCCATGCCCTGAAACAACAAAGTCCAGTTAGGCTTATCTATAGAGGGTATTGCTTGCTTGGAAAATGGCCCATGATCAAAAGTCCAAGGCTTAGCCTTTACTAAGCGTGACTCGACGTCTTCATTTAATGCAAATTGCAGCAATTGTTTTGACGGAATGGGGCTATCCAGTGGCTCGCCCTGCTGGGCAGATAGGCCAAATGCAGGAATCGCCCCACGGATCAGCAGGGGCTTTTTATGCCAATACTGCGTCATGAATTGATCTGGGCTAATACCCCCTAATAAGGCCCAGGATTTACCTAGAGGCAGCTTTGCTGGGGCTTGGGGTGGTTGATAGGGTTTGCTCAAGTAAAATGAGGTCATAAAGATATAGATGCTTTTAGAAACTGATTAAAACCGAATGTTCGACAAATTCCGCATGAAGATTGAAAAAAATACTATCGTATCCCTTCGCTATAAGCTAACCGATGCACAAAATAATGTCATCGAAGAGCCAGATTCTCCGATGGTATACCTGCACGGTGGGTATGAGGGTACTTTTCCGAAAATTGAAACTTTGCTCGATGGTCAAGATGTTGGCTACGAGGCTACGATTCAGTTGGAGCCCAACGAGGCTTTTGGTGAATACGATCCGGAGCTTTTGAAGATCGAACCCCGCACACGCTTTCCAGAACCGTTGGAAGTGGGTATGCAGTTTGAGGGCGTTCCTGATGCTGAAGAGGATGCAGCTGCAGATGATGCGGATGATGAGCCGCTCATTTATACCGTGACCGATGTTGCTGACAACCAAGTAGTTTTAGATGGCAATCATCCATTGGCCGGCATGGCTTTGCGTTTTTGGGTGCAGGTTGAAGATGTCCGTGCCGCCACTGATGACGAGATTGAAAATCGCCATCCTGAAGGCGGAGAGAGTTTTTCATTTGGCATGCCTAATGACGATGATGGTGATGACGATGAAGAGTTTCCAGGTGGTGCATTAGGTGGCAACGATGCAGGGCCACGCACACTGCATTGATTTAAAAGCCTACAGACAAAATTAAAGGGATAGCATGCTATCCCTTTTTTCTTTGCAACATCCATAACCAGGAATTACTCTTTCAACCATTCTTTAATGGCGTCTAAATCACGCTTGGTGTCGCTTGAGCTAGCATCTGCACTATCTGGGCTGTTGTTGAGTTTGGCAAGGGCCTTTTCTAGCGCTGCAATCTTAGCTTCCTGCTCAATCGTTGCATCAATCAAGCCTTTTAGCGCCATGGATACAGGGTCATCAATATTAGGTGTGATGCCATAAGCGGAGAAGTATTCTTTGGTTTTGCTATCGGCGCTTTGCGGTAAATCTGGATGCAATATACGTGCAGGAATACCAACCGCAGTAGCACCAGCTGGAATTTCTTTGAGTACTACAGCATTAGAGCCAACGCGTGCACCATCGCCCACAGTAAATCCACCGAGAACTTTTGCACCAGCACTCACAACGACGCCTTTGCCCAGAGTGGGGTGACGTTTCACGCCTTTATAAAGCGATGTGCCACCTAATGTGACCCCCTGATAAATGGTGCAATCATCACCAATTTCAGTTGTCTCTCCAATCACAATGCCTAGGCCGTGATCTAAGAAAACTCTGCGACCAATCTTGGCACCCGGATGAATTTCGATACCAGTTAAAAAGCGCGAAAACATGGAGAGTACGCGTGCAATCCATTTCAGGCCAAGATTCCACAAAAAGTGGGAGACGCGATGCAACCAAACTGCATGCAGGCCTTGATAGCAAGTAATGACCTCGAGGCGGTTCCGTGCTGCAGGGTCTCTGGCAATGATGGAGTCGACTTGGTCGAAGAAGGAATTAGACATAAATTGATTTTAACGGGATGTGCTTATTTTCTCAGGAGCATCTGTTTTGCTATCCCTCGCAACAGATCGATTTCTTCCTTATGCAGACGACTTCGGGCAAATAGGGCTTGAATGCGTGGCATCAGTTTCTTCGGGTTTGTGGGATCTAAGTAGCCGATGGCCTCAAGTCCCTGGCGCCAATGCTCGAGCATGGCGGCAACTGCTGCAGGATCGGCAAAATCAGCCATTTCTTCGCGATTGGCTAAGGCGTTACGCTTACCGTCATGCTGGGTAAGCGTTTCTCTGAGGGTATAGGCGCAGACCATCAGCGCCTGGGCAAGATTGAGCGAGGGGTAATCGGGGTTGGCATCCAGCCAGACTCTGTGGGTGCATAAAGCCAAATGCTCGTTATCTAGCCCCGTTCTTTCTGGGCCAAAGAGAAGTGCCACCTGTCCACCGCTCTGGACTGAACCCCCAATCAGGGCCTTAGCAGATTCCCAATCGATAGCGGGCGGACCAAACTCTCGGTCACGGCTGGTGAGACCCAAAACTAGCGAGCAGCCCTCGATGGAGGTGGCTAAGGAGTCGCTCTCTATGGAGCCCTCTAGAACGTCTGCAGCACCGCTAGCTAGGGCTATGGCTTCAGGATGGGAAGCAACCCCCTTGATCTTTGGATTAATCAATCTGAGATCGCTAAAACCCATGGTTTTGAGGGCGCGAGCAGCTGACCCCACGTTTCCTGGGTGACTGGTTTCGACTAAAACCCAGCGGAGTAATGCGGATGTTTCGATATTCATCAAGGCGCTTTAGGCTGGTTAATAGGGGGTAATAAACGCTAATCGTTTAGAATCAATCTGTTAGCTTCGTATTGTCATGCAATTTACCCTAGTTGTAGGCATTACAAGGAGCTTGTTCTTATTTAATTTGTCCATCAATACTATGCATCCCATGTTAAATGTGGCCGTGAAGGCCGCCCGTCGCGCTGGAACAGTGATTAATCGTGCTTCCTTGAATTTGGAGCGCTTGCAGGTTGACCGCAAGCAACACAACGATTTCGTAACCGAGGTGGACAAAGCCGCAGAAGCGGCCATCATTGAAACGCTCAGCGAGGCCTATCCAACCCATGGATTTTTGGCTGAAGAAACTGGTGAGCGTAATGCTGATGCAGAAAATGTGTGGATCATTGATCCGCTAGATGGCACCACTAATTTCATTCACGGATTTCCTCAGTATGCAGTTTCGATTGCGCTTGCAGTTAATGGCGTAACTCAACAAGCGGTTGTGTATGACCCAACACGCGATGAGTTGTTTACAGCGACACGTGGAGCCGGCGCCTATTTAGATCGTCGGCGTTTGCGTGTTGCCACACAAGATCGTTTGGCTAATTCTTTATTGGGAACAGGCTTTCCTTATCGTGAAGATCAGGACTTAGAAAAGTATTTAAAAATCTTTGGCGATATGTCACGCCAATGTGCGGGTCTGCGTCGTCCGGGTGCCGCATCTTTAGACTTGGCTTACGTAGCAGCTGGCCGTTACGATGGTTTCTTTGAGAGCGATCTCAAACCCTGGGATATGGCTGCAGGCGCTTTGCTGATTACTGAAGCAGGTGGTTTGATTGGTAACTATCGCGGTGAGGAAGGCTTCTTACAAAGCGGTGAAGTGATGGCAGCAAATCCGCGCATCTTTGCACAAATGGTGCAAACACTTTCTAAATACTCTGCTTCTTAATTAAGAAACCGAATTAAGTAACCGACCTGTTAGTTTTTAATCAGATCGATGTAGCGTGTACCGGCATCATCAATGAGTAGGGCGCTCGCTCTCGGGCGACCGCTCTCTGGGTGATCGAGATCCCAGTCAGATAAGACCCAACGCTGCCACTGCTGATCATCCATCGCCTCTTCATGGTGTGCTGGCATATGGGTATGCCCATGAATCAATAAATCCCCTGAGTGCTCTCTTAGCACTGCAGCACAAGCTTGTTTCGTGACATCCATCTTGAGTCGATGCGCGCTTGAGGCTTGTGTTTGTTGGTATTGCGCGTGACTATTGCTGCGAAGGTGCTGAGCAATGCCCTTGCGCCAATTAAGCGGCAGGCTTAAGAAGATTTTTTGAATCCAAGACTTTCTGACCCAGCCTCGAAAGACTTGATAGCCAAGATCTGCTGTGCATAAAGCATCGCCATGGGCTAATATCCACTTCTTCGAAGCGATCTCAACGGTAGTTGGATCGGGCAAGAGGGTCATGCCAGTCTTTTTAATAAAGTGATGGCCAATTAAAAAATCTCGATTACCGTGCAGGTAATACGTTTTTACTTTGGTGGAGAGATTGGCGATCGCACGCTGTACTTCCTGCTGAAAAGGGGAGTGTGCCGCAGCATCATCACCCACCCAATATTCAAATAAGTCACCCAGAATAAATACAGCCTCAACTTTTGGAGCCTCTTTTTCACAGAAGTCAAAAAAGCGTTGCGCCGTCAAGGGCATTGACGGCGTGAGGTGCAGGTCTGATATGAGCAGTGCGCTCGCGTGATGCGGAATCATTCCTCGAGAACAGTGGCCTTCTCAATCACAACATCTTCTGCAGGAACGTCCTGATGAAAACCAGAGCTACCAGTCTTTACCTTGCGAATAGTGTCAACAACATCCATGCCATCAGTGACTTTGCCAAATACGGCATAACCCCAGCCCTGAGCATTGGGAGCGGTATGGTTTAAGAAGTCATTGTCATTTACGTTAATGAAGAATTGCGCAGTTGCTGAATGTGGTTCGCTAGTACGAGCCATTGCTACGGTATAGCGATCATTCTTGAGACCATTATTGGCTTCGTTTTCAATTTCCGCACCTGTTGGCTTCTGTTTCATGCCAGCAGACATGCCGCCACCCTGAATCATGAAGTTATCAATCACGCGATGAAAGATGGTTCCATCGTAGTGACCGCTTTTCACGTATTGCAAAAAGTTGGCAACGCTTTTAGGTGCCTTAACTGCATCGAGTGAGAGGGTGATATCACCCTTATTAGTTTTTAGGAGAACTTTCGCCATTATTAGATCTACTTTCTGGAAGGTTAGTGGATGGGTTATTGCTTGGTAATGAATCCGTTGTAGTTAAAGATGGATTCACTGCGGGATTGAGGGCGCGATTTACAGGACGCTTCGCTGGAGGCTTTAAGACATCCAAAAGTGCTTTAGCGCGATTGGAGTACTGACGTTGATTGAGTTGAGCGTTCTTAGCAGCATCTTCATATGCTTGTGCGCCAAGGCGGATATAGATTTCACCCAAATTGGCTGAGGCAATGGCATAGCTAGGTCGCAATTTGAGGGCAAGCTCAAGATAGTCTCGCGCCTCTATCCATTGACCTTGGTTTGCTGCAATCGCCGCTAGATTGTTATAGGGCTCTGGCAGCTCTGGAAACTGTTGTGTGATTTCAATCAAAGTTTTTTTGGCTTGATCAAATTGACGCATCTCAATTTGCAAACGTGCTTTTACGAAACGTAATTGAACATTTCGCGGAGTCTTTTTCAGATCGGCATTAATTTGAGCTACTGCATCTTGGTATTTGCGCGCCTTGATGAGTTTTTCAACATCTGATGGGACTGCATTCTTGGTAATAGGATCAGGCTCAATAATCAAGAAGGATAAAAAAGGCACTCCAACAGTTTCAGATAGTTCTGGATTTAATGGGTCATACCCCATGTCAGCAGAAAGTCTTGGTGGATCTGTTGGGCTATAGCCGCCTAAAAAAGGTTGGGGCGCTCTCTGCGAAGAGCCAGCTTCCTGTGTATTTAACGCTCTAATTTCAGCATCAGCCCGCTGCTGGGCAGGGGTGCTGCAGCCCGACAAAAGTGCCAGGGTTGCCAAAGTGGCAAAAGCTGGGGCTAAGACCTTTTTCAAGGCAGGGCGTGGCGCTGGGGCGTTGTGGGGCATAGAGGAAGGGGTGTGAAACGGGCTCATTCGATATACTCAGCGCTCAGTCTAACAAATTGGCGCTACTTGCCCCACCTTTATAGCCCTATGCTGCAAATCTATAACACCCTTAGCCGTTCTAAACAGGTCTTTAACCCCATAGTCCCGGGCAAGGTGAAGATGTACGTCTGCGGTATGACCGTTTATGACTTTTGCCATATTGGGCATGCCAGAGTCATGATTGTCTTTGATATGGTAGTTCGCTGGCTCAGAGCGAGTGGCTATGAAGTCCTTTATGTACGGAACATCACCGATATTGATGACAAGATCATTAATCGTGCCATTGAGAATGGCGAGCCGATCTCTGCATTAACGAACCGTTTTATTGATGCCATGCATGCTGACTCGGATGAGTTGGGTTTAATGCATCCTGATCAAGAGCCTCGCGCTACTGATTACATCGGGCAAATGCAAGGCATGATCGGTAAGCTCATTGAAAATGAATTGGCCTATCAAGCCAATGATGGCGATGTTAATTTTGCGGTGCGCTTATTACCGCGTTACGGTCAATTGTCTGGAAAAACTTTAGACGAGTTAAATGCGGGTGAACGTGTAGCGGTAGGTGATGGCAAACGCGATCCCTTAGATTTTGTTTTATGGAAAAGCGCCAAGCCTGAAGAGCCAGCAGATACACGCTGGAAGTCGCCCTGGGGCGAGGGCCGCCCGGGTTGGCATATTGAGTGTTCAGCTATGTCTTGTGACTTGTTGGGCGAGCACTTTGATATTCACGGCGGCGGTGCTGACTTGCAATTTCCGCACCACGAAAATGAAATTGCCCAAAGTGAAGGCGCCCTGTACGGCAAAGACCGCAAAGAAGATGATGCCCCCTTTGTAAATTACTGGATGCATAACGGTCACATTCGCGTTAACGAAGAGAAGATGTCTAAGTCACTGGGTAACTTTTTCTTAATTCGCGATGTTCTCAAAAGCTTTGATCCTGAGGTGCTGCGTTTCTTCATGTTGAAGGCGCACTACCGTAGCCCTATTAACTATAGTGATGCGCAGCTTGAAGAAGCTCGCTCTGGATTGGCGCGCCTTTATACCGCTTTAGCGCAAGGCCCTAAAGCCCAGGCAATTGAGCTAGACCCAAACAACCCATGGGCTAAGCGCTTTGCTGATGCCATGAATGACGATTTCAATACGCCTGAGGCGATTGCAGTCTTGTTTGACTTGGCTAGTGAAGTCAATCGTGCGCAAGGCGAAGAGAAGCAATTACTTGCCAATACATTGAAGGCTCTTGGTGCAGCATTGAATTTCTTGCAGCGTGATCCCACTGCATTTTTGCAGGCGGGTTCTAAGGATCAAGATGGCTTAACTCCATCACAAATTGAAGAACAAATTGCGGCACGCGTAGCTGCCAAGCAAGCAAAAGACTTTGCTAAGGCAGACTTGATTCGTAAAACATTGTTGGAGCAGGGTATTGTTTTGGAAGATAAACCCGGCGGCTTAACAGAATGGCGCAGAGCTTAATGACGGCTGCAAAAATAGAAAAAGCAGTAAAAGCAGAAGCAATACTTGAAGAAGTGGCTCCAGAATATTGGGAGCAAGCTTGTAAAGAATTGATGAAGCAAGATCGCATTCTCAAAAAACTCATTCCTAAATATGGTTCAGGCTTTTTAGTCACACGCGGCGATCCATTTAATACTTTGGCAAGAGCCATAGTTGGTCAGCAGATTTCAGTAGCGGCAGCACAATCCGTTTGGAATAGGGTCGTTGCTGCTAGCAAAAAGAAAGTCACCCCGAAAAATATCCTAGCGCTCTCAGTAGAGGAATTGCGTGCCGCCGGATTATCTGGACGTAAGGTTGAGTACATCCGTGATTTGGCCGATCACTTCGATTCAGGGCGCCTTCATGCCAATCAATGGAAAGATATGGATGATGAGAGCGTTATCAAGGAATTGAGCTCAATTCGGGGGATTGGCCGCTGGACTGCCGAAATGTTCCTCATTTTCAACATGATTCGGCCAGATATCCTCCCTTTGGACGATGTTGGCCTTATTAAGGCTATTTCCCTCAATTACTTCAGCGGAGAGCCTGTCAGCCGCCATGAAGCACGTGAGGTGGCTGCTAATTGGGCCCCATGGCGTACGGTTGCCACCTGGTATATGTGGAGAAGTATCGACCCAATCCCAGTTGAATATTAAAATCAGACTATGAAAACGACTTTCCTGGATTTTGAGCAGCAAATCGCCGAATTAGAGTCAAAGATTGAAGAGCTGCGTTTTGTACAAGATGAGTCATCGGTAGATATCTCCGATGAGATCAAAACGCTTGCTGAAAAAAGTCAGCAGCTAACAAAAGATGTTTACGCCAATCTCACTCCTTGGCAAGTTTCTCAAGTAGCCCGTCATCCACAGCGTCCATACACTTTAGATTATGTCGGCGCTTTATTTACAGATTTCCACGAGTTACATGGTGATCGTACTTTTGCAGATGATCAATCGATCATCGGCGGTCTGGCCCGTTTTGAAAATCAACCATGCATGGTGATTGGCCATCAAAAGGGTCGCGATACCAAAGAGCGTGCTCTGCGAAACTTTGGCATGAGCCGTCCCGAGGGTTACCGCAAAGCAATGCGCCTCATGCGTCTTGCTGAAAAGTTTGGTATTCCTGTTTTCACTTTTGTAGATACGCCAGGTGCGTTCCCTGGTATTGATGCAGAGGAACGTAATCAATCAGAAGCGATTGGTCGCAACTTATTTGTACAAGCAGAATTAGAAGTGCCCATCATCGCAACAATTATTGGTGAGGGTGGTTCAGGTGGTGCACTTGCAATCGCTATGGGTGACGTTGTATTGATGTTGCAAAACTCCACATACTCAGTGATCTCCCCAGAAGGTTGCGCATCTATTCTTTGGAAGACGGCTGATAAGGCTCCCGAGGCTGCTGAGCAGTTGGGTCTCACGGCGCAACGTTTGAAGGCTCTGGGTCTGATTGACAAGATTGTGGCCGAACCTATTGGTGGCGCGCATCGTGATTACGACAATATGATGAGCAATATGCGCAAAGCACTTGCGGAATCTTTAAAAACCTTTGACGGCATGAAAGTAGATGCTTTGCTTGATCGTCGTCATGAGCGTTTGATGAGCTATGGCAAGTTCAAGGAAATCACAGCAAAGTCCTAAGTCGGAAAAACGAATTGCGGTTGCCTTAAGTGGTGGCCTCGATTCGGTTGTGTTGCTCGATACGGTTTGCAAGGCGCAAGCCAAGAACCAAACCAACAATCAAATCTTCGCATTCCATATTCATCATGGCTTGCAAAAGCCGGCGGATGATTGGCTGATCTTTTGCGAGAAGCTCGCGAAACAATACAAGATTCATTTTGATTTCCGACTGCTTCATCTCAACTCAGATGAAGAGAAAGGCAATATTGAAGCAAGGGCAAGGGCGGGGCGCTATGAAGCGCTTGCCGATCTGTGTGAAGAATATGGCATCGAAGATTTACTCTTGGCGCATCACCAAAATGATCAAGCGGAGACGGTTCTCTTGCAACTCCTCCGAGGCTCTGGTGTGGCGGGCCTATCAGGCATGCCTACAAGCAGGCAATTAGAACTCAATAACCACAACATCACTCTGTGGCGTCCACTCTTAAATCAAAGTAGGCGAGAGCTGGAGGCTTATGCTAAAGAACATAAGCTCAAGTGGATTGAAGATCCCAGCAATCAAAATACAAAATATCGTCGCAATGCAGTGCGTATGAAAATTATTCCTGAACTTGCAAAGATTCAGCCTGAAGCTTTGGCCAATATGGCGCGTAGTGCACAGCTACTAGGTGAGGCGCAAACTTTGCTCAACCGTCTGGCTGAGCAAGATGGCAAAGGCATTCTCAATAAGAGTCAGCTGAAATTAGAGCCGCTACTGGTATTAGCAAAAGAGGATTTACCTGCAGCAAATAATGTCTTGCGTTATTGGTTGCAAACACAGCAGTTGGCTATGCCATCACAAGAGCGCTTACATGCATGGTGGCGTGATCTTGCACAAGTTAAAGCAGATGCCAATCTTGAGTGGCTTCATGATGAGAGAAAGATTTACCTGTGGCGCGGCATGTTGCAGGTGGGCAATGTGGAAGCGGGGCGGTGGGTTTTAAAAACCTTGCCAGCCAACTCTAAGCAATTGGGGCTTCCTGCTAACTGGGTAAAAGAGGCTCAAGACAACAATAAAATTAGCCTTAGGGAGCGTCAAGGCTCTGAGAAGATTCAGATTAAGCCTAAGACCCCCCGTAAAACCCTCAAAAACCTCTATCAGGAGGCTGATATCCCGCCCTGGGAGCGCCAAGCACCTTTGCTCTATATCAATGATGAATTGATTGCTGTGGCCGGTATTGGGCTTAGCTATCCACACTTGATCGCCTCAGGTAGTCGCGTACTCCCAGAATGGGTGCAAAACCCTGTAAAATAAGCCCTTTTTAGATCCTCAGGGAAGTTTTCCCTGTCACAAATAGTTAAATAAACGGTTTTTATGGCTCTTATCGTTCATAAATATGGCGGCACCTCAATGGGCTCAACTGAGCGCATTGCCAATGTTGCCAAACGCGTTGCTAAATGGATGCGTGCTGGCCATCAAGTGGTGGTCGTGCCTTCAGCCATGTCAGGCGAAACCAATCGCTTGCTCGGCTTAGCAAAAGAAATTAATCCTGATGCCAGTCCGCGTGAATTAGATCAAATCGCTTCTACAGGCGAGCAAGTCAGTTCTGGCCTCTTGGCCTTAGCGCTTATGCGTGAAGGTATTGATGCAGTGAGCTATGCGGGCTGGCAAGTAACCGTGCATACCGATTCTTCTTTCACGAAAGCGCGCATCAAGAGTATTGAAAGCGAGAAGATTCTCAAGGATCTTAATGCAGGTCGCGCTGTAGTAGTTACTGGCTTTCAGGGCGTAGACCCAAACGGCAACATCACGACACTAGGTCGCGGTGGTTCTGATACATCAGCAGTTGCCATGGCAGCAGCCTTGAAAGCAGATGAGTGCTTAATCTACACAGACGTTGATGGTGTCTACACCACTGACCCACGTGTTTGCGAAGATGCACGTCGCTTGGACAAAATTACTTTTGAAGAGATGCTAGAAATGGCTAGCTTAGGTTCAAAGGTATTGCAGATTCGTTCAGTTGAGTTTGCAGGTAAGTACAAAGTTAAAACCCGGGTTCTGTCTTCTTTGACAGACCCATTGATGCCTTTGGCTGATGAGATGAGCTCAGGCACCTTGATTACATTTGAAGAGGACAGCACTATGGAAGCCGCAGTTATTTCCGGCATCGCCTTTGCGCGTGATGAAGCGAAGATTACCGTTCTTGGAGTTCCTGATCGCCCAGGTATTGCATATCAAATCCTTGGCCCGATTGCGGATGCCAATATTGATGTGGATATCATTATTCAGAACCAATCTGTAGAAGGTAAGACTGACTTTACTTTCACAGTGCCACGTGCTGATTATCAAAAAGCATTAGATATTCTGAAGAACACTGTGCAAGCGCACATTGAAGCAAAAGAGATTTCTGGTGATCCTAAGGTTTCTAAAGTTTCAGTGGTTGGAGTAGGTATGCGTTCCCATGTTGGCATTGCCAGCAAGATGTTCCGCACTTTATCAGAAGAGGGCATCAATATTCTGATGATCTCCACTAGCGAAATTAAGATCTCCGTCGTCATTGATGAGAAATACATGGAATTGGCTGTACGTGCCTTGCACAAGGCATTTGAGTTGGACCAGAAGTAAGTCAAAAAGCGCAATAAACCCCTCAGAAGCGGTTATCCGTTAAACTGTGGGGCGTTGTAATAGTAAGAAGTACGGAGACGTGGCCGAGCTGGTCGAAGGCACTCCCCTGCTAAGGGAGCATCGGGGCTAAAACTCTGATCGGAGGTTCGAATCCTCTCGTCTCCGCCATAAGTCAAGGGTTTGCGGGGGTTTTTTACTAAATCCCCGTAATTTCCCCCATTTTTCCCCACACAATAATCATTCCTCTTCTCTCACTCTTGTGAGGGGTAAGTTTGCCAATTTACCTTCGGGCGGGGATGTCGTTACCCTCTGGTGCCTTAGCTCATCTTCTTGGGCGGCCTCAAACTCTCTGACGCGCTGCAGTTCCTGTTCTTTAGCCTCAACTAGCTTTGAGGCGGGGATGACCTTGCCTTCCTTAATCAAGCGCTCCAGTTGAAACTGCTTAAAGGTTTGAGTTTAATCTTGCCAGCGAATTGGGTATCGCTATTGTCTGAGCTATCGAAATCCATATAGTTACTCTACCAAAAAGGAAAGGGTAGGCCACCCCCTGATGATTTTTCTAGAAGCTACCCCCATCACCCCCGTACCCCCCAATTTTTAAAATGGGCCCCCCTGACTTACCCTTGCACATTAATCTGGACAAACGATTTTCAATTCTTGTCTATTTTTTATGGCTATCACCTGGGTCCTATGCTTTTTAAGTTCTTTACAAATTTGAAATTTAAGTATGAACTCCTAAGTATTTCCATTGGCTACTAAAACCAGAAACCGAATTCCATTCATCTATTAAGCGGGGCCGATATAGAGTTGAATCTTTGGATTTAGTGGCCAAACGAGAACTCCTCATTTATAAACTCTAATGAATAGTTGGGTTTCATTGGCCATTTCTGCTTGGAATGCAACCAAAGGACAAAAACGCGGTGTACAAAGTTCGAATCTGTAAACTGAATTCAATCTTTTCGGTCTCGTTTGGTACAGCAGTGTTTAACTTGTTGAGTCTGAGCGGATACTGTGATTGGGGCAGACAATTAAATAACTGGGTCCAATATTTTCCGTAAATTTTGATGGATTTCTGATGAGCGCTTACTTGATTAAATTACATAGGGGCGGTATCACTCGCAACCCATATCTTTGGTACTGATTACAGCCTCGCCCATATTTATTGCACAAAACTCACCTCAAAGTCATCGGCATGGTAAGGGGATATTAGAAATACCTTCAGATAGTTTGCTTGGCTTTGAGCATGCACCTAAAAGGTCAAGAGAATGGCTTTACTGCGATGCCCGCTAAAAATGCACACACCCAAGGGCAGGAATCCAGTTGCGTATCATTTTCTAAATAGGTAGCTGTATAAATATTATGGAAGTTCCCAAACTACATTTGAATGTTCCTTTGGCATGGGCAAGGCCATCTATCTACCAAGATAACCTTACGAGCCAGAAACAATACTAAACACCCGCCATATGCTCGCTACACATATTTAACCAACCCCTATTTTTAGCTGTGACGTATGAGCTTGAAGAGCCCAAACGCCAAGACTGTTTTGTCCTGAAAGTCTTGGCCTCAGCAATGCACCTTTGGAGCGTCCAATATCCTTGGGGCTTCCTAGTTTTAGTCATATGGGCGGTGCATTCTTCTATCCAGCCATAACGATAGGCTGCCATACAGGCTTGGCGGGAATTCCGTGCCATTCACTGCAGAACGTGAAATGTAAAGCATCCGCCTTACATGCCGCAAGCGACCATTTCCTAGGGCGTCCACGTCCCATAACATACTCCATCTAATCTAGAAAAGAATTTATATTTCTCTTTTGACATATTGGGAATAACTTACCCCGTGTTTCTCAACCCCGCCGCAATCCCATTAATTGCTATGTGTATACCCCTCTGGACTCGGCCATCATGCTTGCCAGCGCGATAACGGCGCACTAACTCAACCTGCAAGTGGTGAAGTGGGTCAATATAAGGAAAGCGATTTCTAATCGATCTAGCTAAAGCTGGATTCTTAGCCAAACGAACTTTCTCGCCAGTTACCAAATTCAGGGCATCAACTGTTTTGTTCCACTCAGTCTCGATCGCGCCAAAGATCTTCTTGCGCAACTTCACATCAGGAACTAGCTCACTATATCTAGAGGCCAATGCTAGATCACTCTTGGCCAACGCCATATCCATGTTGGACAATAAAGTTCTAAAGAAAGGCCACTCTTTGTACATCTTTTGCAGTAGGCTCAAAGCAGCCTTTTTATCAGCGGCCTTGGGTTGATTCAAAAACGCCTGCACTGCAGAGCCAAAGCCATACCAACCTGGAAGCGTTAAGCGACACTGACCCCAACTAAAGCCCCATGGAATAGCTCGCAGATCTTCAATCTTTTGACTGGCTTTGCGACTAGCTGGACGTGAACCAATATTGAGCTTAGCAATCTCCCGGATAGGTGTGGCATCAAAGAAATACTCTGCAAATCCTGGGGTCTCATACACAAGACCACGATATGCGTCCATGCTCGATTGCGAGATTTGAGCAGCTGCATCTAAGAAAGCCTTGCTAGCTTGTTTAGTGGGCTTTAATAAAGTGGCTTCTAAAGTTGCGGCAACCAAGGTCTCAAGATTGCGCCTGCCAATCTCAGGATTGGCATACTTAGATCCAATCACTTCGCCCTGCTCTGTTAAACGAATTTGACCGCGCACAGTGCCGGGGGGTTGCGCTAAGATTGCCTCATAGCTTGGACCACCTCCACGACCTACTGTACCGCCCCTGCCATGGAATAGTCGTAATTTCACTCCATGCTTACCTTCCAGAGACTCAAATACCTTAACTAAAGCGAGCTCGGCGCAATACAACTCCCAATTGCTGGTAACAATGCCTCCGTCCTTATTGGAGTCTGAGTACCCCAACATAATGTCTTGCTCGCCACCAGAGCGTTTGACTAAATCTAATATGCCAGGCAAGTCATAAAACTCTTGCATGATGTGCGCTGCATTGCGTAAATCATCAATTGTTTCAAACAAAGGCACAACGATGAGATCGGCAGTCGCTTTTTTACCCAGAGTCTCATGTAATAAGCCTACTTCTTTTTGAAGTAATAAGACTTCCAGCAAATCACTAACAGTTTCGGTATGGCTAATGATGTAATGGCGTATAGCCTCAGCACCAAATAACTCACGCATTCTCTTTGCCATTTCAAATATGGCGATTTCAGAAATGGAAAATTCTGAATACTTATGCCCAACTACTCGTAGCGGTCTAGGATCTTTTAATAAAGAGAGTAATAACTTACGCTTTTCGCCCTCTGACAAAGCAGAATAATTACATTCAATCGCGGCAAAATTCAGCAACTCCGATAGAACTTCTTCGTGCTTATCAGAGCTTTGACGTAAATCCACGGTAGCCAAATGAAATCCGAATACTTCTACCGCGCGAATTAAGCCACGGAGCCTGCGATTAACCAATGCCTTCGCGCCTTGTGAAACCAATGAAGCCTCAATTGTTTGCAAATCCGTTAGAAATTCTTGTGAAGATTTATAGGGATTTTGAGGTGCAATCGCATGCCGGGCGGCATCCTGCCCCGTAAGGCTCTTGAGTGCTGCGGCCAGGCGAGCATACATTCCCGTTAAAGCTCTGCGATAAGGTTCATCCTGACGATGCTCATTGGTATCGGGTGAGGCATTGGCCAAGTCCTGCATTTTTTTAGGGAACTTCAATAGCAATGCCGAGACTGATAACTCTTTACCTAAATAATGCACTTCAGTGAGGTAGTGGCGTAGTGCCAATTCGGCTTGACGGGTGATTGCATATTGCAAAGTATCTGCACTGACATTGGGATTGCCATCGCGATCCCCACCAATCCACTGCCCCATCTTGAGAAAACTCGCCACCGCTTCCGCACCCAAAGAGTCTTCTAACTGAGCATAGATTTTGGGGATTTCCGAGAGGAACGTCATCTCATAGTAAGTGAGCGCATTCTCAATCTCATCGGCAACAGTAAGCTTAGTAAATCGTAATAAACGTGTGTGCCAAAGCTGCAATACCCTAGCTTTAATTTGTTCTTCGTTTTGCTTAAGTTCTTTATTAAGCAAAGCATCCTTATTGGGAGTACTTGCTTTAGAAGACCCCTTAATTTGATCTCTTGCTACTAACAACTGGGCAATATCACGCTCGGATTCCAAGATGCTGGTTCTTTGTACTTCGGTTGGATGGGCGGTGAGTACCGGAGAGATCAGACTACCCTCAAGCATTTGAGAGATCGCTTTACTGGTAATGCCTGCGGCATGAAGCTTTTTCATAGCTACCGGAATACTACCGTCCTGATGACTGCCCATTCGCTCATAAGCAACTCTACGGCGAATGTAATGCCTATCTTCAGCCAAGTTAGCCAGGTGGCTGAAATAGGTAAAGGCCCTGAGCACTTTCATCGCAGCCTCACTGCTTAAACCTTTCAGTAATTTTGTTAATTCTTGATTGGCTTTTTGATTGGCATCACGGTGAAAGACCACTGAGAGCTTTCGAACTTGCTCAACCAGGTTATAGACAGCATCGCCTTCATGCTCTCGGACAATATCACCCAAGATTTTTCCTAGTAGGCGGATGTCATCAGTTAATGGGACTTCCGTATTCTTTAATTCTGAAGCAGATCTCTTGAGAACTCTCACTTCACCCCACCCCTTCTACGAATAGCGCTTTGGAAACGCTCATGTTCTTCAGCGCTAGCCTTCATGCTCTTTTTCACATACTTAATATGCTCCCTAGAAACTTCCAATGCCTTTTCAGGAGATCTGTTTTTAATAGCGGACCATATATCCAAATGCTGCGCCTCTAAGTGCATCCTATCTTTAGGTCTGGCATTAAGATATTTTAGATTTCGGGTCACATGATTATTAATTAGCTTTAATAAAATTGCACTTAAATGGCCGATCAGGACATTGTGAGAGGCCTCGGCTACAGCCTGATGAAATTTCACATCCGCTCCCACCATTTCTATGAGCTCCCCATCAGCATAAGCCTTATTCACCGCGATATAAGTCTGCTCTAAATTATGCAAATCAGCATCAGTAGCTCGCGTTGCAGCAAGGTAGGCCGCCTGACCCTCAAGCATGTCGCGAAAATCCAAAATATCATCTTGGATATTGGGATGCTTAAATAACATCTCTTGCCAAGAATCAGTAAAAGACGAGTCAAGTTGGTCAGTAACAATCGTTCCCCCACCATGACGTGTATGCAATAAACCTTTGGTAACTAAAGTTTTAATTGCCTCTCTAATAGTAGGTCTTGAAACACCCATATCTACAGCAAGATCCCTTTCAGAAGGAAGCTGATCACCTGGTTTTAGCGAACCCTCCAATATTTGCACCTCAATGACCTTTACCACTTTGTCTGAAATGCGCTCTTTATTGCGAATTAATTGATTCATCTGGTATGACCACTTTACGTTTTTATTTCATATTTTGAAATGCTATCCATAATTTACTATTTAAACCCCTATATTAGGGAATATACTTAGAAATAATCTGTCACATTGTGTTCACAATGCATCCTGTTTTGGTATTACCAGTTTACCAATTATTAATGAGGATCCATTGTGCCAGTTATTACCAATATTGAAGACTTGCGGGTCCTCCACAAAAAACGCACCCCCAAGATGTTCTATGACTATGCGGACTCTGGATCATGGACCGAGTCCACA
>NZ_LOJI01000006.1 GCF_001595965.1 Polynucleobacter yangtzensis
CCTGGCAATGCCAATGAGCAACTGCTGTGCACCCTCTTTAGTGAATTACTAGGCATCCCTACCGTAGGGGTTGATGACAGCTTCTTTGCACTTGGAGGCGATAGTATTACCGCTATCCGCTTAGTGAGTAAGGCGCGTGCGCAATCCCTCCAGTTTGCAGTGCGCGATGTCTTTGCTCATCCAACACCAGGTGCGCTAGCGCAACACGCTCACACCATTGAGCATGTTGCCCAACACATTTTTGTTGAAGACGGTGTGGTCCCCGCTTTGCCGGTCTACCATCAATTTTTGCAACTCTCAGGTAGCTTACGTCGCTTCCATCAGGCAACCGTATTACAAGCACCTAAACATGTAGATGCACACCAAGTGCAAGCAGCCTTACGAAAACTCATGGCCCATCATGGCGCCTTGCGTTTACGCACACAAGGCAACGGCACAGCCACCACCTTTACCGTGGAGTCTGCGCAAACACTCCCGCCTTTGCAATTGCCTACTTTAGATTTGCAGCATCTGGATTTAGTAGAACAAGAAAATGCCATTGCTGGTGCGATGGAAAATCTCTCAGACTGCCTAGAACCTGATACCTCTGGTGGTATGGTTGCGCCACTTTGGGTAGAACGTGGTCCCAAGCAAGCCTGCTTGCTATTACTGGCGATCCATCACTTTGCCATCGATGGTGTGTCTTGGCGCATCCTCCTAGAAGACCTCGATACGCTGAGCCAAAATATCGACGCTGTGCTCCCAGAGCGCACCATGTCTTTGCATGATTGGGCCCATCAATTAGCCAGCGAAGGACGTCTTGGCAAACGTCGTTCAGAAGAAGCTCTCTGGTTAGCTCAATTAACACCGGGCGTTACCTTACCGCAAGAACATCAGATTACCGGCGCGCAAAACACCTTAGCTAACAGTGCGCGCATTAGCGGCACACTGGATCCCGATGCGACCGAACAATTATTACGTGCACCTAGCATCTACCATGGGCAGATTAATGACTTACTGTTAAGCGCCTTAGGTTTAGCACTGCGTGCTTGGTCTAAAACCTATTACCAACAAGAGCTTGGCAATCCTTTAGTAACCCTAGAAGGTCACGGCCGAGAAACCGACGCCGATCTCACGCGTACCATTGGCTGGTTTACCAGCGTCTTCCCCGTGAGCTTGCCACTAGCCGATTTAGACTATCGCGACTCTGAGCAAGCAGGCAAAGCCATTGGTCAAGTAAAAGAACGTTTACGCAGCCTGCCAGATAAAGGTTTAGGTTATGGCGTCTTGCGCTATTTAGATCCTGCCAGCACACTAGCGCACGATACGCAGCATCGTGAACCAGCCATTAGCTTTAACTATTTAGGTCGTTTTGAATATCGCAAAGACCACCCGCAAAGCTGGCAGTTACATGAAAGCGGTCTGAGTGCTTCTGGTGATGATCTAGAGCGCCAACGCCTACATCTGATTGATATCAATGCCGTAGTCACTGCCCAAGGCTGCTTCCACTTTGATGTGGATTACTGCAAGCTCACACACAGTGCGCCAGCCATTGCGGCACTAGCACAACATTTTGAAGCGGCCTTACTAGCGCTCACCAAACATTGCTTACACGCGCCATTAGCCAATCGCTATACCCCATCTGATTTTGCTCTGGCACAACAAGCATTGCTCACCCAAGATGCCAGCGCACCATTAACGCAAGAGCTGCTCGATCACATCATCACGCAGGCACCCCAGCTCACTGACTTAGTACCGCTTACGCCACTCCAACAAGGTTTGGCGTTTGAGACCTTAATCCTGAGTAAAGAGCATGTTGATCCTTACCACGTGCAGTTCGTCCTCATCCTTCAGCGTCCGGTTGATATTGACGCACTAGAGCGCGCCTGGGCCTTACTGTGCGCACGCCATGCCATCTTACGTTTGGTATTAGTCCCGCATAAATTAACCGCCGGTCTGGGTGTCATCCAAGCGCCTGATTTTTATGACTGGGAAAATGTTGTTATAGAGGGTGATCCACAAGAGCGCATTGATACTTTGCGTGCACAAGACCGCGCGCGTGGTTTTGACTTAGAACAAGGACCACTCATCCGTGCACGTTGCGCTCCTTTGGATGACAAGCGCTATGCGCTCTTGATCTCGAACCACCACCTCAATTTAGATGGTTGGTCAATGCCCATCCTTTTACAAGAGCTTGCACTGCTGTATAGCGCAGAACATCAAGGCAAAGCCGCGGCTCTAGATAAACCATTTGCTTGGCAAGTCCACCTAGCCTGGTTAGCGCAACAAGATCGCGCTAGCGCCAGAACATACTGGCAAGAACACCTAGCGGGTATGAGCGTCACCCCACTAGAGTTAGCGCCGCCTAGCGTAATGCAAGAAGGTATTGGCGAGGTATGGCATACCGTTCATACCAGCGGCACTACCAAGTTAGAGCAGTTTGCAAGACAGCAGGGATTAACTCCAGCAAGCGTCTTGCAAGGTTTATATATCTTGCTACTCACGCGCATGAGTCGCTTACCGGAGCTAACGATCGGTAGCGTTCGAAATGGTCGCAATAGTATGCTCAATGGTATTGATCGTGCGATCGGTTTATTTATCGGCACCCTACCGCTGCGCACTGAGATTAAGCCAACGCTGCCATTAAACCAATGGTTGCGCGCACAACAAATTGCACAGGCTGAGCAAGAGGCGCATGCACACCTGGGTCTCATGGCTATCTCGCAGCTAGCCAATCTAGGTAATCAAGATTTATTTGAAGCCTTGTTCGTTTATGAAAATTACCCCGTTGGTGCAAATGCTCAAACCTTCGCAGACCTCGGGGTTGAGTCGATTGAAGGCTATGACAGCACCCACTATCGCATTGCTTTAGCAGCCATCCCTGGAGACAGCTTACGTCTACGTCTGAACTTTGATAGACACTCGATGGATGCGCAACAAGCGCATGACTTCTTAGAGCGTCTTGAGCAACTGTTAAACCAGTTACCAGACTTAGCAGATACACCGCTAGCACAAGTACCCCTCCTCTCTACTGCAGAGCGCACTCGCATCCTAGAAGCCAGTGCTGGCAAGGCGCTAACCTTAGCGCCTGAACAACTCACCCTCCCTGAGCTA